>JAKSDI010000114.1 GCA_022360175.1 Chitinophagales bacterium
AAATTAAATTGAATAAAATGGATCACTAAAATTTATATTGTAATCTGAGCCAAAAGAGGCTAGAATATTTTTGACAGCTTTGGTTAATGTTTTCCAAGATTGATAGTTTCTAGGTTTAAGCCACTCATATTTGATCTTTCGCCACAAAGTTTCGATCCGATTCAAATGTGGACTATATCTAGGCAAGAAAAAGATAAACAAGTCCTGTTCTTCCCATTCTTGTCTTTTGTCCATCACTTTACGTGCCCGATGAATTGGTGCATTATCCAGGATCAAAACTGTTGGCCGATTGATTTTAGTAGCAAAGTGGCTTATAGACTGAATGATAAAATCTGCGTCGACTCTATCCTCTGTTGGATAGCAAACTAGCCGATTATCAGCATATAGTAAACCAAAAACACTAAGTGTTTTGCCTTTACGAGGATGTATGCGAACCCACTGCCCGATAGGTTGCCAACCATAGGGTAAACAGGGAACAAGTTGAAAGCCCGACTCGTCAGCAAAAACTAAATCAATTTGCTGTCCTTGATAAAGCTTCCATAACAGCTTGAGGCGCTTTAACTTCTCTGCGTATTCGCTTGCATCTTGCTTGGTTTTGAGGCACTTTCTAAATCGTTTGTATCTGTAACCAAGCTTTTTAAAAAACGGCGTAAGGTGACCTTGCTAATTGGAAATCCTAAGCTTGATTCCAACTCACTTTTGAGCTGGTTGAGGTTACGGTTCTCTTTTTTCAGGCTTTGTTTGACCTGCTTGCGGTGAGCTTCGTTCTCTATATCTAGTTTACGTTTGCGCCCGCGACCTTTACGAATCTTTAAGCCTTCGATGCCTTCTGATTCCCAGCGGTTAAACCAACTATAAAGAGAAGTTTGACTAACTTCTAACCTCTTGGATATTTCTGGAATCGATAAGCCCGAATTTGATAGAAGAATACTCTGGCAATGAATACGGTAATTATGGTTGCCCCCCTTACGGTATCCATTTGTCAAGTCTTCTATCTGCTCCGCTGTCAAATCTTTGATGTATCTCATAATTTATAAAGATACATCAAAATTTATTTTCGTAAACTTAATTTGATTACTTACTTAAGTAAGAGAGCATATATAATTAATCTTTTTATGGTGGCATCTTTTTCTGATATTTTGTGTTCCATCCTCGCCTTGATAGCTTTGGCTATCAGACTCCGGGTGTGCCTTAACTATCAAAAAAAGCTGCTCGACCAAAAAAGCAACCTAATTATGCTCTCTTACTTATATTTTTCGCAAAACCGAAGGCGGTGCCCCCTCTATTTTTTTGAAAGTCCGAATGAAGTGGCTCTGATCAAAGAAGCCTACCTCATTGGCAATCTGAGTAAGAGAAGCCGTACCTGGGAAGAGTTTTTTAGCTTCTTCTATCCGCAAATTACGCAGATACTGAAATGGTGACAGTCCATACTTTTTGCTGAATTGCCGGACGAGGTGGTAACGACTCAGATGTGCATAAGCGGCGATATCCTGTAAATTGATTTGCTCCTTATAATTGTCGCGAATGAAGCGTTTAGCCCTGAAGAGGGCAGATGTATTCATTTGCGCTGAACTACTCGCCTTCTTTTTATTACTGTATCGTTGCAGCAGCGTAAATAAGAGCGCCGTATAATCTGCTTCTACTTTCAAGTCACCGCTTTGATGCGTCAGCGCCTGACTCAAAGTAGCTAGCTGCCGTACCAATAAGGCATCAGTAATAGGCTGCGTTTCAAATACCACATCTCCACTTATCTCTATATCGTTGTTGACATAAAGTCGTTTCAGCCATGCTTCTGTGACGCGCAAAGAACGGAAGCGCAGATATCGTTGATCATAAGAGTTGCCAGCATGCAGTTCTCCGGGATTGATGATCAGTACCTGCCCAGGCTCCACCTGATAGCTTTGATTTTCGGTGAAGCCTTCATTGCATCCTTCTTCAACCAATAAAATGGTGTAATGACTGTGAAAGTGTTTGCCAAACTGATGATCCTTATACTCGGTAGTAGACAAGCGTATTGCTCCTGTTGCTGCTTTTCCCAGATGTTGTATGCGTATATCATTAGATGGGTCCATCTGCTACTTGGGCTTCATTTTTTAATAGAGACAGCAGAATGGGTAGAGGGTGGCATGAAGAAAGTAAGGGCTATTCTTTATTCCTATACCAATAGTAGCCTACTGCGCCAATAAGCAACACACAAATACCAGCGATAATAAGCCCGGAAGGAAAAGAGCGGCGCAGAGCTTGTTGATCACCCAATGCAACAAAACTTGCCCAGTAGAAAGGATGGCGATATTCCAATCCAGCTTCTTCTAAAAACTCCAGCTTAGCAGTTCTTAGAGCCTGGCTTTTATTCATCCCACTAGCTAGTTTTTTATAGTAAGAAGGCATGAGCTGGCTAGTAGAGCGGTCATTCACTTTCCATAGACTCATAACAATACTGGGTACTCCTGCATACATGAA
Organism: Chitinophagales bacterium; assembly: GCA_022360175.1. Lineage (GTDB taxonomy): Bacteria > Bacteroidota > Bacteroidia > Chitinophagales > Saprospiraceae > JAKSDI01. The sequence continues at coordinate 2,461 of JAKSDI010000114.1, forward strand.
ACTACGAGCAATACTAAAAACTCCTTCACCTGATTCATATTTTCCAACTCCGGTTTCACAGGCACTTAAAACTGCTAGCTGAGCATTGAGGTCGAGATTAGCAATTTCGTAGTGGTATAGTATATTGTGTTCCAGGGCATTGGTATCTGCATTGGAGAAAATAAGGTGACCAAATTTTGTGTTTTCAAAATCCGCTTCGCCATGCATTGCTAGATGAAGGATGCCGTAATGGGGTGCCTTTTCTAAAAAATTAGCTTTAGTAGCGTTTGCAGAAGCCATGAAATAACCGTCAAAATACTGATCAATAGCATTGACTTCAGCAGCCGTATTTTCTAAAACCGAAATGCCATTCCTAAGCTGCCTGCTTCGGATGTCTACTTGTGCAACCGTTGGATTTGTATCCTTGTATGATGGAGCAAAAGCAAGGCATTGGATATTAGGCTGTAATTCACTATGCCGCTCCTGGTTTTTTTCTAATAGCTTAATTGAGTAAGTATACTGTATCTGGTATTTCTTGATGAGATAAGGAAGCTGACCAAAATTTGAGCTTGCCTGATTGATTAAGTCCGTATTGAGTACTTCAAAAGGTAGTGTATTTAAACCTTCATCAGGGACAATAATTAGCTGGCTAATATCGGTAGGTAGTTTTTCAATAGCCTCTTTGAGCAAGCCGTTGTATAATGAACAGGCCCCTGCATTAAACTGTTGGTAAGTCTGCTTAGGATTCGACAAAAAAGATTTTGTATCAAAAAGAAGCGGTTTAAACTGCGATAAGTATTGTTGAATACTCTCTGGGTGTTCTAATGGAATCATTTGCAGGACATCTTTACCAAGGACAAAGGCATATGCGTGTTTCTCTCCAATAAAATATTCAATCAATGCAGTTTGTCGATCAGGCAGGGATGCTTGCGTTTTGATGGGATCAAAAGGTTCGTCTTGATATTTAAGTTGATAATAATCTGGATACGCTGTTTCTATTTTTTCTTTTAGGTTTGCTAATTCCAGCCTTGCATCTCTCAGGTAATTCTGGAAAAGGTTCATCTTTAATGAATCCTGCTCTTCGAGTAGGCTGTAATACCTTTTTTCATAAAAAGCAATGTCAATACTTAAGTCGCGTTCTTTATCAAGCAAGGCCTGTGGTACGCTCGTATGTTGCCTGCCTGTTTTTGTTATAAAAGCCTCTAATAACAGTATCGATTTGCTTTTTTCAGAGAGCAAAAAAGCAGTTTTGAGGTATTGCTGAGATTGTGTTTTCTCAAACAGCTGATAGGCTGTATGAATAGCTTCACTATAGATTTCTTTAAATTGTTCACTCCAGAAAAGTTCATTTTCCTCTAGTGTATAGGTTTGCCTTAAGCTATCTGTCCACTGTATAGCAAGCAGATAGGTAGATAAGCTCGATTCTAAGTTATCAGGAAGGAGAGATAATATACGGGCTTTCTGATGTAAAGTTTCCAAAAAATGAATATCATCATATACACTACCATCTAAGCTAGGGTTGCTTAATATATCCAGAGAATCTGTAAAATCATTTTTAACTTTCACCAATGCTTGCTGGTAATTTAGCAGCGCTTCTTTATAGTTTTTTTGTTGTGTATAAGCTTCACCCAATCGGTAGTAAACTCTGGAAGGATGGACTTGCTTCTTTTTACTGATGGTACTCAAATTGAGCAATGCAGTTTCCAGGCTTTTTACTGCGAACCCAGGCTGATTGACTTGTATGTAATACCTACCCTGAGCATAATGTGCATTGGCAAGATAACTTTTCTCTCCTGTTTCAATAGCTCTAGTCAGGTAATACTGTGCGCTATCATATTGTACTATTTCTCTGTAAGTATGGCCAAGATTTATATAATTATTGACCAATAATTTATTATAACGTGGAAGTTCTGGTTCTTTCTCCAGCAATGCTACGTTTTCAAGGAAATAAGGGAGCGCAGTTTTACCTTTTTGTTGACTGAGTAGTAGTTGACCAATGTTAATCCTGCCAATTATTTGATTAGTTGTTTGTCCGGGCAATTGTTGAAAACGATGGAGTGCTTTTTGGTAATAATCCATTGCCCTTTTTAAATCACCTTTAGCTTCATAAGCAATCCCCATGTTATTGTAAAGTGTAGCGACAAAGGAGGAATCAAAATCAGTAAGGCTTTTAGACAATTCCAGCGAAAGGGCTTTTTCAGTGGTGTGGATTACCTGGGTCAAATCCCCTCGTTTTTTATAAAAAATGCCTCGTAAATTATATAAGGTACTATATATGTCTTTTGTAAAATTTTCGGATTCCCAGAATGGACCTTCTAATAGTTTAAGCCCGGCTTCATTTTTTCCTAAATAGTAGTAGTTGACCGCTTGTAGTAATTTAGACCAGGCCATCTGTTCCCATTCCTGATAAAGTTCAAAAATTGGAAGGGCCTTTTCGTAAAAATATAAAGAACTATCGTATTCTTGAAAGGCCGTATATACCTCCCCATTTTGCCGATAGGCATCTGCGAGCAGCAGGTGATTTGCGGGAAGCTTAGATTGAGCAGCCAGAAGTGCCTGTTTGGCGTAAACGGCTTTTGTATCGTAGTCCAGATAATCAGCAAAGGCCGCTATATCTACCAGTGTTTCTATATATTTCTCCCACAATTGATGCTTTTCATAAAGATGGCTGGCAGAGTCTATATACAACAAAGCTTTTTCATATCTGCCCTTTTCTACTAAATCATCATGTTCTATCAATAAACTAATTGCAGAGCACGTATCTTCTTCAATCGAAGTGGTGAACACCCCCTTGTAGCCGGACTGAAAACTTGTGTTAATACAATAGATAACCCCAAACAAAACGATGTAGAGTAAAAGATGACAATTCCTCATAGTTGCTTCTATTATCTATAAGGTACAAAACTTATGTAGTATTCTTCTACATAAGTTTTGCTATTATGGTATGGAGTAAAAGCATTCCTGCACAGCTCCCCTTCTCATAACCTATTACTATTACACTTCAGCATATTGAAATTCAGCATAATCTTCAGTTGATGCAGCCGGATAAAGTGCCTCATAAGACAATATAGGATCATTATCCGCAGGATTTGTTCTGGTAGTGGAATAGATTAATGCGGCAACTTGATCCCCACTAAAAGGAAAATGATAAGGTAACAAGCCTGTATAAGATTTTCTAAATACCAGGACCAGGCATTGGACAACTTCAGTTGCACCTCCATTAGGATTTTGTACATGCACGCCTATAGGATTTTCTTCAAACTCTCCTTCTATCATGATCTCATGCGGAGGGTAATGATAAGGGTTTTGTGGATTGAATGCCAGCCTGTAAATTTGCTTTTCTAATGTTGATTGATCTTCTATACTATTTGCTTCAAAATAAACAGATACTATTGCATTAGGATCAGGATCAGAAACCATCGTAACTTTAACAACTTTGGGCTTTTTATTCGCCATAACTTAAAAGAGTTTTAGGTTTAAAAATTTGGTTTATTTATTATTCAGGTACTAAAAATCTCGTGATGCAAACCTTTCATGACTTGCCTCTTCCAATTAATAAAACCTATTTGTTTTTATTTCTAATAAAGCTTCCTGAACTTAAATGTACATAGAAGTAAGCAGCTGTACAATATCACCTCCAGTCAATTTAACTTCACTGTTTCATATTATAGTTAGCTACTGGCAGATACATTTATCTATGTAAATACAGCCGGAAAAGTTACTCCTTAGAGAAGTAAATTATTATTAAAAATTCTTTAGCTCAAACTTCACTTCTTCATCGCTTAGCTTCTGCGCAAGGCGTGAAATGCTCCTCTCCATCAATTGAAGCACTCTCGGATAGCCTCCCGTTACCTGTGCATCTTGCATTAGAATAATTAATTTTCCGGAAGGCGTCAATTGTACTGTGCCGGGTAATACAGCAGAGGTCAACATCGATGGGAGATCGTTTTTGATGGGTTCATTTAAGCGGATGCCCATTCTGTCGCTGTCTTTAGATAGGGTGAAGGTGGATGTTAATATTTGTCTTTTCTGCTTGTCTGAAAGCCAGTCAAATTCAGGGCCTTTTAGGCAGGGGATTTGTCGGCTTGTAAAATGGTGGAAATCCGCTTTTATTGAGGCATGGGATACACTTTGGTTTTGTAGGCATGGGTCATATGGTAATTCTTGTCCTTTCTGAATTAAAAAATCGGAAGTAATGCCTTTATAATAACTTCGGCTCCCCAGAATTTTTGGTGTTAAGAAGCCTCCCTTTAGTGCCAGGTAAGTCCGGCACCCAAATCGCCTATTGCCAAAAGAAAGGATATCTCCTTCATTTATAAAAATTGCAGCATTTTGTCCAATTGCCCGTCCATTGATTTTAGCTGAGAAATCAGCGCCCGTAATAGCAATCGTTGTACGCTCTTTAAATAGTAATTTACATCCACCGAAAGTAATTTCTAAAACGGCATCATTTTCATTATTGTGTAAAATCAGGTTGGCCAATTTTGCTGAATAAGCATCCATTGCACCGGAACATGGAACACCCAGGCTTCCAGCTCTCTTTCTGCCTAAATCCTGTACAGATGTATAGAAGCCCGGATGAAGTACCTCAAGCATTGATCACCGTTTTTGAAAGTTCATAGATTCCCTGATCAAGCTTTTTATTAATACGAGTATATTCTTCAAAGCTCACGGGTGAAAATTTTATTTTATCTCCCGATTTTGCCAAGCAAGGTTGCTCCTTTTTGAGATCAAATAGATGAATAGGGGTACTTCCGATAATATGCCAGCCTCCGGCACTTTGCATCGGGTAAACACCAGTCTGATGCCCTCCTATAGCTACAGATCCTTTGTTGACTCGTAATCTTGGGGTTTCCTTTCTGGCTATGTGCAAACGCTCATCCAAACCACCCAGATACAGGAACCCCGGCAAAAAACCTATGAAATAAACCATGTAGGTAGCCTTTGAATGCAGTTCGATGACCTCGTTTACCGACAGGCTTAATCTTTTTGACAGTTCCATTAAATCAATACCAAATTGAGTATCATAACAAACAGGGATGTCCCATAAGTAAGAGGTCAATGTAGTGCTTTGGTGAGCTGTTTTGTATAAAGTTTCAAGCGCTTGTTTGGTTTTATTATAGTTTTTAAAAATGGATTGATATTTCACGGCAAGTGAATTATAGCTCACAATACAATCTTCTATTTCTTCGGATAAATTGTCCAGAATAGCTGCTTTCAATCGGATGATATCATATAGAATATCTTCCTGAATCCTGGCGGGCCATTCGATCAGGATGGTCTTTTCTCCAAATTGTTTGTAGGTTATGGGAGTGGGCATAAGTAAGTTGGTTAGTTGGCTAAGTAGACTTCTCCAATAGACAAGCAAAATCTACCTACATGACTACTAAGCTTTTAGTTTCTAAGTGTAACGACATTTAAACTTAGGGGCAATGATTCCCCCCTAAATCCCCCGCACGCTGTCGCTGTAGCTTTAGCATAGGCGCCCAGCGGTGGACATTCAAGCATTGAACAATATTTCAAAGATAAAAACAAGTGTTCCCAAGTTAAGCTGTCAGTACATCTAAGCTTTTCATAATATAAAAGACTACCATCAGGAGCAATAATTTAGCAGTTGAGTTATGTTTAATACTTTGTATTGGCTCAAACAGTGCGCCGTTTTTAACGCTTTTTATGTCCCTGCTCCGCTAAAGCAGATAAAGCCGATATATATAAAAGAGTGTTAGCCCTTTTTAATGGAAGATTTAGTTCAAATCACACAATCTGAATACCTTTTCTGGGTAGCTCCTCATAAATGTACTGAATCAACTCCACTGCATTTTGGGTATCCCCATGTACACAAAAAGTAGCTGCCTGTATCTTAACAGCATCACTTTCAACCGTTTTGACCTGCCCATTGAGGATCATACTTTCAAGATGCTGTAAGACTTCTTTTTTGTCATGGATAACGGCATTTTTTTCTTTTCTGGAAACAAGGCTAAGATCATTATGATACCGCCTGTCGGCAAATGCTTCGTATTTAACTTTGATGTTATGCAGGAGGGCTTCTTTGGCAATTGCCGAACCAAAAGGGGCATATAGGAAAGTATTGGGCAAGGTATTTTTAATGGCAAAAAGACAGGTACGGGCTAATGCTGCATCTTTTGCACTCGAATTATACAGCGCTCCATGAAACTTGATATGATGAACGGGAACCTCTAAAGCATCCGCTAGTTTTTTTAAAGCTAAAATTTGCTTTTCCAGGCTTTCTAATAAGTCATTAGAAGAAATGTCCATAAATTTTCGTCCAAAATGTTCCCGGTCGGGAAAAGAAGGATGGGCACCAATTTTTACATTATACTTTATTGCCAATCCAATCACTTCTTTCATACTGTCTTCATCTCCCGCATGTCCTCCGCAAGCTATATTACAAGAAGAGATAAAGGGCATAAGGTGGGCTTCATTGCCAACACCCTCCCCAAGATCACAATTGATATCAATCGTTTTAATAGACATTAAACACTTTTAAAATGCTTTTTAATCCCAAGAAGATAGTAAACAAGACGATAATAATCCCAGCCAGATTTTGCCATTTTGTGTTTCGGAAGTTTCCCAGAATAGATTCCTTGTTCATCATCCAGAGCAAAATTCCAGCGATAAGAGGTAGTAACATCCCATTTGCCACCTGAGCAAATTTTATAATATCGATGGGTTTAATACCCAATGACGAAAAGATTACTCCTAAGAACAAAATTAACATCCATACTGCCTTAAACTTCTTAGAAGACAGGCCAACTTCCCAGCCTAAACATCCCTTTACCACATAAGCGGAAGCTAAAGGAGCAGTAATAGCTGAGGTAATTCCGGCTGCAAATAAGCCAATTGCCAGGAAGTATTTGGCAAAACCTCTATACAAAGGTTCTAAACCAAGAGCAAGATCAGCAGCATTATTGATCGTGGTAGCTGGTATGCCAGAAGCGGTAATTATGATTGCCATAGATACTATTCCGCCCAATGCAATGGATATGATGGTATCTTTTCTGGCATGTGACAAATCACTTTCGGTTTGCCATTTTTCCTTTACCAAAGAAGCATGTAAAAATAGATTATACGGCACTACAGTCGTTCCAATCAGCCCGATGATGGTTAGTAAACTTCCTTCTGGAAATTTTGGAATGAAAGTACCTTTAAAGATTTCTATCAAATTAGGTTTTGTGATAATGGCCGTAATTAAAAAGGAAATACTCATCAATATAACCAAGCTTATCAGCGCTCTTTCCAGCAATTTATAGTTGCCAATATAGAGCAGGATAAAAGCTATAACACCTACAATAAGAGGGATAAGGTTAATAGAAAACCGAGCCGTTTTAAAACTTACTTCACCCAGGATAGTTTCTAAGCCAAGTACACCACCGCTAATATTTCCGGCTTCATAAGAAGCATTCCCGATCACAATAGCCAGCAAAATCAGGATAATAATGAACTGTTTTATAACAGGGTGTTTGATCTCTGTACGAATAACTTCTGATAACCCTTTTTGTGAAATAATGCCCAGGCGGGCAGCCATTTCCTGCAAAATGATGGTAGCTATAATGGATAACAACATTGCCCATAAGAGGGTAAAACCAAAATTAACGCCTGCTATAGAACAAAGAGTAACCGTGCCTGGCCCTATAAAAGCAGCAGCAACCAAAGTGCCTGGGCCTATATTTTTCAGCCACTTCCTAATCATACTTTGCGGTATTTAAAGCGTAAATAGCAAAGCTTCCCAGCCAATGCCCTCCTTCATAACTATCACCTACCAAATTGGGCAATGAATAATCAATGTGTTGATTGGCTACATTTTTAAGATGCTTGTATTCAGGCATATCTTTAACAATTGTGTAAAGACACCAGGCTCTGGAGAAATTCACTCCATCTAAGTGTACGAGTTTTCCATCCGTTCGATCAGAAACTTCTCCAACTGCTAGTATAAATGTGGGTTCTTTAAGTTGTGGCAGGAATTTGTCTAACCACATTTTGAATTCCTCTTTTGGAAGTACGCGCTTCATAATAGCGGCTTCCTCTAAACATGGCGACAGAAAATCATATCCGCTTGGTTCCCATGTGAGTGGGCAATCAGCATCTTCTAAATAAAAATCTTTAGCCCTTTTTTCTATAAGACTTTTCAGCTCCTGATGATTAACTGTATTGGCATAATCCCATGCGAAAGCTAGTCCGAAAGCCGTATTAGTGTGCTCACCTACTCGAATAGGGTAATTCAGTTTGGGCAGGAACTCAATATATTTTTGGACGATGGTATCTGTCAAAGGCTGCAGGTTTTGCTCCAATTCTCGGGCGACATCATCCTCCCAGGTATGTAACTCTTCTGCCAATTTTAATAACCAGGCCCAGCCATAGGTTCGCTCAAAGCTTTTATTATGCTTACCATCGAAATATTCAACCTCTTTCTCAATATGCTCTTTTGACATATTGACCAGTAGGTTTTGTTGGATGCTATCCGCTCCTTCCAAATCTGGAAATTGCTTTAATAAAGAAACCAGGCTCCAATGGCCATGCACTGCCGAGTGCCAATCAAAACAGCCATAAAAAGCGGGATGTAATTCTTTAGGTGACTTTAAGTCTTCCTCTCCACCAAGTACCTGCCCTAGTTTATTGGGGTATTCAGTATTAATGCAGTGGATTGGAAGGCTTGCAAGTTTGTTGGCCTGATCAATATTTAAAACGGGGATGGGGGCTGCGTCTGCTGTCATAGTTTCTTTTTCTTCTTTTGGAGAGTTCGTATTACAGGCAACCATCAAGGTGATTAAAAAAATAAAACCTAGCTTTTTCAATGGCAAAAGATTTATAGGGTATGATTAGGTCAAAATGAATTTGCTTACAAACCATACAGCAGGAGTATGGCTTGCAAACAACTTTAAATGGCTGCTATAAATATACGACAAGCTTTCTTTAGAAGCGGTGTTTACGAAAAGTGCAACCTATTTTCAAAGGAAAAGTGTTTCATCATTTAGTTGTCCGACATAATTGAAATAATGCCATGACCAAAATCCCTATACGCAAAATAGATTTAACTCAAGGTGAGCAAAATTATTCTAAAATTTTTCAGGTAAAGGACATTTCAAAAGTCATGAATGGCCAGCCACTTATCGAGCCTTTCCATCGGCATAATTTTTTCTTTATCCTAGCATTAGAAAGAGGAAAAGGTGATCATAATATTTTTTTCAAAACTTATGAAATTACAGATTACTCCTTGTTCTTCTTGCGTCCTGGGCAAGTCCATAAATTAAAGTTTTTGATAGTATCGTATTCGTAAAAAATCTTCCTACACCAGCAGCAGATGACAGAGCAAAACAAGTAGTCCCATTCCCATCATTGCGATAACTGCTAGTTTGATGAAGTCTGAAATTGCAAAATGCTATGAAGCCGGCTCCACGAGTTATATTAGCAAACCATACAAAATCAAAGATTTGATTGGTGAAGTATATAAATGTTATACAGGAAATTAATCACGAAGCCCCCCCCTTATCCTTTAAGGTTTACTTCACTACCACCATTTTCTGCATCAGCACATAACCTTCAGATTCCAGAACAACATAAAAGATACCACTAGTCAAATTTCTGGTATTGATATTATAAGTATAAACCCCTTTATTTTTTCTGCCTTCAGCTATAGATTGGATTTCCCTTTGAAGATGATCCACTATTCTTAATTTAATCTGCTGGGGGGTATTTTGAATTTGAAAAACGATCTCCGCACTTGAAGTAACAGGATTTGGATATATGCTCAATTCCTTTATTTCCTCTTGTACACTTTCAATACTGCTGACTATTCCATCAGGGCCAAAGGTAATACCATTGGGGACTGTTAGTCCTTGATCAACCAGGGTAGTGTCAAAAGAACCATCACTATTGTATCTATTTACTCGATTGTCCTGCCAGTCGCAGAGATAATATTTCCCATCGGGACCAATAGCATCTCCTTCTGTACGAATCATACCTGTAATGAAGTGTTCGAGGAAAATACCGTCCGTGTTAAATTTTGATACGCGTCCCAGGGTCCAGTCAATTACAAAGAGGACATCATTTTCATCTATCCAAAGACCAACAGGACCTTGTAGAATAGTGGAATTGATAATAATCCCAAGGTCACTGCCATCTGGAGCAAATTTCCTGACAAAGCCAGCTGTACCATTATTTTGACCATCACTCCAGGTTGTTACATACAAATTCCCTTCTGAATCCCATTCCATTCCACAACCTTCTCGAACATCTACCTCAGACCATTCGTCAACAAAATCTCCATCTAAATCAAATCGGATAATCTTGCTTTGGGGATTACCCCATTGAGCAACATAGAGTAAGCTATCACTACCAATATTCATTTTGGTTGGATGATCCAGGTCAAAGCCATTTGTAAAATCACCAAGGAAAGCTCCTGACTGTCCATCATATTGCTTGATCCTGGTATTGTTAAAACCAGTCACCAGTAGTGAACCATCAATCGGATGAAACAGGACTTCCTGAGGAGAAGACAAATTGCCAGAACCCGCATTTACAAATTCTTCGATGAATACTCCATCCATGGAAAAACGAAGCACATTATTGCCATCTCTATTGGCAACATAAAAATGTGTTTGACCAAATAATAAAGGAGTAGCAAAAACCAGGATACAGAAAGTAAAGATTCGCATGTGATAAGATTTTTTTGTTTAAAATGACACAAGCGAAGCAACTGATGTAATATTACTGCACCCCAAAGGATTTTTCTAGTGCAGTTTTTATGATAACTTTATCTGGATAAGCTTTACAAAGCTTCAAATTACTACTCTTAAAATAAATGAATTTGACCATATATTAACGTATTCCAATCCGTACTGTCCGTATACTTGCATAAAATGAATTCACCCCAACTCATCCATTAATCCAGTGACATAACCCCTGGTGATATGTGCTTTCTGGCTATACTCCTTTTGATCCATTAACAACTTGTGTAATTGGGGAAGGTGATAAAAAGGTACTCCAGGGTATAAATGATGCTCTAGATGATAACCTACATTATGAGGAGATAAGAAAAAACGCTCTAGCCAATTCGCTTTTACAGTGCGTGAAGAAGTTAGATCGTGATCGTAAGCCAGCTCTCCAAAGTGCTCTGCCACACTACGGATATATTGAAACATAAAAAAAGTAGACAGGTAAGGGATAAACCAAAATAGTAGGAAATATTGCCACCAGCCCATAATGGTAAGAATGGAAAATAGCATCAAATAATAAATGATTTTATACCAATCAGTAGCCTTATCTTTTTTCTTCATGCTTGGCGACTGGAATCGTTGCAAAAACCAAATAGCATCTTTAGTACCCCGGTAAAGAATCATATAGGTGAAAAGCGTCCATAAAAATTCCCCCTTGCTTTTTGGAAACGTGAATTCCTTTACCCCAATTTTAGCTACCCAGTCTGGATCGTGATCCGTATTTAAATGCTGATGATGACGTAGATGGTTTTGCCTGTATACCTCAATAGAAGTAAAGAGGGGATACATCGTCACAATATTAGTAATAAGATCATTCCACTTCCGCTTTTTTAGAAAACGATAATGAGTCGCATCATGCATAAGAATTGCCAAAGCATGCATACGGGCACCAATAATCAGTGCTGCCAACAAATAAGTAGCCAGATTGAAATATTGCAAACAGATATAAATGGCCACAGCGATGACTATCCAATCAAATAGAATGCCCAGTGCATGGCGATAAGCATTGGTTTTAAACAAAGGTTTTAAGTCTTCAGCTTTTAGTTTATGTTCAAAAGTATGTTCCATTTTGTCTGTTGTTTTGATTAAATACTATTTCAATTTCCATCAATCCAGGAGCTAATGAAATAAGCAGCTTATAAGTGGTTGATCAAATCAGATAAGTGTCATGAAACGGAGTGTAAGTGGCAATACCATCATAGCAGTTTCAATCACTGTTTTCCCATCTGACTATTTATGTAAAGGGAGATTAAATTGTGACCCTGGAGTCTTGTTGATCCTCCATTTAGATCAGGGTAAATGTTAACACCTACTAAAAAATTAGTAGTTCTACTAATTTTTTAGTAGGTTTGTATTATAACTACATATCATGAAGAAACTGACCAAACGAGAAAGCCAGATCATGCAGATTATCTGGAAACTAAAAAAAGCTTTTGTTCGGGATATAGTTGATGCTTTTCCGGAGCCTAAGCCCCATTACAATACAGTAGCTACACTAGTGAAAATACTGGTCAAGAAAGGAGAACTCCAATCTGAAAAAGTGGGTATCTCCTATCAGTATAGCCCGACCCAGGATTTTGACGAGTACAGAGAAGAACACATAGAAGATATCAAGAAGAAATTTTTTGATAATTCCCTGCCCAAGATGTTGGCACATTTTGCTAAGAAAGAGAAACTATCAGAAGCGGAAAAGGAAGAATTGATCAAAATTATCAAATCCAATAAATCTTAGCAGATGCTTATACTACTTGTCAAGGCTTCATTGGTACTTATTATTATGCTGGCTTTCTACAAGCTTTTCCTGGAGAAAGAAAGCTTTTTTGCCTTAAATCGAATATACCTGCTTACCTGCTTAGGCCTGGCTTGTATATTACCATTTATTGCGCTTCCAAAATTGACAGTTTACCAGGGAGCAATCACCCGACTGATTACTTTATCTGAAAAACAAGCTATTACGATAGCTGATGTGGAAGTCATCCAGCCTTCTGAAGGAGAGCCACTCAGGATCAATACAAGTGAACCAGGCTCTCCACTAGAAAGTACTAATACATCCTCTTTCCCCCAATCAAAAGGAATTGCAGATGTACCATATGGTTTTAAACAATCTGATACAAACAAAACCACAAACACATTAACATCAAAGAGCCTGAGTGAGTACTTGATGATACTCTACTTCATTGGAGTCATGATTTTTTCTATCCATTTACTTGTTCAGATAATAAGTATACTAAGTAAAGTGATAGGCAATGAGGATAAGATAGTGGATGAAGAAAGTATTTTAGTCAACATTAATGGAGCGATTGACCCATGTTCTTTTTTCCGTTACATCTTTATAAATCCCGCCAGCTATGATTATGCTACTTACGAACAAATCATAGCCCACGAGAAAATTCACGTTCGCAAGTTGCATACGATAGATTTGCTTTTATCAGAACTAGCAATTGTATTCTTGTGGTTCAATCCTTTCGTTTGGCTTTTAAGAAGAGAAGTGGAAAAAAACATTGAGTACCAAACAGATGATCTCTTAATCAAGGCCAATGCCGCCGAGAAAGAAAATTACCAGATAAATCTATTGAGGATAGCCAGCCACACCCGGCCTGTTGCAATCACCACCAATTATAATCAATCCCTAATCAAGCAAAGAATTTTAAAAATGAATGCTAAAAAATCTAACCACTCAAGCTATTGGAAATATGCTTTGATAGCACCTCTTGTTTTTATTTTATTGTTGGGCCTGAATTTACCCAAAGCTGGCTTTGCTCAGAGTGAAGATGGGTTGAATACATCAAGCAGTCTAATAGATCAAAAATCTTTAGCTCCCACCCAAAACATTGTACCTAATGGAATTGAGCAGGAAGAACCTACTCCTGAGATAGCAACCATCTCCCAGCACGGGGAGTATATTGCTAATGAAGATAGCGAATGTGGAGATTTACTCGAAGCTATTCGCAAGCAAGATATTTCTCAAGTCAAGACACTATTAAAAACAGTGGATGCTAATTGTCTGGATCAAAATCCTGGCTATGAGGAGATTGTTAGAGAAGGTCAAAATATTATGAGGTATCAACATGCACAGACTCCATTAACCGCTGCTGCAAGAGTAGGTAACCTGGAAATTGGAAAATTGCTTTTGAATACAGGTGCTGAGGTGGATTTCCATTCAAAACATAGAGCTTCTCCACTAATTGAAGCTTCTGCGGGAGGCTACGCTGATTTTGTAGCCTTATTATTGGATAATGGTGCTCAGTTAAACAAAATGGATCAAGGCCACGGAAGTGCTTTACACGCTGCGGCGCGAAATGGACATTTGGAAACAGTCCGTTACCTCTTAGATAAAGGAGCGGACATTAATGCTAGCAATAATGGACAAGGTTCGGTATTAAATGGAGCAGCTAGAAATGGCCATACCGAAACCGTTGCTTTTCTATTGGACAAAGGAGCTGATATCAATGCACAAAATAATGGACAAGGCTCTGCACTAAATGCGGCGGCTAGAAACGGACAAAAAGAAGTAGTAGAATTGTTATTGACTAGAGGAGCAGATATCAACGCGCATACGAATGGACAGGGTTCGGCACTAAGTGCCGCAGCAAGAAATGGGCAGAATGAGATTTTGGAATTATTGCTGGACAAAGGAGCGGATATTGATGCCAGTAGCCCCGGACAGGGCTCTGCTTTAGATGCTGCTATTAGAAATGGAAATAACGAAGGGATAGAGATACTGATCGCAAAAGGTGCAGATATTAATGTGCGGACAAATCGACATGGCACTCCACTCCAAACAGCCGCTGGCAATGGACACCGCGATATTGTGGAGTTATTACTTAAAAAAGGAGCAGACATTAATGCACAAACAAATGGGCAAGGCTCAGCGCTCAATGCAGCAGTTCGAAACGGACAAAAAGAAATGGTAGAATTATTATTGTCTAAAGGAGTAGATATAGATGCTTATACAAATGGCCAGGGTTCGGCGCTCAATGCCGCAGCGCGAAATGGACAGAATGAGATTTTAGCATTACTCTTAGCCAAAGGAGCAGATGTCAATGCAAGTTCTCCTGGCCATGGCTCTGCACTAGATGCTGCTATCAGAAATGATAACAAGGAAGGCATAGATTTGCTGATCGCCAAAGGTGCAGATATTAATGTACAAACCACAGGCTATGGTTCTCCTCTTCATACTGCTGCCAGAATGGGGAATAAGGACATGGTAAAGTTCTTACTTAAAAAAGGAGTTGACATCGATGCCAGTACTCCTGGAGAAGGTACCGCTCTTAATGCTGCCGCCAGAAATGGACATAAGGAAGTGGTCGCATTATTAATTGAAAAAGGTGCGAATGTCAATGCCCAAGCTCCCGGGGCAGGTACTGCATTAAACGCCGCAGCAAGAAATGGGCAATTGGAGATCGTAAAACTACTAGTTGCAAAAGGTGCCGATGTCAACTTAAAAAGCTACGGCCATGAAACACCTCTATCTGCTGCTCGTCGCAATAATCAAACAGAGGTGGTACAATACCTAGAGTCAATAATGGCTAAATAAGAGGCTGTTGGGAGTTTTGCTCTTCAAGTAAAAATGAGATATTTTTTCTCTAGGCGAGGCATAAAAATTGGATTTATGCCATAGCATAATGAGGATTTTTATAATGTAAGAATAGAGGAAAAAGGTCCATTTTGGCGATGATTACTAAAATCGTAAAAGCCTCTAAACTTTCATTTCAGTATAGATTTATTGGTTGAAGAGCATCCGCTTTAGATCATCGAAGAAGATGATTAGGGCGGATGTTTTTTTTAGAGCATGTTTGGGAGCTACAGGACGCCATCATGGCATCAAGCTTTAGCAGAAAGAATTAATAGCTACCTATTTATATTGCAGCTATTACTTAGCTCAACCATTTATAAAAATTGCTCCTTTCCCACCAGCTTGTCAACCTCTAACAATCACGGTAAAAAGGAGCAATTTATTCTTACGTTCCAATGTTTTTTGGAAACTAGAGACTACCTGATTTGTATCAGGCAGACAAAGAAGTATGAAGGTGGGATAGTCCACAAATTTCACCAAATAAACGAATTTATAATTAGTGGAATTGGTGAAATTCGTGGACGAAAATAAAAATATGCTGGCCTAGGCCAACTATAAAACCTTACTGCTTCACCACAGGCAAAGCCCCTCCTTTTCCATCTTCAGACCGTAGCCAGATCCAGTAAGTGCCAGCCGGTAAGTTTGCCAATGATAACTCAACCTGGCAATTGCCTCCCAAAGTTGGAGCCATTCCAGATAAAAGTTTCTGGCCAAGTGGACTGACTAGCTGCCAGCGGATTTCAGCGCCAGGCAAGCCTTTACCTTCCAGCCATAGTTTACCATTGGTTGGATTAGGAGCCAATTGTACAGACCAGCCAAAAGGTAAACTATTGGTACTATTGATCACTATTGTGACTGTTTCTATTTCTGACAGACAGCCATTTGCATCCATGACCTGTAGGCCATAATCTCCATTTTCCAGTCCAGTAAACAGCGGTTCAGAAGAGAAGTTTGCGCCACCATCAATGCTATACTGATAAGGCTCAGTACCACCAGAAGCCATAATACTGATGTTGTTCTCCGTTACTGTATTGGTAAATACCACAGGAGTAGGGCTGATGATCATCAAGCCATCTACCACAAATGTATTGCCGTTTGCATCTTCTACTTCCAGGCTATATTCTCCAGGAGGCAAGCCTTCAAATAAGCCTTCCATTTGTTCAGGCCCTTCGTTCAGCTGGTAAGTATAAGGTGCTGCTCCACCCTCGATCTCTAATACCTCAATGCTACCATCCTGAGCATCAAAACAAGATAGATCAGTAGCATTCACGGATACATTCAATATGATATTTACAGTAGCTGTTGATGCTGTGGTACAACCATTACTATCCATTACCACTACATCATAATCACCATTTGGCAAATCACTAAAGGTTCCTCCCATAGTGAAGGTTTGACCGCCATCAATACTGTATTCATAAGGTGCGGTGCCACCTTCACCTTCTATCATTAAGGTATTTCCAGTAACATCGGTGCTGACCTGAAGAGGATCAGGTTCTGTTATAGTAATATCGGTGATCTGTATGCTAGCGCCTTCCGCATCTGTAATTTCCAGTTCATAGGTACCCGCTGATAGCCCCGTGAAAACAGGTTCACTCTGTGGTGTACCGCCATTCAAGCTGAAAGTGAAAGGCTGAACTCCTCCCAGAATTTGAGTTATAGTAATCACACCATTTGTATCTTCAGCACAATTGACATTATTTACTTCTACCTCTGCACTAGCCAGTGGATTGATATTTACTGTAGTGAAATAGGTACAGCCATTCGCATCCAGTATTGCCAAATTATAAGTACCATTGGGCAAATCATCGTATTGCGCAACCGTTGAATAGGAACCTCCTCCATTTATACTGTATTGGTAAGGTAGTGTACCGCCTTCGCCTTGCATCGTTAGATCATTATCCATTACCTGAGGATTAAGCACTAGAGGTGCTGGCTCATTCACCATAATACCTTCCAATAGCAAGGTATTTCCATTAGCATCTGTAATTACAATCTCGTAAGTACCTTCACCTAAACCTTCAAAGAAAGATTCTGTCTGCTGTTCTCCTCCGTTCAGGCTATACATATAAGGCATTGTACCGCCTTCTATTGATTGCACCTGAATGCTACCATTATTATCCCCTGCACAGCTAATGTTGATCACTTCAAAGTCAGCAGCAATGAGATTGTTGATAGTAGTAGTAGATTGTGTCGTACAACCATTGGCATCCTGAATAACCAAATCATACGTTCCATTAGCCAAATCTGCATATTCGGCATCGCTTGAGAATACCATGCCACCATCAATACTGTATTCATAAGGTGCAGTACCACCTGTACCATTGAGTGTCAGATCACTTCCACTCACTTCTGCTGTTATTGCCAGTGGATCAGGTTCTCCTACCATTAGCCCTTCCATTAATAAGATATTTCCATCTGCATCGGTAATCAGTAGATCATATGATCCTGGAGCAAGGTCAGCAAAAACAGCTTCGGACTGATTTTCTCCTCCATTCAGGCTATAAGTATAAGGCGCTAGTCCGCCATCCACTGAGTTGACATTGATTGCACCATTCGTATCACCAGCACAGCTCACCGCCGTTACCATCACATTAGCCATTCCAATAAAGCTTACGCTAAGTGTACTTTCGTCCGTACAGCCATTCGCATCCCGCACAACTACTTCATAATCACCATTGGCTAAATCACTGTATTCAGTAGTAGTAGAAAAGGTCATACCTCCATCAATGCTATATTCATAAGGAGGGGTACCGCCTTCAGCATTTAGGGTAATTCCATTACTAGGGGTAGTAGCAAGAAGTTGTAATGGATCAGGAGCTCCTACTTCAACATCTTCCAGCAACAAGGTATTTCCATTGGCACCGGTGATGAGTAGATCGTACAAGCCCGCGGCAAGGTTATTGAATACAGTAGTAGATTGTGTCGTGCCACCATTCAATTGGTAAGTATATGGCATTGCACCTCCACTAATTGCTCCTACTTCAATGCTACCATCCATTGTCTCTGCACAAGTAGCAGCTGTTGTGCTAACTTCTACAGATAATATACTGTTCACCTCAGTCATAATAGCACCAGAGCAACCATTGGCATCCTGAACCTGGATGAGGTAGGTATCATTGTCCAGACCAGCAAAGATGTTGCTTTCTTGATAGTTCTCACCATCAAGGCTATAAGTATAGGGCGGTGTACCTCCGTCCGCATCAACAGTTATTGTACCATTCATAGCAGTACCCATACCTGTAATAGGGGATGGCGCCATCAAGTTTACCGACTCCGCTTCGAAGGTCATTCCGGTATCATCCATTATGGTAATAGTGTAAGAGCCTTCCGATAAATTATCGAACACAGGGCTACTTTGGAATGACATATTATCAATGCTATACTGATAAGGAGGTATTCCTCCAGCAGCAACTACCTCGATGCTTCCTTCTGATCCTCCATCACAAAGGATAGAGTTGGTGATTTCTGTTGTAGCAGATAAAGCTGCTGGTTCTACAATCAGAATATTAAATGTTTGGTCTGCTAACCAGCCTCCTTCAGGATCGCTGAGATCAAACAAGAACATATCGGTAGTCGTTGTAGTACTATCATGTTTATAAGCCAGTGAGCCCATATCAATATCTTCCTGAGTAAAGGTTGCACCTACACTTAGAGTATCTTGACCAGGTGCAAGTAGCAGAATACCGTTGGTAGGTAACTCTACAATACGATAGCTAAGTTCCGCAGCTGAAAAACCTGTTTTTTCATGTGCCAGTAAATCTGAACCTATAGTACCTGACCTACCTCTGAAAACCTCCAGTGGCATATTAACCACTTGCTCTGCTGCATTTACTGTAATAGAAGCAACGCAAAATTCAAGACTCCAGCTAGTCAGGCTTCCGCCATCCTGATCAAAGCTGTCAAATATATCTAATGTCCATACTCCTGCTGCGCTTTCGCCATCAAAATTACTCAGTGCTTCTATGGGCTGGAAGCTACCTTCTATAGCATAAGCACCACTTCCTTCGCAGCTGTTTTCAAATGCATCGGCAGTATTAGTTGCTTCATCATCAAAATCTACCAATAGGTTATTTTCCCCACAACCGAAATCAGATCCAGGGACACCTGGTTGTTCAAAAAGTGTTATTGTTGTACCAGAGGGGCTGGTAAGAACAGCCGTAAGGTCTCCCACCCATGTATGTGCCATATCCATAGAAAAGTTCACATCCACGATTTGTAGATCGTCTGGAATTTCCAGAGTAGAAGAATACATTCCAGTACCATTATCTGGTATAACTAGCCCAGGATCATCATTGGTGTACTGCTGACAATTATTCTTGATTGTCTGGAAACTAAATACGTCAGATGGCATTGTGCTACCACATAGGTTGGCAGCGGTCACTCTCCAGTAATAAATTGTAAATTCTTCTAAGCTGGTGGGTTGATAAGAAGCACTACTCACTGTTGCACTTTCTACTATTGTGCTGCCAAATTCAGGAGAAGTTGCTATTTCTATCAGATATTCATTCGCCTGAAGAGACGCAGCCCATGATAACGTACTATCCAGTGTGATCATCTGGCTACCAGATGCTGGACTAGTAAGACTTGCAATCTCAGGTGCTCCTGTGTACAATTCTAATGAGACAGATAAGTTCTGAGTAACAGAAGTAGAAGTAGCTTCTATATCCAGCGTATAAGTTCCAGGTGCTGCGTTTTCAAAATCGCTAACAACCAATGTTACTACTTCTCCTACTTCTGCAGGATTTGGAGTAAAAGTAGCCATCGCACCTTCCGGTAATCCATTTACCGAAAAGGTCAGTGTTTCATCAAATCCGGCAATAACGGTAGTCTGCAATTCGAAGCTGGCATCTACATCATTACACTGGCTTACCTGACCAGGGTTTACTGCCAGAAGAAAGTTTGGAGTAGGTGGCTCTTCAATAGTGAAATCTTCATTCGAAATGTCGTAAAAGATATTGTCCGAACAAACTACCTGTACACGTGCCTCATTAGTCAATTCCAACGGTACGGTGATTGTAGTTGATCCATTATTAGGTACATTACTAGCTAATAGAATAGGATAAGTCAATCCACCATCAGTAGATAAATAGATATCTACTTCACTACAGCTGACAGGCGCAGCATCCGTATTGGCTACATCCCAGGTGATCATTTCCTCTTCTCCTACTAGCCAGGTGACGGATGTGTTAGGAGTCAAAACTTCAAATGGCCCTGCATTTTCTGAAAAGGCTAGAGACACATCTATAGAAGATGTACAACCTCCACCCATCACATTATCGCGTACTGTACATCTAAAATCCATATCCCGGCTAACAGCAGGAAGAACTTCCCATTCCGGATCAGCATTATTGACTACAGCCTGTAAGTTTGGAAAGTAGCGGGTAGGTGAAAGCGTAGGTGAATTTGAACGAAAGGCAGGCCCTCCATCGTTCGTTGGTAGCGGAGGCATATCTGCTATTTCATTGTCCATTTGTTCCCAGCAATAGGTCATCTCATCGCCCTCTGAATCGGTAGCAATAGCTGTGAGGAAAAAGGGAGTAGCTACTGGTAGATTATATACAGTTGACTCAACAGATACCATTGGGCCTGTATTGCCTGTATTGATAATTTCAGGGCAGGTTCCGCCTGAACCAAATTCTATATTATTAGTGATTTCCTGTATGCTGATAGCATGAAAATGATCATCGCTATTGTTTTGTACGTTTGGAGCACAGATTCCTGCATACCCCATGATGGTAGAAGCACTTCCAGGCTCCATTGCGGTAGCATTAACTCTATTACAAGAGTTGTTTTGTGTGTGATTAGCACCAAACTGATGCCCAATTTCGTGTGCTACATAATCAATATAAAAAGGGTCATTGACTGGAGATCCCAGCCCAGTAACACCCCGAGCCTTATTCCCATTACAAGGAGCATTCAGAGAAGCAATACCGCCACCACCTGTGCTAAATACATGCCCAATGTCATAATCATTAAAACCAATGATATCGTCAATAGTCGCCTGGTTTTCCCCCAACATCGTAGCTCCATTATTATTAGTATAAGGATCCGTATTACCATTGAGGAAGATGAGTTCATCCGTTCGATCGATTAGTTCCATGTGAACTGTAACGTCCCGTTCGTAAACACCATTTACTCTGGTCATCGCTACGTTATACTCTGCCATCACATCTGGCACCGTGCCTCCATGAAACTGAGCATATTCACCAGTACAGGCCAATGCCATACGATAATCACGAAGTAGGCAGTCTCCTAAAATTAGGCTTTCTGCATTTGTGTTGCCATCAGCAGATGCTTCTTCTGCCAATGCATCTACATGACATACGAAATCATTTCCAGCAATACCACTATAATCACTTTTGTAGTATACCTGATGAAATCGTGTTTGTCCACTCGAGTAAACGTCTATAAAAACAGTGCTATGCTGCCCGGATAGTATCATTGCATGGAAGCCTTTGTGGGTATATCCAAATCGAGCATAAGCCGATCCATCTGCTCTGCTTTTACCTGCAAATGAACGCATACCTGGATATTTTGCCGCCAATCCAGGGCTCATTACCGGAGCTTCCACTACCTGGAAGGTTTGCTCGCTTCCATCCGGCATTGGAAAAGTGAGTTCAATTCCTCCAAGTGCTGCTTCTGGTGTAAACCAGCGTGGAGCATCGGCTAATTCTGTAATCAACTTTTCCAAATCAATATCAACTACACGATACTGATCGGGTACAATTGATCTACTCTTTGCCAGGCGAGCAGCATCTGATTCTGCCGAATCTGACCACCAGGATTGAGCATTAGCTGAAAAAGCTGTAAGCATTAACAGCAAGGGGGTTAATAGGGAAATCGCTTTTTTCATACTTGTACGGTTATAAATTTTTAATGTGGAAGGTATTTAAAGAAGATCAGTGAATACAAAAACTGATTTCGATCGATTCATCAGACACTCTTCAAAATAACTTCATAGTTAGGACTGAAAATATTAGGGACTATTGGGAGGTTAAAAATGCTTATAGCAATGACCAGAACCAAATTTAAACAACTTTTAAAGCCATTATTATTAGTTTAGTAAACCATCACTAAAGCGTAGTCGGGAAGTTTGAGCCGGAAAAATATATATATTTTTGAAGAAGGCGTAAATGAGGATGCTAATATTTGAAGCTATGCCTTATAGGAGACTTTTTGAGCGAATATTAAATAGGACAAGTGAGGCTTGTAGGTGTTGAAGGATTGCTCAAGTAATTATTTTTTTCTACTAAATTGCGGGTACTTCAAGTGCGTAGCCCATAGGGTGGGTAAGTTTCATGAAGCTGAGGCATAAGTTATATTCTCATTACAGCAGCCTATTGACCAGACTTTCAAAATCCGTGATTTTTTTTGGATTTCAGTCAACTGCTGCAATGAGACATCGTAACATATTCCCTATAAAAAGAAGTAATTTAAACACTTATGTTTACCTATCTAGGGAAAATCATTATATCGATATGGTATTAGCAGTCAAAATGGTTTCGTCTACTTCATGTCCCTCTCCTGGTGGCTTAACCTGGATCAAGTATTCCTGATCGTTCTCTTGAACTAAAATATACTTGTCTCCATTTCTATCCACTAGTTCTTTTAATACATTCTTTTTCCCATACCCCTGAGTATCATCTTTCTGGGGATGATGAGCTTGTGTTTCGATTGACAAATTAGGAGATGAATTATTTATGTTTTGAGATTTAGGACTAAAGTAGATAATCCCAAAGACAAACATTAAAGATATAAATGCTAGTGGTAGTATTATTTTAACAGCAAAGGAATATAACAATTTAAGCATTTCCAGAACAGCATAACCACTAATTATAACAATAACAAGTACGAGTAAGATTTCCATGATAATATTTTTTTGTTCTTTTGAATAATTCAAAAATATTATCAAAAAAATTATCCCTAGTTATCAGTTAAAACCTTATAAATTGCTTCAATTTTACTGTATTCTTTTATCATTAGGAAACGCCATGCAAAATAAGTAATCCCTCCACTAATCAAAATTAGTATATTAAGGCTTAAAAATAACTTTATACTCTGATATTGAGGATTAATAATTAGCCAGAAGTTTCCTAAAACTAATAACACTATCATATTTAACAGCCACCCTCTACAAATTCTCATCCTGCTTCTACCATAATCTATCAAATTAGTAACAGCAATATTTTCTTGATAAAGCCTTAATCGGTAAGCCAATTGCTGAGATCTATCGACAAAAAATCTTGAGCGGATTTTATTATCAAGGTGCTGCATCATATAATCTGCAATCCTATCAGCTACAATGCCTAGTAAGTAAGCAAATACAAATATGAATACTCCCATTAATAATGAGTTCCCAGTTTGAAAAAAAGAAAATATTACTTCCAGTTTTAGATCAAAAATACAAATCAAAACAAGAACAAAATTAATTAATGCCCCCATTCCAATAACGATTAGTTCCGCAAAAAGGCTAGTAGTTTTCATGATCTTGTATTAAAAAATGAAGAATATCCCAGCAGGCTTTAATGTAAAACAACATTTTTTCTCGAATCCCATCCTTATAGGATAGTGCTTTAAAAAAGTAATGCAGTCTAATCATATAAAATTGACGACATATCTCTTTTTCGTCTAGTTCTTTGCTGAAATGTTTAATTAACAGCTGTCTCAACGTATTCTCCCATTGATATAAAGTGAGGAGTTCTGGGACAGAAGTTTCAGGGAATGTAAAATCCATTTGGATTAGCCACTTTTTATGGTATTCCCCTAGTTTTTGTAATAAATGCGGGTCATTAAAAAATAATTCATTCGGAAGTACTGATACGTTTAGGTCTACAGACAATTTTCCAATATCCATGAAAGCATGTTTGTTGGGAGAATCCGGAGCATTTGAAAAATCAATAATTCGAATATCCTTTCCTTCAGGGTTTATTAAAATGTTCTTTGTATGAAAGTCGCCATGAATAAATGAGAGTGGGACTCTACAACGATTCTTACCAGAAGCTGCCTCTATGGAATGACCTTTAAACCTAGCATCTTCATTATGCAAAATAAAGTCTTTGATGTAGTGCCGAACCTCTTTTGCAGGGCAGTCCCAAAAATACTGTTCTGTTAACTGTTCAAGTGGAATATTTTCTAACACTTTTAGTATGTTAGCTTTCTTATGAGTACTCAGGTAAAGACCGGAATATTTTATTTGTGATTTATTGACAGGAATTTCTCCGCCTGTAAAAGGGCTAACAGAAAAGAAGCCATTTCCTTCTTCTTGTAATACTATACTTAACTCTGCTGCTTCCCGTATTGCTTCTGATGAAGCGTTATAGTTATTAATTCCATTTTTCAGATATATATTGAGAGTCGCCTTATTTTTGATATATGGAAAAAGCAAACAATACCATCCTTTTATCTTTTTAAATGTCTCAGGATAAGCTCCTACAAATGTTCTATTATGATTTTGGAAATGTTTTTTCCGGGCCGTCAGATATTCTTGGCTTACCTCTTCTGGTTTACGATCTAATTTGAGTAAGAAAGATTTATTTTTTCCATACCTCTGACACTCTACTTCAATTACATGAGCACCGGAATAACCTGCTTTTAACGCTTTTAGTTTAAAGTGTTCGTACTCCTCTCCTAACATAGCTCCCAAAATGATCTTCATTTCTTCTTTCGGGATCAATTCTAGTAATAATTTCGCTCGCCAATCACTGTTATCCCAAAAGCTAAAACCAGGTACTTTTATATACTTTTCTGCTAATATTTCTTCAACCTTCTGTCCTTTATGAGCATTTACCTTTTCTTCTATTTCATAGGCACCAATGATGATATCTAGGTCAGAAAGTGCTTCATGTGCTATCTTATCTCCCGCAGTAATGTAAAACACCTCTTTAAGGTTTGGATAAGCATTTCTTAAAGCACGGCTATATTTTAAACCTCCTGGGTCTAGCCCACCCCCTTTTTGTTCTAAATGTACCCACATTAATATATAAGCTTCATCGGGAAGCGACTTCAGGGTTTTATCTAGATGATTAAAGTCTTCTACCCATAGAAACGTAATATCTGGTAATTCATAGGGTTTTACTTCCAAAAACTTTACCCCATTACTTTCTATAAATATATTCAGTAGTTTTCTTTTCATTTTGAGATTATTGAAATAGTTAAAAATTGCTGATTGCAATAAGATTCACCGGTAAGAAATTGATTGTGCATGGTTTTCACTCTTTCCTTGAGTTGATCAATATTATGCCCTCTTATCACTAAAATGGAATCTCTTAAAATTGATGTTACCAAAGCACAAAATGAATCATTGCCCTGATAGCAAAGCCTATATAATTCTGGGTTAATTTCCCAGAGGATGGATCGGAGTTTTGTCAAACAATACTTCAGAATTAATAATTTGGGAAAGACTAAGACTCGAAAAGTGTGACTCGCTTTATCTAAATCTTTTTTCTGTAATAAAAAACAAAGTTCGCCAAGAGCTGCATATAAAGACTCTTTGTGATTCCTTTCTGTATAATGATTTATTTCTTGATAAATCTTTTGAATACACTTCAAAATACCTTGCTGAGAGTTATACGTATCCCATCCAGAGGAAAGGACTTTTGATTCTCCTTCTAGTAATTTAGAAATAGAAAGATAAATGAAGTTACCCATCTGTATCTCCTTTGAAAAACAAAAAATATAAACAGGTATGGCTGAATAGTCTTCTGATACCTTAAAAAGATTTATGATATAATCGTGGTGGTTAGGCCTGATATTATCCCATTGATTATTTCTCAAAAGATAGATTCTTTCAATTTCATGATATGAAACTTTCCAGAACTCTTCCTCTCTGTCTACTTCTAATATTTTGGCACCATTGGATGAGGCTAATTGTCTGAGATAGTCATCAATTGGATCAGTGATATTCAATTTTCCTCGCAATAGAATCCAGTATCGTTGTTTCATGTGTTATCGTTTTTGTCTGTCTGGTGATTTCCTTGACTATAGCTTGTAAAAAGATTAAAAGCTGTCTAAACACATAATCAAGGGTATTTAAAGAGCAAAATGATAAATGTATTGTTATCTTAAGTTATCTCTCATTGAATAGAATAGGGAAGGCAAGACAAAAAACTAAAAAGCTTTTACATAGAATTTTTTATAATCTTTACTAGTGTATATTATTTCTATCATTGATGCTTTGGCAGGATCAAAATCTTCTTGATTAGATTCTCGTTTTGGCTTAACCTGCAGATAGCAAAACAGAGCTTTCATAAAATTACCTAGATAATTGAAATCTACTGTATTATTTTCCTGATAATAGGCTGCTCGATGCCGGAGATCATATAATTTGACTCCCAAGTAATCTTTACGTCCTTGCATTAGTTCAGTGCTGGCTGTTCCTTCCTTTCCAGTATGTAAATACTCCAGTATTGCTGCCAGCTTAATGATCACTCCTGAGAGCCAAAAACTTTCCTCTAATTTATTTCTATAGCCAATTTCTAAATATTTATTCTGCAAAAAAGACCGGATCAAATACAAAGCCTGCATCAACTTATTGACTATTTCATCTTTCTTCACCTCGACTAATTCATATTGCTGCGTTTGATGATCAAGCCATCCGTGGTTTTCCCACCATTGCTTTTTTGATGCAATTTTTTTAACAAACTCCATGGACTTCTTAAGAAAAAGAAATTCTTTGGAGGTCAGGCGGTTCACAGCTTGTAGTAATTCAACATAGCGATTCAAACTACCTATAGGAGTTAATCTTTCATCAATTCCTTCCTTTGTCCAAAAAGCATCACAGCCTATTTTTCGCAAAACCTTTCTCTTCTGAGCTTTATTGGAAGCAGTGGTGATGATTACAGGAGTCATTGGAAAAGCTTTTTTTATCTTTCTCAATAATATAGCCCCTCGAGTTTCTTCGGTTGGTTTTTCCTTATCATCATTACTAAGTATAAGGTCAAGTAGGACGCAATCCGTATTGTCAGAAAAGTAGCTTAACATTTTTTCATCTGTCATACTTACGGACAAGGAGGTAAAGAGAGCTGAGTTGCCAAATAGCATTTCTGAATATATGAATCTCCACCCTTTATTATCAACTCCTATGTTTTCGGATTGATCATCTATAAGAATTATTTGTTTTTGCTTTCCATCTGTTAATAGGTTTTGTCGCAGGCTCTCTACTTTCTGCCTGATTTGGTTCACTTTTTTATTTCGAATCCTATAATCTTCATCCAGCCAATCCGTATAAATAAATTGGATATCCCTGATACGGCCTCCTCTCCTTTCATGCAGGCTATCGGATTGGATATTCAAGGCATCAAGAGGAAAAAGTAACTTGTAGTTTTTGATAAATTGATTGGCCGCCCATATATTAGCGTAAGAATGCCTTTTATCCAGGCTTTTATCGCTCGGCATAAAATAAGGCTTTAAGTCATTCAAGCGCATTATTTTCTTTTCCGACAATGTTTTAAGTTGCTCATAGTTAAATTGAAAAGGCAATCGATGATAAGAAGTCCCTGGAGAGACAATCACCATAAATTCGGGATTAATTTGCAATAATCGCTCCAGAGAAAAGTCGAGGGAATACATAACTATAGGCATTTTTCTGATCCGACTAGGTAATTTGTAATACCCGTTAACTCTAATTTCTTTTAAAATTTGGATACCATAATAAAAATCGAAATTAGAGGGTAATGTGTAATTAATTTTTACATTTATAAATAATAAACACTTACCTGGGCTGTCATAGGCTAATTCATTAATTTGTTCTGCAATTTTATATGCGGATTTTTGATTAGTGTCTTCTATCAACAGGGGATGTATTTCTAAATCAGGAGCAGCTTTAGGAAGGAAATGATGAGAAGCTCTGGAATCTACAACTATTACTTTCATTTTTTTTGCTCAAAAATATTTTCTAAAAAGTTATCTAAAATTATGGCATAACTTTCTTCAGATAACTCTAGATAATTTTTGATCAAATATCTTAAATCAAAGATATAATAGAATGAGTACGAAGTTACAAAATAGCAGTCCCTGCTCCGAATATGAGTTTTGGCAGATCAAACAGAAACTGGAAGAGAAAATCCAGAAGATAAAAGGACAGGATTTTAGTGACTTCATAAAAAAAAATAAATTTGAACACTTTGTCTATGAAGAATTAGGCGTTTGTGGAGGGGCCTATGTTTTAGCCAACAAATCACAAAAAGAATTACTATATCTTCATAATCGGGACATTCAAAAAGATCTCTTAGTACAATACCCCAACATTCCTTTTATTGAAATTCCTTATCAATTTCATCATTTAAGAAAATATTCTCAAAGTGACAATGAAGAGAAACAAAAAAGGGCAGAGCGTTATTTGAGGGTTTTAGATCATTTGTATATTGGGGCAAGAGACCGTCAGCCATTAATACACGAAACAGAATCCTCTCCTGAATTTTATCTAAATCTGCCACACTGGCAAAGCCCAGAGGAAAAGAAAAAACTACTCCCTTTTGAACAATATCTAACAAAAAAGGACTTTGATATTATCTATGTCACGGTTGGAGAAGTGCTTTTTCATCTGTATGCCTGGCGTATCCTGTTTCGACATGCACAGTTAAAAGGACTAGTAGATGGTTATATTCAACAAAAACCAACCCAGGAAGTATTTACATTAGAACAAAGATTTTGGGAAAAAATAAAAGAAGTACCATTTCTGCCTGAATACAAGTGGTCAAGCAACTTAGAAAGGCTTGAAGAGAAAGCCCCAGGTCTTGCTGATCAGTGGAGCAAAATGATCAGAAAAACAGATGGAGATCCTTTAAGAAAAGAAGAGGGATACTCTTTTTATATGGAGTATCATTTACTAGGGTTAGTTGAAGAAGATACTGATCATCCTACTCGCGAATTATTATCGATGGTTCGCTTTGCTATTCATATAGCAGAAGTCGTTCTTGGGTGGACTTCTACCACAACACTTAATAAAACACTGGAAAATATTACAGATAGTTCTGTTGACAAAGAGGAAATTCGCAAGAATGCTCAAGCTCTATCCATGCTATTTTTATTAGAAAGACGCTTGGATATTTATTTTCAGGAAAAAGAAAACACCCATCAAGATTACATTCCTATTTTAGATAAATTAGACGAGGATTTTAAGCTAGAAAGAATTTTAGATAGGCTTATGAGGGCTTATTTATTTAAAATTGCTGAGCAAGAAAAAGAAGAAAAAGCATTGATAAAAGATCTAATGTCCAAAATACATGAAAAAGCCCGGTTTCCGATTTTACACTATTTTTATGAACTAGCCGCAGGAGATGTGCATCATCCTAAAGAACATCTGGCTTTATGTATCTGGCACACTCATTCTAAAGACAACAAAATTGAAATAAAAACGAAAGAAGGGGAGACTAAAGAGGAATCTGCTACAGGCTTTGTTTTACTGACGATTAAACCAATATGGCAGGTAAATGAAGGAAGTAATTTCATCAAGAATGGAAAAAGTATTCACTGTATGAAAGAACTTTCTGAGGAGGCATATGTACGCATTTTCAGAATCTACGAATTTTTCCGTTCTCTAGCCCGCCCAGTTATTGATGCAGGCTTTTACGGCAATCTTATAAAAAAAGAAATTGAGCGGCAGCTATATACCACTGATATTACTGCCTTCAGCCACGAAATGTCTAAAATAGTCGATAATATTTTTGAACTATCAAATGTATCACTCAATCAATTTTTTAAGAGTAAGGTTAATGATGTGATTAATGACTTAAAACCCTATCTTCAAAACCATAAAGATTTCAACATTGACAATGTCAAAAACTGGCGACTTATTCCTAATATAGAAAGATTCAATTCTTGGTCACTCGCTCTTAAGGTATGGTCAGGCAGAAGGGGTCAATTTATTTTTGATATTGAAGAAGGCTCAAGTTTTAATGAGCTTTTAAAGGAATGTAACCGCTATTCTTTGCATATGCGAATTGGTGAAGAATATAAAGGCAGGGATCGGGCAGATAACCTCCAGGCAGTAGTTGATTATCAAGTCGACTTTGAAAAAAAATACAAAGAAAAGCAAGTATCTAATTCCTTTCATATTAAAGCAAACGAGGATACCTTAAAAGAACTAAGATTTAAAAAACTTCCCCAAGGAGAAAAAGATAGAGATGATGCCATATATAATCAAAATGCCCTTCTAAGGTTCCTATTAGCAGCTATGACTAATATTCATGAACACACCACTGGATCATATATTTTAGGCATCAACTGGTATAATGATCCTCAAGATTTGATTTCAGAAGAAATAATAACCTTATGTTTTTTAAATCCATTTAAGGAAAAAGAAATTCACCCCAAAAGCCTGGGAACCAAACCTGTCTTGCAAACTTGTTTAAATTTATTACAGGGAACTTTAACCCGATTTGACCCTATCGAAGACATAAAACAAGAGGATATCGATATTCAACAATGGATACACATGATGCCTGAAAAAATCACTAAAGAAAACGGTATCTGGGTAACCAGGTGTCATTTTCCTTTAGAAAAAGTATTTGAGAAATAGATTGACACCATAAATAAAAAGACGACGACCTGATTATAAAACCTATTAACCTAAGCTCTATGGAACATTCTATTACATTCGAACGAACT
Source organism: Chitinophagales bacterium (assembly GCA_022360175.1). Taxonomy (GTDB): domain Bacteria; phylum Bacteroidota; class Bacteroidia; order Chitinophagales; family Saprospiraceae; genus JAKSDI01. Next base: position 33,358 of record JAKSDI010000114.1, read on the forward strand.
TCTTTAAACAAGCCCATTTCTACAGTAAACACATCAACCATGGACAGAACAAAAAAGTGGATTATCATCGAAGACAGGGCTTACAAAGCAAAAGAAATCATTTTTCAACTCCTAAAAAAGGGTAAAAAGGATCAGATCATTTGGCTGTTTCCAAATAACAAGGATACTATGCCAAATTTCCTTAGAGAGGAAGATGCCACTCAACATCTTTACCAGTTTTACAAAGAATATGAAACAATAGATAACAACTGGGAAGAGATTGATGGAGAAATACATTTTTTTTGGTGCCACAATGAAGAAGATTTCATTACTTACTTTGATAGAGTCAATGACCATAATGGAATTTTATTGTTAGACATCCAACTTCCTACTTTGGGTAACTTGCAAGAATTGGATGGCATATTATTAGAGAAGGTGCAGCACTTCTTGCTCGATGGTCCTCCAGGCAAGTCGCAAGGTCTAATTTGCATTATTAGCTCAGTAGTCAGCCACGGGGCTGCAAAAGGCAGGATATCTATGGGCGACGAACGAATTATTTCCAGTGGAGAATGGTCATTCTCTGCTGCTTCATTAGAAAAAGACTGCCAACAGGTAATTGAAGAATGTGAACGAGTCTGGCTAAAATTGTATGACCGGCCACTTTATACGCTGGATCAGTTTTTGAAAAAAATGTCGAAACTGGATCAATACCAATGTCATAATTGGGCAAATGACAATCCGATCAGTTTAATCAAATACAAAAAAAATAGATTGTGGAATGACACTTGGGATATGCCAATCCAACTCGGGTATTTAATTAAATTCCTCCATTATGATCACAAAGAATTTGTAAAAGAGTTTGACCTGAGAGACAAGAAGTATTTCAATGGTGGTTCTGCTATTGCCGAGTGTCTAAAAATTATGGGCACCAATGATGAGCGTACCGATAGCATTAGTTTATTAGCAGCAACCTTTTTTTGCTGGGCCGCATATCGACATTCCTTTCCTGCCCAGGAACGAAAAGGTGATGTTCTTTTTATAGGAGCAATAAAAAACTGTTTGACTAATGTGAGTATTGCAAGATATAAACTAATTACACCACCACAAAAACTCCCTACGCTAAAAAAAACAATCCAGGCACTGTATGAAATGATGACAATGCTCTATAAATCCACAATCCTGAAAGAGCATAGGGCAGACCTGCTAAAAGATGTTAAATTAAATGAAAAAGGCTTGCAAATTCAAATAAAAATCAACCCTGAGGCGTTATTCTCTAAACTTTCTCCACACTATAGTTGTATATTATTAAGCAAGGAAGGTCCCCACAAAGGGAAAGGAGGAGATACATCCCAGAAGGTTTTCACTTTCTGGTCTTATAGCAACTACTGTGATAAGTTTGTTCAATCCAAGTTACCAATACTGGGTAGCCAATACCCATTTTCTATACTTTCAGCAGGCGACTACACAAACAACGGCCTATTAATACAGTTCGGATATGACACCTGACCTCCCTAGAGTATTAATTATCGATGGAACCATCGAAAGAAGGAAAAACATCATTGAAGTTTTTCGAAAAATTGCTATCCCATATCGATTAAATTTAGATAGAAAAATCATTGAAGACGACCAAGAAGTAAATGGGGAATGGAAAGCATCTATTCCCCAACCATTAAAATTTTCACTTATCCTAATCCATGGAGGAGATCATCTATTTATGAAAGCTATGAAAGACATTGAATCCTGCCTTAAAATATGGTACGGTGGCTATGAAGGGCAGGATGTAAGGATACCTTTAAATGAATATAAAATATATCGAAAAGTAAAAGATGATGGGATTAGTGAGGAAGAAGCACAGGAATTGCTGTCATTTGCATTTGAACTATGTGCTGATCAAGATAAGACTTCTCCTCTTCCAAAATGTATCAGTCCAAACCGCCCAAGCTCTCCCCCTGATGAAATAAAAGATATTTTTTATGAATTAATGGATATAGACAATGTAGATTTCATAAAATATAATGAAGCATTTAGCCCCATCTTTGAAAAGTATAACCATTTAAAAGAATGGAACTCCTTTTTAAGCAATCTAACTCCTTTACTTTCTAAAGAAAAGAAGTTAGATTTCAGTAAAAAAGAGCAATATTTGACAATTCTTGGTACTTTTACAAGTAGCATTACTGATAAATATTAGAATATGAAAAAGGAAGGTCTTATCGTTTGTAATCCTCAACAAGCTTCTTTTTTCGATAAGATTAAAAATAAAATTGATCTTCCTTTTAAAATCATTGATAAACAAGAAACGCTTAATACATTTCTCGACTCTTCTCTAAAGATCAACATTGATATCTGTATCATTCAGATGGACTTAAATTGGGAATACAGTTCTTTTCAAAAGTATTATGGTTTTGAAATAGCAAAAAAACTGCGATGGCTTGGGTTAAGATGCGTATTTTATTTTCCTACTTTCGATAAAAAAGAACAATTTGATCCCAGAGAAAATCTTTTCTCCCTTCTTAGAATTCCTGATTATCATAAGATTGTTCAATTGCCCTTGGAAGTATCCGTTCTGACAGCAGCCCAGCCAAAATTAATGTCAATAGAACTTCTCGACGACATACATGACACTCTTATCGGGCAAAGAGAGTTGATCAATGAGAGGATTCATGACCTCAAGAATCAAATTATTATCCCTTCAAACCTGAATGGTGCAAATCTACAAGAATATCTAAAAAATACGCTGGCACAGGCTTTTTTTGACTTTAGAATTATTATTACAGAAAAGGAAGCAAAACTTCAGGAGATTCACGATAAAATGTTCCAAGAGTTATCAAAAACTTCTAAAGAAAAATACCAAAATGTTATCGAAAAATATACTGATGCCATAATTGAGTTATACCCTGCTGCTAATTCGGGAGAAGAAGAACCGCAGGAATTAATGACTCCCTGGAAAGTGTTAGTGGTAGATGATGATCAAAATGTGCTCGATTTGATAGAGTCTGGCCTGACTAGGAATAATATACAGTTTCATTCTACTACCAACAGCCAGGAGGCTTTAGAAATATTGCAGAATGATTATCTCAATAATATAACCGTCCTGCTTTGCGACCTTAGACTTAAGGAGCGACACTCAGAGATATGGCAGTCATTACAAGGATATGATCTAATAACGAAAATTTATCATGAACACTCAAACATTATTGCTTTTTTTGCAATCACCTCTGCCAGGAAAAGGTTATTGCATCTAAAAAAAAGATTTAGAATACATATCATCGCAGATTATAAAAAGGATATTATTGGTTCATCTGGCGCTCTGAATTTATTTTTAAAAAGAGTACGTGAAACGGGAGATGAATTCTTTTTTAAATCTAGAAGCCAGCCCACACTCTCTGTATGGAGAAAGAAAACTGCTCGGTTTGCTTGTTCTCTAAACCGTTTTTATCGATCTCATTTATTTCAGTCTGATTATCACATCAGTGAAGTAAATATCAATACAGAAGCAGAAGCATTTATTGACGAAGTTCTTAACAGCTCAACTACTCCTCCTGAAAAGCAATTTACCGCTACTATCAAATCGAACCGTAATGATATACATCCTTACGAAGATTTGGAATTACTCGAAAAATTTAGAAGTGGAATACTGGTAGGCAGACGCATTGCATTAGCTTTATTTTATAAAGGATATACAGAAGAAGAAATTTTTACCAAGATGCAGCCTAATGCAGATATTTCTAATTTGAAGGCTAGTACAGATCTGCTATTTAAGACGACTCTTGCTTTATCCTTCAAAAAAGATCTTCCAAATCCAGAGGATATAAAAAACGGGCAGCTACTGAAATCAAATCTTTTATTAGAAGAAATCAATTGGCTACAAAACAAATACAATATTGACTTTGATCTGGAACAACTTGTACTCAATAATATAGATCTTAATATTGTAATAAACTGGCTTGGTAATCTTCAATTTCTGATCAAAGAGCCAATGAAGAATTATGAACATCCAAATGTTCAAAAATTTACGAAGCTAAAATTTGAAAATATCAACGCCTACAAAAAAATTACAGAGACACTTCTTTTAGCAAAAAAAACAGCCAATTTAACAGGGTTGAATAAAGAATTCTTGATAGATATCGCTTATGATCTTGAGGAATTAAATAATCCTCCCCTCCAAATTTTTATTAAAAAGAATATTATTCCATAATATACCAGAGCATTATTTCCAAAACTTCCAGTTAAATCCAGCTTTCATCGATTTTTGATCCTCTTCGCTTAATAGAGGTTTTACCTTTTTCAGAATGGCGCTTTTAGATATTACACCTGTTGATTGATCAACCAATTCTCCATTCTTGAAGAAGAGGAGAGTTGGCAAGCCCATGATTTTATATTTTTTTAAAATTTTCTGGTTTTTATCAGCGTCTACTTTGACAAAGCGAGCTTTACCTTCCAATTCATCGGCAGCAGCAGCAAATTGCGGTGCCAGCATTTTACAGGGACCACACCAATCTGCCCATACGTCTACTACTACAGGCCCTTCGTAACCTAATACTGCTGTCTTAAAATTTTTAGTGGTGACTTTGAGTGGCATGATTATTCTTTTTCAACAAAGATATGCCCTCTCTCTCAATGGATTGGTGATCTTTAACACATAACCCACCCGACTGTCTTTGCCCTACCTTATTGGTCATTTTTTTCTGGCAAATACATTTTTTTTATTCTTACCATTGGCCCTGGACACATTGCCTGATGGCAGCTCATACAGCTTTGCACTACACTTTGATATCGATCATAACGTTCTTCCTCACTGGCATTTTTTAATGCTTTTAGTGAAGCAAGATATACATCAGCCATTACTTTAAAAGCATCACTATTAGCCTTCTCTGGTTCGGTGGCCTGGGCTGTATGAATAGCCTCAAATTTCTTCAATACTTTTGGTTTTTCACCATTCAGTATTTGCTCTCGCATACGCATTCCTTCGTCGAACATTTCACGCATTAACAAAGCTAGTTCACTATCTCCATTGGGGTTGAGTGGTTTGGGTGTTTCACATTGTTCTTTGGTACCTAGGCCTGAACAGGATAACATGAGATAGGACAATAGAAAAATAGCAGATACAAGATATAATTTCATAACTGTAGATGTTGCTGGAGGGCAAAGGTAATGTAATATGTTATTGAGGAGTGAAGACAAAAGTCATCAAAAATCTTCTCCTTCAAAATTTATATTTGATGACGTATTTATAAACTTCAAACCAAGCATTTTTAATTAGTAGCTCTGGCTTCATTAACTCCATTTTGCCATACACATTAGCGTTTGCTGTGGGGGCGATGATTTTTGTAGTAGTTGAAGAGTTGATACCAGAATCTCCGTTAGCAGGCGATATATATCTTGCTACGATTGCTACATTGGCAGGATTCAGTGTAATGATGGTATTGGATATAGCTTTAGGATAAATTGCGCTTCTTTTTTCGCATTATCCACCATAATCCTTTGGCATTGGTGATAGGTTCTTTCAGCATGATTTGGAGGAGGATGTGTTCCAAAAAAGCAGCAATGCCCCAAATGATCATGAAGTAGTAAAAAAGAATATAGAAATCGAAGACAAATAGAATAAAGAAAAAGAAACCTTGAATATACCCTCCTATTTTCCAGGAATACAGATGCATGCTTTGAAACCGTCCAAACTTGATCAGTGAAAGAAGGTGAGCAAATATCCATAGACCGATAAATAGGAAAAAGGAAAAATAGTGGGGCTCAAATTCTGCATTTTTGAATACAAAAACTCCTGTCAACGCACCTATATATGTACCCATATCTGCAATAGAATCCAATCGAGCACCAAATTCCGTTTCCATTTTAAAAGTACGGGCAATCCACCCGTCCAGAATATCTGTAATCAAGTTGATACAAATGAGCCACACAAATAAGCGTTCCTGATGATACACTAACGACCAAATGATAACTGGAAAAGCCAATAGTCGATAAAATGATAACAGATTCGGTATATTTATGGGTATTTGCATGATCTTAATATTTATGAGTAAACAAAGTCTGTTGATATGGATATGTGTACTGCTTATTTCCCTTTCTGGTATTGTTATTAACTGGCTGAAGAAAGGAAATAAAAGTAATGTTCAGTCCTTTCATGACGATGGTACTTTACAGTGGTTTCGCATTCTAATACTAAGTGCCTTAGGGAGCAGCATTATTTTTTATCTTTTGAAAGTATTTACATTTAAATTACCTCTTTATTGTACGTATCTAGCGGTAGCGATGGTCTTTGCCGGGCTCTTCATTCGTTGGTGTGCTGTATTGCAATTGGGTAATGCATTTACTACTAAAGTTGCGCTTGTTCAAAACCATCAGCTACAAACAAGAGGTATGTATTACAGGATTCGACACCCTTCCTATACTGGCCTGCTTCTTTATTACTTTGGACTAGGAGTGTTGATGCTCAATTGGGCTGCTCTTTTTATACTCATACTTTTACCTGGTATAGCTGTATGGCAACGTATCAAGGTAGAAGAGGAGGTACTATTAAGACATTTCAACAATGAATATAGTGATTATCAAAAAAATAGCTGGAAGTTGATTCCTTTTTTGTTTTAAGATCAAAAGCTCTTTTTAATTCCTAATTTGAGTAAGAGATATGAAAAAAATACATGAACCATCACCGATACCACAAATAGAATAAATCCATCTATCCATCGAATGGGGAATAGAGCTACACTTAGCAAACTTACACCAAAGGCAGAATCGGATTTATCTAACAACATCCACCAATATGCATTCTTTTTAGCCGATGCTCCAGGTGCTATACCATGTCTTCTTTTAAGGTAAGAATTAGGTAATTCGAAAAGCAAATAAATGAGGCCTAACAGAAAGCCTGCTAAAAAAGCATATTTAAGCCCTAATACAGGATAAATCCCATCTAGCAACACAGTCAATACTGCATTTAATATCGGTAGTATAAAGAAAGCCCTCCATGTTTTATTTGCTCCAAAAAAGCGCTGAGAGATAGGGATAGCTAAAGCTGGCATCCACTGCTTTTTCACAAGCAACATGTGTACTGTATTGGATAGAATCAAAGGGAGAAAGATGTGTAATAGATAGGGTAGCATGTTTAGGGGTTTAGGGGTTTAGGGGTTTAGGGGTAATTTGTAATAAATCATTATACCTTTTCGCTTTCCAGACATTGAATCATCCGGCTCGTCACTTCAAATACTCGTTCTGCAAAGGGGTAATCCATGAGGATTTTCCCTGTAAGATAAAAGCTCAGCCGTGTAATTAGATATTCTTTTGTAGAATACAGGCAGGCGGTGTACCAATCTTCTTTACTACAATGAGTCGTCTGTAAGGAGTGGTGGTAATCGATATATTCTAGTAGCAAAGTTTCTTCAAAGCCAGTAGGCAATACAAAGCTCAGAAACTCCATAACATCTCTGGTCGGTAGATTGATCACGGCTAGCTCCCAGTCATATACACATATTGAACCATCAGAACGTACACATACATTTCTGGGATTAAAATCATTGTGTATTATAGTAGATGGGAGATCGATTTGATTTCTTTCCTTTTTCAATAGACGAATATATTCGGGTAAACGCTGCAGGATAGGCTCGAATGGAGTTTCTTTATACTCCGTTGCCATAATGGAAGCAAATCGCTGGTATAGTGCCTCAGCTCTCCATGGTTCGAAAACACCTACTGAGGAAGGCCAGGAAGTATTAGATTGTAAGAAAGCCTGGTGTACATGATGAATAGTTTTTATAGTCCTTTTAATCAATTTTTCAGTCCATTGACCTGGTTGATTTTCGGTATTGAACAATAGTAATTGATTGGGTTCCAGGCGTTCTATTAATAACATATACGCTTCTTGTCGGGAGCAGCTGCAGCTACCAAAAAAATGAGGTGTAATAGGTATTTCTTTCTCCTGTAATATTTGATATAAATCTATTTCCTTCAAATGGGTTTGCCGATATTCCAGTTCGGATCGATAATCACGTAACAAATCCGCTAGTTTAGCATCTATGCTGGCTGCCATAAAATGTAAACCTTGATGTACTTCACTATCAAGAGGTTTGCTTTTCAAGAGCATCGATTGTTTATGCCCATTGTGCCATAATATTTCGACTGGCAGGAACCCAGTAAGTTTGTTATTAATGCGACTCGTTAAAGCGGTAATCAAACCATTGGGAGCAAGTGAGTGCTGCTGTAGTTTTACTTCCTTCAATTGACTTTGATATTCCTCAGACAATAAGGAACGAATAAAGGCAGTATTAATATCCTTTTTTAACAACCAATTAGTTGGTTTATTACGACCTAGTTTTTCATGTACACGAGCGAACTGCCCTCCAACTATGGCGGAAATAGTAGAAATTTCTAATGATAAAGCAAAACCCGCAATTAACTGCGCCATACGTTTTAGGCTATTGCGCCCTGTGCAGCCCATCATCTGTAATGCCTCCTGTTGGCAAGGCAGTTGAGTACCTCCACCTACCGTGCCAATCACTAAATTTGGAAGATGTAAAGTACAGTGCAAGCCGCCCGGTACCGCTTCCATATTGAAGATGCCAATACTGGATTCATGCAAGCTTCCCAAATCTTGTCCTGTAGCTACAAATATACCTGCAAGGGCATTGGCTACATTAATATTGTAACCGATCATGCCATCTATTTCGCACTGCAACCTGGATTGTTGTAAACAAAGTAATAAGTGATTGAGATCAACGCGTAATACTTGTCTTATAATTTCCTCATCCAGAAAGCATTCTGCCACAACGGCAACACCTCTCCCATTCCTAATATTATAGTGAGCAATTTTTTTATCGGATGACCCATTGCCTTCTACCACATAATGAACCGGAACTAAATTGATATCTGCTTTAAGTTCGTCAACAATCCATAAGATAGCATGCCAGGTACAAGTGGTGGTCATATTTTGCCCAGATGCATTGCCTGTTGTGTATATAAATTTAATATGTACACTTCGTCCGGCAATACTGGGGTTAATCTCAATTAATTGAGCATGATTGGAATATCGTTCTGCTATTTCTTTTATAGCAGCTGTATTGGCTTCTATCCATTCAATGAATAAATTGCATTCGTCCAGGTCTTTAAAGATAAACATAGGGCATCGATGCATTCGCTGATACAACACCCTGGCAGCAAAACCACCACTTTGACTAATAGCTTTTGTCCCTCTGTTGACACTGGCTACTAAAGCCCCTTCAAGAGTACCTATTGCAGTATAAACCCATTCTTCTTGATTGTTTGCTCGAAACAAAAGAGGTCCCGCTACTCCTAATGGAAGTTCTACAGATCCAATGAATGACTCTATGTTATTGCGAATGTCTTCTTCAGAGAGATGAGTATCAGCTATCAATGGCAATTCAATACCTTGTTCTTCTAGATGAGATAACCTCCACTCCCTTGCTGTTTTATTATTCAGCCCTCTCCCCGGTACTATGGGGTATTTCTTCATGATATTTGCTTTTTTCCACCCAGCCGCTATGCCCATCCATTGTGATACGATCACCTGTCTTAAATAACTCTGTAGCACGAGGAATACCAACAACTACAGGCAATCCTAATTCTCGCCCTACAATAGCTGTATGCGATAACAGAGAGCCTTTTTCACTAATCAGCCCTATAGCCTGGCTCATTAGAAATACCCAGCCAGGATCCGTCATAGCAGATATCAATATGCGCCCTTTGACAGGAGTACCAGGCTCAGGAGTTGTAACGACAATAGCTTCTCCCGTAATTGTTCCACCTGATACAGGAATTCCTTTCAGGCGGCCTGCTTCTACAGCCTGGGTGTTTGATTCTAAAGTCAGATCCGGCATAGCGCCCTTTTCATATATGATGCGCCCGGGAAGTTGTTGTGAGGCTAGTGTTTTGTATTGATTTTTTAATTCTTGGATATAGGTATGCAGCGATTCTCTTTTATCTAATGTACAATAGGCTTTTAGTGCTTCCAGATTAAGGTAGAAGACATCATCGGCACTTTCAATGAGTTGTTCTTTTTGCATTAGTTTACCGATCTCGAGGAAGATATCTTTTACGGCGCCATACCCCTTTGTTCGACAAAAGCGCATATTCTCCCTGTTTTGTAAACCATAGGCCGCTCTTTTTCGCAGCCACCGTAAGTAATACAAAGCAGGATGCCACCAAGGTAAAGAAGAACGTATTAATTGATCCGCTTTGTTTCTCAAATCTGATTGCTGCTGCCTGTACTTAGCAACTGTCATATTGTTTTGAAGCTGATTTTTTAGCAGCTCTATAAAATGGACAGGAGCTTTTCGGAAAGAAGGCGTTTCGAGTTTTAACTCTGCCAGTGTACGATCTCCGTATAGCTGAAGGTGTTCCTTTATATTTCTATAAAAAGATGAGTATTTTCCTGTTTGTAGTTGATCTAATATTTGTTGAGCATTTTGATTAAAAAGCAATTGTAGCTCTCTATCTTGTTCTATTGTTTCCTTGAGCTGTAATGTGCTGATTAAAGCTTTTTCCGAAAGGACTTCTCCCAGGCCGCTAATCCAGTCATTCGCCAAGCTTAGTTGTTGAGCGCCTACATATCTGGCAAGGGCATTTTGTAGCCAGCCAAACATTTTGAACGCCAAAAAATCATTCACCAAGGTTTGATACCAGGGTTTGAAAAGCTGTAAACTAGCTTGTTCGTAATACTCCCAAAGTAAATTGATATCATTATGGTAAGTAACACATGCCTTTAACTTTTCATAGTTTTTAGCGAAAGCTTTAAAAAAACGACGATTATTCCTTTTGTGATTGATCAATAACCAAAGCGCAGAACCTATTGCCTTCAATTGATTTTGAAACTGGAAGCGTACTTGCCCTCGTTCTGTATGTGTAAGGCCCACTGCTTTCTCCCAGGCGTCCATAGAACGATGTGAGCTATAAACAAGCGCAACCATTCTATACCAATTATCCAATCGATAATAAACACGGCCTTTATAATGAGCTAATAGATTAGCAAATACTTTGGTATGTCGGTTCATTATCTTACGGGAAATCCAAAAGGCATCAGACGCCCCTTTAAATACATTTTCATAAGCTTTTAAGGCAAAAGAAAAGCTCAATGGCAATGTAATACCTGGATAACTCTCTACAATATTGGTATTATCCAGTATAATTAATTGATCCGCATTTATAGTAGTAATAGGACGCATTTGTAGTAAGTGCAATCTATCTTCTTTATCATAAGAGAATTCGATATCAGCAGGAGCTTTTAACAACTTTTCAGCTTTTAATAGTTGATCATAAATTTGCTGAATATTTTCAGTAGTAAGACATGCTTGGTCCTGCAAATGCTCTTGTAGCGGGCTTAATAGTTGGCCATTTTCTTTCTTTATTATTTGAGAGGCCTTTGTGGTCAATTGCTGATGTATAGACCGATCTTGCCTGTTTACAAAAAAAGTATCTGTTTCTACTTTCCCTTCTACAATCCCAGTACCCAAACCATAACCTGCTACAATTACAGCATCTGCCAAATTAGCTCCCTGATGCATACTAAAGGCGACACCAGAACGCACCGCAGGTACCATTTTTTGAATAATCAATGCAATTTGGATATCTTTTAATGGCAAGCTTTTCTGTTGACGATAGCTCAATGCACTAAGCCCCCATGCAGAGGCAATGGTATTCATTATTTGAGGTATCAGGTTTTGTGCATTGCAGTATAGGTAGGATTCATGTATACCTGCAAAGGAAGCCCCCTGTGTATCTTCATCCAAGCCTGAAGACCTGATGGATACTTCATAGTTCTTTCCAAAAAAATGCTCACAACTGCTCAATATTTTTTCTTCCCATTCCTGAGAAGGCTGGAAGTGGCGTATTTCTTGCTGTATGCTAAACGCCATTTCATTTAAATCCCTCTCCGGATAGTTATTGATAATCTGTATTTGCGCTTCTATAGATGAACGCAAAGGAACTAATAACTCATCAACGACATCTACAGGAACGATAACAAAAGGAGGGACGTCTAGCTCTTTCTTTTGCATACAAATCAGATGAAAAGCTTTACTACCTACAGTGTCTTTTGTACAAGATTCAAAAGTAGTAGGGAGTACTATTATTGTCTTAGCTGTTGATGAGCTTTTCATACTTAGAATTGCACCAAAACTTTTGCTCCCATTAGTACATGTACCAATAAATTAAGAAAGAGGAGCGAAGTAAACACCATAGCTGTTTGATTCAGTACATTGTTTTTAATTGTCGGTTTCCATAAAAACCGTATGTAAAAAAAAGAGGCATAGGCCATAAGTAAAATAGTAAGCCATAAGAAGACATTTCCCAGGCTCAATGCATTACCCATATAAATAGCCAGCCCTCCCATGAGCAATAAACAAGCAAATGGAATGAGGGTAGCAGGCCGAGTACCCAATAGTAAGGAAAAGGTCTCATAGTGTGTTTCATTGCCTATAGCTCTAATTTTTCGTGAAACTTCCCAGGCAGTAATAGGCAAGGAGAAAATCCCCCACAATATCCAATGGTTGATCGTAAATGGATCAGAAGGGTTTACAGATGCAAGAGCAGTATATACCAGATAAAGATTAATCATCCAGGGGAGTGGCTGATGAGTAAACATAGTAAAAAACAAATGTTTCCGATGATACTCTTCAGCAAAAAACCACTTGTATGTAAGCAAGGTATAAACCATAACAATAGCAAAAATCCAGAGTGTCTTCTGACCAAACACAACATTGGTCAATACAAGAATTGTGAAACTAATACCAGCAAGTATCTCTATGTCGCGCTTCAAAACAAGGCCTTGGGGCGTAGACCGCCAGGGAAATAGGTCCTTATCTATTTCAAAATCTTTAAGGTCATCAAAAGCACGCATCTGTAGCATGAAGAAAAAGGCACTGATCATACCTACAATAGCATAAACGTTGATAATAATATCATGCCCGGAAACCGCCTGGCTGGTAAAATTCATACAACAGTATAATGCAATTACATAAGGCAAATAGATCAAGACAGGAAACATTTCCTTTGAATAAATCCATGCACGAGTAAAAAATGAAGGAGGAGTCGCTGTTTGTTGGCTTTCCATGACATTTAGGTGTTTAGGGTATAGATAGAGACCAACTTTGGCGCTACGAATGATCTTTTTTTATACAATTCCCCTACTAAATATAGTCTCTAAACATACTTTTGGATTGTTAATACTAATCAATATCAGCATTTTTAGCGAAAAATTAATATTAAATCACTGATACTATATCTTCAGATAAGCTTCTGGTGAGCTTAAAATAGTGCTATCGCTTAGTACTACTTTGTCACATTGACCACCTTTGATTTTGATCAAAGTTAGGACAAACGCACCAAAATATTCGGAGCACAAAAGGGCTATGGGAACACGTTAGAACGGGTGGCGGATGCCAGAAAAGGCACTGTTCGACGGAGGAGTTTGCCTTTTCTAGCGTTTTTTGCTTCGTTTTTTGGGCAATGCAAAAAATGAAGAGCCTAGCCGGCTTGAGGCGAATCCAAGAATGACCGCTCTAAATACAGAAAAACTTCTTACTCCGAGGGCAGAATAATTTTAGTGCGTCTATCTTAGAGCAAAGTGACAAAGTAGTATTAGGTCAGGTTCAACTAACTACTTGATAGAACTATGCCAGAGAAATTACTTTTTCTATTGATTAAACCTCTGTGTTATCTTGTGCTTCCTTTCCTTTTTTTACTGGTCCGCTCAATTTACGTACGAGAAACAGGAGGCCAATTACAAAGTGAGCTATAATAATTGTAGCTATAATGTAAAATGTGATATTACTTTCCATGGCTTGTTTCTTTTGATGTATAAAGAAACAACTAGTTGTGCATTATGCCAGTGATATTGGTCACACTGGTAAGAGGAAGTGCAAGTTCAACCCAAGCGTTTGAATTTGCACTTGCATTTAATTATGCCGACTTAGATGCAGGGCGCAATAAAAAATATAAGCCTACAAGAAAGAATGGTATTGTCAGCAGTTGGCCTGTACTTAAGCCATTGCTAAACGCAGATTCAAAACCTCCTTGACTAGTCTTGAAAAATTCGAGTCCAAAACGTATTATGCCTAGTACTAAAACAAGGAAAAGGCCAAATACTCGACCGAGTTGTTCTTTGGCATTGGTTTTCCAGTATACGAAATATAGAATTATGAAAGCAATCAGATAAGCTATTGACTCATAGAGTTGAACAGGGTGGCGGACTGGTACTTTAGCCATTTCTACACAAAGAGGCCCAGCTGAGTTTTGAGCTACTTCTATGCATTCTGCTCCTGCACGCTCCAGGCAATTTTGGCAGCGTTCCCATAGACCTGCTTCGTGGCGAGGGAATCGAAATCCCCATGCTACATCTGTAGGCTTACCTACAATTTCAGAATTCATCAAATTGCCCAGGCGGATAAAACACCCTGCTAATGCAGTTGGTACTACTACTCTGTCCAAAACCCAAAGCACAGAACGTTTAGCAGTACGTGCAGAAAAGATCCATAAAGAGATGATGATACCAATTGCCCCACCATGACTTGCCAATCCTCCTTTCCATACAGCAGGAATCTCCGAAAGATGATTTGAATAATACTCCCAATCATAAAAAAAGACATGACCCAGACGAGCCCCCAGAATAGCTCCTACCACCATATACATAAATATAGTATCCAGCCATTCCTCCGGTTCATTCTCTGCCTTAAACATGGCTCGTACTATATAAAGTCCAGCCAAAAAGCCAGCTGCAAATAAGAGTCCATACCAACGTAGCGTCAAAGGCCCGATGTTGATAATTTCAGGAGATGCTGTCCAGTTAATGCTTAAGAGCATATCTTGCATGATACCATGATTATATGGTTCTTTGACAAAGCTCCACAAAATCTTTTTCTTTCAATTATGAGAAACTGTCAAAGAAGAGATTGGGTTAATCGATGCAAAAATACATTATTCTGGCAGGCATTCAGTTTTTTGGGGATATTTAATATACTTCAATCTGTACGTAATTTTCTACTACATTTCCAGTCCATACATGGCCAATGGTTTGTAATGACTATCAAGGACTGCAATCGCATAATTACTCTCGCGTTTGCGGCTTGCTTTAATCAAATAGCTCTGGAAATGTGGTAGTGCTTCTTCAGGTAATATTAGATAATGCCCTTTACGGGAACGAGGAATATGAGTAGTGAGAAATCCAGGATTGAATTGTAGCAATTGCTGGTAAGATATATTACAGTGCCTTGCAATATAATCTAAATCCATACTACGCTGTACTTTAAAAACCCTGAAAGGCTGCTGCCTGTGTGCTTTAAAATTAGGTACAATCCCGTATTGGTCATAATTTTTAGCAACGTAGATAGTTGCTATCATAGCTGGAATGTAGCGCTGTGTCTGTCGGGGTAAATATGGGCGAATCACCCAGTAATCATCACATTGTGTTTTCCGAATAGCTGATCGTACTCTTCCCGGGCCGCAATTATAAGCGGCCAATGCCAGTGCCCAGTCACCAAATTCGCTATGAAGGTTTTTTAATAAGCTGATAGCAGCTCCCGTAGATAAATAAGGATTCTTTCGTTCATCTACGTAGTCATTGATTCGCAATCCGTACTGCCTTGCAGTAGATGGCATAAATTGCCATAAACCCATAGCGCCAACGGGAGATTCTGCTTGAGGCTTCATCCGAGACTCCAATAAAGGAATATACTTTAAATCCTCAGGAAGGCCATATTTTTCAAGGTAATGCTCTATAATAGGGAAGTACATTGCCGTACGAGAGAGCATCTTTTTTGTTTCCAGTTTTCCACGGCGCAGATAACCATCTACATAAGATTTAACCGTTTGATTGTACTCTATACTAAAAGGATATTGAGTGCGAACAACCCGTTGTGGAATATCGTTGTTCAATTCATTCTGCCAGCTATTGGTATGGGCATTGGCAGTAGAGATGAAGATGGCCAGGGTAAAGGGTAATAACGCTTTCATATGCGTTGATTTTGAGGTTTAGTCATCGAAACTGGCTACTTTCCCTCCATTTCCTTAAACTTCTGCGACCTGAGTAGCGGTTACATAGTTCTACGGCACTACCCCATTTTTGTTAACCCTTTTAGGGTATCCCAGGTACAATTAATAAAATAATAAATATGTATTTGCCCGTCGCTACTCTGCTAACAAGTGTGCACACGTTTTTTATTTTTTTTCTAAAAAGGTAGAAAAAAAACGTCCCGAATACTGGCTTGATCCAATATTCGGGACGAAAAAAAGTAATCTTTAAATTCTTTTATTACGGCTTAATATAACCGCTATCTGAAAGATATAATACTAATTCCTGATTAACATGAACTTCTGCATCTTTCAAATGATTCCATTCCTTGATCTGCTCTATTTTACAATTAAAGCGACTAGCTAAGTTGGTCATTGATTCCCCTGGTTTTACCACATAATCAAGTTGGTGAAAATTAGGGTAAAGGAGTATAGGATCTACACAGTGTCCTCCATTTATAGAACACAGGTAATCCTTCAAATCTTCTACAGCGTCAGCAGGAAGCACTAAAAAGTTGCCACGTTGGCTTTCTAGTATTCTACTACCTTTATAGCTAGGATTAAGGCGGTGAAGTGTATTGATGTTAACTCCCGTTGCAAAAGCAATTTCTCCAAATGTCAAACCTTCGTATACTTTTACTACTCTGGATTGCAATGGCCAGGTTGATTTATAGCTTGGCTGTAGTTGATGATCTGCATAGAAATTAGCAATGTAAGCCGCTGCGATAAATCGTGGAATATAATCCTGTGTCTCCTTTGGCAGAAAACTGCGCAGCTCCCAGTAATTGCGACAACCAGCAGCTTTAATTGCCTGGTTTACTTTTACAGGCCCACAATTGTATGCAGCCAGCACCAATGGCCAACTCTTGTATTGCTTATATAAAGCAGATAGCATTCTTGCAGCAGCTTCCGTTGAACGATAAGTGTCTAATCTTTCATCTACCTGATGGTTGATTTTCAGACGGTATAAGCGAGCTGAGGAAGGGATAAACTGCCATAGCCCGGCAGCACCAGCACCAGAATATGCTTTTGCTGTAAGGCCTGTCTCTACTATTGGAAGATATTTGAGGGCAGTAGGCACATCATGCATTTGCAAGTAATGCTCAAACACAGGGAAGTAGTGCTGAACACGACCAAGCATCGCTTCCGTATCCCGATAGCCATTAATGGCATAATCCTTGATAATATCTCTTATCTGGTGATCGTATCTGGCTTCAAAAGGTAAGTCTAATTGAGCCAGTCTTTCCCGAACGTCGTTTTCCATACTGTTGGTCCAGCGTCGGGAATTCTCCATAAAAATGGAGGGGGTTGAAGTTTCGGCAGTAGCGTACAGGCTAATAGTAGCCATGAACACCACTATTGTCCATGGGATTTTCATTTTAATAATTTTCATGGGATATGTCACCTTTAAAAGTGCATGCTATTTTTTAGAATAGCATATCACTCCCTTTATTGCAAAAACAATAAAAGGCAACAAAAACTTTTTTCTTTTTTCGTACTGTTCTATTGCATTTAACAACCGTAGTTGCTAAATTCCAGTGCAAAGCTATTGTCTTTTTATAGAATAATCAACGGATTTTCACTCTAGTAGTGTGCTTACGTGTAAATATGTGTGTAGTCCAAACACATTGTTAATCTTTTAATATTTTAAAATCCATCATTTTTAAATTCCTTTTATCAAAAAAGGATGTTTGAAAAAATTATGTACCCTATTTAGGGTAGCTCACAAAATATCCATCGGTTTTAAAGCATGATTGCGTAAATTCGCTCAGCTATGTTAAAAAAACCTTAAAGTTTTGTTAAAACATGAATATATCCATCCTTGCTTTTGGAATAGCAAAAGATATTTTAGGAAAAAACACGCTTCAAATAGAGGTATCAGAGCAACCAACAGCAGCTGAGCTTAAACAACATTTGATAGCAAAATACCCCGAATTTGAAAAATTAGCATCTCTGGCATTGGCTATTAATACAGAATATGCAGAGGATACTCAATTAATCTATGATGGAGATGAGGTGGTAATTATCCCCCCTGTGAGTGGAGGGTAGAAAACTTCTTTATACCATATACCGCTTGTTACAATAAAATGCTTAATTTTAGAACAGTTCTACTACACCCCCTTCATTTGTGAATCTTTTGGAGTGCGTGTGCACAACTGTACTATGAGAAACAAATCAACCCTACTAGCTATAGCTTTGCTGGGAGTCCTATATGGTACTGCCCAGTCTCCTCATTCCTCTTCTACAAATAGCTATCAAAATCAAGCTGCATCTTTATTATTGAGTGGTGAATACCAGGCTGCTATCAAGACGCTTCATGCTGCCGCCAAGCTTTACAAAGAATCGAAAGATTGGCACTCTTATTTTTCCTGCCTCAATCAAATCACTAAAGCATATCTTTTTTTGGAAGATTATGATGGAGCCAAAAAAAAAAAAAAAAAAGTACTATGGGAAAGCATAGAGGAAATGGGGAGGAATAATGATGAATCTGCCAAGGCAGCTCATCAATTAGCAGAAGTATACAGCCAAGCCAGAAGATATAGTAAAGCTGAAGAATTCCACTCGATGGGATTGAAAATTCGGCGAGCTATTTATGGCAATGAACATCCTGCGATAGCGTCTTCGTATAGTTGGCTAGCACTCAATGAAGAGCGGCAGGGGCACTATAGAACAGCAATGGATCAATATACAGAAGCGCTTGCTATGCGGAGCCAGCTTTTGGGAGAGCAACATGCAGAAGTTGCTACATCTTTAGAAAACATAGGGAGAGTGCTCGCCATGCAGGATGAAAATGAAAAAGCTATAAAAGAATATGAAAAAGCTTTAGAGATTAAGAAGCAAGCCTTGGGAAGTGAACATATCAAAACAGCTCAGTTGCTTTCAAAAATTGGCACACTCTATAAAAACTTAGAGAGATCAAATAAGGCAGAAACCTATCACCAGCAGGCAGCCGCTATTTATATGCAACCAGAGAGTGAAGCCAGTTTATCAACTGCGGAAGGCCTACTGCTTTATGGTAAAATATTGTTCGATGCTTCTGCCTATCAGAAAGCAATTCCAGTTTTAGAGAAGTCCTGTAATATTTTAAAAAAATATACTTACCGGGGGCTCGCTTACGAAATGTATGGTATTACTTTGTATCATATGCATCACTATGCTAAAGCTGCTGAGCAATTACAATATTCCTGGAGCATAGGAAATAGAACTGCTTCTTGCTCTCGGTATATGGTTAATATCCAGCTAGCCAATGAGCACCCTGATCTTGCGGTAGAATGGGCAGATCGATATCTGAGCCGAGCTACTACTGCTGAAGAGAGAGCACATGCTCATTTATTATCTGGGCTGTCTTTACTCGCGAATGATAAGGCCGCGGAAGCATTAAAAGAAATACAATATGCCATTCCGAGATTGACAGATAGTCCATTTTTGATGAAGGCTTACCTTGCAGAGTCTAATGCTTTGATTGCTTTAAACCAGATTGATGTTGCTTTTAGACAAATGGACAAAGCAATTGATTCTCCTGATAATGATCTTACAAGCCTGGAACAATTATTTCTTTTTGAGATCAACATAAAAAAGGCAAGAACACTAACCTACCTAGCTCGACAAGACAGGAAAAAAATAGCTAATTTACAAGCTGCCAGAAAACAGTATGAGCAGTGTGAATCAATGCTATATGAGATGTTGAATTACTCATTTACAGAATACCATTTAGAGAGGTTACAGCATCTGAAGTCATTGGTTTTTGATGGGCTCATCCAGAATTCCTATGATCTTTTTTCACAAACTCAGCAAACGAATCTTATTCATGAAGCTCTGGAGTATACAGAAAAAAACAAGGATTTTCGTCTCGTGCTAATTCAACGGCAGCAAATGCTTAAAAACAAAGAGGAGTTGTTCAGTGCATCCCTAAAAATCCATTCCCTAGAAAAAAAGCTCGCAACAAATTATTTCTCAGGACAAAATATAGATGATACCAGCATTCAAATCCATCATATCAAAGAAGCATATCAGGCATTATTACCCGAAAGCATAGAGGAAAATGGATTGTATACAGCAACAAACTTCTTAAGGTTCCAAGATGAACTCTTAGAAAGTGAGAAAACCGCACTTGTTTATCATTATGGTAACAAAGCACTTTATACTTTTCTCATAGATGGACAAAGCATAGAATTGAGTAGAGATAATTTATCTAAAGGAGTAGAAAATAAAATTCAGCGCTTTATTGGTATTTGTGAAAAGGACCCTTATTTGTTAAGTGCAGATGAATTAGCTATATCTTTCAAAGAGTTTACTTCTCTTTCGGAAAACTTGCGCAGAATGTTGCTCCCTCCGATAACTTATTATTATAAAGCTTCTTCAGAAAAAGAATTATTGCTTATTCCTGATGGGCCTTTGATTAATTTCCCCTTCGAGGCTATATCAATTGATAGCGTGACTCCTTCCAATTTTGGCAATAGCAATTACCTGGGCCAGCATGCAAAAACATCCTATCATTATTCTATTAGAGCATATAACGAAACCTCTTTACTTAACATGCCTCATAAGGTAAATGGCGTTTTCCTTGAGCCCAATACATACCCTGGCAGATTAGCTTCTAATAATGATAAGATAGAAAAGCCTTCTGATATGAATCGCTTACTATTCTATGATTTAGCTACTAGCTGGGTAAATAAAACTGGCGGTAAGTTGTATCAGACTCATGAAGATTTAGCCGATGTAAAAAATATCGATGGAGATGTATATTTTATGACATCAGTTGCTTATAACTTTCCTGATATTTCTCTTTTCAGAAGGAATACGGAGCAACTCTATATAATAGCTAAAGCAAATCCCGCAACCAAGTTTTTGTCGATGTCGAATCATTGTTTAATCAACCGTTGGGAAACGAATAACAAAGAATCCAACCTGGTATTAGATAAATTTTTAACGATATTGTTTGATAAGCAAAGTGCTCCCTTTGCTATACGTAAGGCTAGAGAGCAATACCTAAAAGCTAATATACACCAACCATTACAAGCTCATCCTTTTTTCTGGGCAGGATACCATTTTTGGGGTAAATCTGCTACTTTTCAATCCTCTCAACCATTATTTTCTAAATATTGGATACTAATTGCTATTAGTGGCGTTATTTTGTTGGGGTGGTGGGTTCGAAAGAGATGATAGGAGGTTTTTATATGGTGATATACTGAAACTTACCATAATAGATTAGACTTCGTTTCATCTTCATGATTTACCGTCCCCAAAAGACGAGAGGTGTAGGTATTTAGAAAAAAAGTAATGAGAAAGAACTGGGCATATCTTTTAGGAACATTGGCATTTTTTTTACCCTTAAAGCCAGACATAGGAGGACAGAAAGCAGCTTTCAAAGCTCACTATAAAGGGACGCTGCTATATAATGAGGGGCATTATCAACGTGCTGTACAACAATTTGATAAAGCTTATCAAACGCTTCCTGATAATTATAATTTCATGCTTTCGCTGGCAGTAGGCCTTAGTAGAGTAGGGAGAGGAACAGAAGGTTTAAATCTGTTGCGGAAAGGCGGTGCTCAATTGTCTGCTAAAAATCCCGCACATGCTCAAAAGCTGGCTTACCGATATTTTTTCGAGGGTATGATTTTATCATATACTCATAGATATGGTGATGCCATAGGCCCTTTAAAAGAAAGCATTAGGCTACAAAAACCAATTGGAGACCCCAAATTGCTCGGTATCTTTCATAATGCATTGGGACATGCTCTTATGCTCAACCAGGGGAGTGCACGTCATGGAAAATCGGACACTTTAGGTAGACATTATCATGTGCATAAACGAGATATGCTTCGTTCATTAGAACATTTTGATGTAGCCTTGAAATACGATCCTGCAAATCGAGCAGCTGTACACAATTATTTCCTGATTCGTAACACTTTGGGGATGGAAGCGGTCAAGGAATTTTACGCAAGCCAGGATAGTGTTGCTACTATTGTAAAAGATGCGCTTCCGCAAAATACTAAACGCGCTTTGCAATTTGCCAACTATGATGAGTTGCTTTTTTTACTTGATATTTCTGGCTCTATGGTTATGGAAAAAGTACCCTGTATGGGAACTACTCGCTTTGATGTAATGAAAGAAACTGCCTTATTTGTACTCGACAGCCTTCCTCCCAACACCCTACTTGGTTTAGGAACCATTGATGGAGATTGCGGAACAGTCCCTGCTGCCTGGGATTCCATAGGAGCGCTCAGTCATTATGATATGCGTTACCGCCTTCGTTTTTTAGCGCCTAATGGTACCACTCCTTTATTAGAGCGCCTACAAGCTTCTCCAGAACTTTTCTCCAATAAAGACAGTACTCAGAAAGCTATATTTTTGATTAGTGATGGGGCTAATGTATGTAAAGTGCCTGGTGCTGGCATTTGTCAATGGGCAGAACGCATGGCACAGCGTAACATAACAATCAATGTACTTACGTTTCTCGATGCCAGCCATGATAATACTAATGCTTTTGCGGAATACGGTTGCCTGGCAGATAACACAGGAGGGCAAATATTGTATTTAGACAATTACCGTTGCAGCTATGAATACCTGGAATCAGGCTTGGCAGAAAGTTGCCTTCCAAAAATCCCCAGCCTGCAAAAAGTGCAATGCTGGGGGCCCGCGGTAAAGGATTTATGGGCAGTAATGGTAGAATAAATAATTCCACCTTATTCGATTCGTATTAATTCAGTTTGATTATCTTTTTAGATATGGATTGTCCATCAAGCACCACGATTAGTTGATAAGCACCAGTGGGCAATTCACGTACATCTATAGTAGAATTCGAGTTTATTAAACCTTCTAATACAAGTTGTCCTTGTTTGGAAAAAAATTGATAAGTACCTTCCAAGAATCGCTCTTCTGCCTGGATATTTATTTGATCAGTAGCTGGATTCGGAAAAATGGTCAATTCAGGAAAAATAGTCAGTGCTTCATCTACATCTACAATTCCATGCACTTGATATCTCAATAAATAATAAGCTGTGCTACCTAATTCATTAGCATCATCCTGAGCACGAAAAACAACTTGATAAGCTTGCTGTCGAACATGTTCCTCTTTTACTTCCCATGTGAAGGTACCATTTGCTTCTTCTCCATTTGCAGAAGCGGAAAAAGCTGCAGTATGATCATAATAGTCAGATTCTAGTAAACCACTTGATGCTGTTAGTTCTAAGGTAAGATCAGAATCTGTACTTATAGCAGAAACATCTACCTGGATGATATCTCCAACTTGCACGTCAATAATATCCTGATTCTGTTCACTAACAGTGATATTAGGAGCTTGCAATCCTTCAGCAATGGTGATGAGCATATCGCGAATAACCACATCTTGTATTGTACCATTTCTATAGCTTGTTATTCTAATTGCCAGCGTATATAAACCTGCTTTTTGAGGGGCATCCCATGTAACCAAACCTGTAATCGAATTAATGCTTAGGTTATTGCTGATGGGATCCGGCTGAGGAATCATGTCTGGCCAAACATAGTTGGGAACATCCGTGTCTAATGCTTCCATAGGTACGATCAATTCGTAAGCGAGGCTATCCCCATCTGGATCATAAGCATTGGGAATATGATAAAAAGGCTGGCCAACTGCTCCCATTCCCACTACTGGTTCTAATAATACTGGAGAGTGGTTATTCTCTGGATTAGAAGATAAGGTGATCTGTGTTTCTACATGAAATGTGATCTGATCCGAATTGGGGAAATTTAAATTGAGTATACCTCCTACCCGATTAGGATCGGTCATGCTTACTTTGTAAGTACCAATCGCATCGTAGGTGTGTAGTTGTTGATAAACATTCATCTTGGTACCTGGTGCAATAATTTCTCCATCAGGAATTCCATTGCCATTGAAATCAGGACCGTTGACTCTGGCGATCGACTCGCATTGTCCATCTCCCCAACAAATCGTTAGATAATCTCGGTCTGCAGGGAGAGCATTCGCATTAGTATAAGTGATAATAGTACCCTCAAGGGTCAGAACCCCAGTTTGGCGAAAGCTAATTTCTCCACCCACATTATGAGTAGCTTGAACTGAAAAAGTACTGAACAACAAAAGATAAAAGAACAAAGAGCGTAATTGGAACTTCATGATAAATCAAGTTTGATGATATAATAAGGTTATAGCATACTTCTTCGAGTAATGCCAAAAAATGATTGATCTATATGAAAGTTCCTCTTATTTGAAATGTAAATTTAGCGCAGGTCTAAGATACTATTTTTATAGGCGGGTCGCAATAGATACTATGACTATAATACTTGATGATACGCATTTGAGTGTTTAGGCTGTTAAAACAGCCAAAAAGAATAATTAAGCGCTTGTTTAAACTTTTCTGGTGAAACCGATAGAAATAGCTTATGATTACTGACTTGCCTCTAAATAGTCATTTCGACAAAGGCAAGGAAAAGTTCATTTTAAGTATTGGAGGCGCTAATTTTGATGAATCAGAATTATTAATAAAAGGTGTGCCCTCAAGAAGAAAGGATGGAGAGCACACTTACGCATGTACACTATATTCCACTTCTTAAGATACCTTGTATCCATTCATGTGTTTCTGTCACGATGTCGTAGTTGAAGTGATTTTGTAAATACTCTCTGTATGCTGGTTGCGAACGCAAACGAGCGCCTTCTTCCAGTGTACCTACTTTAATCATGCTATGATCTGTTTTAGGCATGTATACAAAGGTGCCTTTACCAGGATGGTAGTGATTGACAATGTGAATAATCTCTTTTTGTGAAAAATTATTGACTACCTCCAAATCTGCTTCACCATTGATTGATAAGACATATCCCTCAAAACTAGCCCAGGCCTCAGAAAGATTGTATTTATAAATTTCTCGCCAAAAGTCTTCATGTCGGTAAAGAATTTGATCTTCTCCATCAAAGGCAAAGTCTCGCTCTAATATCTGCTGATAATCCGGGTTTTGATAAAGTTCCTTGGAAGATTTCCCCAGATGGTAATGCTCATATAAAAGAGCAAAAAGTTTTCTTACATCTTTATCTGTCTGAACATAATCACTACTGCCTAAGCGTGGGTTTTGATAGCGTACCATTCTTAGTAAATATTCCGTCCAGGTATCATGTATAATACCATATATAGCCACTCCTTTGGGTTGTGTTTTACTTGCTATAATTGGTGCATAAATTCCTCCCATAGAATGTCCCCACAGAAAAATGTTATTTTTATCAATGAAGTCATATTTCTCCATTTGCGGATAAGCCTGGACATATGCTTCCAACTCATTATCAAACCCGAGTTGTTGACAGTCCCCTGTATTTAAATTATCGCCTATTCCTGGTTTTTCAATTCTAAAAACAGCATATCCTAAACTTACCAGGCTATCCACTAGTTTTCGATAAGGATGAATTCCATTTAAATTATCAACTGAAGAGCAGGTATAACCAGGTATAAAAAAGATAGTGGGATGTACACCTGGCTTGTGAGGTTTGTTGATTATTGTCCGGATCAATCCTCCTTTATACGCAAATTGACCATAGATAACAGATGAATGTGCGCTTTCTTCCATTGGTAACGGTAATGCTTTTCCTTCTAATATCATTTTTTCTCCCTCTCGCCATACTTGCACTTTAACGGGATCCCAGGCTCTTATCTCGTTCCTTGCTGCTAATAATTGAGGAACAGTATTTACATCAGTACCATTCAATTTTAATACAACATCACCTTGCTTTGTCCCAATAGCAGCCATTGTCCCATCAGGAGATAAGTTTCCTACCCATATTCCTTCAGCTTTTTTTAGTCCCACTTCCTGCGCTCTTGCTTCATCTACAGGTATCGGACGAAAACCTAATGAAATACGGCGTGGCAGTTCTTGTGCAACCAATTGCAAAGATATTACCACGCCAATCACCATTACTACTAATCGCTTCATTGCTTTTTGTCGGTAAGTTAAGGGGAATGAAAAGGCAGGTGGGGGTGAAAGTTGCTCTATTTGTTATTACAGAAGCAGCCTGAACATCTATTTCTATATTTCTTTTGCATTTTCGATCAATGCCATTAATGAGCGTTTATACAAATCAAATAGCCTGGCATCATGTTGACGATGAATCTCTATCACAGGTACTTTACTTCGAGGAATACCAAATAGATAATTAGCTACTAATATTTTACCCATTGCTGTTTCAGCATCTACACTAATGTAATGAGCAGTAGGTAGATGATGATAGGTGTATATACCAAACTTCCCTTGGGGCGCGAGTTGGTTTAATTCTTTTTTTATCTCTAGCAAATCAGTAATTACCCCTGGTATGACACGTTCGCCATATTTTTCCTTGGGTAGGACAGAAGAACGATCTTCAAAGTAAAATCTGGCATTATTACTATCGGGGTCGGCCATATAACATTTGACAAATACTCCCTGCTTGAGTAGTTTAATAATGTGCTCTTTAAAATCGGCATCCTTGCGGTTGATGAAATAACTTGAAAACTGATTTAAGCGAGCTCCCAGAAAAACAACTTCTTTTTGTGCAGAAGCAATAAAGTCAGCTTTTTCTTCAATAGTACGACGCCCGCCAGGGTGAAAGACAGGAGAATTAGGAACAGAAGTTTCTTCTTTTACTTGCAGTATTATTGGGGATGCACTCTCATTTGCATCCATTAATACAAAGCATTCTGCTTTTTCATCATATTCCATTCCCAACTCTGCTTTGATGATCTCCTGTAGTCCATCTACTATTTTCTTTAAGGATTTATCACCTATTCTATTTCCTTTAACTAGTTTATTAAAAAGAGAATTGGAAACCTTTTTACCAACTATAGCTAATCGCTGGCAGATATCTACCTGTGTATAAAGTGTTTTCTCATGAGATTGAAGCAGTTTATAAGCTGTGGAAAAAATCAGCTCGTTCTTTCTTCGGACGGACATAAGTTCTCTCCTGTTAAATAGTCTTTAAAATCAATAGCATTGCGCTAAAAGGAAAATATAAATTTATAAAAATTTCTGTGTCTTTACATAAAGATTGATAAAGGGTATTTAATCAATTTTGAAGAAGCTTATAGTCATAATTTTGAAGTGTTCTTCTCAACAATCCTAAAGATATAGTGACTAATCAGCGTGGGTAAATTGCCCTTTTCTGATATGGGTTTCCTATGCCCGGTGGAAAGTTGAGGTATTTTAAAACATTTCAATTTTTCAAAGTTATGAGGAAGCAAACAGGTTCCAAGATTAATGATTTTAAAAAGTTTTCATTACCTGTAAAACATCAAAAGGCTATCAAGGGAGGGGATGATGGTACAGATAATATCATTGTTACTGATATTGTAAATGATTAAAGGCAGGCTGACAAGGCGGCTGATATTAGTCGCCTTGCTTTTCCTCTTAATTAAGCAAGCAATTCATTGATAAGACCTTCCATCCAGATTTGAGCATGGGCAGAAGGATGAGCCACCAATTCTTTATTCAAATCTATAAGTTTTTGTTCGGCATTATCATCTGAAAGGCTGCGGAAGAAAATCCCTATATAGCGAAGAAATGGCTGATAATAACGGTATTGATCCTGACCAAGTTTTTCTTTTTTTCGAGAAAGAAATTTTTCAAAATCATCAAAAGCTTGTACATATTCATCGTAGTAATCTTGCTTATATGCCAAAAGTCGTAAAGCACTTCGCAAACGATAAGACTTTAAACGTAAACCATCGTGATAGGCATCCATTGTATGCTTGGGAAAATGCTCATGAAGTAGATTGATTGTTTTTTCATCTTCCTTTTTATGAAAAGCAATAGAAATATTCACATGAGCTTTTGATAGTTTCTGATCTTCCAATGGTAGCTTAGGGTTCATCGCATCGACTATATGTTCGGCCAAATCAGGATCATTATTCATTAATGCTATCTTTACATTGTTTAGCATAACTTCACGAGATGCTATTGCGAAAAAGCTGTATAGCCTTTTCTCCATGTAATGCTTTACAAGAAAAAATAAGTCCTTATTATGGTTTTGACCATGGCTACGGTTGATATCAATGATGTAATTCATAGACAATTGCCAAATGAGCAAGTGGTGAAGAGGTTCTGTCCTATCAGATTTTTCTTTTAAAAAAGAAGTAATCTGTTGATATTTTTTTTCATCAAAATTGTCTTGCTGTCTGAGGTCAAGCAGTTGTCGGTAAATAGTTTCGAGGAAATGATCATCGCTTTCAGAAGTAGATACCATTTCATCGTTTTGTCGGAAGACTTTCTGCCAGGATAGTACTTCATGATCATATAAAACATCCAATAAGCCAAGGAGTTGATTTAAAGAAGCTCGCATTTCTAAAAAGAGAGGATGTGCTTTTATCGTCTTAGGAGTATCCAGTGAATAGTATTCAAAGTGGTGGTAAAGCCAACAATTTAGATGATAGGCTAATCCATGGGGCAATTTATTAGTAGTTTTTTTCCATTCTTTGAGAGAAGATTCAAAAGCTTTAGGTTGATTAATATTATGCAAGCTTAAGGTGATCAATCGCTGTTCTTCTTCTGGATTTTGCTGCATGTATTGATATCCTAAAAAACGGTATATATTTTGTTCTATTAATAGTATATCAGTCCTTATCCTAGCCAATGTTTTTTTTTCATCACCATCATAAACATCATTAATAATACGACTACCCTGCACTGTTTTTGAATTTCTAAGATACCTTGAATACAGTGTTTTAAATAATGGTAACAAATACGGGTTGTCTTCTATAAAATAAGGAGAGGCTAAGTATTTCTCCAAACGTTTAGAATAGTCATTTTTTAATAAATCAAAACAAAGTGATAAGCTTTTGCATTCTGTATGATATTTTTTTTGTCCAGAAAGGGAAATATAGTCCATAACACAAAATACTTTTAGTCAGTGTTTTAGGTATAGTATTTTTTATATTTTGTCACCAATCCGTATGATGTCCAGAAAAAGTTGTCGGTAGCTTAAGGCATGAAATGTACTTAAATTTGGTGACATACTAAGCATTGATTGACCCTAAGTATAGCAACTAAATGAAAGATTCACCCGATCATGAAGACAAGAAGATTCGTTTTACGGACAAACAATTGACTATTCTTAAACTATGGGCCCAATGTGAGACAATAGCTGAAGTAGCTGTAAAATTACAGGTTTCTGTAAACACTGTCCAAACCCAGCTCAAGAGGATGAGGAAAAAACTAGGTGTGACACGCACTTTTGATTTATATAAACATGCACAAGAGCATGAAATGTTTTGAAGGCTTCATACTCTAATACATAAACACAATATCACCTGAACCTGAAAAGAGTTCGTTTCAATTTTTTTGCACGTAAAGGCAAGTACGGGCCATAGAGCACTGTATGGCTCTGCTTGTTTTTAATTCTACTGAACTACAAAATTCTACAGAAACCGTGAATACCTTAACACCCATAATTATTGCTATTTTAACACCTATTCCTTTGGAATACACTGCGGTAGAAATTTTTCTGGAGGAAACTCATGAAGAGAGTAGAGATAACATTAGTTATACGATTGGTTTTTTTAAGGCTTCTCATGGAAAATATCGAATCATTCTTAGAGAAACTGGTTCTCGAAATAGTGACGTAGCTTTAGCGACAGAACGCATCATTCATCACTTCAAACCAGTAATAATAATACTTACGGGCATTGCCGGAGGAGTAAAGGATGTAAAAATTGGAGATATAGTAGTCGGTACCAAAGCTTATGGCTATGAAGCAGGAAAGTCAACTGACGAAGGTTTTATGAGCCGACCCAACGTACTCCCCTATAGTACTTCTCTTCTGGAGGCTGCAAAAAGCATAGCACGAAATAGTAATTGGCAAACACGAATCAAAAACCTTCAATTATCCCCAACTACCTACTTTGGCCCCATTGCCTCAGGTGATCAAGTCGTAGCATCAACCCAATCAGAAATTTACCAGCGAATTAAGAAACACTACAATGATACATTAGCATTGGAGATGGAGTCCATCGGTTTTGCTACGGCAGTATTACCTTATCAAAACATCCATACTATCAATATTCGCGGCATTTCAGATTTACTTGATGATAAAAATGTTGCTCATGATAAAAAGTACCAAGCTGTAGCCGCTGCCCATGCTGCAGCATTTGTATTCGAACTAATTTATCAACTTAATCCAACACAATTTATAATGGATACTAAAACAATTGCCAAACAGGTAGTTAGCATACTATTTCCTCTATTGAACCTAGATTCTGTAAAAGAAATAGGGAAGGAGTTCAAAGAAGCAACAGATGGCTCTGTTCGGGAGCTTTGGGAAAAGGTAAAGCCTGTTTTCATTGAAGAAATTGAAGTAGAAGAAAATCTAGAGGAGCAACAGGTCGCAATACGTACTTCCCTACGTAAAGAAATGAAGGATAATAATCAATTTAAGCAAGATCTGGAAAGTATACTTAAATCCTTGATAATGAAAGAAACAGAGGGCAGCGGTGTAAATATTACGAATAGTAAGAATGTAGTGCAGGGAAGTAATATTAGTGTTGGAGGGGATTTTAGAATTGGAGATGACTAAATTATTAAAAGTGTTGAGAAATATGGAACAAGATAAAAGCAATAAGAAAAATTCCATTAGGAATTCTTCGCTGAAGGTAGGAGGAAACATGCATATAGGAGATATCATTAATATTCACCTTCAGAAGGAGTTTACTCCTACAGAGAGATTTTCTGATGAAACAGCCTTTGAGATCAAAGAACATATCAGAAAAGGGAAACTTGAAAAAGCTTTCGATATTCTGTTAGGACATGCTAAAGGCATAGATGATTCAATTTTTAATGAAGTAATTACGATTGCAAAGCAGTGGGAAAGTTTACAAAGAGATACACGATTAGGCGTACTCTCTTTCGATGAACGTATCCGAGCATCCAGTCGCCTAACCTTTAGTTTACTACAATCAATTGATCAATTAAAACATGAATCAGATTAATACATTTACCTCTAATATTAATTCTTTTACTATGAAATGTTTGAATTTTCTCTTAATAAACTGTTGCTTGATATTATCATCTTGTGCGATAAGTAGGTATACAGCTCCTCCTTTTACAAATGTTGAAAAAATATTACAGCTTAAGCCCGAAATGACCATTGATGAAGTGTCTGATATTTTAAAAATACCACCATATGATATAGTTCACTCATACGAATCAGGAAGCATGGTATTATCTTATAATTATCGAGTAAAAGACCGTAATATGGTCGTGCCTACTCGTTCTGCCCAACAAGTTATCCATAGCGAGGATGCACAAAGAGAAGGTGAAGATTGGTACAATACTAACTATCATTCTGTCTTTCTTCATTTTCAAGATGATGCTCTTAAGAGTATATTTAGTGAGACTCTTATAAACAAAGGAATTTATATCGAAATATTAGACAAGAAGCTTATAAGCCCAGATTCCAATTTTATTATGGACGGCAATTATCATTTACTCCTAGAAAATGGGTATGAAAATTATTCATATACTCAAGAAGCGCAACTTAAAGAAGATGAGCAAATCAAAAGAAGACGTAATACACTTAAACAGGTAGGGGTTGGAGCATTGATTATATTAGGCTTAATCTTTTGAATAAAAACTGTAGGAAGCAAGATGGAAGAGTTTGTTTTTATCGACACTAAAAAAAAACCATGAAATTCATACTATGTTTTCTTGTATGTTGTGTAATGCCTATAGCAATTTGGGGACAACTAACAAAAAATCAAGAAGATTCCTTAAGGATGGAATTGGAGAGAGTAGCCCAGCAATTGAGGCACAAAAACATTCCCGATTATAGCACTACGGTTGCTGTAATTCCTTTTTCCACTTCCTTTGAATATGATCAAGACACTTATGATTTTCCTACCATGTTAGCAGAAAGAGTGCAGACGGCAGTCGAGCAATCTAAGAGATTCATAATGGTAGATCGATTGGATATAGAAAAACTACTTAGTATCCAATTAGATCAAAGGAAAAACGAACAGAGGTACAACTTCTGGCAAAATGTATCCGAAAGCCATTTGATAGAAACGGGGAAAATGCTAGGTGTAGAATACATCTTTACTGGCAACATATCTAATGTAGCGACTCCATACCTTATCAGTGGAGGTTTTGGTGGTGAAATTGCATTCACAACCAAGGTGATATCTGTTGAAACTGGAAAAATTTTTGCAACTACAACATGCAAGGGAGCAACAGAGAAGCTATTAGGTAAAAACTCAAAACGAGAAGCTATCAATGCTGCATTGGACAATAGTGCAAAACCAGTGAAAGAGTTTTTAGACAAATATTTTCCTGCACGGGTATTCGTGAAAAACCTGGGGGAATTGAACCGAAAAGGAGTCCCTAAAGAGCTTACTATCAAAGGTGGTTTAGCTCAAGGTTTTAGAGATGGACAGAACCTTGATATTATGCAAATAAAAAAGTCTGAAATACTAAAAGAAAATTTCGATTTCACCACAATTGCATCCTCAGATAGTTATAGTAAAATTGGGGAAGTTAAAATAGCAGAAATTTTTGCAGAACAATCCAATTGTAAAATTATAGATGGAGGCAAAGAGATTTTGCACAAAATGTCTGATGATAGTGACTACATTTTAATTGCACAAAGCAAAGGCTATAAAAGCAATGTCTTTGATCGTCTCGATTAATTAATTTTTAAATACTACTCTAAACCCTGTTGCATCGTTCCAAAATTTGGAGTAATGCAACAGGGTAGAATAATCTATTGTAAGCTGACTTTTAGGGTTTTTCCAAGATCCCCCTTTAGCATATCTTAGATTACGTTTATGCGAAGCAGTATCTGCACAGTATTC
The DNA here is from genome assembly GCA_022360175.1 of Chitinophagales bacterium. GTDB lineage: Bacteria > Bacteroidota > Bacteroidia > Chitinophagales > Saprospiraceae > JAKSDI01. The sequence goes on from JAKSDI010000114.1 coordinate 66,150, forward strand.
CTGTACATTACCAGTCATATCATATAACCCTAAACGGTTGGGTTTTTTCATACCTACGGGCATAGCTTTTTTGCTGTTTTCGACATACCATGCCACAGAATGAGGAATGTTTGACCCACTATAAAGATAAGGAGCTTCTTCTAAGCCTTCTGCAGCTGCTATTTTCCATTCATTTATTGTAGGTAATTTTCCCCCAACGTATTCACAATATTCTGTAGCCTCATCCCATGTTATACCAGTTAAAGGTAAGTTATACTGGGAAGTATCGACTCTTTCTGGAATTGTTAGTCCTTTCTCATTGCAATAATCGATATATTGACCGACGGTAACTTCATATTTTGCTATCCTAAAATTCAATTTAGCAGAAGTAATTTTTACAAGTTCATAGTTGCGATGTGTCTTAGATGGAATATCAATAACTTTATTTTCATTAATATCTTCCGATGAAGGTTGCTCTATAACTTTGTCTCTTTTCTTTGCTTCAGGAGAAGTTGCAAGTGATTCATCCGGTATCTTTACTTGTTTATTTTTAGCTTCCTCATGTTTGGTTTTAGTCTCAATTTGACTTAATTCTTCATTATCAGAATATTCTGGATTACTTGCTGCTAGAGAATTAAGGTTATTAAATATCATCCATCCTATACCTATACCTCCTGCTAGTAAAAGAAAACCCATAATTCGTAATAGGTAACTATGCCTATTCTTTCTCTTTTCAGTTATATCTTGAATTGCATCAATTGGTAATGAGACTTCTCCCTCCAATTGATCTATAATTGCCAATAAGTCGTAATTTATTTTTGTTATTGTTCGTTGTTGTTCAGAAGCAGAATAAAGTCCAATCCGCTTCTCTTTATAGTAATTATCCAATCGACTCGAAATAATTACTAATTCATTATACATTTTTTCATCTCCCGATTTTTCACACATATCCAATAGCGCCTTTATAACACCTTCTATGTTCCCTTTTGACAAGTGTTTTTTCAGTTCTTTCATCTAACAATGGTATTGGAATTGCTAGTAAAATAGAAAAAAATAACAACTAAGTTTACCTTTCAGGAAAGGTTGATCCCCTTCCCACTTGTCCGCACCACGATAAAAACCTCACCCTGATTGGTAATAATTGCAAATAAACTTTTAATTTGCTTTTATGCCCGGGAAAGAACAGCATATTGCCATTTTATTGTTTGTCCGTTCAGCTTATGAGGAGGTAAGGGAAAAATCCTTATTTCCAGAGATAAGTTATGGCAATCGACTGGCATGGGTGCAGGAGCTCAACCGGCATGCATACTCAATTGCTCAGGCTGCACAGTTTCCAGTGTTTACGATTAGTGGAGAAATGCAGCAGGGGAGTAATTTTGGAGAGCGTTTTCAACATGCGCTGCAACAGGTATTTGACAAAGGTTATACAGAGGTAATTGCAATAGGCAATGATTGCTTGCACTTGCAAACCAAGGATATCTTGCTCGCGGCAAAAACATTGCAAAAGAAAAGCCTCGTAGCAGGACCAGCTAGAGATGGCGGAGCTTACCTGATTGGTATTCAACAAGCATTATTTGAAGCTTTAGACTTCGTTAACCTCCCATGGCAGCAGGATACCTTACTTTCTTACTTATTGTCGAACTCTCTTAAACTGGGGTTTGACTATTCTTTACTGGCAAGCCTATCTGATGCAAATACTAGTCGCGATTTTCTTCGTGTGCTAAACAGCTTAAAACTTACACCTTTAAAAAAACAGCTACTTCATTTATTAGGACGACGTGTTTCACGCTCCTATTCTTATCTAAATAGTTTTTATAATTCCTTTTCTATATTCATACTACTCTGGCGCGGCCCACCTAGAGCGTTTTCTTCATATATATTATAGAATTTAAGCTGGGTATGCTGTTGCCTTCATAATTCAAGCAAGATGTTACTTTACCCAGATCATTACTTTATTGTGATGGATTAAGGTATATGTATTTAGATTCTTTGGCTATCAAAGAAGGACTAAAGCATATTAACATGACCATCCTATTTTTCACACTATCACATTTTACTTTATACGATATGGAAAAGAATTATTTTGACCCTAAAGATTTAAAGAAATTTGGCAATATTACTGAGCTGCAAGAAGAGATGGGTAAGAAGTTTTTTGATTGGTATGGCACTGTTTTTAATGGAGATACCGCTCTTACTGAAAGAGAAAAAGCATTGATTGCATTGGCAGTAGCACATACAGTGCAGTGTCCTTATTGCATTGATGCCTACACTTCAGCATCACTAGAAAAAGGTGCAGATGAAGAGCAGATGATGGAAGCAGTACATGTAGCCGCTGCTATTAAGGGGGGAGCTACGCTCGTATTCGGTGTACAAATGATGAATCATGCTGAAAAATTGGGGATGTAATTTATCACTCCTTAGTCCAAGTATTCTACACAATTGACCTCAAACAATTCACGACTATGGCTATCAAGCAGAGAAGTAAATCACTCAAGTCACAGGGAGACAATCTTTCTGATACATTTTATCAGTTGGATGTACTCAATAATAAAGACCTGATAGATGCTAAAATGCCAACTTTCGCGCAGCAGCTCAGCGGTTTAGATAAATCTCCATTGCGACCTACAGATATAGGGATATTCCAGTTAAATATCGGTAAGTTATGTAATCAAACCTGTGCCCACTGCCATGTAGATGCAGGGCCAGATCGCAAGGAAGAAAATATGGATCGTGCTACACTAGAACGCTGTCTGGAAATTATAGCGTCTGTACCCACTATTCATACTGTAGATATTACGGGTGGAGCACCAGAAATGAATCCACATTTCCGATGGTTTGTTGAAGAAGTAAGTAAGTTAGGTAAGAAAATAATTGATCGTTGTAATTTGACAATTATTGTGGCCAACCCTAAATACAACGACCTTCCAGCGTTCTTTGCAAAGCATAAGGTAGAAGTCGTTTCTTCTCTACCCTACTTTTCCAAGAAAAGAACAGATAGCCAGCGTGGCGATGGCGTGTTTGAAGACTCTATCAAAGCACTTAAGATGCTTAATGATGTAGGCTATGGGAAGGAAGGAACGGGGCTCACACTAAACCTGGTGTACAATCCATCCGGAGCTTTTTTACCAGCTTCTCAAGCATCTCTGGAAGCGGAGTTCAAACGGCAGCTAAAGCGTAAATTCGATATAGATTTTAATACCCTGTTCTGTATTACCAATCTACCTATTGCCCGCTTTCTGAGCTACCTCCTGGAATCTGGCAATTATGCAGAATACATGCAAAAACTGGTTGAAGCCTTTAATCCTGCTACCGTAGATGGTTTAATGTGCCGAAATACCCTTTCCATTAGTTGGGATGGATATATTTACGATTGTGATTTCAATCAGATGCTGGATTTGAAAGTAGCGAACCCGATACAACATATCAACGACTTCGATGCGGAAGCAATTAACAATAGGAATATTGTAATCAATCAGCATTGCTATGGTTGCACTGCAGGAGCAGGATCTAGCTGCGGAGGAGAAATTGCGTAAAAATATTGAAAAGAGAAAGTGTTTTATCTCTATGACAAAATACTTTCTCTTTATTTCTATACATGTTGATCTACCAATATCGCATTACCGTCAGGGTCAACCACTACAAAGCTGCCAGGGCCAGAAGCACCTTCATCAGCCTCATTATTGATTGTCACACCATTGGCTTTTAGATGTTTTTGGATAGCCCTGACATCATCAAAGTTTTCTACCAAAGCTGCATTTTCATCCCAGCCAGGATTAAAAGTGAGAATATTCCCCTCAAACATGCCCTGAAAAAGGCCAATAAGTGCATTCTCATTTTTCATGATGAGGTAATTTTTTTCTTCTTGCCCTGCAAAAACAGAAAACCCAAGCTTTTCATAAAATGCCTTGGATACCTGAAGATCTTTAACGCTAAGGCTGATGGAAAAGGCTCCTAGTTTCATGAAGTTTTTTTTGAAATATAAGGTTTCCTGCTAACAATAGCTACTCTCCTCTCAATTCCATATATGCCTTGCTGATATGAGCTGCCAAACGAGCATTATTTAATACCAGTTCGATATTCGATTTTAAGCTCGAACCACTAGTTAATTCTTCTATTTTTGCCAGAAGGAAAGGAGTCAGATCTTTTCCGGAAATGGAACGAGCTGCTGCTTCCGCAACAGCCATTTCTATTTTAGCTTCGATTATATCAGGAGGCATTGCATATACTCTTGGAATAGGATTCGCAATTAATACGCCACCGTTCAATTCAAGTTCCCATTTTTGTAAGAGTACAGATGCGATTCCTTCAGGTGTATCTATTCTATAATCAACATTCAACCCACTTTCACGTGTATAAAATGCAGGAAATTCCTCTGTTTGATAGCCTATGACAGGTACGCCCATAGTTTCCAAATATTCGAGCGTAAGCGGAAGATCCAGTATCGCTTTAGCTCCCGAACTAACAACTGCTACATTAGTACGTGCCAGCTCCTGAAGATCAGCAGAAATATCCATTGTCTGAATAGCTCCACGATGTACTCCTCCTACCCCTCCAGTAGCGAATATTTTGATTCCTGCCATTTTTGCAATAATCATAGTAGCCGCTACAGTGGTGGCTCCGTCCTGTTTAGTAGCACAAATAACAGGCATATCCCTACGGCTGACTTTGATTACACTTTGTCCTTTTTTTCCGAGATATTCAATTTCAGCTTTTATTAAACCTGCTTTCAGCTTTCCACCAATAATAGCTATGGTAGCAGGTATGGCTCCTGTATCCCTAACCGCTTGTTCCACCCTAAGAGCTGTCTCTACGTTCTCGGGGTAAGGCATTCCATGTGTGATAATGGTAGATTCAAGTGCAACAACAGGGAGATCATTTTGGATTGCATCGTGCAACTCTGGGGAGAGGTGTATCATGCTATGTTTTTATGTGGTTTGCTCACAAAATACATAAGATTTATTGTTCGTATACACCTCTCCTCTCATACCATCTTCTATAAGCGGGGATCTACCGGCTCACTTTCCATTGCCAATACTGCGAGTACACACTGGTGAACTTTACTGAAAGCGTCATAACGAACAAAACGTTCCAGGCCTTCTATTCCCAGAGCAAACTCTCGTATAGCCATTGATCGTTTATGCGAAAGTCCTCGTTTGCGCAATTGTTTCAGTTTATCTTCCTGTGTATATTCAGGACCATAAATGATACGCAAGTATTCGCGGCCTCTACATTTCACTGCTGGCTGTACCAGGCCTTTTTCAGATTGTTGTATAAAATTAGCAGGCTTGATGACCATACCTTCTCCTCCTTTTTCTGTTAAAGCAGTCCACCAGTTTACTGCTTCCTGGATAGCATTTGTATCGTCTAATTGCACTGTTTTGTAATCAGTAGCTAACAAGATATTATCCTGATCACAAAGAGCTTCAATTCTATCCATGTGCCAGTTATGTGTTTTATCTGCATGCACCTGCCCTTCACTTGCTAGTATATGGAAGGGAGCAAGCCGATAATCTTCTAGCGATTGTACTTCCCAGCAATATTGGCGGTATGCATTGCGAAATTGATGCACTTGTTCGTGTTTTGCTCTATAGGCATTGCTCAATTCTTTTACAGTCAAACCTCTTTTTTCGGCTTTCGCTAATACTTGTTCTACTGTATTAAGAGCTAAACTGCCAGCTGCTCCTACTGCTGCATATTGATTTTTCAATAATTGCTGTGCTTTGGCAGACCAGGGCATTAACTCGCAATCAAACAATATCCAATCTGTATCCAGTTCTTGCCAGAGGTTTGCATTACTAATGGCTTCTTTCAATCGATACAATAATGCCTGTTCCATATTCTTATCATCAAAGAATGGGCGGCCTGTGCGTGTATAAATTACTCCAATACCTTCATTAGTAATTGCAAATCGTTTTTCAATGGCTGCTTCGTTTTTACCTATTACTACTATCGCTCTGGAGCCCATATGTTTCTCTTCACAAATTACTTCTTTGACTCCTTGCTGGCTAAAATATCTGAATGCTTCCAGTGGATGCTCCAGGTATCCTTCCTGAGTGCTGGTTTCAGAAGGAGACATAGTTGGTGGTAGATATATCAGCCAACGTGGATTCACAGCAAAGCGGCTCATCGTTTCCAGGGCAGCATGGTTATGTGCTTCTTTGACCACAATATTAGGGCGTAGTCGTGTATTGATAGTATGTCTCCCCATAAAGTCTTGCAAGGATAGCATTGGCTCGCTACCAGGCTCTATTTGCATAGGAACTATTGGCCGACTTGGCTCTTTGTACACTTTTTTAGCAGCTATACTACACAGCTCTCGCTCAGGATAACGCATAGCAGTTAGCTTGCCTCCAAATACGCAGCCTGTATCAAGGTCGATTGTATTGTTTAGCCAGCTAGCTTCAGGAACCGGGGTATGTCCATATGCGACCATTGCCTCACCCTGATAATCTTCTGCCCACTGATAGCGCACAGGCAAACCAAATTCGTCTATCTCACCAGTCGTTTCGCCATATAAACAAAATGACCGAACAGTACTCGACATACGCCCCTGCATATCTTCCCTTAATCCCGCATGTGCAATTACCAATCGACCACCGTCTAACATATAGTGACTTACGAGTCCGCTTAGGAATTTTTTCACCTCTTCGATAAAAGAAGCCGGTTCTATCGCTAATTGTTCCAGTGTTTCTGCCAAACCATGTTTTACCTGTACATTTTTTCCATTTAGTTTCTTGAGCAATTTCGCATCGTGGTTTCCTGCAACACAAAGAGCATTACCTGCTTTTTGCATAGACATCACCAGGCGCAATACTTCATTAGATGCGGGGCCACGATCTACTAAATCACCTACGAAAACAGCTTTACGACCTTTCGGAGGTAGAACAGTATAACCGTAATTGCGTTCGCGATTTCGATGTTTCGTCACCTTGTATCCCAACTTTTCAAGCAAAGCTCGGAGTTCTGCGAAACAACCATGCACATCGCCAATAATATCAAAAGGGCCTTGCTCTTCTTTTTTGTTATTCCAGGCAGGCCTGCGCAAAATGGTCGCTTTTTCTACCTTTTCCAAAGTATCCAATTCATACCATTTGCGTATACCTTCTTTTTTCAGTTTCCTAAAACTATGCTTTGCCTGACGATGGTGGTGGCGAATAACTCGTGCTAGCAACTGGCGCCCTGTCGCATTACGTTCCTGTATAAGTGGCTCTGGTAAATTGAGTCCAATCAAAATAGGAAATACGTGATACTTCCGAGCCAGGCTTACTAATGACTTTCGCCCTTCAGGCTGTAGATTAGTCGCATCTACTACGGTAAGTAATCCTCGTTCCAAACGTTTTTCGGCAATGAGGTGCACTACTTCAAAGGTAGCATCATTTGCATCCCTTACATTTTCATGATCTGCTACCATAGCACGGCAGGCATCAGAACTTATGATTTCTGTTGATTTAAAATGCCTATTGGCAAAGGTAGATTTGCCAGATGAGCTACTACCCATCATCATAACCAGGCATAATTCAGGTATTTCGATTTTCATAGTTTTGTTTTTGTGATGACCATTTCTGTTACTTTAATAACCCTCATCATTAGCGGGTAAAAACAGCCATTTGAGAAGGTGCTCCATATTCTTCATCCTCAGGGCCAATGGGTACAATGTAGAATTGATATCCATAGTCACTGGCAACTCGTTTTGACCAGTTTTCAAACTCTTCCCTTGTCCATTCAAAGCGATGATCATTATGTCGTAGCTTCTCAGGATCAAGATTTTCAAACAATACATTGTACTCCCGATTAGGAGTAGTAATAATAATTGTCTTCGAACGGGTATATCTAAATAAGGATTGTTCGAAGGCAGAGAGCCGAGGCAGGTCAAAGTGCTCGATAACTTCTACCGCTACTGCTGCATCATAAGCTTCCAGTCGTTTGTCTCGATAAGTAAGAGAACCATGAAGTAATTCTATACGTTCTCTTTTTTTGGGAGTCATCGAATCCCAGTTTAAGCGCCTTTTTGCTATCTCCAGCGTACGCAGACTAATATCCATGCCTGTTATCTTCTGGAAAGATGATTCTTTCAATAATCGGTGAAGTAGTTTACCTGAGCTGCATCCCAAATCTAGTACACTACTAACCTTTCTTTGCTTTAAAATAGTTACTACTTTTTCATGGCGTTGTTCATGTAAGCTGAGCTTTTGCTCCAGGGTTTCTTCTTTTACATCTTTAGAGCAATCGGCATCATTATTTTCTGATAGTATGCTATTCAATGCTTTTCGCAAAAGCGATTGGCGGCGTTTGAAATAGCGATTAGTGATTTGCTTTAAGGATGGATGATTTTCCAGCCAGCCTTTCCCTTTTGCTAACAACTTTTCTATTTCTTGCTCATCTATATAGTAATGTTTATTAACATCCATTACAGGAATCAATACATAAAGGTGACGCAGCACATCCCTAAGAGGAAGTGTATTTTGAAGCTTTAGCTCAAAGTAAGGGCTCAAACCCCATTCGGGAAATTGTTCATCTAATACGGTTGACTGAGCATCTACTTTATAAGATAATGGCTCGAATATTTGCTTCAAAAATGATAGTCCGCCACGTACCGGCACAGCCGATATGGTTATCTCCAGGGGCAGAGGCTGTTCTACCAAAGCAGGATCATGTTTACAGTTCCCATTTAAAGCACTGCCAAATACTTTAGCAATAGCTGTTGACAGGAAAGAAGAAGCTACGTAAGGGCGATCATTCACATAATGCCCCAATTGAAAAGAATCAGCATAATTACGCTTTTGCTGGCGGCTTAGTGTTACAGCATCTATATCTAATAATAGTACGGCAGAGCAACGATTTTCATTTGCTTCTGGAAAAAATATATGTGCTTTGCCGAAAGACAGAGACTTCTCCTGTACCCGATCTGGGTGTTTTCCCAGGAGATAGCCGAGCTGCCGCGCATTTGGTTTTGTGGTAGTTATTTGTAAAATCATGGATTTTTTATTTCATATTACAAAGATGGGTAGTAAGTACGCAGTATATTTGCGTAGCAAAGAATAAATTCCGATTCTCTGAAAATGTTCTGTTATGCCTACAAATCGCAATGCTCTTATCCGCTATAAAACTATTGATCAATGCCTGCGTAACCGGCTCCGTCGCTGGACTTTGGATGACTTGATTGATGCCTGCTCAGATGCTTTGTATGAATATGAAGGAAAGGATGAAGGTGTAAGCAAGCGTACAGTGCAAGGTGATATACAGATGATGCGCAGCGACAAACTGGGTTTTAACGCACCTATAGTAGTAATAAACCGGAAGTATTATACTTATGAAGATTCTGAATATTCTATTATGAAATTGCCAATCTCGCAACAAGGCCTTGGGCAATTGCAGGAAGCAATACAAGTACTCAAACAATTTCAGGGCTTTACTCATTTTCAGGAGCTAAGTGGCTTAGTACAAAAATTAGAAGGACATGTGTATGCTGAGCAATCTCACCGTCCTCCCGTAGTAGATTTTGAGCGTAATGATAACCTCAAAGGGCTAAATTTTCTCGATCCACTCTATCGGGCTATTACTCGACAGCAAACAGTCTTGATTACTTATCAATCTTTTCGAGCCCGACAACCAAGCCGATTTGCTTTTCATGCTTGTTTATTGAAAGAATTTAATAATCGATGGTTTGTACTTGGTAGGCGTGATCAGCAGGAACAAACTATGACCCTGGCCCTGGATCGTATTATGGAGGTTGATATTGCGAAAGGGATTGTTTATAATCCTCCTCAGCATTTTAATGCCCGTACTTATTACAGAAATGTAGTAGGCGTCACTGTTGCAAACAATTCCCGGCCACAGAATATCAAATTATGGGTAGAGCGAGCTCAGGCACCTTATGTACTCACCAAACCACTACATCACTCTCAGGAATTGGTAGAAAAAGTAGAGGATGGTGTTATCATTAACATTAAAGTGCAGCTAAATCTAGAATTGGAAAGCCGCATCCTCAGCTTTGGAGAAGCCATGCGAGTAATATCCCCAGAGCGATTGAAAAGAAAACTGCAGTATCGAATACAAATGGCAGCAAAGGGATATGAAGAAGAAGAGTGAGGAATATAAATTCATTATTCTAAACATGAGATATGAAAAATACCGCATCTAAACGAGTGGCACTTGTAACTGGAGCAAATAGAGGAATAGGCATGGAAGTATGTCGGCAGCTTGCTCAACAAAACTATCAGGTAATCCTTAGCAGTAGAGATGAAAAAAAAGGTAAAAAAGCAGTAGAAATGCTACTACAAGGTTTTTCTAATATCGATTATCATCAACTGGATATAAGTCAAACCCAAAGTGTAGAAACACTTAAAGAATGGATATTAACAACATATGGCAGGCTCGATGTATTGATCAATAATGCAGCTATCAATTATGACACCTGGCAACAACCTTTAAACGCCAACCTGGAGGAATGCAAACAAACTGTAGATGTAAATCTATTTGGAGCATGGCGCATGTGTCAGGCATTTATACCATTGATGCAGCAAAATGACTATGGTAGAGTAGTTAATGTGTCTAGTGGATCAGGAATGTTGTCTGGTATGGGAAGTGAAACACCAGCTTATGGGATATCTAAAGCTGCTTTAAATGTGCTAACTATCAAGTTAGCAAAGGAACTAAAGAATTCAGGGATATTGATTAATTCAGTATGCCCCGGATGGGTAAAAACAGATATGGGTGGACAACATGCGCCTAGAAGCGTGGAAGAAGGCGCTCAAAGCATTTTGTGGGCAGCCACCTTAGCAGACGATGGCCCTAGCGGAGGTTTTTTTAGAGACGGAATTAAGTTGGCATGGTAAAAAAAACACAGGCATGAAATTCCTCTGGTTCATACCTGCATCAATACACTGTGCATACTTGTAGTTATCTGGATATTACCATATATAATTTGCGCATATTATTACCACATATTTGGAAATAGTTACTTGTACATCTTTATTTCCAAATGATGCTGGATTAAAGCTTAGTATAACTTCTTGAAGATATCAACTCTCCATTTTTAAAGAAGCTGATCCAATAAGATCCTGCTTTTAGTTCTTTCACAGGAATAATCATTTCATTGTTGCCACTATTGATCGTATAGTTATCTACTACTTTTACCAACTTTCCATTTTCAGTATGGATTTTTACGGTTGCAGCAGCTTCAGATGGAGACCATAATTTCAACTTGACTTGTTCAGATGAGAAAAAGAGCATTGGCTTTGTAGAATGGCGCATGCTAGCTAATGCAATTGACCTTTTTTCTTCCTCAGATAATTTTCTGGCAGGTGCCGCTTCTTCAGATACATTCTCGACTACTTCTAAAGGCACAGATACAAAGGCTTCATCAGAAGAAAGTCCTAGTGGTTGTGTTTCGTTGAAAGTGAAGTCAGCTTGTGCTTGAGTATAAAAAGTTCCTGTTGTAATGATTGCAAGAATCAACAAGATGCGCTTCATATTTTGATAGTTTTATGTGCAATTTGTAAAAGGCTATTAGCCAAATTATCTATGAAGCGTTGTCCAGATTAGTGTGTTGTTGTTATCGCGTATACAAAGGTTGTTTTTCAAACCTTTTCACAACATCTATCCTGAGGGGGGAGTGATAAGGAGGAGTTGTGCATTTGCTTACCTAACAAATCTACATAAGCAACAGAAAGAATGCTTGTTAAAACATCCTGTTTTGTGACACCTTAAAATTTTATTTTCACTTTCAACTATGTATAATCAACTCATTTTCAAAAAAATAAACAAAACGCTATTTTCTATTTGTGACATTTAACTAGCTTATAGTTAGCCAAACAAACATGTTTTGCCCTCTTAGCCACGGCAAACAGACCAGCCCATAAAACACTCATAATCAATAAATTAATCAGGTCTACAATCTTTATAAATACCAAGTATATATTTTTCTACAACCCCAATTTTTTTTGCTGTTTCGGCTCCATCAAACCCTTGTATCATATTATCCTTGAGTTCATTTCCAGCTAAAGCAGTTAATGGTTGAGCGAGAGGAAGGTAAGACCAGTGCCATTTTTCTTCATTATACCCATGTGGCCGTTCACTACCTTTGGGGCTATAGGGTTGACAAAAACCATATGAAGATGCATTTTGTTTGAGCCATTCATAAATCTTCAGGCCTTCTCCTTTTTCAAAGTATTCATTTGTGAAAGCATTTAAGTCAAAATCTGTCCCCCAATGGTGCCTGGATGTACCGGGCATTGAACTATATTCTAGTATTTTGAGAGCACGAGCTTCTGGCTCAGGATAAGCTTTGGATGCATCTTTATTGTTTTCAATTTTTCTCCGGCCATTCCATTTAGCTTCCCAAATTCCTTTTTGATAATTAAAATTTCGAGTTGCTGAACGAATGATCAGTTTTATACCATCCTCTTTAGCCGCTTTGTACATTTCCAAAAAAGCATTGTAGGTCTCCTTATGTAGATAAAGCCCCTGTCGGTCTGCATATTTGGCATCTACTAATACAAAATCAGGATGTTTGGCGGGGTCGAAGTTTCCCATTATATACTGCACATCAAACCCCTTCTTTTTGGCAAGTTGTATCCAATCTGTTGTTGGGAGAGGAGTTACTTGTTTTAAAGAATCTTCAGTCAGTGTTTTATCTACTGTTGTTTCTTGTTGTTGAGCATCTCCAGCCTGACAAGCGATCAATAGTAAGCATACGAATAAAATAGGAGTGAAAATTTTCAAGGGACTTGTTTTTGGGGTTTAAAAAACGGATGAATAATCGTTTACACAAATAGCGTTTTACTATTCATTATCTTTAATAATCAAACTCCAAGCGTTCTGCTGGATAGCCGAAGAGATATTGTTCTTTTATAAGATTAGCGACAGTAGCAGGGACCATACTTTCCCAACCATCAGTACCAGATTGTAACATATGCAATACCTCTTTGGAAAAAATATGTAGATTATGTGCATTAAACCCATTTACATCAACTACCTGGTGGTTATCCAATAGGTGTTTGTACAAAAATTTTACTCCTTCGGGCACAGGTAGATTTTGAGCAGTAATTAATTCTCCGCTTCCCTCCTGTCGGGCAGGATAAACATAAAATTTAACATTCTGAGTAAATAATTCTCCAAACGCAGCTAGTAATCTACCATCCATATTCTGGTAGAATTTATCATTGATAAGATCCAATAATTCTCCTACTCCAACTACGATACCTATTTGCTGTATCTTATAATCAGAAAGATATGATACCAAATCTTTATATTGTCTGCAATCTGAAATGACCACTGTCTGGCCCAAGGAGTTTAATAATTCTGCTCTATCTAAAAAATCTTGCTCATCTAGCTCACCGATCCCGCATAAATTATCCATAGTGATTTCGGTGAGTAGAAAGGATCGTTTAGGATCTACCTTGTCCTCATTACGAAATTGTTGATAACTCGACTTAATCATATCAAGATTGACAAGAGTTGCAGGACGGAAACTACCACGTACTAACATTACATGGCGTTTATACAGAAATTCCGATGCATGTACATTCTGTCGATCAGGGCCAAACATTGCAACATCTGTAAGGCTGTTCTTTACCATCCAAAGGCTAATAAGTCGATTGTCCAGGTCCATAAAATCAGGGCCTGTAAGGCGTACCATATCGATTTTTACCCGGCCGTGAAGGCTATCCATTAATGACTGGATCAATACTTCAGGTTCTTGATTGTAGCGATAACATGCGTAGATGAGATTGACACCTAATATACCGATAGCTTGCTGTTGCAATTGATTATCATTATCCAACATGCGAACATGTAAGACAAGATCATTGGGGGCACCACCTGGGTGTAGTTGAAAACGAATACCTAGCCAGCCATTTCCCTTGATGGTGCGAGAATAATTGATTGCCGCTACAGTATCAGAAAAAACAAAGAATTTAGAATCAGGCCGTTCATTGCTAAGACGGGACTCCATCAGGTCATATTCGTGGTCTAGCATTTTGTAAAGCCGCTCTTCGCAGACATATCTGCCACTAGCCTCCTCACCATATATTTTGTCAGAATAAGTCTTGTCATAAGCAGACATCGTTTTGGCAATGGTACCTGCAGCAGCTCCTACCTGAAAAAAATAGCGCGCTACTTCCTGTCCTGCACCAATTTCTGCAAAAGTGCCATAAATGCTATTATCCAGATTGATTTCAAGAGCTTTCTGTTCGGTTTCTAGTAATTGACGCATGTCTTTTAGTATAGTGATGAGGTGATGTGGTGATATAGTAATGTGGTAGAATCTATTTTCTTTACCTCTTCACCATATCACTATATCACCATATATATTACGCTGGAACGCCTGTTCCCTGCGCTTCCTTTTTAACAAAATACATATCAATGAGGCCTTTATTTTTAGCTTGTACTTTGCCACGATATTCACACTCAAACTTGTATTTAATGAGGCGATAGGTCGTATCTGAGATATTAACTCTACCTTCCTGGCTATTGGCCTCCATACGAGCTGCAATATTTACTGTATCTCCCCATATATCATAGGCAAATTTATTTACCCCTACCACTCCTGCTACAACTGATCCGGTATGTATACCTATACGTGCTTCAAAAAATGGACGTCCCAAACGCATCTTTTCCTGCTTCTGTTCATCCAAAAATTCCTGCATCTCCAAAGCGGCACGTACCAGATTGTGCGGTATAGTCTTGCGTTCTGAAAGGCCTGAGGCACACATATAAGCATCACCTATTGTCTTGATTTTCTCGATATCATCATATTGAGAGATGATAAAATCAAAAGCTTTAAAACATTTATCCAGTTCTGCTACTAATTCTTCAGGACTTAGTTGCTCTGATATTTTAGTAAAGTTTTTAAAATCACTAAACAGCACTGTTACCTGATCATACTTACGGGGTTGAGCCTTTCCGTAGTGTTTTAGCTCTTCAGCAATAGGCTGAGGCAGAATATTAAGCAGTAGTTCATCAGAGCGTTCCTGCTCTTGCTTGATGATCTTATTTTTATCTGCAAGGCGAGATCTGGAGCGGCGAGCAGATAAAAAGAGTACTAAAAGGAATAACGCAAAAAGTACTCCAAAACCAGCCAAAATCAGCAATAGCTTTTGCTGGTTTTTTGAAATTTCAGCTTGCAAGCTCGCTTTAGCTAATTCTGCTTCTTTAGTTTTAAGTACTGCTTCCTGCTCCAGTTTTTCGCGTGATAGCTGTTTAACTTCTCTGGCTTTTGACTGGGCAGCCTGTTCTGCTTTCTCTTTAGCTTCCGCTACCGTAGCTAATTCTTCTTCTTTTTCATTGATTTCTTCCTCCACCTTAGCTTTTTCCTGTACTAACTGTTGCTGACGCCGCTCGAGGCGGTCTTTGTCTGTACTTAAGGTACTTTTTTCATTTAGGAGGCTTTCTATTTCACCTGTCAGGCGTTGCCTTTCGCTTTCCAATTGTCGTTTTTCGCGCTCCAGTTTTACTTTCTCCTGTTCATAACGGCTCTCCAGATCACTAATACTGGTTCCTTTACCACTGAAGTATTTAAAAGCTTCTTCTACAATATGGTAAGCTTCTCTATAATCTCGATCTTTGGTTTCTATTTTACTGCGTTTTTCGACACTCTTGATGATCAAATCCGAGTCTCCTGCCTTTTTAGCCGAAGCGAGGGCTGTATCGTACCAAGTCTTGGAATACCGTTCCTTATCACGCTGGCGATCATAAGCTTGTCCGACTAAGTAGGCCGAGCGGGCAGCCATCCCTAAATTGTTAATCTGATCTGCCAAGCGATAGGCTTCTTTCCCATATGCAACTGACTTATCTGAGTCAACACGCATATAGGCTTCCCCCAGGCGGTAATTAACGTACATTCTATCTTTGCTGCTATTTGCTTGCTCTAGCTCTTTTTTCAGATCCTCAATACTCTCTTGAGCAAATGAGAACGCACTGACGGTAAGAAGCAATAACAGTGTAAGTAATTTATTCATATAAAAACTTTATGTTTTTCCGAAAACGGCTATTAAGGCGTTTTTGGTATGTAGAGGGTGCCAACAAAAATACAAACTCCTATGCAGAAAATTATAATACCTCCCCTGATTGATGAAAATCATTTGAGTCAACTGACTTAAATCAGTCATAATCCATGCCAATCCCGAGATATTGCATATGTATTCCAATCCACTAACCTTAAAACTTGAGAAAATGAATGTCCTAGCACCTGTCAAAAGTATTATGACCACAGAATTGATTACTGTTAATCCCGAAGATAAGTTAACGGTCATTAAAGAGCTTTTTGATTCTCATAATATTCACCACATACCTGTGGTACGCTACAAAAAACTGGTTGGCTTAGTCAGTAAAACTGATTTTAATTATTTCATGCGTGGCTTTAATCGCAATGAAGAAGACCGTTTTGTAAACGAAGCTCGGATGAGAGCATATAAAGCGGAAGACATTATGACTACTGGACTAGCAAAACTTAATCCAGAAGACCGTATTAATGTAGCTTTGGAAATATTCCTGGTTAATAGGTTCCATGCAATTCCTGTGGTACATGAAGATAGTGAGTTGGTAGGTATAGTTACGACTTTTGATATTATCAAAGAAGTAGCTAGTGAAGAAGTAACCGCAAAGCAAATTCTTGAGAACAAAAAATCTTAAGGATATTTCAGCAACTGAATCTATTGGGATTTTAGCAAAAGGCACTGAATTATGAAAAAGATACTAGTTCCTACAGACTTTTCAGCAATTGCTGCCAATGCTTATCGTTTTGCACAACGATTAGCACTGAAAGAAGAAGCGGAAATTACAGTAATACATACTCATCACCCTTCCTTCGACTACTCCAACCCGTATCTGGATTTACCGGCACAGGAGTTTGAGCAAGTAAAAAAAGAGTTGCTGAATAATTTCATGGGAGAACATACTTTACCTTCGAAAACTGGTGGTGTTGTGACGCTTCCTAAAGCAGAGCTACGCATCGGTTTTGCAGCAGAAGAGATCACCAGAGCAGCTAAAGAGGCAGATATTGTGATAATGGGCACAACTGGAGAAGGAAATTTATTAGAGAAAGTTTTTGGTAGTGTGTCTACATATGTTGCAAGCCATGCCAACTGCCCCGTATTATTGATACCTGGCAATTGTAGTTGCCGTGATTTTAGCAACATCGTCTATGCCAGTAATCACCAACCAGCTGACGAAGTAATGCTCAAGCAGGTGGTAGGAATGATAGATATAGAACCCGCATCTGTTCACTTCGTTCATGTAGACGTGGATGAAGTAGAAGGAGATAATTATGAAATTCGCAAAGCTGCATTCAAGGACACAATGCAAACTGAAATGCCAGGAGTAGGGATTAATGAAGTTTCTATCGGTTGTGATGATGTACAGAAAGGCATTATTAGTTATGCAGAGGATAATAATGTGGATTTAATTGTAATGGCTACTTCGCACCGGAGCTTTTTGGAACGAATGTTTCACAAGAGTGTGACTAAAGAAGCTGTTTTCCACACTACAATCCCATTAATGGTGCTGCATTACGATCAATAAGATTATCGTACACTTGCTCATATATAGTAATGGTAAGCAATTATGATATTGCTTACCATTATTTTATTTTAACGCGATTTTGAGTAAGGTTAGAAATAATTTTGTTTGATCACTTACTTAAGTGAATGATCACATTTAATTAATCTTTTTATGGTGGTATCTTTTTCTGATATTTTGCGTTCCGTCCTCACCTTGATAGCTTAGGCTATCAGGTTCCGGGCGTGCCCTAAATATCAAAAAAATCTACTCGACCAAAAAAGTAACCTAAATATGCTCACTCACTTACATTTTTTTAAATAATAATCCCATAAGTTCAAATCCTATTATTTCATCGTCTCCATCTCTTATAAATTCTATTGGACTTATGGGTATTTCTAACACATCCTTTGATAGTGATTCCACTTCGTCTTTCCAGGCACCATTTCTATGATAATAATATAGTGTCCCATCTTCTAACTTTAGTTTTTTGCTAATCTGCAATTCTTTATTGAAATACTGCCCTTCGTATTCTTTTAATTCTATTCTCGAATGCTTATAAGGATGAAACTCTTTAAATAACCAGGGCTGTTTATTCTCTAAATCATCGTAGATGTATTGTTTTTGTTTTCCATCGAAGTTAAATTTAACAATAGCATTTCCGTCTTCACCAAATAGAAACTGATGATTGCTAATGGGAATAAGGGCTGCAATTTTATCTCCATCTAAAGTCAAAACTTGTAGCACATCATCTTTCAATTCGATTTTATTGACTTTTCTGTCTTCATCGTGCTTGTAGAACAAATAATAACCTTCGTACTTTTTTAATTCATCACCTGATACTTGGATTGCTTTGTTATTAATTGATTCATTGATAACTTCTTTTGAGGAAACATATAAATCAATAAGTTCAAAAAAGCGGTCTTTAAAATCCCAATCAAAAGTATTTTGAGTTGTAAAAAAGGCAAGGTCTAATTCTGGGAAATACAAGTATTTTGATACAAATCCGCTTATTATCATACCATCAAACCCCATGGCTTCGTATCCGTTATGAGTTTCAAACTCAACGCCTAAACCGCTATTGATAACAGTCCCATTATTCAATTTGGCTTTGGTGTGCATTTTTTGCCATAGTTCGGGTGTACCAATAGTTGCATTTTTAAGATTCTGATGCCATTTAAACATATCATTTGGATTAGTAATGATTTGTCCGTCCCCTGTGTAAAATAATCCGTATTGATGTGTTTTGTAGAACTGCCCTTCATATTCTTGATAGCCAATAGCCCTGTTTTTTATAGTGCGGAAAACATCCGTATTTACAACTGTGTTTTCCATTTTTAGTGGCTCAAAAATATTTTGCTTCAGATAATCATCATAAGACAATCCTGAAGCTTTTTCTATAATGGATGCTAGTAAGATGTAGTTGGCATTGGTATAGTAGAAATATTCTCCGGGCTTAAAATAAAGTTCATTAATGTTAGTAATTATGTTGATTAACATAGTGGGCCGTATATAATCACGGAAGTGAATATCACCTACTTCAAGATAATTGTCAACCTCTTTTATGCCACTAGTTTGATTCAATAGATGTTCTATTGTAGGATTTCCTTTTTTGTATTGTGGCAGATTTTCAATGTACTTATATGCCGGGTCTTTTATTGAGAGTTTCCCTTGATGTTCTAATAGCAAAATTGCTGCTGCAGTAAATTGTTTCCCAATTGAGCCAATATCAAAAACTGTTTCTTTTGTAATAGGGACATTGTAGTCAAGATGAGCATTGCCATATTGTTTTTCTAAAATAATTTCGTTGTTTTTAAATATAGCAATTGAAAACCCAGGTGAATTTTCTGTTACCTGGTAGAGTTTATCAATTTGAGTTTCTAAATTTTGACTAATTACTGCATCAGGAATTAAAACTATAGATAGAAAAAAAAATACAAATCGTGATTTAGTCATTTTTTGTGTTTTAAACAACAAAGAGATTTACCCCTATTAAACTAAGGCACTAAAAATGAAGATATTAAATCATCTTTTTAGTGCCTTAATATAATTTCTCTCCTGGCTCATAGCCGCTCCTTTCAATCATATGACCCGTCTGGGAATGGTATATGTACGGTGCTTCATCAGAAGAGCTTCCCACAGAACTGAAGTGGAAGTTATATAAGTTTAGATCACTTGAACTCCATTAAAATATTGCATACTAATGGCTAATCTCTGCATTACCGAAATAGGCCTTGTTTTGAAGCAATTGGAGTAAGATGCTGAAAAAAATTACTGGATTTGGCGAATACCTCCAGCGATGAAAGAACGGGTTGTTTTCATTTCAGGCTGGCCTTTATACGTAATTTCTCCTCCTGTATTTGCGTTAGCATCCAGGCGCTCATAAGCCGATACTTCAGCTTCTCCACCAGTACTGGCAGTGACTTCTGTACGTTGGCATTCTAAATCCATACCAAGATACTGGCCACCAGTATTTGCGATGACATCCTGAGCATCTGCTGTTCCAGAAACAGTGAGTACTGCTCCTTCTACAGCACGAGCATTTAGGAGTTGTGCATTAATTTCAATATCTACTTCACAGCCACTGCTTGCTCTTAAGCGTAAAGTATCTGCGTTCATTACTCCAGCATGATATATTTGAGCACCTGCACTAGCTCGCAAGTAATCAATAGCCTTATAACTTACTTCTACTTTGATATTGCCATGACCTTTTATCAGCCCTTCGAGATATTGTATTTTTAAAGTATTGCCACTGATATATACCGTAACATCATCTGGCGAAATTCCTTCTGCATACACCGTAGCACTATTGCCTGCTCCCTGAACAAGGCTTACTTCAATATCACCACTTATCGCAATTTCATTAAAATCATCTAACTTTCGAGTATCCTGCGCTTCAACAAAGAAAAACAAGCTTGAGAGTAAAAATAGGGTAGTTGATAAGATCGCTTTCATTTTTTAAGATGTTTGGTCTGCTATTGAGATGTTTTAAAACGATCTTTTCCCCTATTCCTTTCTCTGAAATTTATAATCCTATACTTCCTATATAAAAAGAGAGCGGCTCTAAATTGTCCACTTTATCGAAATTATTTAAAAATATCGACAGTAGCTTTTTTTGAAAAAGGTTGCTCAAAAAAAGAAGATAGCACGGTGTTGAATAAATCTGTTTTTTCGTAGGCACCAAAATGCGTAGCGCCAGGCATGATAAATAGATTTGCATTTTCGATATGATTAAAAATATCAATCGTATGTTCTAGTTTGATAGCATCTCGGTCGCCGCTCATAATCAGTACTGGAGCCTTGATTTGTGCCAAATCATCATAACTTATATTAGGTTGATACTTCAATAAGGTAAACAACCTCCTTTCATGTTCGTCTTTTGTTTTTTCAAGTGTTGCTTCTACCCAGTTGACGATGGAACTGTAGACAGCAGATGTATCAGGCCTGATATTGGCCCCAAAGGCTGCCATCCTTTTTACTTTATCCGGATAATCTATCGCAAGTAATAAGCCTATAATACCACCATCACTTTGCCCCCAAATTAAACACGAATCAATATCGAGATAATTCAAAAGTGCGTTATAATCACTTGTCATATTTTTATAAGTAAGGCTGTCTCCTAAGTCTTCCGATTTACCATGTGACCTGCTATCAGCTGCGATGACTTTATATTTTTTCTTAAAATATTCTATACGCTTCGAATGTCCTTTAATAGAACCTCCATTTCCATGAATCAACAAAAGAGGTTCGCCT
The DNA here is from genome assembly GCA_022360175.1 of Chitinophagales bacterium. Taxonomy (GTDB): domain Bacteria; phylum Bacteroidota; class Bacteroidia; order Chitinophagales; family Saprospiraceae; genus JAKSDI01. The sequence continues at coordinate 87,378 of JAKSDI010000114.1, forward strand.
TCGCCATAAACTTCATAATACATTTTAAAGCCATTGATTAAGATATGTCCTCCAGCTGCTGGATTATTGCCATATTCTATCTGGGCTTCTTGCGCATAAGAAGAGCTACAACAAAATAAAAATAGTACGAGTAGTAGATAAAGTTGGTTCATGATGCTTTAGTATCAATTGAGTAAATTGTTTTTTTGAATGACGGGACAAGGAACTCAATTGTTGCAGTAAGTGCCAGGATAAACCTTAGGCTCCTGGAGGTAAATACCTAATATCAACATTCCCAACCCCGCTGCATTTAAGGTACCATGGGTTGAATACATAAATGGAATGTCCAACCAAGCTATACTAACAATAGGCCGTATTGCATATAAAAAAGCCAGTCCCATCCCAACTAAAAGACATAAGCTTCCAATTCTGAATAATCGATGGTAAGAATTTTTCACATCTAATTTAATAATGGAAAAGGCAAGTCCTCCTCCTCCAATAGCCATCATCACTCCTCCTATGGTTTCCAGCCAGATTTGTTGAGTATAATGAGTCAATGTAATACCTGCTGCAGTAAGCGGCATTGCCAGCATCGCTAAGTACGCAAAAAAACGATTCAATGGGGTAGGAGTATTCAATTGCAAATAAGAACAAATATACATTAGCATAAAACCCGCAAAGTGAAAATGGGCTGCGGTCAATAGTACTATAACCTTACTAAAGCCTAATGGCCGATACTCCATTATCGCTGCTATTGCCCAGCTCGCTCCTACAATCAAAAAAAGACCTGCTGCCAATAGAAACAGATTTTTTCTTCTTTCTTTTATCATTCGTTGAAGCATATAAACAAATGTGTAGACAGCTAGCAATAGCCATGGAGCAGCAAGAAAAACGGCGTAAACCTTGTAAGGAATAAATATGGATAACGTAAAACACAAGCCTGCTGCAACTGCTATAAAAAAAGTTTTTTCAGGATAATTGTACTCATTTCTCATTGAGCTAAGTGATAAAGGCACCCATATCAGAATAGCAGACAAAACAAGCATATATACCCAAGGAGAGGCAAACTTGCAGGCATATACTCCTATAGATGCAATTGTATAAGTAGATAGATTCAATAACCAAGCCAGCAAACGATTATATTTCTTCATCTTCGATTGCTTTTAACATCATTTCTCTCGATTGCCGAACAAACTTCTTTTGGAAATACCGTGCGAGAGGGTAAGCCACTTTTGTCAACCAGACATTAGGCCGAGAGAAAGCTGAAATTTGATACCAGACCTGATTATTTTCATCACGATACACTTCAAAACATTCTTCGCCCTGCTCTACATGCCCTTGCAAAGTGCCATAAGCAAACCCAAACCTGTTCTCTTCATTAATTGTATACACTATCCTACAGCTATTGTACCACCACAGTCCCATTAATTGGAACAATACCACGACCTCTTGCCCTTTTTCAATTGGGAGACAAAGAGGATAAATTTGTGTCCAGTCAGGCGGAAACATTTTCCATTTTTTTATCAATTCACATGCTTGGTGAAATACCAAAGCACCTTCTCCCAGCAGCACCCGATTACGATCATGCTTATAAGCTTTCGGGAAATCCCCGGCAGAAGCGCCTATCGCGGTATATGTGTAAGAGGCAAACCTTTGCTGCTTGTGAAAATGATATAGCTGTTTTTCAGTTGGATTGGTCATTTGAATTTTCATAATTCAAAAATATATTCAATTTTCATTATTTTCAATTATTTCTGAAAATATTATTTACTGTTTTTTCTATCATTGGGCTCAGAATAACAACAGATACTTAAGCATTATCAAATATGAGACTTGCATTAATCATTCTCCCTTTGTTCTTTTCTCTACTCTTATCAGGCCAAAATAAGGCTAGCATCTTCCCACAGCTCAAAGGCAAAGCACTAGAACAAGCTGTAATAGAATCGTACAAGCCTGCTACTGTTCTCAACTATAGCCGGGCGAGAGATTTAATGTATGCGAAAATTGATAACTATCAGGATACTGTTTATGGCATTTATTCCAGGCATGGTATTTATTTGCCGAAAGGAATAGACCCTTCACAGCACTTATATAAGGATGGTGATCCAAATGGAATTAATTGCGAACATGTTTGGCCAAGAAGCAAAGGAGCTGCTCAAGGGAATGCCAAGTCAGATATGCATCATTTATTTCCCGCCAGGGTAGCAGTCAATCAGGCTCGAGGCAATGATCCTTTTGGTGAAGTTCCGGATATACAAACTCAATGGTGGTATTATCAGTCATTTGGAAGAAACAGTCAACCTGCTTCTTTTTCGAAAGATAATTACAGCGAATCAGGCCATGGAATATTTGAGCCTCGCGAGGATAAAAAAGGAGATATAGCAAGGGCTATGTTTTATTTTTATACAATGTATCGCCAGGAAGCAGGTGCAGAAGGCCGTGCATTTTTCATGCGCCAGCTTTCTACATTGTGTCAATGGCATCAGATGGACCCACCGGATCAGCAGGAAATCAAGCGCACAAAAGCCATTAGCCATCATCAAGATGGGAAAGTCAATCCATTTATTACGGATCCCAGTTTACCTGGCCGGATATATTGTGGTTCTACTGAATAATAGATTTTATCTTGGCTTCATTTTCATGTGAGGCCCAATTTTGTCCACCTTCTTCTTCGTAAGCAATTTCTCCTTTTTTATTAATGAGTATTGTGGTAGGCAATTTCACTACATAGGCGTCAATGTAGTCTATATTGAGTTGTCCAAAATCAAACGTTAAGTTTTTAGAGCGTCTGAAGTTTCGAATTTTATCCAATTCCTCTGTACTTACTGCCAGGAATACAACCTCATCACCATATTTTTTATACAATGTCTCTATACTACCCATTTCTGATACACAGGGAGCGCACCAGGTGGCCCAAAAGTTGAGAAAAATTGGTTTGCCTGCTAAATTTTTCAAAGGATAAGAACGGCCATTTGTATCTGTAATGCTTATTTTTTCCAGGCGTTCACCTAATTTAGCCTTAGTATTGGTAGTAGGTTGTTTACTTACAATATGACAAGCATTGTTTAGCAATCCCAAGCTTGTCAAAATTAATAATAAAATAATATATCTATTCATTATATTTCAAAAGTCTTTATTAAATTTACACTTAATAAAATTAAAAATATTTAGCTCACCCGCAAGTTTCAGTGACCGACTCCCAACTCACCCGTCTGTAATGTGAACGCATTATTTCTAACTTAATTTTTCAAACATAAGTGCTAAGACAAATTAAATCACATATTATCTTGAGCCAATTTTCATCCTATCCAGCGTTAGAAATCCTCGTCGAAGTACCACTTCGCCTACGTTTTCTGCCTTGCCCAGAATGAAAATTCTTCTCAATATAATGGTGCCACAATTTTGTCTTAGCACTTACAGTAAAACGAAAAACAGACGATTATGAGAAATGTCTTTTTTACTCTTTTATGCATTTTAGGTTTTGCTACTCTTAGTTATGCACAGCCCGCCAATCCTGTTCCTGGTAAATGTTATGTACGTTGTATCACTCCTGACGTTTGGGAAGACAAGGAAGTAACCGTATTGGTAAAACCTGCCCATAAAAAGCTTGAAGCGGTACCTGCTGAATACAAAACAGTTGAAAAACAAGTAATGATCAAGCCTGCTTCTAAGAAGTATGTTTATGTACCTGCTGAGTACAAAACAGTTACTGAAGAGATGCGCGTTGAGGATGTATACAATGAGGTTTCTATCAAGGCGGCAAGTTTTGCTGCTGGCACTGAAGAAATTGTTGCAAAACCTGCTTATGCTAGCTTTGAATATCAGCGTGCTATGGCAAATTGTAAATCTAATGACCCACGTGATTGCATGACACTATGCTACGTTGAGCATCCTGAAGAAAAGCGTGCAGTAGCAATTGAAACTTTGGCAAACGATGCTAGCTACACAGCTGCCGAAAAAGGAGGTAAAGTAATCACTGTCACTAAACAGGAAGAAGTCAGTCCTGCCAGAGTTGATGAAATTGAAATTCCTGCGGTATACGAAACCATCGAAGTACGTGAACTTGTATCTGATGAGACGGTTCGCGAAGTAGCAGTTGAAGCAGTATACCGTACAGAAACGGTTCGGGTACTGAAAGAAAAGGGTGGTATTGAAGTTTGGGAAGAAATTGATTGTGAATTGACAGACTATAACGTGCTACCAATTTTCTACGAATTAGGTAGTGCTCGTCTAACTAGTGCATCTCGTAAAATAATTGACGATAAGTTATACAAGTTGATGAAAGAGAAGTCTAATGTAAGAATCGAAATCAGCTCTCACACTGATTCTCGTGGTTCTTCTGCTTCCAACCAGGATTTGTCTCAGCGTCGTGCCCAGTCAGTAGTAAATTATCTGGTATCTAAGGGTATCAACCGTAGCCGCCTGGTTGCTCAGGGTTATGGTGAGACTCGACTAGTAAATGGCTGTAAAGATGGTGTTGAATGCTCAGAAGCAGATCATCAGAAAAACCGCCGTACTGAATTTCGTGTAATTGAATAATTCAGTTTAAGCAAAACTGCTTTCCAGGCTAGATAGAATGCCTGGATATACAACAACAAACCCGAACTTTGGAATAATTTGAAGTTCGGGTTTGTTATTTATATGAAAACAATTCTTATCAAGTTCGGGCTGCTTACCGATCTCCAATAATATCCATAATTTGCTCTGCCAACTCTGGAGAATGGATGACCACGGTCTCTCCATCTATTTGCACCTGCCCATTTTGTACGTGGTTTCGATTAAAATATAGGTACAGGCTTTCAGCGGAGGCCTTATAGTTATAATATTTTTTGATAGTACTTTTATCAAAACGGAATTCTTCATCCATATCCAATTCATTGTTACTCATATACTCCTCTACCGCCTTCGTTTCGCCATAAAACTCCTGATCAAATTGCTTAATATTAATTGTTTTTTGAGGACTATTCATAGCAAAATTAAGTACCTGCTCTCTAAATTGACCTTCGCCCATTACTTCACCAGTTTCATTGTCAACAGGTAAAGGCAATTCCTCTACCATTTCAAGAAATGAATTGGTCAATTCTTTACTTGTCTCAGGCCGGTCCAGGCCAATCCAGTTGATAAAATATTCTGAGATTTCTTTTTGGCTCTTGGCGTGTTTAATTAATTCCACATAACGCCCACTACCTGTTTCATATCGATCTATACGTATACGACAAGCCATTGCCAACTTATCCATATTTAGATAGGTTACAGGGTTTAATGCAAAAGCCGTTTCACTTTCCTGTTTTTGAAAAACCAAGCCTTCAGTATCTCTTACTAAAAAGACTGATAAAATGCGGCTATCAAATTCTGTGTAATCTGCATAAACCAGATAACCTCCTTTAGCTCCTACCACTCCTTGTAATGCCAATTGTAAAGCATTCATTGTATCTCTGCTAAAAGTGATAAAAGCTTCTTCGGATATATCTTGCTCTATCAATAGATGTAAATATCCCGGAAACAAAGCATCCTCTGGGCTACTAAGATACCCTTGTAATGTATCTTCCTTCTGGACAAAAGTTTGATTAAGCTTTTCTACCAATACCTCAGCTTTTTCATCCCGTGGCAATAATTGATCGGTGAGGAATAATCGAGCCTCACTACTCTCGGCCTCTTTTTCTAACTCATGGATGATCAATTGATGAAGTTCGAAAGACATAATGTTTAGGTTATATAGTGATGTGGTGATGTAATTATATGATGATATAGCGATGTGGTGATGTGGTCAGAGGATTATATCGTTATGTAGTTAGAGGGTGATGTGGTTAGGATTTATACTGCTACTTTTCATTCAGATTATATAGTATTACGAAACTAAAGTTTTGCTAAGTTTCATCTGCGAAATATTACATACGAACCACTGCAATTAGATACTGATTCATTCCCTCTTCCTTACAACTAATAATCCGTCTCTTAGGGGTAACAATACATTTTCTACTCGCTTATCTTGTTGTACTTTTACATTAAACTCATGTAATAAACGGGTATCTGCATCCTTTTTGACTAGTTCTGCATCTGTTACTTTTCCACTCCACAATACATTATCTGCAAGAATAAGGCCTCCTGGTTTTACCATATCAAAAACCAGGTCGTAATAAAAAGCATAATGCTGTTTTCCCGCATCCAGAAATATCAAGTCGAATTGCTCTTTCAGGCCAGGAATAATGTTTTTAGCATTTCCTATATGCAAATTGATTTTTTTCTCTAAGCCTGCTTTAGCAATATATTTTCGGATTATATATTCTAGCTCAGGATTCGCCTCGATAGTATGCAAAATCCCCTCTTCTGCCAAACCTTGTGCCAGGCAAATACTTGCATAGCCAGTAAATGTACCTATTTCCAGTATTCGTTGAGGTTGCTGTAACTGGCTAATCAGCTGTAATAATTGCCCTTGTAATTTACCTGACAACATCTGGGGAGCCAAGGTTTTCAGATGTGTTTCTCGCTCCAGTTCATATAATACCTGAGAAGGAGGAGTGCTCAATCTTTCACAATAATCATGTATAGGACGAAGAATGTTTTTCATATTTTAGTCTAATCCTTATCCATTTGTTATTGGCCGCTCTACAATCAGATGGAAGTTTTCGCGGAATAGTTTTACAGCTATAGCTAATAAAATAATGCCAAATACCTTTCTTAATACATTGGCTCCTCCTTCTCCTAATTTACGGCTGATATACCGAGAAGAACGTAACACCAGAAATACGAAAAGAATATTTAATACAATCCCCAGCTGTATATTCACAACATCATAATCTGCTCGAAGAGAAATAATTGTTGTCATCGTACCAGCTCCCGCTATAAGAGGAAAAGCGACAGGCACGATTGTTCCCGAACGATATTCTGAATGATCCTGGAAAATATGTATTCCTAATACCATTTCCATTCCCATCAGAAAAATAATGATAGCACCGGCAACAGCAAATGACTCTATATCCACACCAAAAAGGTGTAACAAAGCTTCTCCGGCAAATAAAAATACAGACATCAACGCCAGAGATGCTAAAGCAGCTTTTAAAGCTTCGATTTTAATCCCTTTTTTCTGTAAATCGATTATTATCGGAATAGATCCCAGAATATCGATCACTGAAAAAAGCACCAGAGTAACAGAAACCAACTCTTTGAAGTTTACCATATCAACTGATGTATATTAAATAGTTTGACAATTGCGAATATTACAACTACAACTAGCAAGCGGTGAGCCCACACATTAGCTTGTGGATAACGAGAAGCATAATGAGCAGTCAGATAACCTCCAACAGATTGCCCAACAGCCATCAACAAACCTGCTTGCCAACTAATCAATCCTTGTGATTGAAAAATCAAGATAACTAAAAAGGTATATACACTTATTACAAATAGCTTTACCGCATTGGCCTCGATCAAGCTATACCGGGCAACTAATACCATTATTGCCAGAAAAAAAATGCCCATCCCCATTTGGATAAACCCACCATAAAAACCAATCCCTAGATATAAAGGAATCGCAATCCAGGGATTAGGGGTAAAATCCTTATCTGTTTCTCTCAGCCAACGTTTGGGCTTGACCAATATCACGAATAGCATGATAACCAATAAGAATCGAAATACGTTCTTAAATGCTTCATTACTTACATTTACCGCAACTATTACTCCTGCAATTGCCCCAATGATCATCAGAGTTATAACCATCCAACTCCTTTTCACCTGTAGTTTTCCATTCCGATGAAAGGCATATATTCCAACCAGGCTTTGGGTAAATATCCCTACACGATTTGTGCCATTAGCCAAATTGCCAGGCAGGCCTACCAATTCGGTGAGGATAGTTAGCGTAATAGCAGAACCATTTCCCGCAAGGGTGTTAATACTTCCTGCTACTGCACTGCCTACTATAATAATGATATAATGATACCACTCTAAGTCCATATCAATAACTTATGAGCGGCAAAGATAGGTTTAGTTTAATAAACAGAAGTGCGTATCAATTCCATTTCGATGAGTATTTGATGCTCAGGTAGCATTCTGGTAAACTTGACAGGGCCTACGTTTTTTCCAATCCAGTTGGATTCATAGATGACAGATTCACCCTGATAAGTGTTGTTATCCATAGGATAATAAAAAACCATGTCATAGACTATCGCCTCAAATTTTCCTACAGGAACGCTAATAGAAGATTCTGGATGTAATACAGATTTTAGTTCCTCTACCCCTTCTGGCAACAGACTTACAGGCCAGTTGACTGTATCTTTGTATTGATCTAGAGAAAAAATAAGATGATTACTTGCTCCTAATAAATCCGTACCGATAGGACATACTAAATCGTGAACTTGATTTCCAAGGCGAGTCCCTTCTATAATAAAATATTGATGAGCATCTATAAGTGTATCTCCAGAGATATATAAACTATCATGTTTTCCAATAGGAGTTGTCTCACCTGTAGAAAGATTCGTAGTACGACCTTCATATACCCAATAAGCTCCTACTTCTAAAGGTAGAAAGTCTATAACTTGATCTTCCTTTACAGGATTAGCTTTTTCATTTTCATCTGTAATGATATCAGCTTTAGTACAAGAAGCTAGTATGCTTATAGTACCTATCAATAGCAAAAATCGCAGTAAGGTCATGCGGCTGGATTGGTTTTCTCAAGTAGATAGTTTGTCCTATTCAATAAAGGCGTAAACAAAAATACGTGCTACTATGAATACGAACAAATGACAATAAAGTTTAATCAGGGATGCAGCGGCAAGATGACAATTTTTGATTCTACGCTGTACAAAATCAGACCGTTTCCGCTTTCGTCACTTGTCGGTGTAAATAACTGAGTGTTTTATTGGCTTCCTGTAAACTCTTCACGTAATCTTTCACCAAAATAAAATGGCGATTAGATTTTTTAAAACTCAATCCTTTTTGAAGTCCTTTAGCTCCTACGTATTCCAAAATACGCTGGAATAAAGCAGATTCATAAAAATGCGATTGAGGGTTTTCTACAAAGTAGCAACGAAGTTTATTATTTTTTAGAATCAACCGTTCAAATCCCATTTTTTTACACATCCATCTCAAGCGCAAGCCTTCAAAGAGTTCATGTACTTGTGGAGGGATTCTACCGAAGCGATCGCGCATTCGATTGATATATGTTTCTATTTCTTCTTCTGTTTCTATCGCATCCAACTCGGTATATAAGCTTAGTCGCTCGGAAATACTGCTTACATATTCATCTGGAATGAGCATTTCTACATCTGTATCTATCTTCACCTCCCGTACATACTGAGGATTTTTTTCAAGTTCTTCTTTAAAAACTTCTTTGAACTTGGTTTCCTTCAGTTCGTGTATAGCTTCTTCCAATATCTTTTGATAGGTTTCATAACCTATATCTGCTATAAAACCACTTTGTTCTGCCCCCAAGAGGTTCCCTGCTCCTCGGATATCAAGATCACGCATAGCGATATTAAAACCACTACCCAAGTCTGAAAATTCTTCCAGGGTTTTAAGGCGCTTACGAGCATCTGTTGTCAGTGTTGACATAGGTGGGCTAAAGAGATAACAAAAAGCTTTTTGATTGGAACGCCCTACTCGTCCTCTTAGCTGATGTAAATCACTCATCCCAAACTGATGAGCATTATTGATAATAATAGTATTTGCGTTGGGGATATCCAGTCCCGTTTCAATGATATTGGTACAGACCAGCACATCAAATTTAGACTCTATGAAATCCAACAAGGTTTTCTCCAGAACTTTAGGGTCCATCTGACCATGTGCTTTGGCAATTTCTACATCCGGGCACATCCGGGCAACCATAGCGGCGATATCGGGCAGCGTTTTCACTCTATTGTGTACAAAAAAGACCTGCCCTCCTCGATTTACTTCATAATAAATAGCTTCTTTAATGACTTCTTCACTGAAGATACGGACTTCGGTATGGATAGGCTGGCGATTAGGTGGCGGAGTACGAATGATGGATAAATCACGTGCTGCCATCAATGAAAACTGCAAAGTACGGGGTATTGGTGTTGCTGTTAGCGTAAGCGTATCGACATTGACCTTCAGGTTTCGCAATTTTTCTTTGGCTGCTACGCCAAATTTTTGCTCCTCATCAATCACTAATAAACCAAGGTCTTTGAAACCTACTTTTTTATTGAGTAACGCATGTGTACCGATAACGATATCAACCGTTCCTTCCTTCAGTTTTTTATAGATAGCATTGCGCTCAGCTGTAGTACGAAAACGATTTACATAATCTACCGTTACACCAAATTCTTCTAGGCGTCCCTTGAAAGTATGATAGTGTTGAAGTGCAAGAATTGTAGTAGGTACCAATATCGCAACTTGTTTTCCTCCTACCACAGCTTTAAAAGCTGCTCGAACAGCTATTTCTGTTTTACCAAAACCTACATCTCCACAAATCAATCGGTCCATAGGATAATCCTTGCACATATCCTCCTTCACATCATTGGTAGCCTTCAATTGATCTGGGGTATCTTCATAGATAAAAGAAGCTTCCAACTCATTTTGCAAATATCCATCCGGCTGAAAAGGGTGGCCAGGAGTCGCCTTCCGTTTAGCATACAACTTGATCAACTCACTTGCAATATCCTTTACTTTTTTCTTGGTACGTCGCTTTAGATTCTTCCAGGCTTCAGAACCAATTTTATCTAGTTTAGGGGCGGTACCTTCCTTCCCTACATATTTTGAAATCTTGTGTAGCGAGTTGATGCTAACGTACAGGATATCGTTGTTTTTATAAATCAATCGAACAGATTCCTGAATATGCCCATTGATATCAATCTTTTCCAGACCTGAATAACGGCCTACTCCATGATCCATATGAGTTACAAAATCACCAGGAGTCAACTCTCTTAGCATACGCAGATTGATCGCCTGGTCTTTGGTAAAGCCTTGTCGTAATTTGTAACGATGGAAACGTTGAAAAATCTGATGATCGGTATAACAAGCTATATTGAGATCTATATCTATAAACCCTTCATTGATAGAAGTCGGAATAGGATGAAACTGAACATTGGCCTCCAAATCTTCGAAAATAGAATAAAAACGTTCTATTTGTTTTGGGTTTTCTGCAAATAGATAATTTTCTATTTTTTCATTGCTGTTTTCCTGTAGATTTTCAATCAGCAATTTGAAATTCTTATTAAAGCTGGGTTGCGGACGGGTAGCAAAAACGACCTTATCATCAAACTCAATAGGTTGAGCACTATCTGAAAAGCACATGATTGAAAATCGCTTAACATCTTCAATAATCTCATTAGGCCGGATGAATGCACGATCTCTAAATATCTCTTTCAGTTCTTCTTCTTCCAATAAGCTAATTGCTTTCGCAAATGTTTCTGCCTTCTCAAAACATTGCGCTAACTTGTCTAGCAATACCTGAAAATCCTTTACCCATACAATCGTATTTTCGGGAATTACTCCCAGCATAGATACTTTCTGATCCTGCGAAAATTCTGTATTAATATTAGGGATGATACTTACCTGAGCTATCTTCCGCTTGGAAAGTTGAGTGGTAGGATCGAATGTACGAATGCTTTCTACCTCATCATCAAATAGCTCTATTCGATAAGGATAATCATTACCAAAAGAAAATATATCAATAATCCCCCCCCGAATAGAAAACTGGCCTGGCTCATAGACAAAATCTTCTCGTTTAAAGCCATATTCGATCAAGGCTTCAATGAGAAAATCTACATCCATATCCTCTCCTTTCTGAATGCTAACACGTTGAGCATTTAAGACTTCAGGAGCAACTACTTTTTCAAATAATGCTTCAGGATAGGTAACAACTATTTCTCCATTTACAGTAGAGTTAACTACTTTATTGATCGTTTCTGTACGCAAAAGGCCATTGGTGGGGTTCAGCTCCTCAAAAAACATAGGCCGCTTAAAAGAATCCGGGAAAAAGCGAATTGATTTGCCTTTTAACAAATTAGCCAGATTATTTTGGATATAAGCAGCCTCTTCTTTGTTATTTGCAACAATCAGGTGGCTATGCCCTGCTTTCATAAAAGTACCAGCCAATACAAAAGACTCCTGTGCGCCTGCCATGCCAGATAATCTTAAGCGTGCAGGCTGCTCTCCTTCTGTTGCAGAAATGATCTCAGCAATTCTGGTATCTTCCTTGTATAAGGATAAAAGATGGTCTAAATTATTACTCATAGAATTATTCGCCAAATCGATTTTCTTCCCGATCTACTAAACGTAAAAATCTTGGAGGAGTAGGAATTTCAACATATACTTCCTCTCCACTTATAGGATGTTGAAAACGTAAAGAAACCGCACAAAGGTACATTCCCTTACCCAATATTGTTGTCTGCCTCTTGGCATACATTTTATCTCCTACTACCAAATGCCCTCTATTACTCATATGGATGCGCAACTGATGAGTACGCCCCGTCACAGGATATAATTTCACTAATGAGAAATGTCCAAAATTACGAGAAGGGACAACCTTCAGGGGTTCAAACTCAGTAATAGCTCGCTTGCCCTTGATAGGTTCTTCTATTGTACCTTTTTCAGCTAGTTGGCCATGTACTACTGCTACATATGTTTTCTGTACCTTCTTTTCCTGAAAGTCCTTATTCATATTTATTAAAGCAGTCTTTGTTTTAGCCAGTATAACCAAACCTTTTGTGGGCACATCTAGTCGGTGGGTAGCTACTGGCTGAGGCAAAGCATCCTCTGCTTTAGTCCGTACAGTTCCTGCCAGCGCATTTTCTACCGTTTTATAACGGTTCCCATTCACTGCTATCCCACCAGGTTTATTGACGATAATTAAATAATCATCTTCATAAACTGTTTCGATATCCAGTTTAAAAGTTTTTGGCTTTGGCCTGTTTCTATGCTCCAGCTCTAGCCTATCGCCCCCTTTAACACGATCTCCAAAACGAGCTACATGGCCATTTTTTTTCAAGCGTTCTGTAGCAATTGCCTTCTTTACCGCACTACGGCTTCCCAATACAGGGAATGCATTTACAGCATAGTCGATCAAGCTTTCATTAATGATAGCTCCATCAACAATATGTGCATCACTTTGTTTGTTCTCTTTTGACATATTCAGTATTAATCAAAAAATAACTTCTTTATTTTTTGACCATTGCTTAAGTTTATAAACTCCATTTACAATGGCAAATATCCTTAAAATTACGCGCTTTATTGCTGCATTGCTATTAATCATTACTTATACAGCTTGTGAAGATGATGATGTAATGGAACCAACATTGCCTTCTTTTATAGATATTGATGTTGTCACTGGCCTCGATTTATATGATTTTAACGGTGCCCCTATCGGTAGATGGAAGTTTCCGAATAATAAGCCAGGTGACAATCATATTTTTCCAAATCCCTGTACAGATGCGGTGTTTGTGCTTAGTCAACAAAACATACAAAAATTATGGCTTGTCCCCGCTAATTGTTTTTCAGATTCTACTACAATGAATATACCAGAACTGTCTGGCAATCTCTCCTTTAGTATTTCTGACATCGAAGACAATCAAGTTAAATCTTTCGAAATAATGGGAGCTACAGGAAATAATATAGCTTTAGATTTATCAGATGTTGCTCCCGGTTTCTATCGTCTCTTTATGCAACTGGAAGATGAAGAAATCTACTGGGAAAATATCTATACAGATAATTCGGTAAATAGTTTTCCTGATTGGAGTATTCTGGAAGAGGGGTGTGAGTAGATGATGTGGTGATATATCTATATAGTTAGAAGAGGAATGGTTGTTTTTTGACAAATGCATGCAACATTCTTCATATTCTCTCGTCATTAAAACAAAAAATGAGGCTTTTTACTAGCTTGTCTATTTTATTCCTGTTTGTTTTACTTAGTAGTTGTGCTACTAGCCGAAAGCTCACTAAACTTGAGCAGATAGTTCCAGAAGAAAAAGGCTTCTCATCTCAAAAGCTAGATAGTTTAGGCCTCTTCCTGGAAGAATCTGGTTCCTCTTCTTTAATATTATTGGTAGATGGTAAAATTATTTATCAATGGGGGAATACTCAAAAAAAGCATCTTGTACATTCCATCCGAAAAGCATTGCTTAATTCATTATATGGCATTTATATTGCCAATGGTACTATAGATACAAGTATGACCCTAGAACAACTGGGTATTGACGATATTACACCTTCTCTAAGCTCTGTCGAAAAAACAGCTACCATTGCAGATTTATTAAAATCAAGATCAGGAATATATCACCCCGCAGCCGCTGTATCTGATGCAATGCAGCGCAAAATGCCAGCTCGTGGAGCCCATCATCCAAATGAAGTATATTACTACAACAACTGGGATTTTAATGCGCTAGGTTATATACTTGAAAAACAAACAGGACAGTCTATTTACGATCTATTTTATCAACACATTGCTAAACCTCTAGGCATGTCTTATGCCAATCAATATACCTCCATCTATATAGAGCAAGATACCTTAATGATTCCCAATACAGATGGCTTTTATCAATACGAATCAGATAAATCAAAATATCCAGCCTATCACTTCCGATTATCAGCTGAAGATTTAGCACTGTATGGACAGCTATATCTCAACAAAGGGAAATGGAAGGGTAAACAAATTATTCCTGAAGAGTGGATCGATATATCTACAAAAGCATATTCTACTACTTATAAACCAGCAGGCCTGGGCTATGGCATGCTTTGGAAGGTATTGATGAAAACAGATTTCAGAAGCTTCAAATCATTTTATCACACTGGCTTGGGAATCCACATGCTTGCGGTATACCCTGCGACAGGAATGGTATTAGTGCATCGAGTAGATACTGAACATGAACATCATTTCACTGAAACAGAATTAAGGAAAGTAATATCACTGGTATGGGATACAAAGAAAAGTTAACTTTATAACAAAAACCATTGGAATCAAGTATCAAATACGGTGTCGTTGGCTTCAGCAGAAATCAATTTGACAAGAATACTGCTCGTCAAATATTAGAAACATTATTTACTACTATAAAAGAAAAGTACCCTGATAAAGAAATTGAAATTGTAAGTGGCTATACCAATTCTGGAGTTCCAAAAATTGCTTATGAATTAGCTGATTTATTTGGGTTTACAACTGTTGGATTCTCTGCGGAGCAAGCTCTGACAGTAAAAAGCGGAGTATATCCTGTGCAAAAAGTTATTTTAAAAGGCAAAAAATTCGGAGATGAGTCAGAAGCTTTTGTAAAGTATATAGATAGATTAATACGTATAGGAGGCGGACCTCAGAGTAGGAGAGAATGTATGTTGTTTAGAACATTGCATGCTAATAATAATTTGGATGCCCGATTAAAAGAATATGAGGTAGTATGGTATGACAATTAATTAATCTGTCTAACTAATCTAGTAAAAACTTTAAACAAAAATTACGACTTGCTGTTGAGTCACTGTTCACTAAACAAGATCAGCATTGACAAAGCAAGTTGTTGTTATCGGTTCTGGATTCGCAGGCTTATCAGCCGCTACCTGTTTGGCAGATAAAGGCTATGAAGTAACAATACTGGAGAAAAATACAGTTGCCGGAGGTAGAGCTCGAAAATTTGAAACAGATGGCTTTGTATTTGATATGGGGCCTAGTTGGTATTGGATGCCTGATGTTTTTGAACACTATTTCAACCTTTTCGGTAAAAAGGCAGCCGACTATTATGATTTAGTTCGCCTCGACCCTTCTTATTCGGTTTATTTTGGTAAGGAAGATATTATGGAAGTACCTGCTCAAATGGGTGCACTCTATGATATGTTTGAACAATATGAGCCTGGAAGCAGCAAAAATCTGAAGAAGTTCCTCAAAGAAGCCCAGTATAAATACGAAGTAGGCATTAAGGAATTTGTACACAAGCCGGGGCATTCCATTCTAGAATTTGCTGATATCAGAGTACTTAAAAGCTTGTTTCGGTTACAGATGTTTACGTCCATGTCGAAACATGTTCGTAAGCTTTTCAAAAATGAGCAGTTAATACAATTACTGGAATTTCCTGTGCTCTTCCTGGGAGCTACACCAGCAAATACTCCTGCTTTATATAGCCTAATGAATTATGCTGATATGGCATTGGGTACCTGGTATCCTATGGGAGGGATGCATAAGATTATTGAAGGGATGGTCAGCCTGGCAGAGGAGAAAGGAGTACAAATAGCATTAAATCAGGAAGTAAAGCAAATCTATGTCCCCAATGGCCATGCCACAAGAGTGATCACTCAGGATAAAGGGTATCATGCCGACATCATTGTAGGCGGAGCAGATTATCATCATATTGAACAACAACTGCTTCAGCCAGAGCATCGCCGGTATAATGAGCAATATTGGGATAAAAGAACAATGGCTCCTTCTTCGCTTCTTTTTTATCTAGGGGTTAATAAAAAGATTCCGGCTCTTCATCATCACAATCTTTTCTTTGACGCAGATTTTGATCAGCACGCTATAGAAATATATGATAATCCTCAATGGCCTTCTAAACCTCTCTTTTATGTTTGCGCTCCTTCAGTAACAGATCAGAGCGTAGCACCTGATGGACACGAAAATCTATTTGTTCTTATTCCTTTAGCTCCCGGATTAGAGGACAATGAAAGTTTGCGCGAGAAATATTTTGATATTGTGCTCGACAGATTGGAAAACCATATGGGGGAAAATATACGTAATCATATAGTATATAAGCGATCCTTTGCTCATAAGGATTTTGAAAAAGACTATCATGCTTATAAAGGCAATGCCTATGGCTTAGCTAATACCCTTTTTCAAACTGCTTTCCTCAAACCTAAAATAAGGAGTAAAAAGGTAAGCAATCTTTACTATACCGGCCAATTAACTAGCCCTGGGCCAGGAGTGCCACCATCGCTTATTTCGGGGCAGGTAGTAGCCAAAGAAATTTTTAAGCACATAAAACCTAATTGACCTATGATGCAGCTATTCAATGATGTCTGTTTTGAGTGTAGTAAGTTGATTACTAATCGTTATAGTACATCCTTTTCGATGGGTATTAAAGTATTTGATAAGCGCTTTCGAGATCCTATCTATGCGGTGTATGGTTTTGTTCGCTTTGCTGATGAAATTGTAGATACTTTCCATGATGCTCCAAAGGCAACATTATTGAAACGCTTCCGCGAAGATGCTTATAGAGCTATTGAAGAAAAAATAAGTATGAACCCTGTTCTTCACGCTTTCCAGCAAACGGTTCATCAATATGGCATTGAAAACGAGCTAATAGATGCCTTTATGGATAGCATGGAGATGGATCTTCATTTTGATCGCTATGAAGATAAACTTTACAAAAAATATATTTATGGCTCTGCTGAAGTAGTAGGTTTAATGTGCCTAAGAGTTTTCTGTGAAGGGAATGAAGAACTTTATCAAAGATTAAAGGCATCTGCTTGTAGCCTGGGTGCTGCATTTCAAAAAATTAACTTCCTCCGTGATATGAAAAGTGATTTTGATGAAAGAGGCAGAGTTTATTTTCCCGGTGTTGATTTCACTCAATTTACCAATGAAGACAAGTTGCAAATAGAGGCAGATATCAAAAAAGATTTTGATGATGCATATCTAGGTATTGTTCAATTGCCTAATGGTGCACGATTTGGTGTATATCTGGCATATATCTATTATACAAAGCTATTCCAAAAAATCAAAAATGCACCTGCTACTCGTGTCACGCAAGAACGCATCCGAGTGCCTAATCGTAGAAAAGTAGCTTTATTATTTAGCTCTGCTTTACGCAATAGTCTGAATTTGCTTTGAAGTTGATTAAACAGCCTTCTATTACACTAAAAATCATTGTTTCTTTTTTGCTGCTTCTAGTAGTAGGTATACAATGGTTGACGGATACGGTTTTACCCGAAAACTTGCTGATAGAAGTACCTAAGGTAAGTCAGTTTGATTGGTTAGAAACACATTGGGCCTATTTTTATCTTCACCTTTTTACCTTTTTGCCTGTATTCGCACTTTCTTTTGATAAAAACGTGCATTACAACAAGAAGTGGAAAGCGCTGTTACCTGCTATTCTCATCGTAGGTTTATTATTCATTGGTTGGGATGTATTTTTTACTATCCAGCAAGTATGGGGATTCAACGAGAAATACTTTTTGGGAGTACATCTGCTTCATTTACCTATAGAGGAATGGTTGTTTTTTTTCACCGTTCCCTTTGCGTGCGTCTTTATTTACGAATGCCTTAATTTTTATATAAAAAAAGACCTGCTTGCTCCTATAGAACGCCCCCTTACCATTGCTATGATTTTACTTTTCTTGATTATTGGTATGCTTTATTGGGGCCATCTTTATACTAGTACTACCTTTTTACTCACTGGCGGTTTTCTGCTCTATCATTTCCTATTTGTAGATGGAAGTTATCGCAGTCGTTTTTACCTTTCTTATTTAGTTGCCCTTATCCCATTTTTAATTGTAAATGGCGTACTCACCGGAGGCTATACCCAACAGCCCATAGTTTTATACAACCCAAAGGAATATCTCGGTATTCGCATCACTTCCGTACCATTAGACGATGCTGTATATGGCTTTTTGCTGATATTTGGGGTAGTGACTTTGTTTGAGAAGTGGAAATAAAAGTTATAGTGTCACATCATCTTCAATAAGGAAAAACTTGCAAAAATTATCAAAAATTGATAATTTCATACTAGACGGTGTAAAACTATAATGTTAGATGAAAGCTCTCTTACTAGATAAGGATAATACTATAGATGCGATTATTGGTGAAGCTACTAATAAAGATATGCCATTAAAAAAGAATGGATGGCAATTTACATGGAAAAGCTTGTTTAGAACTAAAGGTGCTCTTTTTTATAAGTTAACAACTATTGAATACCCTACAGTTATTGAAGGAGTTATAATGTTAACATTGATAAACGAAGAAATTCTTTATATGAACTGTATTGAAGTAGCTCCTCACAATTATGGTTCTATAGGAAAATATAAAAATGTTGCAGGTGCACTCTTGGCTTATGGATGCTACAAAAGCTTTGAGTTAGGTAAAAATCACTATTTAGGGTTTTTATCTTTTGACAGTAAGACCCAATTGATTAAACTTTATCAAAAAAAGTATGGTGCCACTATTGCAGCTGGACATAAAATGTTTTTCACCCCTCAAGCAGGAAAAAAACTCATGAAGAAATACTTATTGATTTAATTTAAAAAAGATGGAGAACAAAAAAATAATTAATGCCGGCGGAGTTAATGGGCTTGGTGAAAACTCCGTAAATACCAATGCTAAAGATTTTAAAAAGCTGTTATCCACCATAAAAGAAATTTCTTCCAATCAAAGTAAGGAAGAAAGAATAGATAATGAATTTCTGTCTATAAGATTTCAAATAGAATCTTATTTAACTTCCACAACGAATGAAATAATTCTAGCAGGTGAATTTATTGAAAAGTACTTAGCTGTAATTAAAATAAAGAAAAAAGACTTCGCAAAGTACATTAACTACGAGGAAACTAACCTGAGTGCTTTATTAAAAGGTAGAAGGAAAATAAATCTTGATATAGCTTTGAAATTAGGTAAAATATTTAAAATCAATCCTGAAGTATGGCTTCATATTGAAAGTAAAAATGACCTGATTAAACAATCAAAAAAAAATGAAAGAGGATTATGACAAGTATAGCTTACAAGATCTCCTTAGAAAGGCAGGATAATTCCACCTAATGCGCCTCCCGCCAATTTTCACCAATTCCCATTTCCACTACTAGTGGCACTTGTAATGATGGCATTGCATTTTTCATTTCCTCTTCTATGATTGGCTTGATGGTTTCCAGTTCATCTTTATGCGCATCAAATACCAATTCATCATGTACCTGAAGAATCATCTTGGACTTGAATTGCTTTTCCTGGAAAATGCGGTTGATATTGATCATGGCGATTTTGATCAAGTCAGCAGCACTTCCTTGCACAGGCGTATTGATGGCGTTGCGCTCGGCATGACTGCGAATCACTCCATTACGAGAATCAATATCACGGAGGTAACGACGACGCCCCATCAAGGTTTTCACATATCCATTTTCTCTTGCCTCTGCAACTGCTCTATCCATATACCCTTTCAGGCCAGGATAACGGCTGAAGTATTGTTCTATCAGTTCCTTAGCTTCAGAACGTTTAATGTCCAATTGCTGAGAAAGATTGGTAGCTCCTGCACCATATACGATAGAGAAGTTGACCGTCTTAGCCCGGTATCGCTGCTCTTTAGTAACCTCTTCATAAGGTACTTCAAAAACACGAGCTGCTGTAGCACGGTGAATATCCTTGCCCAATTGAAAAGCTTCCATCATCGCTTCATCTCCACTGATTTCTGCGATCAAACGTAGCTCCACCTGAGAGTAATCAGCTGCTAGTAGCACATGGTTTTCATCTCTAGGCACAAATGCTTCCCGCACTTTTGCTCCTTCCTGTGTGCGAATAGGAATATTCTGAAGGTTTGGATTATTAGAACTCAAACGCCCAGTTGCGGCAAGTGCCTGATTAAAAGAACTATGAATCCGGCCAGTACGAGGATTAATCATCCTGGGCAAAGCATCTACATAGGTAGATTTTAGTTTTGTTAAACCGCGATGAGAAAGGATATCATTGACAATTGGAAAATCCTTAGCCAATTCAGATAGCTTTTCTTCATTGGTAGAGTACTGGCCAGATTTAGTTTTACGCCAGCGATAGGGGAGGCCTAACTTATCAAATAATACTTCACCTACCTGCTTGGGAGAAGCAATATTAAAACGAACTTCTGCCTGATCATAAATACTCTTTTCCAATGCTGCAATCTGCAATTCTAACTCTTTAGAATACTCATTGAGATAGTCAGCATCAAGGCGTATACCTTCATACTCCAGATTAACCAAGGCTTTAACCAATGGTTCTTCAATCTCATTATACAGTGGCTCCAGGCCTTCTTCATTCAACCACGGCGCAAGATGTTCTTTTAGTTGCAAGGTGATATCAGCATCTTCTGCAGCATAATCTTTCACCTTTTCAGGCTCCACATCACGCATACTAAGCTGGTTTTTTCCTTTTTTGCCAATAAGCGTTGTAATAGATACTGGCTGATATTTTAGATAGGTTTCAGCCATATAATCCATATTATGCCTCAACTCAGGTTCTAGTAAATAGTGGGCAATCATCGTATCAAAATAATGCCCTTTTACTTCTACATCGTACCAGCGTAATACCAAGGCATCATATTTAATATTTTGCCCTATCTTTTGGATAGATTCATTTTCAAATAGCTCCTTGAATTCCTGCACAATCTGTCGGGCTTCTGCTTCATCAGCCGGTACAGGCACATAATATGCTTCACTCGCCTTATAGGCAAATGACATACCTACCATTTCTGCCTGGGTCGCATCAATACTCGTTGTTTCGGTATCAAAACAAATACTTTTTTGCTGTAGCAAATCCTTTACAAGTTCGCTGCGCTTTTCTGGTGTATCTACCAGATGATAAGTATGCTCTGTATTAGCAATATTCTTGTCTGCTATCGAATGTGCAGGAGGTGCTTTTGCGTTTGTAGCAGGAGCTTTACCTTCCTCGCTTCCAAAAAGGCTTCCTTGTTGCCCTTGTTGGGAAGTTTCTTCTTCCACACCTAAAATTTGACGAGCTAATGTGCGAAACTCCAGTTCCTTAAATAACTCAGCCAGGCTTTCTTTGTCAGGGCTTTCTATAATATACTGATCTGCATCAAATTTTACAGGTACTTCTATATCTATGGTAGCTAGTTTTTTGGAAAGGATAGCTATTTCTTTGTTGTTTTCTACTTTCTCTTTTTGCTTACCTTTTAGCTGATCTGTATTTTCCAGCAGTCCTTCTACTGAGCCAAACTTATCCAGCAATTTAGCAGCTGTTTTTACGCCAATGCCGGGTACACCAGGAATATTATCTACTGCATCTCCCTGCAAGGCCAGCATATCTATTACCTGCTCTACATTTTGTATTCCCCACTTTTCACACACTTCTTTTGCCCCCATAATTTCAATACCATTGCCTTGTCGAGAAGGACGGTAGAGGAATATCTTTTCAGAAACCAACTGTCCAAAGTCTTTATCCGGGGTTACCATATACACATCATAACCTTCTTTTTCAGCTTGCTTAGCCAAAGTACCAATCACATCATCGGCTTCATAACCTTGCAACGTAACTACCGGTATTTTAAACGCCTTTATAATAGCTTGAATAAAAGGAAAAGCTATAGTAATGTCCTCCGGTTGAGCTTCTCGGTTGGCCTTATACTCAGGATACATTTCATGTCTGAAAGTAGGCCCCGACAGATCAAATGCTACGGCTATATGAGTAGGATGCTGAGATGACATTAAATCCCAAAGTGTGCGAGTAAATCCTGCTACAGCAGAAGTATTGATTCCTTTTGAATTGATCAACGGACGATTAATAAAAGCAAAATGAGCGCGGTATACCAAGGCATGGCCATCCAGTAAAAAAAGGCGTTTGTCTTCGGACATAATATTTTTATATTTTCAATCTCTTCAGTACACTATCTATTCAGTTCAAAGTTAGTTATCTTATCAAAAAGTTGCTTAAAAACTACTCACAATACCAAAAGTATTTTTTAGGCTTCCTCTAATATTTTTTCCACTTCTTCATCAGAAATTCGGTTGCGCCTTGCTTCCTTGCTGGAAAAATAAGAATAGATAGCAGGAATGATATACAAGGTAAGTAGAGTAGCAAAAGCAAGCCCACCAATTACCGCAATCCCCATCGAAGCTCTACTTTCTGAACCAGCTCCCAAAGCCAGGGCAATAGGCAAGACGCCTAATATAGTAGACATGCTCGTCATCAATATAGGGCGGAAACGCGATTCAGCTGCTTCTTTAATAGCTTCCATACGGCTTGCTCCCTGCTCCTTGCGCTGATTAGCAAATTCTACTATCAGAATACCATTTTTAGCTACTAATCCAATTAGCATTATAATCCCGATTTGGCTAAAAATATTAAGCGTTTGCCCATAATACCACAACGTAATCAAAGCTCCAGCTAATGCTAATGGCACTGTAAACATAATGATCAGTGGATCTATAAAACTTTCGAACTGAGCAGCCAAAGCTAAATAGATTAATAAAATTGCCAATGAGAAAGCAAAGAGCAAGCTCGATGAACTCTCCTCAAAATCTTTAGAAGCTCCGGTCAACGTCGTATAAAAATCATCACTGAGTACTTCATCACTTATCTGGTCCATAGCTGCAATACCATCACCTATCGTTTTACCATCTGCAAGCCCCGCAGAAATCGTAGCAGATACAAAACGATTGTATCGATATAGGGTAGGAGGGCTAGTTTGCTCCTCAAGATCGATTAAATTATCCAATTGAATCATTTGCCCTGCATCATTGCGTACATATAAAGATCGAACTTCAACTGGTTCGTCTCTTTCCAGGCGTTCTATCTGGCCAATCACCTGATATTGCTTGCCATCTTTTATAAAATAGCCAAAACGTTGACCGCTAAGCCCTAGTTGAAGAGTCTGAGCTACATCTAATACCGAAACTCCCAGATCTTGTGCTTTCTGGCGATCAATCTGTAAGTTCAGTTCAGGCTTATTAAACTTCAGGTTTACATCAATGATACTAAAAGTAGGATCTTGCTGTGCTGCCGCAACAAATTTGGGCAACATTTCTTTCAGTTTTTCAAAGTTAGGTGCTTGCAATACATACTGAACAGGCAAACCTCCACGTCGATTACCTATACTTTGTTGTTGTGATAGGAAAGTTGAAGCTCCCGTTAATTGTTTGACCTTTGGGAAAACCTCATTGAGTATTTGTTGTTGAGATCGATTTCTTTCAGAAGGATCACTCAAATTAGAAAAAGCAAAACCAGAATTCACAGAAGTAGATGCTCCAAAACCCGGTGATGTCACAGATACGATCCCTTCACTTTCAGGCATTTCCTCCAGCATAAGATTTACCAACTTTGTCATATAAGCTTCCATATAGTCAAAAGTAGAACCTTCCGGAGCCCTTGCAAATGCCCTGATGCGACTACGGTCTTCTAAAGGTGCCAGTTCAGCAGGAAGTGACATAGCTAACGAATAAGCGATCCATCCGGCACCAAGCATTAACACAAAAGCCATCCAGCGCCATTTCATAAAACCTTCTAATGTAAAGCGATATCCCTTTGCCAGAGACACAAAAAATGGCTCTGTAATACGATAGAAAAATGGTTGCCTTGCTCGTTTTTTCAAAATTTTAGAAGACAACATGGGAGTGAGTGTAAGAGCTACAAAGGAAGAAATAATAACTGCTCCAGCAATCACTACTCCAAATTCTCTAAATAAACGCCCTGTCAGGCCCTGTAAGAAAATCACCGGCATAAAAACCGCTACCAGGGCAATGGTAGTAGCTATTACAGCAAAGAATATCTCTTTTGATCCTGCCAATGCTGCTTGAAGAGGAGTCATACCATTTTCAATCTTGGTATATATATTTTCGAGTACAACTACTGCATCGTCCACTACTAATCCAATAGCCAGCACTATGCCTAATAGCGTCAACACATTGATGGAGAAATTTGAAAAATACATCACAAAAAAAGCACCAATCAAGGCAATCGGGATTACTAAAACAGGAATGAGCGTTGTTCGCCAGTCACGAAGGAAAAGGAATATCACAATTACAACAAGCCCAAAAGCGATAAAAATGGTTTGCTGTACTTCATCAATAGAAGCACGGATATATTCAGTGGTATCAAAGCCAATTCCCAGTTCAATATCTTCTGGTAGATCCTTTTTTATTTGCTCCAGACGCCGATAAAATTCTTCGGCAATCTCTATATTATTAGCTCCAGGTTGTGGTACAATGGCATTTCCAACCATAGGGACGTTATCCCGTTTAAGTACCGTTCGTAAATTTTCAGGACCTAATTCAGCATAACCTATATCCTGAAAACGTACTACTCTTCCATTTTCCTCTTTAAGGATTAAATCATTAAACTCTTCCGGGGTTGATAAACGTCCTTTGGTTCGAACGGTCAATTCGGTATTAACTCCTTCAACTCTGCCTGTAGGGAGTTCTATATTTTGCTCTGCCAATGCCAATCTTACATCAAGAGGTGTCAGATTATATGCTACGAGCCGGTCAGGGTCAATCCAAAGGCGCATGGCATATTTTTTCTGCCCCCAAATCCGTATTTCACTTACTCCATTAATTGTTTGCAAACGCTCTTTGAATACATTTTCTGCAATAGCCGTCAATTCCAGTAATGAACGGCTATCACTCTTGATATTCAGAAAAATAATCGGATCAGAATCCGCATCTGCTTTAGCTACAATTGGAGGGTCGGCATCAGGTGGCAACTCACCAATCACTCTTGATACCTTGTCTCTAACATCATTCGCTGCTGTCTCCAAATCAACTTCCAAATTGAACTCAATAGTTTGAGTACTTCGTCCATCGCGACTCACAGAAGTTATAGAACGTATGCCTGCAATACCATTTACAGCTTCCTCTATTGGTTCTGTAATTTGTGATTCTATGATATCAGCATTTGCTCCTACATAATTGGTAGTAACAGTAATAATAGGCGGGTCTACACTTGGATATTCTCGTACGCCTAAATAATTGAGGCCAATAAGCCCAAATAATATTATAACCAGTGATAAGACGGTAGCTAATACTGGCCGCCTGATGCTTATAGATGAAAGGCTCATATTCAGGACTTTTTGAGTTGGACTATATTAACAGCTGTTCCAGGTTTTAACTGTAGGAGTCCTGTCGTAATAACAGTATCTCCTGGCGATAAACCCGCAGTGACTTGTATCATTCTCTCCTGCCGAATCCCCGTTTCCACCTCCTGTAATTGTGCCACTCCACTACGTACTACATAAACCTCTTTTGTATTAAGCTGAGGCATAATTGCTTCGGTAGGCACAAGTAGAGCATTATTATACTCATTAAGATTTACATCTACCTTTGCGAACGCTCCGGGAAGTATCTGCCCTCCTGGATTGGGAGCTGATGCTTTGAGTCGTAAAGTGCGTGTATCAGGATCTACATTAGGTTCTTTGGCTATGATGGTTGCCAAATATTCTTGCTCACTACCATCCAACTGGAATCCCACTTTAGCTCCTTGATTTAATATTCTACTGTATTTTTCTGGCACACTAAATTCCAGCTTGATAGGGTTAATGCTTACTAAATTGACAATGGCAGTACCTGGCGATATATAAGCACCTTCACTCACCATTCGAAGTCCCAGGCGACCACCAAAAGGTGCTGTAATAATCCGTTTTTCTAACTGCGCATCAAGCAAAGCAATCTCGGCTTCTGCCTTTTCTACCTCCGCTGCTGCTACTTCATAATCCTGTAAGCTTACCCCTTCCTTATCATATAAGGCTTTTAGTCGATTAGCAATTTTTTCATTGAGATTACGCTGCACAACCAAGCGGCTACGCTCTGCTTTCAATTCTGATTGATCTAATATGATCAATGATGTTCCAGCAGTAACCAGTGTGCCTTCTTTAAACAGGATTTGCTCTATTTTCCCTGGCACTTCAGTCGTAACAATTACTTCCTCATTAGGCACTGTTGAACCACTTACTGTAATAGCATCCGTAAGGCTTTTTGCATTTACCACAATGGCATCTACGGGTAATTGAGTAGCAGCATTTGCATTTGGAGGAGGTGCCTTCTCTTTTTCATCAGAAGATATAGAGTCCGGTCTTGATTGGCTATAGGTTAATAAATCGCCTTGGAAGAGAATAAAGGCAATAAATAGAATAGCACCTATAAGTACGGCTGTAATTCGGGTAATTCTCTTTGTCATGTCTCAAGTATTAGCACGAGGGCTATGTTAATGATTACACTCAAAGAGAACGAACCAATCTGTTACAAGTTTAGAGCCTGTTTGATATTTATTAATTGGACTTATTCCTTCACTAATTAGCTTATATTTTGTTGAAAGAACGCTCATTTAGCTTAGGCTAAAATCGCAACCTTTCGCCTTATCTAAGTTAACTAGTGCCGAAAACGCCTCAAAGAACAAATTACCAAACAGACTCAATCCTATATTTTAGGAGTACTATGAAAAATAGTGATAAACGTAGCCATCATAGAAAGATGGAAAGAGGTTTCATGTTCTAGTCCACTATCTATCACCCAATCGCGTACATCACCTTCAAAACTGGTATAGGCTCCCCAGTATCCGCAGCCACTCGTTCGGCTTTCCCATTCTTCAAGGATATTACCATATCGACTGCGTAGTGTTAATGTACAATGCCCATCATTGATTCTCCACTCCTGAAAATTATTATTCCATACAGTACGAGCAGTAACAATTACATTATCACCACGAAGCTCCCATTCATTTGGGTTATTTTTCCACTTAAGTTTAATAGTCCCAGCAGCTTCTCCCAAGCGATATTCCCAGGCAGACCAGTCATCATCCAATCGCCAAATGAGACGTAAATGACCTTCTTCTCCTTCAATATCAGTATAAAGCACCCATTCTTTGAAGCTGTCATTCCAACGTGTACCTACTCCAAAAAGTTGCTGGGCAGTTAAGTTAAACTGAACCAGGAGAAAAAATATAGCGACTATTATTTTATGCATAACATTTTTTGACAAAACCTGGAGTTTAGATAAAATTATCTGCTTTTAGTAAGGTTTTACTATTTCCTATAGGCTTTGTCAAAAAACGAGGAATAGTAAAGATTAAAACGGTAAATCGTCATCAGCTGCAGCAGGTGGTTCATCTGTAGCAGCAGGGAAGGAGCTATTACCTTCAGGCGCAGCAGGAGGAGGAGTTGATTCTGCACTACCTGCTTTATCTACTCTCCAAGCATTCAAATTAGTAAAATATTTTCCGTTCCATTCACGGCCTCGAAGGTCGAAATGTACATTGATCATTTCTCCCTCTTCATAATTATCTACCAAACTACAACGATCCTGTACTAATTGGAATTTAACGAATTGTGGGTAATTCCCATCTACTTCGATAACGAATTCTCTAGCCTGAAAAGTATCTGTTTTATTTTCTGTATCAAACTTCTTATGGAGCTTTCCTACTACTTCAAATGACATAAGGACTTTTTTTATAAATTAGGTTCCCTGACAAATCATTTCAGTGGGATTTATCAAGGATGGCAAAATTACAAAAAAGGGGTTCAAGATCAAATTTAACGTTGGACATATACCACATACTTTTCTTCAAAGTAGGATTCATCAAAAAAATCAGTAAGCGGATACATTTCCGCATAAGCATGCGTACCCAGAGATTCTATTTCCTCCTCCAATTTACCACCTTTTAATGTAATCAAACCATTAGGGAGTGCATGCTGTTCCTTACTTTTTAATAATCGGCTGCTCCATTCTACCAGTTTATCTAAACTAGCCACTGCCCGGCAAATTACGAAGTCGAAATGTTGTTTCAACTCTTCTGCCCTTACATGACGAGCTTTAGCATTTTTCAATCCTAACTCTTCAATGATACTTTGCACTACCGTTATTTTCTTACGAGTGCCATCAATAAGTGTAAACCGGGTTTCCGGAAAAAGAATGGCTAAAGGAATTCCTGGTAAGCCTCCTCCTGTACCCAAATCCAAAATTTCTGCACCTGGAGCAAAAGTGACCAATTTGGCGATAGCCGTAGAGTGTAATATATGGTGGGGGTAGAGATTTTCTATATCCTTACGGGAAATAACATTTATCTTCTGGTTCCAATCCTGATATAAAGGGCCTAACTTAGCAAACTGCTCCTTTTGCTCTTCTGAAAGATTATTAAAATACTTTTCTATAATTTCTATACTCATTGGATCGATCAATTCTAAGGTCTGTGATTGACTAAAGCTTACTTTTTCTACTCATTAGGAAATAACATCCTTCAAAGCCTGCCATACAGGATCATCTGGCAATGGGGCTGTGATTGTTTCCCTGATTCCAGATACGGGATGTTCAAAAGCCAGTTTCCAGGCATGTAAATGAATAGAGCGGTCTTTATTTTTTCGGCGAAAACCATACTTGACATCTCCCTTTACTGGAAGTCCTTCTGCTGCCAGTTGTGTCCGGATTTGATGATGCCGCCCACTCAGCAAATTTATTTCCAATAAATGATAATTTTCTGTGCTGGCTAAAAAATTGTATTCAAGTATTGCTTCCTTAGCATTAGGGTGCTCACTATTCTCTACAAAACTTTTATTAGTACGGCCGTCTTTTCTCAAGAAATGTATCAACCGGCCTTTATCTTTTTCGGGGCGTTCTTTAATTACCGCCAAATAGGTTTTTTTGACAGTTCCAGCTTTAAACTGTTCACCTAACAAGGCCGCAGCTTTTTTATTCTTAGCAAATAATACTAATCCAGATGCAGGACGGTCAATTCGATGCAGAGGAAACAATGTTGATTTTGCATATATTTCTCCCAAATTGATCAGTGCTTTATCTCCTGTACGATCTTCCTGTACCGCAATACCGGCAGGCTTATTAAAAGCAATCAACTGATTGTTTTTATAGAGTACGAGATCTCCTATATTAAAGTCATGGTCCATATCTTACTTATTGATTCGAAAAATGAGGCATCGTAAAAACTTAAGAATTATAGTCTCACCGATCATTCTACCTCTTCATAGTCAATATAATCATCTTCGTTTCCATTTTCACGTGTATACTGGCGCCTGTCTTCTGAATCGTCAATATGAGTTTGTTTATTCTCAGGCCCTTTTTTCAATGTATTAGCTCCAAAAAAATAGCGATACAACACATATATTACGGAACCAATAACTAACCACTTCAATAACATAATACTCCATTTATGTACTAGTAAAAACGATGAAATTATTTTTTGATCGCTTTTTTGAAAAAACACTACAATAATAGGCTGATACAGTGTGCCAAACAAGCTTAAAGAGTATAAATACATATATTCCTGCAATAGAAAAGCTTAAGGCTCATCGCTGTAGTAATATTTTTTTACTTTTGCAGTTCAAAAATATGCAACTCCCTTTCATTTTAATGACAAGGAGTTGGCATCCTGAAAGCATACAATATAATTCGAATACTCAATGGGATCGACAAAACGCATACAAAACCTAGCAGGCTGGCTCGTGTTCGCCGTTGCAATGACGGTTTATTTTTTCTCTGCGGAACGTACCGGTAGTTTGTGGGACTGCGGTGAGTTTATTCTTGGAGCATATAAATTGCAGGTAGTACACCCTCCGGGAGCGCCTCTTTTCATGATTGTTGGCCGTGTATTTACCGTATTTGCTGAGCTCTTTTCAGATGATCCGGCAGATATTGCCTTTTCTATTAATCTGATGTCTAGTTTGTGTACTGCTTTTGCAGCGACTTTCATTTGTTGGGTAACAATTATGTTGGGTAAACTAGCATTAGTTGGAAGAGAAGGTAAGCTTGACAATGCACAGATGATCGCTACTACTGCTGCTGGTATCATAGCTGGTTTATCAACAGCATTTGCTACTTCTATATGGTTTTCAGCGGTAGAAGGAGAGGTTTATGCTATGTCTACTTTCTTTACAGCGCTTACTTTATGGGCGATGATTAAATGGTATTCTATGCCTGATAATCAAATGGCTGATCGTTGGCTGCTCTTTTCAGTTTATGCTGCCGGACTTTCGATAGGAGTCCACTTATTGAGTATTCTTACATTTCCTGCTCTGGCTTTATTTTACTACTTCAAAAAATATAAAAAGCACAACTTTAAAGGAGTTGTCCTAGCCGCATTGGGAGGTGTAGCAGCTATAGTGGTTATCCAAAGCTTTATTATTGTTGGGATTCCCAAATTATGGACTAAATTCGAAATCTTTACAGTTAACTCTCTAGGACTTCCTTTTCACTCTGGACTTATCCCTACATTATTGATTGTAGCTGCCGCTATTTTCTTTGGACTGCGTTATGCACATCAGAAGAATAATCTCATTGCACAACAATTGATTGTTGGTGCGACTTTAGTAATCATTGGCTTTTCTACTATTGGGGTAATTGTCATTCGTGCGAATGCAGCTCCTCCTGTAAATATGAATGCACCTAGTGATGCTATTCGCTTGTTACCTTACCTCAATCGTGAGCAGTATGGAGAACGTGCATTATTAAGAGGCCCTCACTTTGATGCACAGCCTGTAAATACTGAGGTAGAAGAACGCTATGGTAGAGTAGGAGACAAGTACGATATTGTAGATCTTAAAATATCTTATGTATACCGAGATCAGGACAAGATGTTGTTCCCTCGTATGCAGGATTATTCACAAGGGCGGCCACGTTTATACAAAATGTGGCTAGGTCTTGACCCTAATAAACCTTTGCCTCCTGGCCGGCCTAATATGGCAGATAACATATCATTCATGGTACGCTACCAGTTAGGATGGATGTACTTCCGCTATTTCATGTGGAATTTTGCTGGCCGACAAAATGCGGAACAAGGTTATTATCCCTGGGATAAATCAAACGGGCACTGGTTATCGGGTATTTCTTTTATAGATAATGCTCGCTTATACAATCAAAGTAATATAACAGATGCCATGAAAGAAGAACAAGGCCGCAATAAATATTATATGCTGCCTTTCATCTTTGGTTTAGTAGGCATGTTCTTCCACTTCCGTAAAAACCCGAACGATGCATTAGGGTTATTAGCACTATTCATAATTACAGGTATAGGTATTATTATTTACTCCAACCAACCACCGAATGAACCACGAGAGCGAGATTATGTACTAGTCGGGTCCATATTTACCTATTGTATCTGGATAGGAATAGGGGTTTTGGGTATTTTCGAGTTATTGCGTGAAAAAATGGGGCAAAGCGGTTTAGTCTCTGCGGTTATTGCTTCGCTCCTTGTAGTGAGCGCTCCGGTACTAATGGGTACTCAAAACTTTGATGACCACAGTCGTATGCATCATAGTGGTGCACGTGATTATGCATCCAATTTCCTCGAAAGTTGTGATAAAGATGCGATCATCTTTACCTATGGTGATAATGATACCTATCCATTGTGGTATGCACAAGAAGTAGAAGGTATCAGAACGGACGTAAGAGTAGTCAACTTAAGCTTAATTGCAGTAGACTGGTATATCGATTTACTTCGCCGTAAGGTAAATGACTCACCTCCTATCAAGATGACTATATCTCAGGATGCTTATCGAGGTAAACAACGTAATCAGACTTTTTATTACAGTCGTACCAATGGGCAGGATCCTGCAATGAATATACAGGAGTGGATCAAATACATTGGCCAGCCAAATCTGGTAACAACACAATCTGGCCGAAAAATGGAGACCTTCCCTTCCCAAAATGTATTTATCCCTGTAAATATAGAACAGGCAATGGCAAGTGGGGCTGCTACCATCCAGGATACAGCAAATATTGTTAGTCGCATTCCGCTAAAATTACAAGGCAAAGATTATTTGATCAAGGACGAACTAGCTATACTAGACATTTTGGCATCTAACCTTTGGGAACGTCCTATTTACTTTGCGGTAACTTGTCGCCAGGAAAAGCTATTTGGACTTGATGACTATATGAGATTGGAAGGATTATCATTAAGAGTTACTCCAGTTAAAGGTAGAAGTGATGGCCAATACGGTATTATTGGTAGTGGCAGTGTAGCAGCAAATACTATCTACGAACATGTTATGAATGACTTCCGTTGGGGTAATTTTGATAAACAAGAAATGTTTGTGGATCGTAGTTATGCACCAAGTGTGCAAAGCCACCAATTGGCAATGCGCCGTGCTGCTCAGCAGTTAGTAAGAGAAGGTGATAAGGAAAAAGCTATCAGCCTGATTAATAAATACTTTGAGGTTTTCCCTGATATGAACTTCCCTTATGATTACCGCGCTTACTATATGATCTCGGTATATCTGGAAGCTGGGGCTTACGAAGAAGCCAAACCACATATGCAAATATTGGCAGATAGAATCATTGATGAATTAGAGTTTCTCACTTCTATTGATCCAATCATACTGGAAAGAAGTTTTGAAACGGATTATCTACTATCGATGCGTACTATGGATGATTTAATCCGTGCTGCTCAACGTAATAAGGATGATGATTTCGCTCAAGAATTGCAGAGCCGATATGCACCATTTAATTTAGAACCAACAGAAAATGCATTCCCAGGAAATGGCCAATAAAACTATTGCAATTGGATGCGATCATGCAGGTTTTCCATATAAAGATCGTATCATACAATTATTGGAAAGCAAAGGTATCAAGGTGTTAAACTTTGGTACAGATGCTCCTGATTCGGTTGATTATCCCGATTTTGTACACCCTGTTGCTACTAGTGTAGAAAGCAATGAAGCTAATCTTGGCATAGTAATGTGTGGAAGTGGAAATGGTGTAGCAATGACTGTTAATAAGCATCAAGGCATACGAGCTGCATTATGTTGGAATGAAGAACTGGCTGCATTAGCCCGGCAACACAATGATGCAAATATTTTATCGCTTCCTATTCGTTTTCTTAAAGAAGAGGAAGCGGTTTCTATAGTTGAAACGTTTTTATCACATGAATTTGAAGGAGGGCGACATCAAAGAAGAGTTGACAAAATACCAACTACTTAATATTGCCCATAATTACTTGCTGATATATTTTTTGCCGTAAAGGCAATTATTTCAATCGCTGGTGGCCAACTGATGGTAGCCAGCGATTGTTGTTTTAAAAACCTATCAATACTATGCGACTTTTCATAGCCCTACTACTACTTAGCAGCCTGAATGCTTTTTCCCAAGCAAGTATGCCTATTAGTCCTCAGGAAAAATATGCTGCAACAATTACTAGCAAAGATTTATCATCCCATCTATATGTACTCGCCTCAGATAGTCTGGAAGGTAGAGAAACCGGAAAACCAGGCCAGCAAAAAGCAGCATCTTATATCGCTCGACAGTTTCAACAAATGGGGCTGCCTGCTGTTAATGGAAATAGCTATTTCCAAAAAATTTCTTTTATAAAAGAAAGCTGGCAAGGAATTTCACTTGACATTAATGGCGAACGCATGCGTCATTTATGGGATTATTATGCCTACCCATCAACCAATATAGGGCGGAAATCCATAGATATTGATCAAATAGTGTTTATTGGCTATGGTATAGAAACTGATAAATATAGCGATTACAAAGGTGTAGATGTAAAAGATAAAGCTGTACTTATATATGCTGGAGAACCTGTTAGTAAAAAAGGTATTTCACAAATTACAGGTAGCAAAGATTTATCTGAATGGTCCACTGATTGGAGAAAAAAAATCAAACTAGCCAAAGAAAAAGGAGTGAGCACTGTGTTTATTATTGACACAGATTATAAAAATAATGCTGCCGAAGCAAGAAAAATCATACTGAACTCCAGCCTAAAATTAGGTGCAGGAGAGCAACCCGAAAACAACTATGTCAATAATCTCTTTATAACCTCCAAACTTGCTAAAATAATTATGGGTGATGCTTATAAACAAGTTATCAAAGCCCGAAATAAAATGCAAAAAAAGGGAAAAAGCCGTTCTGTCAATTTACCCGTGCAAATTCGGCTCAAGCAACCTAAAAGTAAACAACAAATACAAGGAGAAAATGTGCTTGGCTATATTGAAGGAAGTGACGAAGTTCTTAAAGATGAGTTGGTTGTTATTACCGCTCATTATGACCACCTAGGAAAAAGAGGTAGCGACATATATAATGGAGCGGATGATAATGCCTCTGGAAGTTCTACTGTTCTCGAAATAGCTGAAGCATTTACACTAGCTGCTGAAGAGGGCAAAGGAGCCAAGAGAAGTATTTTAGTGATGCTGGTCTCCGGTGAAGAAAAAGGTTTATTAGGTTCTGAGTACTATGTTAAAAATCCCATTTTTCCACTAGAACAAACTATTGCCAATATTAACATCGATATGGTGGGTAGAGTAGATGAAAAACATAAAGACAACCCAAACTACATATATGTTATTGGTTCAGATAGACTGAGTACCGAATTACACCAAATAAATGAGACGGTAAATCAGGAGATGGTAGGACTGGAGTTAGATTACACCTATAATGCTGAAGACGATCCTAATCGTTACTATTATCGTTCAGATCATTACAATTTTGC
>JAKSDI010000033.1 GCA_022360175.1 Chitinophagales bacterium
AAGAACTGCTCAACTGCCCACTGAACACTGCCCACTGTTGAGTAAAACGAAATCCGTAGGACCCACTGAAACCCTGCCTATTCCCTGCCTATTAAGAACTGCCCAACTGCCTACTGAACACTGCCCACTGTTGAGTAAAACGAAATCCATAGGACCTACAGAATCACTGAAAACTGCTCACTGAACCATTACCTATTGAAGAACTGAACACTGCCCACTGAACTACTGAACACTGCCTACTGAATCACGGCCCATTCACTGCCTACTAAGAACTGCCCACTGAACACTGCCCACTGAACACTGCCTACTGCCCACTGAATCACTGCCCACTGCCCACTGAACTACTGCCCACTGAACACTGAAACCCCTACCAATCATTGAAAGCAGCATTGAAGATGTCTTCCATCATCTGCTGAGAAATTTCGGTAATGGCTTCTTCTTCCACTTGCGACAAATCTACACTCGTAGAGAAATCATAGAAAAAAGAAAAGTTGCGTTTCCAGTTTTTTTCATCATCTCTATTATTGGTGTACTCCACAGCAGTAGTGATGGTCAATCGATTGATAGAGGTGACTTCTCCTGGCTGAGGAGCTTCTGCTGTAACTCTGTAACTTACGAGAATACCACTGAATTCTACATCGGGATCTGTGTCATTGTATACAAGGCGAGATTCTGTACGTATCTTTTCTTTTAAATCCTCAGTGAGGCGTACATTCAAGGTAGCAGGAGCATTTAGTGCATTATTGGTAAATTGCTCTACATAATAGGATGTAATAGATGCATCTACACTAGCACTTTTGAAAGAGTAGTGACAGCCTGAAAGGGATAGAGCGATAATAATCAGAGGGAGAAAAATTCTCATCTATTCTTTTTGTCAAAGATAACGTAAAAAAATGCTTTACAGTACCTTTGAAGTTGCTGAAGATGAATCAGGTAATGCTAATGAAGAAAAAAGTGTTTTCGATATTGAAGTTTTATGGTTTAATAGGCATTTTGTCATTCAGTTTTTGTTGGATGAATGCTCAAACTACAGAGGATAGTTTACTTCATCAATTAGAAATTGCTCCTGAAGGTATTTCTAAGGTTGAAGCATTGATAGGTTTAACTCACTATTATGCGGACAGAGATATGCTTGAAGTCAGGGAGTATGCAGAGCAGGCATTTCAACTATCAGAAACGCTTAATTATGAACATGGAGTTGCCAAAAGTATTCATGGGATAGCTTCATATCATGATCATTTTGGAGAATATGACCTGGCGCTGGATCATTATTTAAAAAGCCTGAAAATTTTTGAAAAATTAAATGACAGCATCAATATTTCTTCTCTATACCTTTCAATTGGTGTCTTTTTTCGTAAGCAAAAAAACTATGCAAAGGCATTAGAATATTACCAAAAATCTAATGCTATTGAATCAAAAATAGACCATTTCGAGTGTTTAGCCGCTAAT
This sequence comes from Chitinophagales bacterium, assembly GCA_022360175.1. Lineage (GTDB taxonomy): Bacteria > Bacteroidota > Bacteroidia > Chitinophagales > Saprospiraceae > JAKSDI01. The sequence goes on from JAKSDI010000033.1 coordinate 1,450, forward strand.
TATAATAACATAGGGAACGTGTATTCTGATTTGAATAAAATAGATAGCGCAATGATCTATTACAGGCGGTCATTGGAATTATATCAACAAACAGGGACTGATCACCAAGCTGCTGCGATAAAAGTAAATTTGGGTATTCAATATGAAGAAAAGGGCGACTATGTAAAAGCAGAAAAATTCTATATGGAGGCTCTGGAAATAAGCAGGGCAGAAAAAGATTTACAAGATGAGATGATAGCTTTAACCAACATTGGGTTTTTATACATTAAGAAAAAACAATATGCCAAATCTGCCGATTATTTTTCCAGGGCTAAAGACTTGTGTGAGCAGCTGAATGACATTAATTGGAAAACCAATATTTATGAAGGCTTGAGTCAATTGGAGGAAAACAGGGGAAACTTCGAATCAGCTCTTAGGTGGAACCAAAAATTACTAACTCTAAAAGACAGTATTTTTAACATTGAGCAGAAAGCGGTTATTGAAAAAATGCAGGCTCGATTTGAACTTGAACAAAAAGAAAAAGAGATCATTAGGCTTAATAAGGAAAAAGAGATTCAGCAACAAAAGCGTTTAGCGCTTATGGTTATTATGGTTTTGTCTTTGTTGTTGGGAATCATACTGTTCATATGGCAGCGCTCTAAATTGTTCAAAGAACGTAAGATTGCGGAACAACAAGAGAAAATATTGATTTCTGAAAATAGGAAGCTGGAACTGGAGCAGGAAAAAATAAAATCGGAACTTACCTTTCGAGATAAAGAGTTGACAACTTTTGCTTTGCATTTAGTTCAAAAAAATGAGTTTTTAAAACACATTGAAGAGGTGTTACAGAAAGTTCCTTCTGCAAATTCAAATACACAGAAAGCTTTAAAAAAAGTCTCTTTTGAACTTCATCAAAACCAACTTATTGGTAATGAACTGGCAGACTTCCATATTCGACTGGACGAGGTGAACTCTCAATTCTTTCAACATTTAGAAAGTAAATTCCCTCAACTTACCAAAAAAGAAAAAAGATTGGCTGCACTACTTCGCCTAGGGCTTACTTCTAAAGAAATTTCAGTACTCAATCATGTAGGAGAACAAGCGATAAAAATGTCTCGACATCGCTTGCGCAAGCGCCTAAGTTTAGATTCATCTGTCAACCTGACTAACTTTTTCAAAAATTTAGAAGCATAAATCAACTTTCCCTTTTGTTAACCCCGTCCATGTATTTAAAGTGTTGATTATTAATGATATTAACTGTTGCGATGTAATACTTAAACTTGCTATGTTTTGTGAAAAGTAAACTTGTTGTAAACCCTCGTTTTTTGTTTTACACCCCACCATACAGCCATTTTTGCCTCGACAAAATTCTGATAGATAAATCTCTAAATCTTTTAAAAATTAAACATGAGAAATTTGAAAGGAATCGCTTTACTTGCGATTGTATGTTTGTGTGGGATTAACCTATATGCTCAGGATCAATCCAATGTTATTAAACTTAATGTCATAGGTCCCATATTTGGACAATATCAAGTTGCTTATGAGAAAGCAATTGCCCCGAAGCTTTCCCTGCAGCTTTCTGCAGGATATCTGGCGGGTAAGTCAGAAGGGAATTCTTCTTTAAACGGAGACAGCTATGATTACGAAAATCAAAGAAGTGGATTCATTCTTATACCTGAAGTCAGGTATTATCCCTTCAATAATGCACCAAAAGGTTTTTTCCTGGGTGGTTTTGGGCGTTTTCGGCAGGCTACCAATGATCTTACTGATAGCAGTAATGGAACAGAAGGTATAGCCCAAAATCTTTCCCGTGAACGTATTGTCACCACTATTGGTGGAGGTGGTGTGCTTGGGTTTCAATGGATAAGTAAAGGAGGCTTTAGTTTTGATATCTTTGCTGGGACTGGCTACAAATCTCGTAGCACCGAGACTACCTATGATTTGGACACTTTAAACGAGAAAGCTACAAATCCTGATGAATATGATTCTTTAGGAGATGAATTGTTTAACCAGAAATATCTTGATTTTAAACTGGATGATAAAGAAGGTTGGGGCTTGCGCTTTGGCTTTCATTTCGGTTATGCATTTTAACACAATACTCTATGAAAAACAAACTAAATCCAGCAATCGCTGCCATCTTAATAGGAACAGGGTGGGTATTGATTCAAGAGTTGATTTTTTATTTCCGTTTTGGTAGATTCAATTTTGAGAACTTCCTGGATTTAGTTGTTTTTTTTCTTGCCGGGCTTATTTCTGGAGGTATCCTGCTTTTTGTTTTAAGCAAATCAAAAGATAGCAGACAGCGCAAAGGAACAATAATAGGATACCTTCTGTCCCTGCCCCTAACTTGGTTGTTATGTATTATAGGAGGATTGATATTACCTCCTTATTTTGGAATTATTCTTTTTGGGTCCGTACTTCCATTAATTGGTGTACTAGTGGGATCTGAACTCACCCAGTAAAAAACTCACCATGAAATATTATAAAATCTATTGGAGCCGCCCAAACAGTTAATAATGGAAGAGTTTGGATAGATCCTACTCGATCAAATGAGGTGAAATTAGCTTTGGCAAGCGTAGTTACAGGAGTTCTTTTAAGACATAATCCTGAAGAACTTTAAAGCTGTTGAAAATGAAATGATTCTGGCAAAATAAATAAACACAATAGTATTTGAAAATAGGTATTTCATTGGTTGGGGTTGATTCAATTCCCAACCAATGTTTTTTTAAACAACTTCTATCAATTCATTCCAAAATAAAAGCTTGATTTAAAAGTTGATCTTACTTAGAATAAAAGTGTTATCATAAAGAACAGTCTAGTAAAGTTCTGAACCTTAAAAAATAAATGACTTTTTTTAGTTTACATAAGTGGTATAAAGAAATCGGTATTACAGTATGCTTGCTGTGCATTTTCCTATTTGCTCCTGCACAAAATATAGATAGCTTAAAAGATATACTTTCTACGCATCCTGATAATGTGGACAAATTAGTGCTCTATGAAAAATTGCTTGATCAGGTAGTATTCTCAAATCCAGAAGAGGGAATTTTATATGGCTCCCTGATGCTGGATTTAGCAGAAAAGCTGAATGTGGTTGAAAAACAGCAAAAGGTAAACTTTCTTTTAGGGAATGCTTATGCTCAGCAAAGCAGGTTTGAGACGGCTAAAAAATATTATGAAGTAGCGCTGTCCTTTTTTGAAGGAAAAGATACCCCAACTATTGAGAAAGCAAAATTACTAAACAACCTGGGGTTGATTTATTCCAATTTAAATGATTTCCCACAGGCACTTTCCTTTTTTCGACAATCCCTGGCTATCAAAGAACAGCTTGGAGAAGGATATGAAAAGACCATTGCAGCTACGCTCAACAATATTGGGTTGAATTATCAAAATATGGAAGATTATGAAAATGCAACCCATTTCTATTTAAAGGCATTGGGGATTCGGAAAGAACTGGGAGATAAAAAGGATATAGCTAGTTCCTATTCCAATCTGGGAGGCATTTATTTTTGGTTGCGCAATTATGAACAGGCATTAGACTATTACAATTTATCTATTAATGTATTGGATAACTCCAAATATAATCTGAAACTATTGAATGCTTATGCAGGAAAAGGGGAGACCTTTATGATGCTGGCGCAATACGATAGTGCAGGTATTTATATTCAAAAGGCTTATGAAATTGCTGATTTGTTGGAGAATACGCGCTCCTTATCTAAAATGTGGAAGTTGAAAGGGCAAAATGAGTTGTTGCAGGGAAATAATACCTTGGCAGAAGTATATTTTAGTAAGGTATTTGAACTAAATGATACATCTCTTATCACGGCAGAAGCATATATCTTTCTGGGAGATATTTTAAAAGAAAGTGAACCAACACAAGCCAAAAAATATTATGAACGGGCCATTTCATTGGGTAAGCAATTATCTTCATTAGAATCAACAAAGGATGCCTTGCTGAAGCTGTCAACTTTGTACCGAGGGCAAAGGGATTTTGAGAGCGCCTACCAATATTTTGCAGAATACAAAATAATACATGATAGTCTCTTCAATCAGCAGAGCTATAACCACCTGCAAGAACTAAAAATTCGTCACGAGGCACAGCAGAAAGAATTTGCAATTAAGCAATTACAGCAAAAACACCAGCAACAACAAAAACATCTATCACAGCAAAGAAGGTGGTTTCTTGCTATTATTATTATGCTGCTCCTGGTAGCCAGCGTGATATTTTTATGGGGAACAAAAAATCGAAAAACCCGGCTCCATCTGCAAACTATTCAGGAAAAAGAAGAGGAACTCAATCGCCAGAAAAAAAATCATGCGAATGAAAAGATCAAAATGCAGAGCCAGGATTTGATGACAAAAGCTATGCTTTTACATGAGAAGAATGAACAAATTGCCAAATCAGTTGAACAACTGAATGCTTATAAAAAATACATGCCCCTCGAAGTTCGGAAAAGATATCAGGAGGTTTTATCCGAATTAAAAAATAGTCAAAGTCCGGATAGCTGGAAAGCCTTTGAAATGTACTTTTCTGAAACACATCAGGATTTCTATGAAAAACTCTTAAAACAATTTCCTGATTTGACTCCAGGTGAGAAGAAGCTTTGTGCTTTTTTGCGCCTCAATCTCACAACGAAAGAAATTGCCAGCTTGCTTCATCTCTCTCCAAAAAGTGTAGAAGTATCTCGTTCTCGCCTTAGGAAAAAGCTAAAATTGACCAATACCAATCAATCTTTGGTCGCTTTTTTATCCAATTTTTGATTTTTATAAGAGAAAAAAACATTTTAAATAATCTTTTAAATGTTTCATTATCATCTCTTTATGAGGGTTGATGTGGCTATGTTATGGTGTTTGTTGAGCTTGTTATGGCTTGATTAAGGTCTGTAACCCAACTAGATCCAATTTTCGGCCGTGTATGAAGGAAATTCAATGTTCAATCCAAAATACGTGGCCTACAAAATGAAAATAGTTCAATCCCAAGGATCTCTATCAAGATCACCAAAGCTTAAAAAAGAACAGCGCACGACAAAGAAAACATGGCCGTGGGGACGGCTAGGGTTATTTCTATTAATAACTATAGTCTTTGGTTATAATTACCTGGATGTATTCGATTCTAAGTTAAACTTGAATGGAGATAATGCTAGCTATTATCTATTAGGAAAGAGTATTCACCTGGGGCAGGGATATACTCTATACAATGATTTGGAAGTAAAACCACACAATCATTTTCCTCCAGGTTATCCAATCATCATATCCTTTCTGATGTTTTTTAGCAAAAAAATAAGCTTTATAAAGGCTATGAATGGAGTTTTTCTTTTGAGCAGTATGCTACTGTCATTCAGTGTATTGAAAAAGATGAGAATGCCTTGGCAGGTGGCTTTAGTCAGTATCCTTTTTATTGGTTTCAATTATCATTTGCTGAAATCTTCAGTGATAATAATGAGTGAAATCCCTTTTGTATTCTTTAGCACACTGAGTCTATGGTATCTAATGAAAACTGATTTTTCAAAAGATTTTTTACGTACTCAATACTTTTACGGCTTCATTATTTCACTGGCTTTTGCTTTTCATATTCGGACCGCGGGTATAGCCTTAGTAGGTGGAGCTTTGTGTTATATGTTGCTTACTAGAAAATGGAAGGGATTATTGGCTACTTCCAGTGGTTTTATAATATTGGCCTTGCCTTGGATTTTACGATCTAAGATCTTAGGCTTAAGAAGTAGCTATCAAAGTCAACTTATAAAAATCAATCCATATCAACCAGAATTAGGAAATGCAAGCCTGGCAGATTTTGCTGCCCGATTTGGAAATAATTTTGTACGATATGTAACAAAAGAATTTCCATCAGGAGTACTCCCATTTTGGGAAGTTAACTATAAAGAAGTTCCAGCCTGGCCTGATTGGGGACTTGGTAGTATTCTAATATTGCTTATCCTTTTTGGTATTGTCGAATTGCCAAAGTACCGCTCTTTAATCGTTGGATATCTGGGAGGTACCTTCGGTATATTATTTTTATGGCCAGACGTTTGGAAGGGCGTTCGATTTCTGTTGCCGGTGCTCCCTATCTTAATTTTTTTGATAGTATATGCTTTGAGTTGGCTTTTGAGAAAAGGCTTAACTCTTCTGAAGTTGCCAGCTTCGTATTCTCCTTTTTTATTACTGCCATTGATCTTTTTATTTACTCAGGAATATACGCCAAACAAAGATCGACAATGGCAGAGTTATCCCTTGTCACGATTGTCTCTTGAAGCAAAAAACACTTATAATCCTAAATGGAAAAACTACATTGAAATAGCCAAGTATGCAAAAGATAATCTTGGAGATTCAGATATAATCGCTTGTCGGAAACCACAGCTATTTCACATTTTCTCGGATCGTCCTACTTGTAAATATGCTTTTGAAGAAGATGATGGAAAGCTATTAGAGTCACTGAAAAAAAATAATGTGAAATATGTAGTTGTGGATCAATTGGGGTACTCCTCAACTGGTAAATATTTGGTCCCGGCAGTCAATAAAAACTCACAAAATTTCAAGAAAATACTTCATCTGAAGAAGCCGGATACCTATTTGCTTCAGTTTTTTTCACCCAAATAAGATGAATCAAAAGTACACAGTTATTAGCTGTCTTGTAGCGGGATAGATGCTACAATATGATTCCTTATGAATTAAGAAAATGACAGTATCAACCTATTTTACTTAATACCATAAATAAGAAAATCAACAATGAAAATCACAAAAGTTTTGATCACTATTTGTCTATTCTTAATAGGCAGTTTTGCTTTAAAAGGACAAGCGGGGGATGATTTATTCAATGAATCTTACGTTCATGAAATTCGCCTGGAATTCTATGATGCGGATTTTTTCAATTTGATGCTTCAGCTATATGGTGAAGCCCATGCTAATGGCGAGAATCCCGATTATATTCCTGCCGCCATTAATATTGATGGTAATTTACTGGATACTATTGGTGTTCGAATGAAAGGAGATTTCTCTTATGTTCTGACAGATGACAAAAAGCCATTGAAAATAGACATTAATGAATTTGTCAGTGGTCAAAAATATGACGGGCTTAAAAAATTCAATCTTGCTCCTTCAGCTGGTGATCCCAGTTTTTTAAGGGAGAAAATCGGTTATGATTTATTGGCAAGCTCGGGAGTAATTGCTCCTCGAACTGTATATGCCCGAATTTATCTCAATGATGAATATTGGGGACTTTATCAAATCATTGAACAGATTGATAAAACCTTTTTAGAAAATCGTTTCGGCAATAAAGATGGCAATTTATTCAAATCTAAAGGCGGAGCATCACTTACTTATATAGATGACAATCAAAGTACTTATGAAGATGAAGAATATCCAAGGTACGAGTTGAAAACCAATGAGGATGAAAATGATTGGTCAGATTTAATTGCTTTTATGAATGTACTTGAGAATACGTCAGATGCGGACTTCAAAAATGTATTGGAAGATAACTTTAATGTGGGAGATTTTCTAAAAGACATGGCGGTTCAGACTTATATCATGAATAATGATAACTACTTCCATGGTGGAAACAACTTCTATATGTATCACAATACGGAGACGGACAAATGGGAGTGGATTCCCTGGGATTTAAATTATTCTATGACAGATTATAGTGGTTTTGGAAATGATTTTACACAACCACAGGATGTACCGGCTACTGAATCGGCTATGCTGAAAGAGTTTTCTATTCTCACCCGCCGAATTCTTGAAAATAATGAGCTTCGTGATCAATACTTAAATGAAGTATGCCTATTGGTGAATGGGGAAGGTAGCATTGATAATATTCATACCCGGATTGATGAATTGTCGGATGCTATTAGAGCCGATGTGTTAGAAGACACAAAAAAGACTTATTCCAATCAGGATTTTGAAAACAATATCGCCTATGGTTCAGTAGATGAAACCTTCATTGGCAGCTTATATGGTGTCAAAGATTTTACAGAAAAAAGAGTAGGGAAATTGCTTTCAGAGCTAACTGCTGCTGGTATAGAATCGTGTATGGTGACATCAACAGAGCATGCAACGTATGAAGAAAGATATAGCGTACAAATCCATCCTAATCCAGTAAATCATACGCTCAACATCCAATTATTTGACAATAAGGCCATTCAGGCTATAAAAGTAAGTGTATATGATTCAAAAGGAGGGATGGTTTTGGTACACAACCGAAGCTTTGAAACCGAAACGACGATAGATATGAGTGGCCTGGTACAAGGCATTTATCTTATGAAAATACTTTTTGCAGATGGTTCTAATACACTGCATAAGGTTGTAAAACAATAAGCTCTCTTACTCAATTTTTAAAACTATTTAAATCTCTAATATAGTATGATACAGAAATTAATTGCATTATTCGTACTAATAGGTTTTTCTACCTCTGTTTTTTCACAAGGTGAAAGCCTTTTTAATGACAACGAATTACACGAAATCCGCTTTGAAATTGTCGACACTTCCATCTTTATTCAAGGTAAAGAATATCAGATGGTCAACATGATTTTTGACGGGATTGCCATTGATAGCGTAGGTTTTAAAAAGAAAGGAAATATTTCAGCTTCCCATGCTAACCATAAATTCCCTTTCAAAGTTAAAACCAACAAATATGTAGGTGGGAAAGAATACGATGGGATAAAGGAATTTACCTTGCACAATAATTATCAGGATCCATCCTCATTGCGAGAAAAAATGACTTATGATCTTATGGGAGACTTAGGTTTAAACTACCTGCGTACTGCCTTTGCAAAGGTCTATATCGATGATCATTATTGGGGATTATACACGATAGTAGAAGGCAAGGATGAGATGTACAAACACGTATTTGACAATCGGGACGGTGCGGTTTTGGAAAGTACAGATTTCGGAGATATGTGTTTTGAAGGTTTGGATAAAGAAGACTATTACGACGCTCTTTTTGATGATTATATCTATACGGTAGATAATGGAGAAGAGGATTTAGCCTGGGAAAAATTTCCGATAATGCTTGATAAAGCGAATAATACAAGTGGGGCAGACTATATGAATATCGTCCCTGATTATTTGAACATTACAGATTTTATCAAGTATCAGGCAGCTAACGTCTATCTGCTAAATTTCGATAGCTATATCGGTTTTAGAGGCAACCAACTTTATTATTTTGACGAAGCCACAGAAGTATGGGAGGTCATCCCCTGGGATTTTAATGCTTCCTTCGGATTGTGGAATACTAATAATTTCCGCCCCTTTGATTATCCCATTGTACCTTCTAATATTAGCAATGGCTGTATCGCTTCTAAAATAAATGAAGTGCAGGAATTGAATGATCTATATTTAGGCACGCTATGCCAAATGGTGAATGAACTGGGGGATACCGTAAGATGGAATAATCAGATAAACCAATGGAGGGCACAGATAGAAGATGCGGTGTATGAAGATTGGCGAAAGGAATTCAGTAATGATCTTTTTGACCAGGCTACAGAATACGGCTATTTTTCATTTGCATGGGAAGAAGAAATACCTGCTATGAAAACTTTTGTCAGTGATCGCTGGGAGTATGTAAAAACTCAATTAGAATTGATTGATGTAGAATTGCTCTTTAGTTAGTTCGACAGAAGGAGTGATGGCTCAAGAGATTATTGAGGTTGCTCCAAATCCAACAAATGGAATCATCAACTTTACTTTATCTGGAGATCAAGCTAAAGATATAGAAAGAGTTGATTTGTTCAACTTGAATGGACAGTTGTTGCAAACAGTTCAAGGGCAAAATCAGAGCTTTGTCGAACTGAATATGTCAGAACAGCAAGCAGGCTTGTATCTAGCCAGGGTTTATTTGTCAGGAAGTGGGAAGTTTGTTTTGAAAAAAATAGCAAAAGTTCAATAAACTTATTCTGTAACTTGACGGCTGTTTAGGTAAAATGTCTTTCTGGCTAAAGGAAAGACATTTTATCTTTGCTGTTACATTTTACTCATTTAAGAATTTCTCCCTTATGCATTTGAAACTTATCATTGTTCTTTTTTCATTCCTGCATCTTGTATCTCTTTCAGCACAAAATGCGCTACAAACACAATCGCAAATTAAACTCAAGCCAGATAGCTTAAGCCCGGCAATAGCCTACCAACTAGTATTTGATGAAAACGGCAAAGCGCAGGGAGGGTCAGAAAATTTGCAAGTAAAACAGGAAATAAAAAAGGATGCTTCGAATGTAGTTAGATATACTTATACAATTACAGCTAGAAAACATACACATTTTTCCTTCCATCAAAAATGGTTATTCTCAAATTATAAGCTTGACAGAGTTGACTTCTTTATGCCAGGTTTTTGGTATAAAAAAAATCTGCGTTCTCCTGAAAATGCCCCTTCTATACAAGTTGCAAAAAATTGGTGTGTTCGGGAGGATCGATTGAGTAGTCCTTTGGTCGCTACTTTTCATAATGATAGGAAGGATTATGTTTACATCCGGAGAAGTGACAAATTAGAACAGGAATCATTGCTTCCAAAAAAAGAAGGAGAAATTATATTGCCATCCAAAAGTAGTATCGGTAGTTTAGGTTTCTATACTGAAACCAATTCAAGTGTTAGCCTGACAGCACAGTACCCTTTTTATGAAGCACCTTATTCGTATCAAAGTAAGCTGACTTTAAATCCAGCATTGGAGAGTTTTATCACACTTAGAGCAGGTGAAAGTATTTCATTTAGTTGGGAAGTAATCACAGGTAAAGCAAATGATTTTACAGATTTTGTAGAGCAAATATGGGCACAATCTTTTGATTTTCATCAACCTCAACCACTGGAACAAAATCTTGGGAATCATGAAATTAAATCGATCCTGACCAATTATTTCAAAGAATCTCTGGCCACAACAAATGGATTGACTGGTTTTTCAGGCCTTTGGTTTGATATGAAATCCTGTGAAACAACAGGTGTTTTATCTGTAGGTTTTTGTGGCCGCACATTGCTCAATGCTTTTAATCTTTTGGAATATGCAACAATAAACAATGATCAGGAACTTTTAGATTTGGCTAATAGAGTTATTGATAGTTATTTCAAAGATGGCTGGACTAATACAGGCTTGATCCGGGAATTGATTTATCGAGATTATAAAGAGGATGTATACAGCTTGCGTAAGCAGACAGAAGGTATAGTAGCTTTAATGTATATCTTGAAATTTAAAAAGGACAGAGGAGAAGATGTCTCAGATATAGAGTCAAGAGTAAAGAAATTACTGGATCGTTTTGCACAAATGCAGGCTACTGATGGAAGCTTGCCAAGGAAATTTGGAGTAGATTTTGGTGTTCTGGATGACTCCAAGGGCAGCACCCAATTGATTATTACACCAATGCTAATGGCATCTAGTTATTTTGACCATTCAGCATATTTTGAGATCGCTAAAAAAGCAGCACATTTTGTAGAAAAAAATCTAATTGACAAAGCCGATTACTTTTCATCTACACTAGACTCTAATTGCGAAGATAAAGAAGCTGCCTTGATTGCTTCTACCTCTTTATGCCAGTTGGCATCGCTTACGCAAAACCCGAACGACAAAAAGCACTTGATGGATTTGGCAGAGAAAGCTGCCACCTTTGCTCTTAGTTGGTATTACCTCTATGATGTTCCTTTTGCCAAAGGGCAGTTATTAAAAGGAGCGAATTTAAAGACGAGAGGATGGGGTAGTGTTTCCACTGAAAACAATCATATTGATGTATATGTATTTGATTTTTTAGAAGCCCTTAGATGGTTGGGAAAGGTGAAATCAAGAGATCGTTTTATCAAAATGGCGGATGTAATAGAATCTTCTATCAGAGACCAGATGTTGCCATATCCCTATCATATGGTCAGTGTGGGTAAGGAAGGTTTTATGCCTGAAATCATACAGCAAACACTTTGGGATTATGGTGCCAATGGGAAGGGATTTCTAAACGTACATGGATCTATAGGATGGACGGTTGCTTCTGTATGGGAAATGCTGAGCCCTGGGCGGTTTGAGTGGTTTGTGAAAGGATAATATCGTTCGTAATGATTTCTTGTGTTCTACAAAAAAGCTCTTGTCAATTTTAATAGTTTATTCTGAGAGCAATAATCTTTTATTGAAGTATCGCCTCAAAAGGTAATTTCTTAAAATACTCAAAAGGGTAAAGTAAAGTGTGATCGCTATGTTTTTCCCAGAACTGCTTTCCACGCCTAGGGCAGGTAAAAGGATATGCAATGAAATCATGGTTATAAAAAAACCGATGGATACATTAAGTAAACTTTCGAAGAATGATTGCTTTTTAGTTTGCATCGCTCCATGATTTAACAATTGAGGTAATGCAGCCTTCTTTTATATCAATTATTCTATAGCCATAGGTATATTTATCAATTTTGATTTCGTGTAGGTCTTTTTCAATCTGGAAAGATGTAGCAGGCGTTATATGTTGGCTAATGTTTTTATGCACAAGATTGCTTTCCATATGGTAGTGCCCACAGAAAATAGTGGTTTCATTGGGTATGTTTTCTAGTAAATGGAGCACCTCTTTTCTGTTTTTTAGAGCTCCAATATCGTCTACTTTTAGGTTGAGGCCAATGATGGGGTGGTGCGTAAAAATAACAATAGGTTTTTGCGAAATGAGCGCTCCTTTTAGCCAGTTTAATTGCTGAATATCTATGACCCCTTCAGAAGAATCCAGGTAAATAAATTTATGATATGCCTGTTCTGTACTACTATATAATTTTAAGATATCCTGATCGATCGTTTTTTGATCAAAATACTTGGATATCTCCGTATATGAATCATGATTACCTAGTGTAATGGTTAAAGAAAAACTTTTAGTCAGCTCAAAAAAATAGGATATCCCTTCCGATTCACCGATGTCGCCAGTGCAGATAAGTTGAGTAATATTTTCAGCTTTTATATCCTCTAAAACATGATCAAGCCGCTTTCGAGTATGAATACCATGCTCCAATGGAAATGCCTCATCTAAATGCAGATCAGTAATATGCGCTATTCTATAGTACATAAGCTTCTATATTGTTGGATAATCAAAAGTAATTATACAGCTATAAGCACGTTTGTAAAATCTTGCAGATTTTGGAATAGACTTTTTGATGAAATTCAAAAGACAATTTATACAGTAGTATACAGTCGTTTCAAAAAAGCAGGAATTTTACTTGTCGAATAAGAACTTAGGCGAGGATTTCTAAGGCTGCATAGGATAAAAATTGGCTCAAGATAATATGTGATTTAATTTGTCTTGGCGTTTAACTATAACAAAACGACTTATATTAATATGAAGACGAGGAAAGAACTAAAAACAGAATTCAAAAGGAAGAAACCGGTAGCAGGCGTTTTTCAAATACAAAATAAGGTGAATGGAAAAATACTGATAGAAGGGACAACCAATATTCCTTCAAGGTGGAACAGACATCGAACAGAGTTAAGATTTGGAAGCCACCGCAACAAAATACTTCAAAAAGATTGGAAGGATTTTGGGGAAGAGAACTTCGAGTTTTCCGTGCTATCTGAATTAGAAATTAAAGAAGATGAAAACCTTAATTTGAATAGTGAAGTGAAGCTACTTAAAGAGATGGTAGAAGAAGAAAAGGATATTCAAGAGGAGTTGAAATACTAAAATAGAAAGCAAAGACCCATATCATAACTCAAATAAAACATAGCAATTGTTGCGGCGATCTTTAGTCGCCAATGGTGGATTTGGCGTTGCCACAAAAGGTGCTGTTTTGCAAACCTGTCAAGATTGGGGTATATTGAGGTATGAGTATTTGTCCATTTCAGTAATAAGCGTATACAAATGTTTATAGGAGGAGGTGTATAGAATGGAGTGCGTAAAGTAAGATGTTGTGTATTGGAGTGATTATAGGGAGTAATGGATATATGCGTAATGATAATATATCTGCTATAGCCAATTTAATACAAATGGAAAATAAATTAGCAAACACTCCTGAGAACTGGTTAAAGGACGATTTTTGGAGAACTCCGACATGGTTGGTCAATAATAAACTATCGGAGGTTACTAAGAGCCATAAAAATTACCTTCAATTTAAACTAAGAATTCGATATACTGAGTTGGAGTCGGATTTCAGAAGTGTTTATTTGAATTATCATTCTAAAGGGATTGATGAAGGAGCATCAAAGTTAATTGTGGAAAATTTGATACTCGCTCGAACAATTCTCGAAAGAGGGAAGGTCAATTTTTTGCAAACATCCTACTTGTTAGATACAGTTGAAAGATATTTGATCTGGATTTATCCTGAACACCATATTAAAGAAAAAGCGAAAAGGTTTGCAACATCTATTGAGGTAAAACATCCTGAGGCCAGTAAAACAATTTTAGATTTGCTTTCATCTGAAGATTTACAAATCTCTTCATTAAAGTCTGCATACGAACAAAAATTAGAAGAAATCCATAAGGAGAATTTAGCTAATGAAATCAGTAGTGGCCTCCAGATTAAAAGACTGGAATCACTCAGAATCTGGTCGTTATCTATCTTTGTGATTTCGGTTATTTTGTTACCATTTATTATAAATTATTCTGAAGCGATAAAAGATGCCGTTGAGTCTTTAAACCTTAAAAATGTCAATTCATCCGATTCTGATTTTGCTTACAAATTACTTCTTGCGCTATGTTTCAGTATCATTGGAGGGATCGGCGGATTCATCAGTGGGTTATTGCAAATAAAAAAATCAAAGGTTGACTTAGTAGAGTATCAGGAGAGTATGTTGCTATTTCAACTAGAACCAATCATCGGAAGTTTATTAGGGATTTTTGTTTTCTTAATCTTGTCATGGGAAATTTTACCGGGATTAAAAATTGATAATATTGGTTCCATTATGCTAATCGTTTTTCTTTCTGGTTTTTCAGAGAGATATTTTCTGAATCTATTAAAAATAAAGGAAGAGTAAAGGATGTCATTATTCGATAAGATTTTCGGAAAGAAAAAACCAGAGAAGCCATCTCAATTGGAAAAGATAGAAAGGGCATTAAACTGTAAATTCCCAAAGAGATTTCATGAATTTATTCAGGAGAATAAAGGAAAGGAAATCATATTGGAATTGCCGGATGAAAATTATCGGATACTGTCTTCAATAAGAAGTGAGGAAGAAGTAAGTGATTTATACGAACAGGTCGATTATCTATCAAAAGATATGAAAACCCATCAAGCATTGGAATCAGGTAAGACAAAACTCCCTTTCGCTCGAAACCTAAGCGGCGACCAGCATAAGTACCTGTTTTTTGAAGGAGAAGATGGGAAAGAATTTGGGGAACAAGTGTTTTTTACTGATATGGATTCTCTAATTGGTCAGATTGAGATCACAAAGTCAATTAAATTCTTGGATTCAACTCTAAAAAAAAGGAATGAAACTCAAATAATAATTGATTGTAAGCCTCAATTTATTCAGGAAATATTCGAAAACTTTGAATTGCCTAATCCAATCAGCTATTGGCAAAAGAGTTTTGGATTTTCTTCCAGAGAAAATAAAGAGAATCTGCCAGATGGGTTTTCTGTTCAGCAGCATGCCATCAATTATCAATTTGAAAATCCGAAAGAAAACATTGCAAAATTCGAGATGCAGTCAGCATTTGCAAAGGGAGAAATACTATTTTTCACAAGTTCTGCCTATGAGATTGATAACCCCAACCTGAAAGGCTCTATTGATTACAATGTGGAATATAGAACATTCTATTTTAAACTTTTTAGCATTATTGATGCATTAATGAAATCTAAAGAGATAGCAATGGCACAAGGAATCATTAACGAAGATGCTTTCCTTGACCTGATAGATGTAAAGCAACTGTTTCAAGTTACTAAACAACATTTTAAATCAATCGACACGAAAGAAGTATAGAGAAGAATACTGTCTGTAATAAGCAAGTTAAGTTGGATGAATTATAGATGTAACGGGGGGATACGTAATGTGGAGATACAAATGTTGTACCTCATTAGATGACCAAGAATGATGAATGTTCAAAGTTTTAAACATTTCTCTAAAAACAAGAATTTGGCAAAATGAAAGAGTCAATACTAAAAAATATTACTCAAGTTATCTTAATCGTTTTTAGTGTAGTTCTTGGTTTATATCTCAGTGAAAGAATCGAGGATAGAAAAAACGAAAAGGAGTCTACAAAGCTATTATTAAAAATAAAATCAGAGCTAAATGAAAATAAAAAGCTTTTAGATTATTGGGTTCCCTATCATGTTGAAATGGTTGAAAGTTTAGATAGTCTTTCTAACAATGAAACATTTATCAAGAATTTTATTAAAGATAAATCAACCCTTTACAAAGTATTTACCAGAGAGACTATTATGAGTGACATGCCTGCCAATGATACTTGGGACATTGCCAAGTCTCATCCCTTAATTGTAAATTTTGAATATGATGAATTACTCATCCTGTCAAAAATCTATAAACAACAGGAGGCTACTTACGAATCTTTTCCAAAAATGATTGAGTTACTACTAGCACCTGATTTAAATACTAAGGAGAATGCCAGTCCGAATTTGCAATTATTCAAAAATCAGTTGCGAGATATGGCCAGTCGAGAGCTCCAATTAATTAACTACTATAATCAAGCGGAAATAATTCTAAAGTATCAGAATAATTAAAAAGAAACACTGATGCTAGTTTTGATGAATGTTAATATGTATATAACAGAGAAAAAACAAGGTATAACAAAAGCTAAAACGTCAATTGGCCTTATGCAGGTCAACTGCGTTTAGCAAGTTCCTTAGCGGCAAGCAAAAACAAGGAATACGACATGAGAAAAAATAGTTACAAATGAAGCAAATAAAACAATTGTTCAGAGAGATTATCCCCGTAATAATTGGAATTTTGATTGCATTATTTATAAATAATTGGAATGATGAAAGAAAGGAAAAAAAGTACCTGGATCAAATGTTTTCCTCTATCGAAAAGGAGTTGGAAGAAAGCATCTTGGATATAAAAACAGTAATTCCTAAGCAACTGGCATCTGTTGACACCTTAGACGTTTACATAAATAATGAAGAGGTCTCTTTATACAGCATAATGATGAGAGGTAACGGTATTCATTTTCCAACGATAAAGACTAATTCGTGGAATGCTATTGCCAACTCTAGAATTGAATTAATAGAATATGAGCAGCTATCTGCATTAGCAGATATTGAAGAAAGAAAAGAAAATCTTTCTATTAGAATTGAAAGGCAAATGGAGTTTATATTCCAAAACTTTGAAAAGACTGATAGAGCCAAAAAGATAATACTCCGGATGATGACTTTAGATATAGTTAATGCAGAAAAAGAGTTACAATCTCAAATCGAAGAATTCATTAAAGAATGAAACTTGTTTATAACAATGTGTATACGTTAGTGCTTCTATTCGGTGGCCCCTGTGCATATGCTCTCGTTAGACACTAGCAGAATGGAATTCTATCCAGTTGAAATATTGATTACATAATAAGAAAACTTATATCAATCATGACATATGAAGAGACCAATATACAAGCAATAATAGAAAGAAGAGGATATAGAAGTAACATCAAGGGAGATAAGTTTTCATTGTATATATCGAATTATCCTTCAAATGCAAAATATCTTAAATCCAGGATTGGGAATCCGAAGTTGGTTTTAGCTGAATTATGTTGTAGTATAGGAATAACATTAGAATACCTTGCGCCAGGTTTTAAAAAAGTAATAGGAGTCGATATTGACAACAAAATTCTTGAGGCCTGTAAAACCAACTTAAAAGAAGCAGGAGTTTTTTATAAAACAGAGCTTATACAAGGAGATGTTTATAGTGATAATATATTAAAAGAAATTGAAGCAGATATAGTCATTTACGATATTCCATATTGGTATCCTCATACACAAGAAAATAAAGGCGATTTAGTAACGAAAAATCCACCATTAAAAGACTTGATAAGGAAAATCAAAGAATATATAACACCAAATATTGTGATTTTTTCACCACCTGAATGGAGTTATGAATATTTCAAGAATGAATTAGAAAACATAGAATTTGAAAAAGTTTTTATTAATCAAAAACATAATAGGAATCAAGTTTATCTGGGAGATTTAATAATAGAAGAAGGAATAACAGAGATCATCTTGAACGATTAAAAAAGCCAGAGCTTAAAAAATATGCAAGTCCATACTCTTAGAGGTCGCATGCCATGTGTATGAACCATTAAGTACAGGCGGGATTCATTGCAACACAAGGGAAAATAATTGGTCTTTTGTAGAAATACTCTAAATGAAGATGACAATTATATCACTCCTGTTATTATTTATTAGTTGTGGCAATTCAACTCAAAATAATTAAGACAACACGCTGCAACAAGCTGAGATTGAATATCAAATAGAAGACATCTTGATAGAAACAAGGGATGGGGCAAAAATTTCAGGTATAGTAGTAAGAAATAAAAATGATAAAGCCCCAAAACCTGTCATTTTTCAATTCACAATTTATGTAAGGGACAAAGGAAGAGACCTTGAAACATTGAAACAATCAGTAGATAAAGGTTATATAGGAGTTATTGCTTACACAAGAGGAAAACGATACAGCACAAATGAAATATATCCTTACGAATACGATGGAGATGATGCTTATGATGTGATAGACTGGATAAGCAAACAGAAATGGTCAGATGGCAGAATAGGCATGTTTGGTGGAAGTTATAATGGTTTTACACAGTGGGCGGCATGTAAGAAGTTGCATCCTGCACTTAAAACCATTGTACCATATGTAGCAAACAGGCCAGGAATGGGACTCCCTATGGAGAATAACATCTTCATTAATCCAAATTATGAATGGTCGTTTTTTGTAGCAAACAATAAATATCTTGACACAATAGCTGGTTATGACAGACAACGTTTTAGAAATATGCAAAATGCGTGGTGGGAAGCAGGTACTTCATATAATAAGCTAGACAGTATTGATGGAACTCCAAATAGATTGTTCCAAAGATGGATTAGCCATCCTTCTTTTGATGATTATTGGCAAAATATGGCTCCTTATAAAAAAGAATTTTCTCAAATAAATATCCCCGTTCTTTCTATTGATGGTTATTACAATGACTCGCAAAATTCGGGCTTGTATTATTTAAGAGAACATTTTAAATACGTATCTAATCCAGAACATTATCTTATCATTGGCCCTTATAGTCACTTTGGTGCTCAAAGAACAGGTCAAAAAGTAATAAACGGCTATGAAGTGGACGAAAATGCACTAATCAGCACAAATGAAATTACTTATCAATGGTTTGATTATATATTTAAGGAGGGAGAAAAGCCTGAAATATTAAAGGATAAAATAAATTATCAGGTAATGGGGGCAAA
>JAKSDI010000023.1 GCA_022360175.1 Chitinophagales bacterium
GACCCCGTGCTGGCAGTCAAGTCACTTAATACACATGGAATGCTGCAATCGGTGGTCGTAATACTAGTTGTCGCACTACAAGTAGCATCCTCCAAATCTACCACTTCTATGGTGTGGGATTGGCCATCTCCTGCTATGGAAATAGTTACTGTAGTTGTGCCGGTGCCACTGTAGTTATAAGTACCAGATGGTACTCCATCTACACTCAGAGAAAAACCGGAAGCACCTCCGCCTACATCACTTACTTCTACCAAGACTGGAAGCTCATTGGAGGAATCACAACCTCCTGATTCATTCGCCGTAACACTTAATTGGCAAGTTGGGGCATTACAGTCTGGGGTAGTGATTGTTGTGGCAGTGGTACAAGTAGTATCATCTACATCTTCTATTGTAATAATATGTTGCTGGCCATCTCCTGGCACCTGAATACTAATAGAATTGGTACCACTTGCATCATAACTATAAGTGCCCACTATGCCGCCATCTACCAAGATCATATAACCATTGGCACTGCCGCCCTGCTCATTAAAACTCAGGTTCACAGAGACCATCCCATTGGTACAATTTGCCTGGACCGTAATCGTACCGGCCATACCGACTCCGCCAGGGGCACCATGCGGGATACAATAATAAGGATGTACACCCGCTGTTAATACCGGGGATTCGTAAGTTGCACCGGTACCTAACAAACCACTATCCCAACTATCCGGGCCAGAGGTAGCATCAGAAGTTGTCGTATGATCTACTGCTCCTACCCATATCCACTCTACTATATCTCCTGAGGTAATCGTGATATTTGCAGGGGAAAAATCAAAGTCTAGTACTTCTACCGTATGGATAGCAGACGAACCCGTGCTGGCAGTTAGATTACTTAATACACATGGGATGCTACAATCGGTGGTTGTTATCGTAGTTGTAGCACTACATCCTGCATCCTCCAAATCTACTACTTCTATGGTGTGAGATTGGCCATCTCCTGCTACGTTGATTGTTACTGTAGTTACACCTGAACCATTATAAGTATATGGATTTCCGCTTGCTGGTGCTCCATCTACAAAAACATTGAAACCAGCATTTCCTGGATTAATAGCATTTACCGTAAGGTTTACAGGTACCTGATTGGCAGCATTACAAGCACCAGACTCCACTGCTGTAACAGAGAGGCTACAAGTAGGAGCTGCCCCACAATCAGGAGCTTGCCAGGTGGTACTGAGCACACAAGAAGGAGTGGCTACATCGACAATTTCAATGGTATGTGACACACCATCACCTGCCAAATTAGCCTGAACGGATTGAGGCCCCGTCCCTACATAAGAAAATGGGCTCCCTGGCTGTACTACACCATCAATTATCAAATTATAGCCTGCTGGATCAGCCTGGGTGGTATTAAAAGTTATATTAAGTGTAAATTGTCCAGAAGGAGGACAATTAGCTACGATGGTACCAGCCATACCTACTCCGCCTGGCCCGCCATGAGGGATACAATAATAAGAGTGTACTCCTGGATTCGTAATATCTACCTGATATACAGCACCAAATCCTAACTCTCCAGAATTCCAGCTATCTGGACCAGAGGTTGCATCGGAAGTCGTAGTATGTCCATCTCCTACCCACTGAAATTCGACAATATCACCAATAGTAATTGTAGTATTTACTGGCGAGAAAAAGTTATCTCCTACATCTACTACATGAGTAGCCCCTCCTTGGGCACTGATATTAAGCGCACTCAGAAAACAATTGGAATTGCAATCAGGAACAGAAAAAATAATAGTTTCACTACAAGTGCCTACTTCTTCTGATTGGACGACTAAGGTATGCTGCAGGCCATCTCCTGGCATACTATAATTGGTAGTAACAGGAGCATCATCATCTATATCAAAAGGGCTTCCTGGTAGCAATTGACCGTCAATGCTAATATTAATAGCAATAGCTGCATCATAGGGATCGGATACCGTTATTTGCAAGGGCACATTGCCACTAGCATCACATGTTCCCACGTCAAGGCTGACGTTCAATACGCATATTTCAATTTCTATTTCAACCGTAGAAGAACATTCACTTTGAGTAACAATAGTCAAGGTAACGAAATAGTTATCCGCATCGGGGAAAGTATGTAATGGATTTTGCTGATTGGAATTAGTGCCATCATCAAAATCCCAGGACCAGGAAACAATTGGGTCTCCTGGAGCACTAGTAGACTCATCTGTAAATTGAATGGTAATATCTGTACCATCAAAAGAAAATGCTGCCTGACAGTTTTGTGCCACTCCCGTCAAGGGAGTCAAACTGATTATTGATATGGTAAGTAATAGGGTAGAAATCTTAAGCATCATGTATCAGTAGCTTTAAAGTAAACTTCCAGGTATACTACCGATTCAGAAGCTGTTTCATTCTCTGAATCGGTGGTCGCTGGATTGATAAACTATAATTGCTACTAAAAATAAGAGGCAGAACTACGATTTAGAAAAGAGGTATACTGAACAGGAAATATTTCCTACTGAATAGGACATGACCCTTATCTTATTGGATTTTATTCTCCTACAAGCCATTTTTTGAAGTGAGGAGAACGCTCTGTACTAACAATCGTTTCTATATCTGATGAAGGTGAAAGGGTAATACGTACTCTGGATTTACTATACATATACATTTCTTCAATTGAGTTGATGCATACAATAAATTGCCGATTGATACGGAAAAACCGCCTGGAATCTATCTGTTCTTCCAGTTTTTCTAGTGAGTAATCTATTGGGTAGCGTTTGCCTTCTTTATTTACCAGCAAGGTAATCTTATCCTGAGTATAGAAGTAAGCGACCTCATCCATACTTACTAAGCGAATTTGCTGACCGAAACGAATCAAAAAACGTTTTACCTGATCTTCTGGTTGTAAAGCTTTTATGATAGCTCCATAATCTATTGCATCTCGTTTATGCAATTGCTGATACTTCCGTATAGCTTTATCCAGTTCTTCTTTTTTTATTGGCTTCAACAAATAATCCACTGCATTTACTTTAAAAGCCTGGACTGCATATTGATCATAAGCTGTTGTAAAAATGATAGGGGTTTTAATTTCTATATGTTTAAATATTTCAAAACTACTGCCATCTGCTAAATGAATATCCATGAAGATGAGGTCTAGTTTATCATCATATTGGCTTAGCAATAGGAGACTATCTTCTATACTATCTGCTTGTCCTACAACATCAGCAGCGGGCAACAACTCCATCACCAATTTATGAAGCCTTCGGGCAGCAGCCATTTCATCTTCAATAATCAGAACTTTCATTTTGCTAATGTTTTTTGTCCCTCTAATAATGGAATTCTAACTTCAAAAAGGAAATCGGTATAATGTACACTGACCTTTTTGTTTGTAATCATGGCATAATGATTTGTTATACTCTGTAAGCCAAAACCAGTGGATCTCTCTTTTGTCAATTTAGGTTGCAGATTATTTTGCACGATGAGATAGCCATCCTGGATAGCAATTTTTATTTGCAATGGCTTAGAAGCAGATATTATATTGTGTTTCACTGCATTTTCTACTAGCATCTGTAAGGTCAGAGGGACTATCTTTCCTGAGTACTCTTCTGATTCAACAATCATATTGATATTCTCACCATAACGCTTCTGCAGGAGATAAAAATAGGAAGTTACTACTTTGAACTCTTCTTCCAGGCTAATTAGATTTTTTTCTCTATACTGTAGAATACTTCTATAAAAATCTGAAAGATGCTCTACATACTCTACCGCCAGAGTACTATCTTCCTCTATTAAGGCAACCAAAGTATTAAAGCTATTGAACAAAAAATGGGGATTCACCTGGCTCTTTAGAGTTTCCAACTGGCTAATGGCTTTTTCTTTTTGTAAAAAAGCCTCTCGCTCTATTCTTTTTTCGCGAATACGAATAGCATAAATTCCTCCCAAAACTACAGCAATACTAGTAAGTATAATAAACCACCAACGCTGCCAAAAAGGAGCCTGGATAGTGAAAGGATAACTTATAATTGGTTCGTAACCAAACGCTTCATTTTCTGTAGAAGTAACAAAAAAAGTGTAATCACCAGGTGGAAGGCTGGAGTAGGTAGCGGTACGGTCTCGCGAATAAATCCAATCATTGTCAAAGCCCTCCAGCTTATAACGATATTTTACTGTTGCAGGGTCTGTATACCAAAGCCCAACATACTCAAAGATGAGGCTATTTTGCTGATGAGGCAATTCAATACTTCCCATTAAAGGGATAGGTTTTAATTGTGCTGATACTTCTGTAATTAATGTCCTGGGATGTATGCTGAGATCATTTTTCAAAGCAGTATATCGTACTATTTTATGCTGGGTTCCTATCCAAATACTGCCATGGCTACCATGTCCAATGGCATTCAAATTAGGAGTAATGTCTTTTAAACCTACTTCTTGATCATAATAGATAAGATGTTGAATCGAAGGGTCCAGTATGTCCAAACCAGATGAGTGGACCAATAAAATATTGTTTTTATTATCTGTCGCCATAGCAGCTATCTGCAAATCCCGAATACCTTCTTTTACGGTAAGTGGACGAAAGGATTTCCTGTTGAATACAAAAATACCTTCCCGAGCAGTACTGAACCATATATCCCCCCGCCAATCTTCTGTGATAGAATAAACGGACCTAAAATCATAATCGTCATAATTTGTATAACTTCGAATGGTACCATTTTCTAAAACGCAAAGCCCCTGGCCATCTGTCCCAAACCATGTGCTACCTCGACTGTCAACAAAAACTTTATAAATGAAATTTGTACCTAATTCTGTTTCGTGATTATAATTTTTAATCCCCGGCTCACTTCCTGACATAACATCATCGTCCAGCCTAATTTCTGTCACCCCTCCCAAAGTAGCCAGCCAAATTATTCCATCCTGGCCATCAATAGATAAAATGCTGTTGTTTGATAATCCATTCGCTTCTGTAAGATGTATTATTTCTCCATCTGATGGCCGAAAACAATATAAGCCCTCTCCAAAAGTACCAAGCCATATATTGCGATACATATCCTCATATAGCGCTACTATATTCAATGCTTTATCCGTGAAATAAGGCGTTAAGTTTCGTGTAAACAGGTCATAACTATACAAGCCATTCATTGTACCCAACCACAAAAGAGTAGTATCAGTAGCTTCTCGGATTGCCTGGACACTCGCTATGTCCAATTCTAATAATTCAAATTGCCTATTGGCAGAGCATACCCCCAGGCTATTATTGATCATCCATATATTGCCCTCCCTATCGTTATAGAGATCATAAATGCGATCGATGTGGGTATCTTTATCTTTATGATATAGCGGCAATATTGATTTTTTATTCAAATCATATCTGAATGCCCCTTCATTTTCTGTACCTATCCATAACTCTACTCCGGGAAAGTAAGAAAAAGCACTAATTGCACCATGTGTCCACTCCCTGGGAGGATAACTTATCGCAAAATCCTTAATTCTTATTCGACAAAAACCATTATCATAACCTCCTACCCAACAAAAGCCTTCCTCATCAGGCAAAATTGCTCTTATGATGTCATCAGGTAAACCGTCTTGCTTTTGCAAATTGATGACCCGTTTTTCATTATTTATTAGCTGACAAATACTTATCCCCTGATCCGTACCGGTCCACATTCGACCTATAGAATCCATTACTAAACAGTAAATGTCATCGCCTAATAAATCATCATCCGTATTGATGTTATACAGATGTTTTTTATTATGGTAATACACCCCTTCTCCATAAGTAGCAATCCATAAATATCCCTTCTTATCAATACTAAAATCCGTAATTGGCACACTAGGCATTCCCTCTTCTATCTCCCATAATTTTAACTGCTCAAAGTACTGAGTATATGCGATCTGACCATCTTTGTATCCCACCCAAAGGCGGCCTTCGGGGCTTTCAAATAAAGCCGTAACACTATTACCTAAGCTATCAGGCCGTTCATATTTTTCAAAATCGGTTCCGTCATATCGAAATAAGCCCTCTTCTGTACCTATCCATATAAGTCCATCTTGTGTCTCTATTATTTTACGAGGATTGATTGCACCTAATGCTTCACTAAAAGTGTGATGTATAAAATGTAGTTGCTGCCCCTGAAGAAGAGGAAGCCCACAAATGAAAATGCATAATATGCCTATTAATCTGCTCAATCTATTTTTTCTTAAGGCTTGCCTTTATCTCTACTTGTATTTCCTCAGCAATTTTTTGATATACTATCCGTGGGATTGTGATATCGTGCTCTGCCACTAAAACTGTAAAAGAAGAATTAATCTGTATTTCTCCTTCCTTTGTTATAACCGTGCTCCGTATAATACGCTCCTGCGTTACACCATGAATATTTAACACCCCCTTAGCCCGAACGGTGTAAGAGCCATTCTTTGTTAAATCTTCCTGTTCAATAATTTTCCCTTTGAAAGTAGCCTCTTTATACTGCTTACTTTCCATATAGTTTTCATTGAAATGCTCTCTCTGTAAAGGACTATTGAAACCTTCGAAACTATTAATACGAATACTGAAAGCAAAGGTGCGCTTTAATGGGTCAATGACTCCTTTCAACTCATTAGATGTTGCCTCTATCACTTCTAAAGGAGCTTCTGATTTAAAATAAGCAATTCCACTATCCGTATAATATAATTCCTGTGCGCTTAATACAAGCCCAGCATTAATAAAAACGATTGAGAATAACAGTCTTAGGTAAATCATACAACGGCTTTATCTATCCCCAATTTAAGCTAAAAAAAAGGTTTGCAATAATTCCTTCTCCTCAATAGGCATTATTGCTTACTGAACGGGAACAAAATGCCTTTGCGAAAATTCGCTAAAAACTTGTATCTTCCTCTCCTAAATCAATTATCCTGCTCATGCATCCACATTATCCTAAGCTTCTGGCACCATTAGATCTAGGTTTTACTCAACTGAAGAACCGTGTTTTAATGGGCTCGATGCATACGGGCCGTGAGGAAGAAAAAAACGGTTTTGAGAAAATGGCTGCTTATTTTGCCGAACGAGCTCGTGGCGGTGTAGGACTTATGGTAACCGGAGGCATTGCCCCCAATCGAGCAGGATGGGTAGGCCCTTTTTCAGCTAAACTCACTAACAACAAAGAAGCCAGGCAACACCAAATTATTACAGAGGCTGTTCATGAAGAAGATGGGAAAATATGTATGCAAATATTGCATTCTGGCCGATACGGTTATCATCCATTAGCAGTGGCTCCTTCCAGGCTCAAATCGCCCATTTCTCCATTTAAGCCCTGGAAGCTATCAGGGAGTGGAGTAGAACGAACGATTAAGGCTTTTATTCGTACCGCAAAACTAGCCCAACAAGCAGGATATGATGGAGTAGAAATAATGGGCTCTGAAGGTTATTTAATCAATCAGTTCATTGTTTCAAAAACGAATAAACGCAAGGATAAATGGGGTGGCTCTTATGAAAACAGAATACAGTTTCCATTGGAAATAGTACGAAGAGTGCGTGCTGCTGTAGGAGCAGAGTTTATCATCATCTATCGCTTGTCTATGCTGGATTTGGTAAATGATGGAAGTAGTTGGGAAGAAGTAGTTATGCTTGCGCAAAAAATTGAAGCAGCAGGTGCCACTATCATCAATACAGGTATTGGCTGGCATGAAGCTCGTGTACCAACCATTGCGACAATGGTTCCTCGCGGAGGATTCAGTTGGGTCACCAAGCGCCTTATGGGAGAAGTAGGTATACCTCTTATCACTACCAATCGCATCAACACTCCGGAAGTAGCAGAGCAGATACTAGCAGATGGGCATGCAGACATGGTATCTATGGCAAGGCCCTTTCTTGCTGATCCTGACTTCGTCAATAAAGCCCGAGACAATAAAGCTCATCAAATCAATACCTGCATTGCTTGTAATCAGGCTTGCCTCGATCATGTATTTGCCAATAAAACTTCTTCTTGCCTTGTCAACCCCCGTGCTTGCCATGAGACAGAATTAAACTATCTGCCTGCTTCAAACCCTAAGCAGTTGGCCGTAGTTGGAGCAGGCCCTGCTGGGCTAGCTTTTGCAACAATTGCTGCTGAAAGAGGGCATAAAGTGGATTTGTTTGAAGCAGCTAGCGAAATTGGCGGGCAATTCAACATGGCGAAACAAATTCCTGGCAAGGAAGAATTTTATGAGACCATCCGATACTTTCAGGAACAAATAAAAAGCACAGGAGTACAACTACATCTTAATACAAGAGTAAACACTGATGACCTTAAGGATGGGTATGATGAAGTAATTCTGGCAACTGGAGTTAACCCAAGGCAAATACAATTGCCGGGTATTGATCATCCTAAAGTATTATCATACATAGACGTACTTAAACATAAAAAACCAGTAGGCCAAAAAGTAGCACTCATCGGAGCTGGAGGTATTGGTTTTGATGTAGCAGAATATTTAAGCCAAAATGGGACATCCAGTAGTCTAAATATCCCTTCCTTTATGCAAGAGTGGGGAGTAGATATGAATTACAATCAAGCTGGGGCTCTCACTCAACCTCAGCATGAAGCACCTGTACGTGAGCTATATCTTATGCAGCGTTCCAAAGGTAAATTAGGTGCTGGGCTAGGAAAAACAACCGGCTGGATACACCGTAAAAGCTTACGCGACCGACAAGTAAAAATGCTCGGTGAGGTTCAATATCAAAAGATTGATGACCAGGGCCTCCACATCACTGTCAAGGGGGCACCTCAAACCCTGGAAGTCGATAATATCATCATCTGTGCCGGACAAGAACCACTCCGTGAGCTCTGGCAGCCTCTACAGGATCAAGGCATCAAAGTTCATCTAATTGGTGGAGCAGATGAGGCGCGTGAATTGGATGCTAAAAGGGCTATCAAGCAGGCAAGTTGGTTGGCGGCAGCCATTTAGAGTATTAGAGAAAGTTTATATAAGGCTTCAATATACAGGGACGGGGTATCATGTCTACCTCTTAAATGATTGCAAAAATCGAATACCAAAACCTCATTCGGCTTAAAACACCTTCGTAATCACCTGATTATCAGCACCTGTCTAAAATAGACAATTAATTGTCCGATTACAGCAAATCATAGAATGCTGATTCATACAACTTTGTGGTGACAAGATTGGATAACAATCATCCATACTAAAATCCAAATTTTTCACACCACAAAACCATTATCATGAAATCAATTAAAAGCATTTTTTTCACGCTGTTGTTTATCTTATCAGCACTATTTCAGTTATCTGCCCAACCTTATCACGATGACTATTTTGAGTTAACAAACGATCCTTCATTTTCTACATACAATATGACAAGTACAAGTAATGGCGGAGCTGTTTTTTCAGGCACCCTATCAGATGATGCCCACAAACTTTTTGTAGCTAAAACACAAGAGGATGGAGCAGTAGACTGGTTTCGTAAATACAGTTTTTCTGGAAGCAATTTGATCGACTGGGAACCAATAAGCATACTTGAAACACAAGAAGATGGTTTTCTCCTTGGAGGTAATGCAACTGAAACGGGAAGTTATAAAAATGTCATCTTCTTACTTTCTCTGGGAAATGACGGTGTACCAAACTGGTTTTGCTACTACGATTGCTCTTACTTTAAAAACAATGCCTACGAACAGGAAGATTGCGAAGATTATTCCCTTATCGATCTCACATTAGACAATGAAGGAAATATAGCGGGTATAGGCTATACCTTACCACATGCAAATGATAAATCCTGGGCATTCATCTTCAAGGCAAGCCAGGATGGCACAGTTACCAATGCTGTTTCTTATGGTGTTGGCAATATCGAGAACCAAGAACACGGAGAAAGTATAAGAGCTGTCTCCGGAGGCTATTATGCTTCCTTATCCAATAGTCATACCGATCCTTACACAGGCATCATAAGTTACAGAACCGTAGTGATGAAACTAGACCAACAGCTCAATGAAGTCTGGAGTCGTATCTACGATGATCAGACTGGTATTGGCCAGGATAACTCTCCTTTGGAAATGGTAGTAAACAGTAAAAATCAAGGTGTTGTATTAATACATAATCCTACCGAGGCAACTATTTCCTTACTTGGCTTTGACCATAATGGTAATCATCGCTGGAATAACACTATTGATACATTGCCTGACACTTACCTAAGCAATTGTAACTATATGGATATTGATGAGGCTGATAACCTTTATATCAGCACTTATACAGATCAAATCGGTATTATCAAAACAGGAAATAAAGGTATTCCTATTTGGTACGCAACTTATCCTATTGATTTTGAAGGAGGTGTTACAGATGTCTCATGGACCCGTACTAGTTCAGGAGATGCACTTGGAGTTTATGGAAGTAAAGATTTCGTTTCAGAAAGTACGATAGATCACAGAATCTGGTCAAGCCGGGTATCTACTTCGGATGGAGATAACAACTGCAACTTTACGCTCAATGATATTAATAGTAGAGATGTGATGTTTAGCTCCCAGCCCATTGTACTTGCAAAAGGAGAATATACGATGGAAGCACATTTTCAACAAGCTCAGGAGAATGGTCTCGCTTTTGACCAATACCGATGTCATGAACACTATGCCAGTCATAGCGGAGGAGGTTTCAGCGAAGATGACGAGCCATTCAGCTTGGAAATCAATGGTCCTGAAAACCAGGCTATGCCAATGTTCAGTAGTGTTGGCCCTAATCCCTCAAGTGGATGGTTTAGTATTTATTTAGAACAAATGAACGGCAAGAACGAAGGAGAAGTCCAGGTTTTTGATCAGCAAGGTCAATTGATAATGCAAGCGCTGATTTTCGATTTCAAAACGGAAATAGATTTCACTACCATGCCTAAAGGCATCTATTGGATTAAAGTTTCAGCAGCCGATAAAACTGAAAATCATAAAATTGTAATACAGTAATCCTAAATGGGTATTAATTTCTACGTTTACCAGCTTTTACATCTCTGGTAAACGTAGAAATTGACTTACAACAATTCACTAGGGTTCTTTCCAAAACGCTCTGTAAACTTTTTGGTGAAATAAGATGTACTACTGATTCCTACTTCCAATTGTGTTTCCATCACGCTATCGCACATTCTTCTTTCTAATAATTCTCTAGCCTTTTGTAAGCGTACTTCCAGAATAAAATTCACAGTACTCATCCCTGTATGTTTCTTGAGCAGTCGGCCTACTTGTTTGCTGCTATAATTTACCGCTTTCGCCAAATCTTCTACTCCAAACTGAGGGTCGTCAATATTTTCAATAGTCACTTTTTCTACTTGCTTAAGGAATTGCTGACCTACACTTAATTGTTCTCTTTCAGGCAAGGATGCTTCTAATTCGGCATAGTTATCCCGTTCCAGCTTATTCGTGATTAGGTTGTGTATACGCGCTTGCAGTTCTCGTGTACTAAAGGGCTTGGTCACATAATCATCTATCCCCATTTGGAAACCACGAATTTTATCATCCTCCAGATGGCGCGCAGTCAACAATAAAAATGGAATTTGTCTCCATTGATCATTTTGATTGATTGCTTCACGCAATTCAAAACCATCCATATTAGGCATCATTACATCTGAAGTGATGCAATCGAATCGAGATAATTTTAATTGCTTGAGTGCTTCTTGCCCATCGGTTGCCAAAACACATTGATAGTTTTCTGATAAAATTTGAACCAAGTATTTACCCATATCAGGATTATCTTCTACGACCAACAGGCGAGCTTTTTTACCTTCTATCGCTATAGGTGCAAATATGGGAGGTGTGAGGTGTTGGGTTTCGGGTATGGGGTCTAGGGTTTCGGATTCTACTGAGAGGTTTCCAACTTCTAAAGTTAGCACCAATCTAAATAAACTACCTTTCTCAGGTTCACTCTCTGCTTTCAATTCTCCTCCCATCAACTCTGCCAGCTCTTTAGATAATGCCAGGCCTACTCCCGTTCCTCCCTGCAAGGTACTTTGCTTGGCCTGATAAAAGCGATCGAAAACACGAGTCAAATCTTCAGAAGCAATCCCTTGTCCGGTATCTGAAATTTCGAATACAAACTGTGTGTTTTTTTGAAAAACATGCATACTTACCTGACCTCCTGCTCCTGTATACTTGATTGCATTAGAAAGTAAGTTGTGCAGTATTTTCTCTAGTTTGTCGCGATCTACTAGCACTTGTACCTCTTCTCCAGCATATTCTAAATTAAAATCTATCCGACGCAAGTCTGCCAGTGATTCAAAAGAGTAGAATACCCTTCGAATAAATTGATGCAAGTCGACCTTGCTATTTTGTAAATCCATTTTCCCCGCTTCTACTTTCGCCAAATCCATAATTTCATTAACCAGGCGAAGCAGGCGCTGTGCATTTCCTTTAATAACCTTTAGTTTTTCTCTTATAGGTACTACTTTAACCTGTTCCTGTAGATCAGCCAAAGGGCTCAGAATAAGTGTAAGAGGTGTACGCAATTCATGAGAAATATTGGTAAAGAAACTGGTTTTTAGTTCGTCGAGTTCACGGAGGCGGGTAGCTTCTGCCTGTTGCTGAGCGAGTGCTATTTCTGCTTCTTGTTTACGTTTTTGCTGACGAAGGAGATACCATTGGTAAATACCTGAAATAGCTGCGAGCAGTAATAAAGCGATAAAAATGATACGGTTCCGTTTGCGAGTTTCTTCAGATATTTTGAGCTGTTGTTCGGATATAATCCGTTGATTTTTTTCAAACTCATATTTAGCAGAATTCAACTGCAACTGCGTTGTAATTTCTTCATTATATACACTATCCTTTGTAGCATAAGCAAGCTGTAAATACCTTAGTGCTTCTGTTGTATTATTCCTCTTCTGATAAAGCTCTGAAAGGTAGTAGTAACTATCTTCCAACTCTATTTTATAATCATTCTCACTGGCAACTTCCTTAGCTATCTCCAGGTAATATGCCGCAGAATCTAACTGATTGCTCCTCAAAAAATAAGATCCCAGTGATGCCGCACTTTCAGAGAGTTGATAAATTTCTTCAAACTCCTCAGAAATCATAAAAGCTTCCCTGGCGTTCTCAATGGCTTTCTCAACTTTATCTAATTGATTGTAATGATCAGAAAAGTTTTGATAGACTGTTATTGCATAGTAGCGAGACCCTGCCAAATTTGCATATTCCATTGCTTTAGTGAGCATTTCCCATCGCTTATCCGCATCCTTTATGGTGCTACTATAAGTATTATAGCAATTGGTCAATAAACTATATTCATCCGTATTTTTTGCAAATTGAATAGCGGTTTCAACATACTCCTTTGTACTTATTTTATCCCCTAAATCATGATAGAGCGTAGATATATTATAATTAGCATAAGCTATACCAATCGTATCTCCTTCTTCTTCCGACAATGCCAAAGACTGCAACTGGTATTCAATAGATTTTTCATATAAACCCATAGCGCGATAAATGCTTCCCATGAAATCCAGCGCTATCAATTCATTATCTTTAAAGTTGTGCGCTCTCGTATACTCTATAGTTAACGTACAGTTTTCAATAGCCTTTTCATAGTCTTCTTTTATGTAATAAGCTACCGATCTCAAATAATACTGACTACTCACTCCTTTCTTATATCCTATCTTTTTCGAAAGAGAGTAAAGCGTATCACAATAAGCGATACACTTATCCGGATCGGAGAAGTAGTAAGCAAAAGCAATATCCTTATATACAATAGCTCTTTCCTTACTATCAGACATCGTCTGTACTACTTCTAGTAAGCTATCCAATTGAGCACTTCCTCTTTGCATTATGCCTAAAACACCGAAAAGGACTATAAACATAAGCTTTCCACGTAGAACACTAACCATAACACATTGATTTTCAAACACAAGCAAAAATAAGCAAAAACTTATCTTATTAGAACAAACGCTCTACACTCCATTTATCCACCTTTGTAACAAATTGTTACAAACTATTTTTCAATCCTAAAATACTACAATAATTCACTTGGATTTTTACCAAAGCGTTCTGTGAATTTTCTGGTAAAATAAGGTGTACTACTAATACCTACATCCAATTGGGCTTCCAGTACCGTAGCACTTAACCTCCTTTCCAGTACCTCTCTTGCTTTCTGGAGGCGCACTTCCAGAATGAAACTCACGGTACTCATGCCTGTATGTTTTTTCAGTAAACGCCCCAATTGCTTGCTGCTATAATTGACTGCTTTTGCCAAATCTTCCACCCCAAATTGTGGGTCGCTGATCCTTTCCAACACAGCCTGTTCTACCTGTTTTAGAAATTGCTGATCAACGCTGAGTTGTTCTTCTTTAGGTACAGATTGTTCTGATGCCGTATAGGCATCCCTTTCGAGTTTGTTCGTGATCAGATTATGTATACGCGCCTGTAATTCACGTGTGCTAAATGGCTTAGTGACGTAATCATCTATCCCCATCTGAAAACCTCGAATTCTATCTTCTTCCAGTTGACGGGCTGTAAGCAACAGAAAAGGAATCTGACGCCATTTATCATTTTGATTGATCACCTCACGCAATTCAAAACCATCCATATTAGGCATCATTACATCCGAAGTGATACAATCAAAGCGGGATAGTTTTAATTGCTTAAGCGCTTCCTGTCCATCTGTAGCCAACACGCAATGATAGTTTTCCGACAATATCTGTACCAGGTACTTGCCCATTTCCGGATTGTCTTCTACTACCAATAGGCGAGCTTTTTCACCTTCTATCGCTATAGGAGCGAATATAGTAGGTGTAAGGTGTAGGGTTTCAGGTATCGGGTTTTGATTGTCAGATTCTATAAACAGGCCTTCTTCCTGATTCTCCACCTCTGATTTCAAAACGCCGACTACCTCAAGAGGTAATGACAAAGTAAACACACTTCCCTGCCCTAAATCACTTTGAACACTCAAAGTACCCTGCATTAATTCTGCCAGCTCTTTTGATAGTGCCAGGCCCACTCCGGTGCCGCCCTGCAAAGTTCCTTGCTTAGCCTGGTAAAAACGGTCAAATATTCGACTTAAATCCTGAGTATCAACCCCCTGCCCGGTATCTCTTACTTCAAAAAAATGATGGCCTCCCTGTTGGCTTACCTTCATACTCACCTGACCACCTGCTCCAGTGTATTTGATCGCATTAGATAGTAGATTATGAAGTATTTTTTCAAGTTTTCCACGATCTATCAACACCTGTTTTTCCTCCAATTCATAATCCAAATTAAAATCTATGCGCCGTAGTGCTGCTAGTGATTCATAGGAATAAAAAATTCGCTGTATCATCTGTTGAAGTTCTACTTTACTCTCTTGCAGATCCAGTTTTCCAGCTTCTACTTTAGCCAGATCCATGATTTCGTTTACAAGGTTAAGCAATCGTTGAGCATTGCTTTTAATAATGCTCAGTTTTTCACGCACAGGCACTGCTCTCACCTGCTCCTGCAAATCAGCCAGCGGGCTGAGGATAAGAGTAAGTGGTGTACGTAGTTCGTGAGAAATATTGGTAAAGAAGTTTGTTTTTAGTTCGTCGAGCTCACGGAGGCGGCTAGCTTCTGCTTGTTGTTGGGCAAGGGCAAGTTCATTGGCCTGCACTTTTTTACGTTGACGGTAGAGATACCATTGATACCCTCCTGCTATTAATGCTAAACCTAATAAGGCTATCAATATGATGATATTTCTAATATTTGCAGCCTCAGAAATCTGAAGTTGTTGTTCAACAATCGTACGCTGCTTCTTTTCGAATTCGTATTTATCCACATTTTCTTTAATTTGCCAGGCAATATCATCTTGATAAATACTATCTCTTAACCCATATAGCAGTTCACTATATTCTAATGATTGCTGATAGTTTCCCTTCTTTTTGTATTCATCCCTTAGGGTTTCGTACGATAGTTCCAAAAACTGATAATCATAAGAATAATCTATTGTCTCTATCCCTTTTTGTGCAAAGAAGATAGCAGAATCTGCTCTATTTTTATTGGAATATGCAACGCTTAAATTAGAATAGATTCGGGGATAATAGCTTATAAAGTCGTATTCTTGTGCCAGCTGCAAACTCTTCTTCATCCAATGAATAGCCTCGTCATACTGTTTTAAAGCCTCATATGAGCCTCCATAATTGAAGTATATCAAGATTTCAACATCTACAGGTCCATATTGTACAAACTCCAAGGCTTTTTTGTAATAATCTAAAGCTTCAGTTTCCAGAGCCTGTACTGCTCCTAAATTAGCATATACCATTGAATAGCTAAATGTATCTTTATGTGCAAAATAAATATCTCTTGCCAATAAAAAATACTTCTCAGCTTCTACTAAATTATCTAGATTCTGAAATAAATCACCTAAGTTATTATACACATTCGCTATATTTCCAGAAGGGTCTTCCTTCTTAAAAATATCAATGGCTTTTAAATATGCCTCTGTAGCTTCATCATAACGATTTATTTCAGCCAAAGACATTCCAACTATATTTTGGATTAATCCATTAATTTTTGTGACCGTCCCATCATTGATATGTTTATGATCATTGATCCATCGAAGCCCTTCTTTTCCTGACTCAATAGCATTTTCATAATCTCCTATTATATAGTTAAGCCTATTCTGAAGATACAAGTAATAGATTTCTCCTAATTCATAATCAATTTTTCTAGCGATACTCTTCATTTTATCCGCTATCAAAAAACAAGAGTCGGGATACTCATAGCTATAGTTACTTGCCAACACCATTAATGCAGTTATTTTTTCTTCATTATCTGGTTGTCGAATAGTTATTTCTAGCATACTATCCAACTGTCCAAAAACGGGGCATACAAAAACCGACATCAGTATTATCCCTACGAACAAGCTTTTCCAATAAACTACACGCTTCATAACTCATTGATTTTCAACGACTGTCTAAAATAAGCAAATGCTTGTCTTAAAACAGCAAGCACTCAAATATCTATTTATCCACTTTTGTAGAGAATTGTTACGACCACTATTTAATCCTAAAATACCACAAATATCATGAAACATCTGATGAAACTATTATCACTATTATTGTTCACCATTAGCCTCACAACAACGTTAAAAGCTCAGTTATATACAGAGTATTTTTTACTACCCGATACCTTCTATAATTCTATGGAACCCACTGCTACGATTGGAGCTGGAAATGGCAGTGTACTGGTGACGGGGTATTACCAAAAAACCAAGGAAGGAGAAAATAAAATATACTATATCCCTTTCATCTGTAAATTCAATAGTGCTGGTGCACTGGAATGGTTCTACGACTACAACCACTTAGGACAGAGCCATCCTAAATTGCAATTACGACCCGTTGCCATCACAACTACTTATCCCAGTCAGGATATTGTAGTCGCAGGCGATGTACTCAATGAAGAAGGAGAGCACCAACAGGCATTTGCTATAAAGGTAAATACCAACGGCCATCACCAATACACCAAGTTTTATAATTGTATCGAAAATCGAGAGGATGACTTCCTTATTGATTGTGTCTCCTTTAAAGTGACAAGCCTGGTTTCAGATTTACAAGAGGGGGTTGTTCTGGCTGGTCATTTCAAGTTTAGTGAAGAAGGTAATCGTTTTGGTATTATTGTCAAAATAGATCAGTGGGGAGAGTTTGTTCCCGGTATGAGAAAAACATTTGTTAATCCTTCTTATGAAAGCTGCGAGGTGGTTGCGATCAGTAGAATGTTTGGCGATCAGTACGCGGTCTTATTATCTAGTACAGAGCCCGCTTCTCCCACATCATGGACGGTGTCTCCTGATGTAGTGAGAGTCAATAATCAATTCCAGACATTATGGTCTAAAAGTTTGTATCGCGATGAGATTTTGGACAGCTATGTACCCACTGGATTGAAAATTACCAGCGAGCAACACATCATGATCAGTGGTCATATGGGGCCAAAAATATACCTCTCTAAACTTGATGGTAGCAATGGTAATGAGTGGTGGACACAATCTTACACTTATACAGATATGGAAAATAACCCTGGCTTATCAAGCTACCCACCTATATTTTCTATTGATTATCTCGACAACTTATATTTTGGTCAATTAACAGTTCAAACTAGTGACGAAGGAAGTAATTTCTCTACCAGAGTACTCAAAGTTTCTCCTGCAGGTAATATCATCTGGAGTAAACGTTATGGCTTAATTGATGAAAATCCTTTTTTCAAAAATCTTTGCCTGGCCAACAACTCTCCTTACACTTATCCTGCCCAAGACCTAATCCTAATCGGCAAAAAAAACAAAAGTGTAGAATCAATCCTGTATAATGGTGGATGGAAAGTACGCGCCCGGATAGATGATGGATCAACAGATTGTAACCATGCCACACTGGATATAGAGCAAGAATTCATCCCTTTTTCCGATAAGGACTTTGATCTTTCCTTTATACATATTCTACCCACACTTTCTTATCACGGAGTAGAAAAATACCAACCTGACATCACTCTTGAAAAATGCGGTAGCCTGTTCTTTTCAGAAGCAGACAATCACCACAATACTACAGTAAGTGTAAAAAAAATTACTGGAAACGATCTTTTTGTTTTTCCAAATCCCAACCACGGCAGCTTTACAATTAATATCAAACACACTGATAAGAACCTGCCTTCAGAGATTATAATATATGACATTGCCGGAAGGATAATAAACCAAATAAACCTGCCTTCAGGAAGTGACGAGATAAAATTCTCCAACCTATCTAAAGGTACCTATTTATTACGCTGGACTCAAGGCACCGAAACGGCCGTAAAAAAAGTAGTAGTACAATGACACGAGTAGTTACGTTTTTAATCCTCCTGACAGTACTGCCATCTTTCTCTTTGCAGGCACAACCTACCTGCGAGGGGAATTTGGGACCCAACATATTGGCAAATGGAGATTTTGGTATAGGAAGTACATCTTTCCTCACTAATAACCCCTTTTATTCTACAGATTTGGACTTCATTGCCGATTGGCCTACTGTACCAAATAGCTATGCGGTTACTTCATCCACAGAAGGTAGTGATATATCACTCTGCTGGATCAATACCAGTGATAATAGTGGAGCCACAAATGCATATATGCTGGTAGCCAATGTTGGAGAAGGTGAACAAAATATTTTCAATAGTACATTGGAAGTCTGTGATGGAATAGACTATCTTCTATCATTTGATGTCATCAATTTGAGCGATTGTCCGGAAAACGCCAACCCTGTGTTATCTATCCTAATAGATGGAGCAGAATCCTATAATACAGGGATACTCCCACAAGATGGAAATTGGCATACTCATGAACAATTGATCAGTATACCAGCAGGAACTGACTTTATACAGCTTAGCTTCCAAAGCCTTAGTGCAGGAAGCCTGGCACTGGACAATATTGCTCTTCGTCACTGTAGCCCGGAAGTAGTATTACCTAATATCACTACTGCCTGCCCGAATAATGCGGCTGTGATCACTCCAATGATGATTGGAGATATGTATCCTAATCCTCATTACCAATGGCAGCAAAGCTTTGATGGTGGCAATTCCTGGACAGATATAACCTCAGAAAATGCTCCTACATTGACAATCACACAAACTACTCCTGGTATTTTTTATCGAGTACAAATAGCCAATGGCCCTATAAATTTCTTAAATGAATCCTGTAGAGCTACTTCCAATTCAACTAGCATTCTAATAGCTGAACCCATAGAGATTTTCCTTACTCCTCTCTTATGTGAAGGAGAAGTATTCGAATACAATGGACATCTTTTAACAGAACCTGGAAACTATGAACTTCCTATCCCTGGAGAGTCAGGTTGTGATAGCTTAATACACATTCAGTTATTCAACTATCCAGCCTATGAGCATTTGTATAACCTAAACTTGTGCGAAGGCGATCTTTATCAGGGAGAAGCTATTCATGAAGATACTATAATTGTACAGCACTATAGTACCATAAATGGTTGTGACAGTACTATCATTACAGAAATAGAAGTCGCCAATTCAGATGCCCTAAGCATTAATGGCGAAGAGATTTTATGTAATGGAGCGACCACAATACTCGATGCACCTCCTACTTATGTAACCTATTTATGGAACACGGGCAATAGTAGCCACGAAATTGAAGTACAATCTGGCGGTCATTACAGCCTGACAGTTACCAATAGTGCTGGTTGTGAGCTAACCGCTGAATTTGAAGTAGCAGAAAGCACTCCTGGCTTTTTAGCAATGGTAGAAAACACTTCCTGCCCGGATGCCACGGATGGACAAATATCAGCATCTCCAACCTTTGGAGGATCACCTCCTTATCTATTCAATCTGAATGACCAGGCATGGCAATTGGATGCTAACTTTCTGAATTTGTCTGCCGGGATTTATAATATCGGGATACAAGATGCCTGGGGTTGTGAACACTATGAGGATTTAGAAATTCTTGCAGAAGAGCTACCAAGCCTGGACATTTCTGGCATCCCTACTACAGCTGTAGATATTGGGGATACCATTCACCTTGGTATATCTACTCCACTTCCCGGCTATCAATTTTCATGGCAGGGAGATGGCTTGATTAGTTGTGATACTTGCAATGTAATTGCATGGCAACCTTTTTATAATGGCATACTTAGCCTTTCGGCAAATGCACCCAATAGTTGCAATCAGCAAGTAGAAATAACATTAGACTTACGTGACCGATACCGCATATATATCCCTACTGCCTTTTCTCCAAATGGAGATGGTAATAACGATACTTTCTATCCACAAATGGGGAGCAATGCAACTCAAGTAGTCCACCTAAATATTTATGACAGGTGGGGAGGGCATGTGTTTTCATCCAGTCAATCTAATACATCTGATACATCATCGGCCTGGGATGGCTCCCGGCAAGGACAGGAATTAGATACTGGCACTTATTTGTACGAAACGGAAATTGAATTTAAAGACGGAAATATTCGGCGCTTTGCTGGAGTGGTGAATTTATTGAGATAACGTCTAAGTACAGTAAAATATAAAACCATTTATCATGAAAAAACTAATCGGCAGCACACTGCTGCTCCTGGCCTTGCTATGTGTACAGCTTAAGGCTCAAGACATGCCTCGAACAGTAATCGGCAATGCGGGCGACTACTATGAGCATGCCCTTTTTGGCAATCTACACTGGACGGTAGGTGAAGTAGCCGTTTCCCGCTTTCAAAATGGGCAGGAACTAGCAGAAGGCTTTCATCAATCTTATTACGACTTGGTCGTTACTACCCAAAGTCCTTTACTTCCAGATTGGGAAGTCAACATCTTTCCCAATCCAACAGCAGGAGTACTTCAAATTCGCCTTCCCGAAGAAGAAGAATTAATAGCTCAGCTTTTTTCCAATACAGGCCAATTATTACTCACCGAAGAAGGTATAAAAGAACAACATGCTATCAATATGGCAGCGCTACCTGCAGGTGCTTACTGGCTACAATTACTGGCTAAAGATGGGCGCAAACAATCTTATCAAGTTCAGAAAATCAAATAGAAGTTGTCTAAAGTTTTCTGCTGCAGGTGAGAAAGCAGCATTTTTTTCACAATTGAGGCTTTTTTTGAGCCGCATAGCAGCGCTACGGGGCGATAAAAAAACAAAAAGTGGGGATAAAAGGCGCTTTTGATAGACCAGTGAGAAAGCTTTAAACAACTTCTTAACAATAATCCCTAAATCCTAATATTATGATACGTAAAATTTTATTTTCCATTATTGCTCTGACCCTGGCTATTTCGGTCCAGGCACAGAGCCCTCAAAAATTCAAATTCCAGGCAGTTGCACGAGATGCCTCTGGAGTACCTTATGCTAGCGAAAACATAGCAGTACGAGTAAGCCTTGTTCGCGATGGAGTATCTGGCCTGGTAGATTATTCCGAACGACATGAAGTAACAACTTCTCCTCTAGGAGTTTTCGATCTCGAGATAGGTGGAGGCGTAGCAATTAGTGGCATTTTTGAAAACGCACAATGGGGCAATTATCCTTATTATCTCAAAATTGATATTGACCCTAATGGTGGCAATAACTACCTCAATCTAGGTACCTCTCAATTACTCTCGGTACCCTATGCAATCTATGCTGGCCAATCGGGCAATGGTGGAGGTGGTGATCCTACTGATGAACTTCAAAATCTGATTTACAATCCCGCTACACAAACCCTTACACTTACAGATGGTAACTCTGTTACCCTTAGTTTTCCCGGAGGTGGGTCTGATGACCAAATACTCACACTTTCTGGGACTACCCTTAGCATTGAAGATGGAAACAGCATTGACTTATCAAGCCTTCAGGACGGTGTCAACGATGCAGATGCCGATCCAGCTAATGAATTGCAAGTACTTGATCTTAATGGCACTCAATTGTATATTTCTGATGGCAATAATGTGGATTTATCCAGCCTACAAGACGGTGTTAATGATGCCGATTCAGACCCTACTAATGAGATTGAAACATGGAGCACTTTACAAGGTATCCCTGCTGATATTGCTGATGGTGATGATACCGAAGATGCGGACGCCAGCCCGACCAACGAAATTCAAGACATCAGTTTCAACCCCAATACAAATCAACTCAGCATTACCGGGGGTAGCACCATCACCATCCCGACTGGTGGAACCGATGCAGATGCTGATCCTACCAATGAGCTACAAGTACTAGACCTCAATGGTACCCAACTACATATATCTGATGGAAACAACGTGGACCTTGCTAGCATCCAAGATGGCGTAAACGATGCAGATGCAGACCCGATGAACGAAATTCAG
The DNA here is from genome assembly GCA_022360175.1 of Chitinophagales bacterium. Lineage (GTDB taxonomy): Bacteria > Bacteroidota > Bacteroidia > Chitinophagales > Saprospiraceae > JAKSDI01. The sequence continues at coordinate 22,671 of JAKSDI010000023.1, forward strand.
GATATTTCTTTCAACCCGAATACCAATGAATTGACTATTTCCAGCGGTAGCACTGTAACACTACCTTCTGGTGGTACCGATGCAGACCCTGATCCAACTAATGAACTTCAGGTACTTGACCTCAATGGCACCCAACTACACATTTCTGATGGAAATAATGTAGACCTGGCCAGTTTACAGGATGGAGTAAATGACGCGGATGCAGACCCGATGAACGAAATTCAATCGCTTAGCCTTAATGGCACACAAATCAGTATCTCGAACGGAAACCAGGTAGACCTCGCTCCTATCATCCCTCCCGGAGGTACCGATAATCAACAGCTTTCGCTTAATGGTACTACACTTGCAATTGAAGATGGAAACAGTATTGATTTAGCCAGTATTCAGGATGGAGTAAACGATGCCGATGCCGATCCGATGAACGAAATTCAGGATATTTCTTTCAACCCAAATACCAACGAATTGACCATTTCCAGCGGTAGCACTGTAACGCTACCTTCTGGCGGAACCGATGCAGACCCTGATCCAACTAATGAACTTCAGGTGCTCGACCTCAATGGTACCCAGCTACATATATCTGATGGGAACAACGTGGACCTCGCCAGTATTCAAGATGGCGTAAACGATGCCGATGC
>JAKSDI010000022.1 GCA_022360175.1 Chitinophagales bacterium
AGGTAAGGGCCATGTCGGCATACATAAATGTCCAGGTGGCCATCGTTGTTTACATCTCCCATAGTTACGCCAGTAGACCAAAAACCATCATCTTTGATCCCTGCTTTAAGGGTGACATCTTCAAATTTGAAGTTGCCTTTATTTAAATAGAGCCGATCTCGTTCTGTGTTGCCAGTGAAAAAGAGGTCTGGTAAGCCATCATTATTCACATCTCCTATTCCTACCCCTGCTCCATTGTAAATGGATTGCCAGAAAAAGTGATTAAATTGTAATGTTGCAGTAACCTCGTTATTAAAATCAACGCCTGTATTATAGGCTGGCAGGCTTTTAAACATTTCAGCGTTAGGGTCAATTGATTTGTTGTCTTGTTGACATGAAAAAGTGCTAAATAAAATAAATAGTATTATCCCTTGGATAATGATAATTTGTAGTCGCATACTAGTCCATTTTTTGTAAAAATATAGACATTAAAACAAGTAAAATAATTTTCCAGTATAAAATTTTTTTCACATACCACACCTCCAATTTAATAGTTGATTGTCTACCTAAAAAGTTATCATTACTTTTTTACCTTTGCATTCAATCGCTCTTTTTAGCGCTCAAATTCTTTCATTTTTTAACTCCATAAATTCCTTTTTATGAAAAAGATGTTATTGTGGTCAGTACTGGCATTGCTGACGCTGTCTATTGTGAGCTGTTCAGATGATAATGACAATGAACCTGACAGCAACGAATTAGTAGGTACCTGGAGAATGACTACATTCGATTATGATGGTACCTCTACAACAATAGTAGCTGGCCAGTCGACAACTGCTAATTTTGTGGGCACTGCTTTTGATATTGATGCCAAAATTACCTTCCTGGAAAGTCCTAATGAATATAAAACGGAAGGCACTTATGGTATCAATCTAATGTACAGTGTAAGTGGACAAAATTATGAAACACAGGCAACTGTTGATGGCTTTCTGGATTCCGGAGATTGGGAAAGAGATGGCGATACTATCAAAGTCACTAATGCTGATGGAGAAGTATCCGAAGCCACTATTGTAACACTCAATGGAACAACATTAGTACTCGATGCTGCTACTAGTGAGACAACGATAGACCCTAGTTCAGGAATTACAACTATTGTCGAAGCAGAAGGTACTTACACCTTCGAAAGACTTTAAAACAATAAGATTATATGACATTCAACCTCTGGGACATACTTATTTTGGTCAGCTTGGCTCAGGGGTTGATTTTTGGTTTAGTTGTATTAGGAACTCCTTTCTTTAAGAACACCCCTAGTAAATACCTGGCTTTTGCTGTTATATTAATTGCGGTCATAGGGCTGAATGAATGGCTCAGTGGCTGGAATTTTGATGATCAATACTATTTGATTGATTTTTTTGGGGATGACACCCCCTGGATGTTATTGTATTATGTTCCAATCTTTATCTACTTTTTGAAAGCGACACATCATCCCTGGAGTAAGAGTAGAAACCTCTTATTATTGAGCCTTCCTTTTTTAGTTTTCCTGGGATTAAATATATATATCAATCTGGATGTTGATTTTGGAATCTATAGTATTCCCAACGTAAAGCACTTCATGTCGGTAGTGTATGAAGTTGAATACTGGCTGGCAATACTGTATAGCCTTTGCCTGAGTGCATGGGGATTCATAATTCTCAAACGGCTCAAACCAGAGCAGGCAGGGAAAAAGTGGCTTTTTCGTATTTGGGGAGTGCTTTTAATGCTAATTCTATGTTGGTTATGTTTAAGTTTTTTGCCGGACCAGGGCTATGAACATTTAGATTATCTACTATGGGGCGGGGTTTCCTTTTTCATATATTGGCTCACCTATCAAGGCTTATACCGTTTCAAGCTGGCAGAAGACCAGGCTGCCATTCATAAAATACTAGGTGCTCGTATTGCTTCTAAGGAAATAGATGAAGAAGTCGTAGATGAAAAAGTATCTACTCGCGAACAAACTTATATGGCGAAACTGGAACAGCTAATAGCAGATCAGCAAATCCATAGAAATCCAGATCTTAGTAGAGATATCGTAGCTGAGCATTTAAGTATTAGTCCTGGTTATCTATCACAGATTATCAATACTGCTGCGGGAGTAAATTTTACCACCTATATAAATAAACAAAGAGTAGAATCCGTCAAGCAAATGCTGCTGGACTCCCAATTCGAACAATACAGTCTACTGGCCATTGGCATGGAAGCAGGCTTCAAATCCAAATCTGCTTTTAATAATACTTTCAAAAAAATGACCGGAATGACACCTAGTACCTTCCAAAAAGGTGCTCATTCCTCCAATTCTGACAATTCAGCACCTGTAGAAGACTAAAATAATTGGGGGTAAACATAGTGGGTTGCATCTATGTAGCAAAAATTAAATTTATGAAGCACCCACTTATGTTAATGATGTGCCTGTCGCTGGGCCTTAGTTTATATGCCCAAAAAATGGAGGTAACCAACAAAAAGATTCCCATTCGTATTGCGCTCATGGATGAAAGCATTTCCTTCCCCAATTTTTGGTTTACACGTTATGATTATAATCCAGTTGTAATGCTTGGCACCGAGCACATTTTTCGCCATAAGAACAAACAGGATTGGCTATTAGCTGGGAATGTTGGGTTTTATCATCATAAGCATTGGCAAACGGCTGTTTTTCTGAATGCAGAAATCGGGTATCGTTATCACCTCAAACGCTTTAACGGAAGTGCACGCCTGGGCTTGGGGTATGCTCATGTTTTTCATCCGGGGCCAGTATACAGCTCTGTAGATGGCACTTTTGAAGAAGTAACAGATTATGGAAGTCCTGCTTTTATGCCTTCCCTTAGCTTAAATATAGGCTACCGTATCAAAGAAGCACCAGATAGCCCGGAACTGTTCCTGACTTTCATGAGTGCAGCAGATATCCCCTTTAATATTTTCACTGCTTTGCATCAGTTTGTAGGTGTAGGCTGCCAATTTTATCTACCTAAAATGAAATAGTAAGCTATGAAAAATGTATTGATATACACGATGATATTACTGTTTTCCTGCTCATGTGAAAAGGCAGTATTAGTAGATTCCGCTACATATAACTGTTCGTTATCGCTGGATAATAGTAATGAGAATCAACCTTTACACGATCAGTTTCAGGCTTCCATAGAAGAAATGGCTCGTGTAACACCAGGCATACAGCTAGCTATTCGTACTTCAGATGGAAATACCTGGACACAAGGAGCAGGAATGGCTGATATTCCCAATAAGATACCTATGCAGGCTTGTACTAAAACAATGCTAGGTAGTATTTCGAAGGTGTATACTGCGGTTTTAATATTGCAATTACAGGATGAAGGTATACTGAATATCAATGACCCTTTATCTCAGTGGTTGGATGAAAGTATTATCAGCCAAATTGATAATGCAGATAAAGTAAGCCTTAAGCAACTCCTGAATCACACAAGTGGGATTAAAGATTATCTGGGGGTAGAGCAATTTGTAAATGCCATTAATACTCCATATCTACTAGAGACTCAGGAGGAGAAATTGAAGTACATATATGGTGAAGATGCAGATCATGCTCCTGGCGAACGCTACACCTATTCCAATACGAATTATGTATTGCTGGGGCTGATCGTAGAACGCGCTCGCCAGATGCCATTATGGGATGCTGTTCGGTTTTTTATTAGTGAACCTCTAGGGCTAAATAATACTGAAATGGGCACTCATAGCCAACCGATCCCTGAAGGAACTGCCCGGCCATACCTGGCTACTCATTCTGATAAATATTTTGATATTATGCAGCATGCTGTATCTGATGCGGCCACAGGAGATGGTGGTATCGCTGCCAATATGCAGGATGTAAATACATTTATAGAAGCACTTTTTGATGGTGGCATCCTTTCTGGTGAAGCCTTTCGGCAAATGACAGAACAATTAGTAGAGACAGGGCCTGATGAAGCCGACTTTCCACAATGGGAAGGCGAAGCTTATGGATTGGGGATATCCTACTTTCCAACGCCTTATGGAATTGCTTATGGGCATACAGGAAGTACTTCCTCTTATACGGCCTATCTATTCTATTTCCCGGAGCAAAAAGTGACTATCTCCATTGCTTATAATGGTGCTAGCTATCATGGCGATACGAGTGAAAAGAAAAAAGCATTTCGGGAGTCGCTATTTGAATTGATATTGAATTAGGCGCAATACACAATGATTTAAGACTTCACTCGCCAGGACTTTCAGTCCACAGCGATCGGAGATATAAAAGTAGTCCACAAACCTTTTCACGAAGCAGGCTACGCCTGACTAAGTAATTGCTCAAATTGGACGAAAGCCATGAGAATTTGTGCAATAAGTGCCATTTGTGGACCCACAGAAAATGTATTGGTGTTTTGCCTGATTATAATCAGCATTTCTCTGAGTGAGCTGTCTGTGGTTGGAAGGTGAATATGTAGAGAACCAAATAATCAAGAAGCATTTGTAGCTCGAGGATATACGAGATAGCTTGAAATTTAAAAGCAAACTCATTTTGAATTAAAAAGTCAAATAATGAAAAGAATAATCATCCCAATTTTATGTCTGTTATCTGTGCAAATACTGTTGGCGCAGGAAAATACAGCCTCTGTAAATGCTCGATGGGGAGTCAAAGCAGGCTGGACAGAAGGTTATACTTATGATGAACACACTTCTCCATTATTCTATCAGTATGATGTGATGAATATAGGAGGAATGTACCAAAGACAGGGGGCATTTTTATTAGATGTGTCGCTTACGCTAAAAATAGGAACTAATCGCCCAAAGCAGCTTGGACATCGAACAGGGACTATTACTGAGACCCCCGATATTTATGGGCATATAGAGTCGTATGAAATAAAAGCCTACCCTTTCTTTTCCATGGTCTCTGGTGATTTAAAAGTGAGGGCTTTATGGCAATTAAGCGGAGGTCATCAACTGGGAGCTTCATTGAATGCTCGTCATATATATACGGGCATGGCAATCGATGATTGGCACTATACACAATTGGATATAGCACCAGAATATCAATTTTCCTATCGGTTATTGAGAGGCGACCTGACAGGAAGCTTTAGCTTGCCATTATTAGCAGGAGTAGTACGCCCTAATTATGCATTTGATCCTTCTCTACCTGACCTTACAAATTATTACCGGGGCTATTTGCGTACCAGTTCATCATTAGTGAGTTTGAATAAATTGTTCAGTCCTCGTTTCAGGGCGGGCTACACCTGGCATTTTAGCAGTGGAGAATCACTTGGAGCCAGTTATTTTGCTGCCTGGACGAGTTATCCCGATCCCAGGCCTATGCGGATGTTTGAAAATGGTATAGAAGTCACTTATTTCTTTAAATAGAAAACAATAAAGCAATGAAAAAAATTTGGTTTATCGGCTTGCTTTTCATTCTTGTATCAAGCTGTGAAAAATATATTTTTGGAGTAGAGTACAGCAATAATCCAGAAGACAATTTTGAAGCCTTATGGTCTGAATTTGATCAAATGTATGGCCTTTTTAAAGTTAGAAATGTAGATTGGGATGCTGTTTATGATCAATATAAGCCAATGGTAGATGATCAGACTAGCGATGAAGAATTGTATCATGTACTGGTAGATATGCTTAAAATATTGGATGATGGCCATGTGATTTTGCTTCCTGTTGGTACGGATTTACCAATGTATAAGGGAGGGCCAATTGGGCGTATTGATACAATTCAGGATTTTGACCTGGATTTATTAAAAGAACATTACTTATCTGAGCCGCAGGAGACAGACTTTGCAATCCTTTACGACTGGCTGGAGGATGGAATCGGCTATGTATATTTCTACAATTTTGCTGATGGCGAAAAATCTTTTGATAAGGAAATCAAGCCTGTCCTGGATTTCTTTAAAGATGCAAAAGGCCTCGTGATTGATATACGGGGAGGCGAAGGAGGAGAGGATATTGCTGGTAAAACAGTAGCTTCTCATTTTACAGAAGAACAACGGCTATACATGACTACCTCCATCAAGAATGGCCCAGGCCCTGATGACTTCACCTCGCCAGAAGAATGGTATATCAGCCCTCGAGGCGATTTTCAATTTACAGAACCGGTAGTATTGTTGACCAATCGATTGACGATCAGTGCCCGGGAAACTTATGCCTTGGCTATGCGTACGCTTCCTCAGGTGACTATAGTAGGAGATACTACTGCCGGAGCGTTCTCTAATTTGGTGCTTCGTGAACTTCCCAACGGCTGGGGCTACAGCATGAGCATTGGTGATTGGCGTGCTGCAGATGGTACCAGCTATGAAGGAGTTGGTTTGCCTCCTGATATCGTCCTACAAAATAGGAGAGGGGATGTATTAAGTGGCAAAGACGAGGCATTGGACAAAGCGATAGAGCTGTTGCGGTGAGAATAGTTTAGAGTATAATTTTTGTTTTTGTCCACGAATTACACAGATGTCACGAATTCTCCTCATAAGGTTTGACCAGGAATTTCGTGGAATAAGTGTAATTCGTGGACCATTTCATCTTTTAGGCTTCAAGATATTAAGCCAGAATATTCACGAAGAAACAAATCAATTACTCCGCATATCGCTGCCAATAATTCATAATCAATAGCGTATCTCCAATATCCATAAAGTCGGCATAAGCGCTGGCATCAGAGAGGTAATAATTAGGGATCAATGAAATATTGTTGGAGCTGGCAGTACGGAGCATAATAATTTCTGAAGCAATGCTAAAATCATTAGGGCTACCAGATATTAATAAGGAGATAGGAGCAGGAGAACCAAAGTTGGTATCAAATGACAATTCATTTTGATCATAAGAATAATTAAAATGTATACTATCGGCTACAATAGAGAAGCTGGGATCGAACCTACTAACAGCGTCTGTTTCGGAAGTGAAATTGATAAATTCAAAACTACCATTCATCAAGGTTGAATCCCACTCGGGAGATTCATCTAAGTTGGTAACATCAGCAGAGATTTCTTTCAATTCGTCATTGGTTTTTACAAAAACTCTGATGGGATCTTCATCAACTGCTCCCTGATAATGGGTGTAAATTGGATAATTAAGGGTTTCGTCTTTGTCGCAGGCACATAGAACTGCAAGCATTAAGACAAGGCAATAAATCTTATTCATAGCAATATATTTTTTGACAAATACAAATAGCAAAAGTACTAAGTAATACCCATCTTTGCAGGAAGAATAAGTCAGAATGATGATGAAATACAAAGACCTGCCAAAAGTAGAACTACACCTCCATTTAGATTGCTCCTTAAGTTATGAAGTAGTGAAACAGCTTAAACCAGAAATCAGCCTGGAAACTTATCAGGATACGTTTATTGCTCCTGCAAAGTGCCTGGATTTGGCAGATTTTCTTACCCGTGCCCTAAGTGGTATTGCTTTGATGCAAACAAAAGAGCAACTACACATGGTAACACTGGATTTGTTTCGACAGTTAAAAAAAGATAACGTACTATACGCGGAAATACGCTTTGCACCTCTTGAACATCTACAACAAGGCCTGACACCAGAAGAAGTGATTGAAACGGTGAATCAGGCAGCAGTAAAAGGAATAGAAGAAACTGGAGTAGAAGCAGGGATTATCCTGTGTACACTTCGCCATTATAGCGAATCTCAAAGTATGCAGGTGGTAAAATTGGTAGAACAATTTAAAGAGGCCAAAGTAGTTGGTTTTGATATAGCAGCAGATGAAGCTGGTTTCCCTATTGACAATCACGTTTCAGCTTTCAACTATGCTCGTGAGCATGGAATCCAGTGCACGGCTCATGCTGGAGAAGCTAAAGGAGCTGAAAGTGTATGGGAAACATTAGAGCATTTTGGTCCCAGCCGGATTGGACATGGTGTGAGAAGTGCAGAGGACCAAAAATTATTGGACTATCTTAAAGAGCAGCATATTCATCTGGAAGTATGTCCTACCAGTAATGTACAAACCAATGTGATTGATGCCATTCATCAACATCCTGCTGATGTTATTTACAGACATGGCATATCAATGAGTATTAATACGGATGCACGTACTATCACCAATGTGACACTTGATCACGAATACCAAACCCTTGCCGAAAACTTTGGCTGGGAGCACGTTCATTTTCTTAAGTGCAACCTGGAAGCTGTTGAACATGCTTTTACAAGCCCTGAAATGAAAGCTCGTTTGCGAAAGCAACTGACAGAAGCTTATCAATTGCCCTGAAAAGTATTGTAAATTGCAGGCCCAAAAGGAAAGACCATCTTTGATAAGTCATTAGTTATAGGACAAAAATGATTGGATGAAGTATTTGATGTTGATTGTTGGTGCCTTTTTTATATATACACATATAGGAGCACAGACATTATTAGTCACTGACCAGGAGAGTGGAGCCCCCCTTGAATTAGTAACGCTCTATAGTGAAAAACCCCGCGCTTTTGCAGAAACCAATATTGACGGCAAAGTTGATATATCTGATTTTCAGGGCTCAGAGCGCATTACTATACAATTGCTAGGCTACGATGTAGTCAATCAATCATATGAAGAATTGGGAGAGGTGAATTTCCAATTATCGCTTTCCTCCACTACGCTTGGAATGGAAGAGGTCATTGTGTCAGCTTCCCGCTGGAATCAAACAACAGCGGAAGTTCCTTCCAAAATTATAAGTATTTCTGCAAGGAGCGCTGCTTTACAAAATCCACAGACAGCAGCAGATTTGTTAGGGCTTTCTGGAAAAGTGTTTATCCAAAAAAGTCAACAAGGAGGAGGTAGTCCGATGATTCGTGGTTTTGCTACCAATCGCTTACTATATACAGTAGATGGAGTACGCATGAATACCGCAATTTTTCGCGGAGGGAACATCCAGAATGTTATATCCCTAGACCCATTTGCCACCGAGCGTACCGAAGTGCTGTTTGGACCAGGTTCTGTTATTTATGGCAGTGATGCAATTGGTGGGGTAATGAGTTTTCAAACCCTAAGCCCTAAATTGAGTTTGAATGATGAACAGGTAGTTAGCGGCAAAGCTCTTACACGATATGCTTCTGCAAATGATGAAAAAACGGCTCATTTCGATATTAACCTGGGAGGGCATAAATGGGCGATGCTTACAAGCATTAGCTCCAATGATTATGGAGACCTGAAAATGGGGACTAATGGCCCGGAAGAATATTTGCGTCCTTTTTATGTACAACGACAGGATAGTACAGATGTGATCATCACTAATGATGACCCTTTGGTACAGCGCCCATCAGGCTATACTCAGATCAATATGATGCAAAAAGTACGCTTCCAGCCTAATGATCAATGGGATATCCGATATGGATTTCATTACTCAGAAACGTCTAATTATTCGCGTTATGACCGCCATATCCGATATCGGAATGGTGCTCCTCGTTATGGGGAATGGGATTATGGCCCTCAGAAATGGATGATGAACCTCTTGAAGATTACTCATACTGATGAGCAAAAGTTTTATGATCAGGCCAGTTTGCGAATAGCTCAACAACAATTTGAAGAAAGCCGGATAAGCCGTGATTTTAATAAGGTAGACAGAGAACACAGGATAGAAGAGGTGGATGCTTACTCTGCTAATCTGGATTTTGTTAAATCTACAGCTTATGCTAATGAACTATTTTATGGAGTAGAAGTGGTATGGAATGATGTGAAATCTACAGGGATAAATGAAAACATAGAGACAGGCAAATTAGAAATAGGGCCTGCTCGTTACCCTCAGGCAGATTGGGCTTCTTATGGAGCTTATGTAACCACTCGGCATCGATTTGGAGATAAATTGTTGATGCAAGCAGGCCTGCGCTATAATCAATTTCAGGTAGATGCCCGTTTTGATACTACTTTTTATCCCTTCCCATTTACAGATGCTAATTTAAGCCAGGGGTCCTTGACCGGAAGCCTGGGCTGGGTGTATCGCCCTGATAAAAGCTGGGTATTCAGCGCTAACCTGTCTCGCGCTTTTCGAGCACCTAATGTAGATGATATAGGTAAGGTGTTTGATTCAGAACCAGGAATAGTGGTAGTGCCTAATCCTGATCTGGATACTGAAGATGCCTACAATGTAGATTTTGGAATAGCTAAAGTGATTAATAAAAAGGTAAAACTGGATGCAACTGTCTTTTATACACTGCTCGACAATGCATTGGTGCGCCGTGATTTCCTCCTGAATGGAATGGATTCGATTATCTATGATGGTACGCTTAGCCGGGTGCAGGCTATTCAAAATGCTGCACAGGCACAAGTCTATGGTATCCAGCTAGGGATTGAAGCTAAACTGGGAGCTGGTTTTTCATTTTCTTCAGACCTAAGCTATCAAAAAGGGGAAGAAGAATTGGATGATGGCGAAACCAGCCCGTCCCGACATGCTGCTCCTTTGTTTGGTGTTTCACGCCTGACTTATAGTACACCACAATTACAGCTACAATTTTATGCCTCCTATAGCGGAGAGGTGAGCTATGAAAATCTTCCTGAAAGCGAACAGGCTAAAGGCTATCTATATGCAATAGACAAAAATGGAAAGCCTTATTCCCCTTCATGGTATACACTCAATTTTAAAGCCTTTTACCGTTTTACTGAACATCTATCACTGAGTGCCGGATTGGAAAACCTGACGAATCAACGATATCGCCCTTATAGCTCAGGCATAGTAGCTCCTGGTAGGAACCTGATTTTGGCGCTTAGAGCAGATTTTTAAACCTGAATTTCGATGCTCTAATAGATTAATTCAATAGCTACTTATTAGAAAAGTAATTAAAAACTCTTTTTATTCATTAAGCCTCCACAAAGCATACGTCCATAGAAAATCATATACTAACCAAAATAAATAAGGTAAAAGTACCCAGGATAATCTCCTTTTAAATTTTTGCAAATGGAGGAATAGAATTGCAACCAAAAAAGAAAAAGGAAATAGTCCAATGAATCCTAAAAACGCACTTTCTAAACCAAAAAATAAGTAGTTCCAGGATTCATTTCCTAGCATCATTAATGCAATTAATATAATTGCCTTGTTTCTTTCTTTACTTTTAATGCTGATTAAAGTTTGATAGAGTATATAGGAAGCTATGCAATAATATAATATACCAACTATATACCACCCCCATAAAGGAAGAGAGTACCAGGGCTGATTAAGTGTGATAAACCATTTATTGAGGGCATCTCCCACAAACATGTTCCCCGCGAGAGCAGTAAAAAGAATGGCACTAATTGTTATAAATAAGCCTTTAATCCTTTTCATTTTGAAAAATGTATTTAAATACTACTCGATCTTCGCCAATTCCATCATAATTTTCAAAATATGGAATCTGATCGTTGTTCTTATAAATATTATCAACAGCAGAGAAACCTAATTTTTTATGAAAGCATGTTGAAGCCTTATTTTTTGGAGAGGTGACGCATTCGATTTCCTTTATGTTGTAATTCTTGACAACCGAGAAAAAGTGCTGATATAAACTTTTGCCTATCTTTTGATTTCTGTATGCTGGATGAACTCCGATGAAATGGACGTATGCACAATTGGGTTCTGATTGTGAAATGAAACCAATGATAAACCCGATGATTTCAGTGTCATCTTTTATAATGAAGGAAGTATTTTGAAAATGTTTAAAAAAAAGCCTGGGTAGCATATCGGTCATTAGCCTACCATTCCACCATTGATTGAGCAGGGGAATAATAGCATCATAATCCCCTTCCTTAATTTGCTGAATTCTCATGCACCCAATTTTGTATAATATTTATTAAACGATCGGGCATTTTTGCCCAACTAAAATGATTCCAGTTTTCATCTTCAATGTGTATATGAGTGATAGTTGATTGAGTATTGAATTTTTGATATAAATTCTCAACTGCTTTTTTACTTGCCAGATCGTCATCCTTTATGGAAATGCTTAACACAGGTTTTATTAATTGATTTAACGAATCCTCATAATCATAATCTGAATTGCTTAATTTATAGTCTCCTTTTATCGCATTATAAGACCAATCCTTTATTACCGTTTTGGCTTCTTTACCAGCGAATCCAATCTTGTTCCCTGGGAAATATCCTACAATCTTACTAGCAGGATAAAAGATATTTCCTGCTAAGCGGACCTTTAGAGAGGTTAATCCATGAAACCCTTTATAGTGTACATTGCAGGATGTTATGAGTATTAAGTGACTTATAAGATTTGAGTATCTGGAACTAAACAAACTTGCTAATTGCCCTCCTAAGCTATGCCCAATAAGAATTTTTCTCGTGTTAGGAAACCATTTCTCAGAATGAGTAACTAATTCATGTAAATCACTGATGTACTCTTTATAACCGAAATCAATTTCATGTGAAGGTCTTGTGGAAGAACTTCCTTGTCCACGCCAATCTGCAGTTATTACATTAAACCCTTTTTTGCTTAAACTGCTGGCAAATAGTTCGTAATACTTTGCCCTCACTCCCATTGCTGGAAGACAAATGAAAGAGGTATTACTCTCCGTATCAGATAGAAATACAGAGATTTTATTTTTTGTTTTATCCTTAAATATTATTTCTCTTACTTCCATTTGTTCAGCTTTTTTGACTACCCCAATTTAAAAAAAATCAAGCCCCTTTTTTATGAGACTATTCGGAGTTTTGCGCAATTGAGTTATTTTACTCTAGTCATGCTATTCACCCGTACGGCAAGTGTAAGTGAGTATATGAAAATCCCCACGATGGGATAGTGAGGATTTTCATAATAAGGCGTAGCTTTAAACGCTTTGTTTTAGCGGAAGCTATTGCACAGTAGGTAAATCGATATAAGAAGTATTCATTGCGTTTCTATAGAAGGTAAATACAGGATCGCCACTTTGAGGGATTCTGTCAAAAGCACCACTGTCAGCACCTGCTATTGCAACTCTAATTCGATGGCCTGCTTTAATCTTGACCGATGTAGGCAACAATTGTAAATTCACTTCTACCTGTTGATTAACAGGCATTAAAGAAGCATCCATTTCTAAAAATGAATGGTAGGGTTCCGTTTGATCAAAGTCAGGATTGGTACCTTCTTTTCTGTGAATAAGGTTAAGCCCTCCTTCTGTTATGTAAGTGCTTTTTCCATTTTCATCCACATCTTCCAGGTATATTAAAACCAAACCCTCTTCATGGGTCGATTCTAGTTGTAGTGAGACAACTGGTGTGCCAGAAATTTGAACATCCTGACTAAGTGGTTCGGTCGTATAAGTCAACATTTTGGCGTCCATTGCTCCTCGGTCGTCTAGTCCCATAATATGTTGGCCAAGCTGGCCGAGCCATCTGTTATATGCTCCGGTGGATGTGGAGAAATCTACGGCATATTGATCTTGCCCTGTTTGGCCTGTGGGAGCACTTTGACTTAATTCAGAATTATCGTTGAAGTAGAATCGTTCCTGATTACTACCTTGTGGAGGCCATACCTCTGTACTTAAATAGGTTTCTTCTCCAAAATTATAGTATTGTACTGCTGGCCAGGAATCTACTCCTTTGTCTAGGCCCTTCAGGTGTGTATCAAAGAAATCTAAGTGTAGATTAAAAACTTCCAGAGGGCTCATAGATGGCGGAATGGGATTCTCTGCCACCTGATAAGGGCTGGCATGAGAGGAAGAACCGTGATTATCTGGCATGATGAGTACCTTCTGAGGATTGCTAAAATGTTGAAATCTTTTTATAGCTCCATCAGCAGAACCAGCATCCATCCAGCTTGCAATGACAAACATAGGGACATTGGAGGCTTCGATTTCATCTTTCCAATACAATGGGCAGGATTCAATATAGCTATCTTCTCCAAGTTTAGAGTCTTTAAATTTACCGTCTCGAACATTTTCAAAGACATTTAGGTTTTGGCTATGTTCGGCAATAGCCATATCCGCAAGGCTATTAGAAGTAGTATCTTCATCTACAGGCACTAAATCCAGTCCATTATCAATCAGGCTTACATATTCTGACCAGGTTGCAATAAATCCAGTGGAAAAAGCACCATAAGGCCGGGCGGGGCTATCGTATACATCAAAATCAGACCAGCCAGGTATTACCGCTTTGACAGCAGGATGCTGGGTGGCAGCCATCAATTCAGCAGTTGTGCCAGTATAAGATACTCCAAATGAACCAATATTTCCATCAGCCCAATCCTGAGCTACAATCCAGTCTATTACATCTTTCATATCAGCCACTTCTTTACGAGAGTATTCACCAGGCCGTACTCCAAAAGATGCCGAGCTGCCTCGTGCATCAGCCGAGACGACAGCATATCCTGCATTGGTGAAAAAGTCGCTTGTTCCATTTACTTCTTCTTCACGAGTATATCGGGTCATAACAAATAAAGTAGGTACTTTATCTTCTGTCGTTAGGCCTTCTGGCAAGTATACGGTTACTGCCAGTTTTGTACCATCAGAAACGGACACATATTGTGAAAATTTAGTGACACGTGGTTCTGGTTCAGGGGTAGGCATTGAGTTGTCATCATCTTTTTTGCAAGCGATGATACCTATAACAAGGAAAGTAAGAAAGGTGATTTCAAGAAATTTTACCATGATTGTTTTTTGATTTTTTAGATAAACTAGTTATTGATTGATGCTGTATTCTATTCGTGTAGCAAGTCGGGGGGGGTAATTGACTTATTCACCAAATAGCAGCAGTTCAATTTCTCCTAATAGAGTTCTTTGATTACCGATGAGAGGGCTGTAAAAAAGTTGTGATAAAGGACCATCTAAGAAGCCACCAAAATTGCTGCAAATGACAATCGTAGCATCCTTTTCGGGGTAATAGAAAACATTATTAGCTGCTCCTAATGAACCTCCATTGTGCCCTGCCCTTGTCAGGTTTTTAAGGGGTGTTTTTACAATATCAAGACCCAGGCCTTCCCCCATGTCTATGCTTGCACTATATGGCTTGAAATCCATCATCTGGCTAAGAGAGGTATCCGATAATAAAGTTCCTTTGAATAAAGCACGTATGAATAAAAAATAATCGTGAGGGGAAGCCAGCATTCCATCATGGCCAATACTCATATCCGCAAAATTTCTTTCGATTTCGGAGGAATTAATAAGTATGCCATTCTCTTTTACATCAACATAGGTATTTACAACACCGGTAGGGGCAGGATAGCCTGCTTGTTGTTTGTAATAGGTATTAGATAAGCCTAATGGCTGAATAATTCGTTCAGTGATAAGTGTTGCATGATTACCCGCTATCTGATCCATTATCAATGCCAATAATACAGTATTGGTGTTTGAATAGGATACACTGGTTCCAGATTGAAAGTCAGGATCATCACCACATACATAATCGAGGTATTCTTCAGTTGTAAACCTATGCAGGAGATCATTGAAATAATCTAGAACATGCTCCGTATCTTCAATGAAATCAGGAATTCCGGAGGTATGGTTCATTAGCTGGCGAACAGTAGCTGTTGACTTATTGGGCAGATCATTACATACCCAATCCGGCAAATAATGATCAATTGTATTGTCTAGCTGAAGCTTGCCTTCTTCGACAAGAGTCATAGCGGCTACAACATGGTAGGTCTTTGCTACACTAGCCGAATGAAAGATATTGCAAGGCAGCATGGCTTGTTGATTTTCAATACGAGCAACACCTGCACTGCCTATCCATTTGCCTTCTTCAGGGGTATAAACAACCATTGCTACACCAGGCAAGCCTTTTTCTACATATTTATTGAGCAATGCCTGAAATGCATCAGCTTTAGGGTGCGTTGTACCGCTATGCTCAATTTCAAGTTTACATTGATCTACAGGAATACTTAGTTCTTTGGCACATCCGCAGAGTATTAGGAGTAGGAATAAATAAGAGGCTTTCATAGATTGTAGATTTTAATTGGAGCAGCTATTTTAATCAATGAATTGAAATCGACTTCCGAGATGTATTAAGGTATGGGGGAAGAATGGTTGAAGCTTGGAGTAAGGTAACTGCAATAAGCCTTCGTATTTTAGAAAGGGGGCGATATTATATTTGTCTGCTACATTAAATTGATATCCACCACCAATACCTGTCCCTGCTAGGAATGCACCAGTGCTGCTTCTGTCTTTGCTCTTGTATGTACCGTCAGTAGTTAATTCAAATGTTTGGTAGGCATTGTATTCGCGCATATATCCCATCCCAAATTGTACTTCTCCAAATAAACCATCGTCAGTGATGAAACGGCGTATAAAATCGGTTTTCACCCAGAGTGCAGAATGCAGATTTTGATGATGATAAAAGCCTACTTCTACTTTTTGAAACTGCTTGCCGTATGATTTACCGGGATAACTGAATTCGACTCCTAATGCGAATCCAAAATTTAAAGGTGTTTTAACGTAATCTTTGAAGGGGATTCCTACAGAGTGATTGTATACACTAATAATAAAAGCTGGTTGATCAAAAAAGGACTTTTGGGCATAACTTGCCAGAGAAACCAATAGAAAAACAATGGTAGACAAACGGCTTTTCATATGTACGGGTGATTATCTTCTGGTGCAAAGAAAAATGAGTCTTGTCAATTTCCATTGTAAAAATTGGACACTTGAAGATGATCAGCTTATCTAAAGGAAGAAATCCGCAAACGCGTTTTACATTAATTCTCGTGTTTATTTGTGAGTAAAAGGAGCGCTAAGGGGAGATAATTGCTCCATGAAAATGGAAGGCGAATTACCGCTAAACTGTTTGAACTCTTTGATGAAATGAGCCTGGTCGTGAAACCCATAGTCCACCGCAAGCTGGAGCCAATTGGGTTCTTGCCCTTGTTCGAGTTCTGTGAGGATATGTTTAAATCGGATGATTTGAATATACCGTTTAGGGCTTAAACCAACATGCTTCAAAAACCATCGATTTAGACTCTTGTAGTTGGTGTTTAGTTTAGAGGTTAATTGTTTAACAGATAATAGGCCGCGGGATTGATGTATAAGTCCTAGCCCATAGTCTAATCTGTGATGGAGCTGAGCATCTTGGTAGGCATTTAGCAGGTAAATTTCCAGTGCTTTAATCCGCTCTGTTGAGCTTGTTTTTTCTGCAAGCCTTTCGTGCAAAAGGTCCATTCGCTCGTTTAACAAATCATTGAGGGAGATAGAGTTGTTGGTAAGAAACTCAAGTGGAATTTTGGTGAGTGGATATACTCCGTTTGCTTTGAACCGAACATGAAAAATGATTATTCCTCCCTTAAACCTGATTTCATAGGGATTGTCAAAATGCCCAACAAATGTGCTGTCACCAAGCTTAAAAGAACAATTTATTGAAGAGACTATTTCAGGGGCTCCTTTAAAACAAAAAACCATGTCTAATGCTGCTCTGGGGTAGTCGCGGAAGGAATATTGATTGGATAATTCTTGTTCGAATCGCAACTCCCTATAGTATTCAATATAAGGGCTTAGAGCTTTACAGGGGTAAAAAATAGTACTTTTCATAGCTATGGCCTTCACGGTATAAATTTCGGGTGATATGACTTCCTCTAAAGTAACGAACTCTGAGATACTTAATTATCAAAGTCATTATTTTATGATATGGCTGTGCTGAATTCAAATTGATCTGATCAAAATTCAAGCTCTAATTTTCCTCCAGTTTAAAGATTCAAGAATTAGTATACAAATACCCGAAATTAGTATAAGCATGCCTGACTGGGTGGACGATAACTTTGCATTGTAAAAGTTAATTGTATCACTACAAACATAAAATTTAATAAAAATGAGTAAAACAGTTTTAATAACAGGAACTTCAAGTGGGATTGGAAAATCCGCCGCAAAAATCTTTCAGGCTAATGGTTGGAATGTGATCGCTAGCATGCGTAAACCACAAGAAGAAACCGAGCTCAACCAATTGGAAAATATATTAGTAGAAGAATTAGATGTAACGAAACAGGAAACCATTGATAAGGCTATTGCAAAAGGAATCGAAGCATTTGGGAAAATTGATGTGCTTGTCAATAATGCAGGCTTTGGTATGATGGGAGCGTTAGAAGCATCATCAAACGATTTGATGCATCGTATATTTGATGTAAACGTATTTGGGGTAGTACGTACAACCAAAGCACTTTTACCACATTTTCGGGCAAATAAAGAAGGGCTTATTGTAAACGTATCATCTATTGTCGGAAGAGCATGTTTTCCTTATCAAACGCTTTATCATGCTACCAAACACGCTCTGGAAGGGCTTACAGAATGTAGTCAATACGAACTAAAACCTTTGGGGATCAATGTAAAATTGGTAGAACCAGGCGGAGTAGCTACTGAATTTGTGAATAATATCTCAATATCAGGTGACAATGGAATAGAGGACTACAAGGCCGGGATGGAGAAATACTTTACGGGTATCCAGGCTATGATGGAAGGGTTGAGCACTTCTGACAGTATTGCTCAGGTCGTTTATTCTGCTACTACTGATGGTACAGGTCAATTACGTTATTTAGCCGGTGCTGATGCCAAACAGATCATGAGTGCTCGTCAGCAAATGGATGACAAATCTTTCTATGAAATGATGGCAGGCCAGTTTGGCTTACTATAGAAGTTGTTTAAAAATATCTCAATGGTCGCTAAAAATATCTTTTCACACTCCTTTTCATTTTTTTATCGCCTTGTAGCACCACTACAAAGCTCAAAAAAAAGTTCAATGAGTGCAAAAA
>JAKSDI010000044.1 GCA_022360175.1 Chitinophagales bacterium
AGTTGTAGATAATTTTTCGGGAAACGGAGCCGCTTTTAATTTAGATTTCAGTGGCTCAGCAGCTCCTTTTCTGGATTGTAATGCAACCCCATGTGCCCTAACGCTCAATTATACTCCTTCTTATTCTGTTTGTGGTGGAGATCCTCCTTTACTCCTTTCAGGTTCTATTACTGGCAATTCGGGTACTGAAACAATAATTTGGTCCGAATCTTCTGGTGGGACAGTATATATGGATGATCCAACCAGCCCTAATCCAACATTAAGTTTCCCTCCCGGCGCCAATGCAAATTATTCCTATACGATCACTGTAACGGATGGTGCTTGTGTAGAAACTGCTAGTGTAAATGTTAGTGTTAATCCTTTACCAATGGTACTTATTACAGGAGATGCTGCTGTATGCCAGGGTGGTACCGCAACATTAAGTGCTACGGCAGGATATAATTCTTATCAATGGTCTCCTTCTGGAAGTGGGCAAACTATTACCATAAGCAGTCCTGGATTATACACTGTTACTGCAACAGGAGCAGGAGGTTGTCAAAATACGGCTTCTTTTAATGTGGTTCAAAGTCCTTCTCCGACTCCTGTTATAACTGGCCCGGCAGAATTATGTAATGGGTCTTCTGCTACACTCGATGCTGGTGCTGGCTATGATAGTTATATGTGGCAAGATGGTACGTCGAATCAACAACTAGCAATTACGGCTCCTGGTACTTATGATGTAACGGTTACACTAAATGGATGTCCCGGCAACACTTCTTATACCGTCAATCCCGGACAAGATATACCTGTTTCAATCTCTGGTGATCTTAATATATGCACTGGAGGGACTACTATACTAGATGCTACACCTGGCTATGCCAGTTATATGTGGCAGGATGGTACACCAGGGCCAACGATTACAGCAACGGGGGCTGGTACTTATAGTGTAACAGCAACTGATATTTCAGGCTGTACAGGAACGGCTAGTGTAAATGTTATCCAATCCCCACCTATTACTCCAAATGTTAGTGGTGATTTTGTTATTTGTACGGGGGTCAATGCAACACTAATTGCTGATGCCGGTTATGATTCTTATCTGTGGTCAACTGCCGAAACTTCTTCAAGCATTCAGCCTCCCAGCCCAGGTGATTATTTTCTCACAGTTACAGACGCACAAGGCTGTCAGGGAGAAACGAGTGTAACAGTACAAGCAATTCCCGATCCTATGCCTAGTATTAATGGTGAACTCTCCATTTGCCCTGGAGAAAGTACTCAATTATTTACAGATCCAGGTTTCGACAGTTATCAATGGTCTACAGGAGCTACTGCTTCTTTTACAGATGTTATCGTTTCGGGCCCTGTATCTGTTACTGTGACAAATTCAGAAGGTTGTATTGGTAGCATATCGGCTGATGTAATAGAGGCTCCAATTCCTGCTCCCGATATTAGTGGTGCAAATACCTTATGCCCAAATGGCGCTAGTATTTTATCAGCTACTCCTGGTTTTGATACTTATTTATGGTCTGATGGTACTACTACTTCGGACATTACTATTACAAGCCCAGGTACTTATTCACTGACTGTAACCAATCAAGCAGGATGCAGTGGTACTGCCAGTCATACCGTCACTCCTGCTATCCCTCCTACTCCTTTTATAGATGGTGAATTAAGCATTTGTGATGGAGCCAGCACATTACTGAGTGTTACAGGGGGAGCATTTGATAGTTATCTATGGACAGACGGCAGTATCGGCCCTACTTTAGAAGTCTTTTCTCCAGGCCTTGTAAGTGTGACCGTAACGGATGCAGCAGGTTGTGAAGGTACGACTAGCGTTGGCATTGTAAGTAGTAGTGCTCCTACTCCTTTTATCACTGGTTTACCCCAAATTTGTGGCAATGGAGGAAGCACCACTTTACAGGCTACTCCAGGTTATACGTCTTACCAATGGACGGATGGAACGCCTGATGCAAATATAACGATAAGCGTTCCCGGTTTATACGAAGTTACGGTTACAAATGCTGAAGGCTGTGAAGGTACTGCTTCTATCAATGTTGATCAGTTACCTGCTCCTATGCCCACCATCCTTGGATCATTAGAAATATGTGAAGGACAATCTACTGCATTAAGTTTAAATGAAGTATATGTAGAATATTTATGGTATGATGGTCAGACTGATCCAACTGTCGAAATTGGACTTGAAGGGCCAGTAAGTGTGACCGTTACAGATGCGAATGGCTGTGAAGGGGAAACTAATGTATACATAGAAGAATCTCCATCCCCATCTCCCACAATCATAGGAGATAATATTCTCTGTCCTGAAGATATTAGTACCCTTATGTTAAATACCACTTACTCCTCCTACTTATGGCAGGATAATAGTACAAATGACTCTTTGGGTATCGACTCAGGTGGCACCTACAGTGTAACCGTAACCAACTCTAGTGGATGTGAAGGAGAGGCTAGCATACTCGTCGAAGAATCAACAATATCTCCGCCAGTAATTAATGGTGAAACGGCTTTTTGCACAGGAGATAATACGATGTTGAGTATTGATGATACCTATGACTCTTATTTTTGGAATGATAGTACTTCCACTCCTGAATTAATAGCCAATCAGGCAGGTATATACTCCATTACAGTAACAGATAGCTATGGCTGTAGTGCCAATAATGATATTGAAGTAATAGAAAACGAATTGCCAGATGCCAGTATTAATGGGTTATTGAGTTTCTGTACTGATGGAATGACTACTTTATCTGCCATCACTGATTCCGGCACTTACTTGTGGTCCAATGACAGTACAAATCAAAACATCACTGTAAATACTCCAGGCATTTATAACCTTACAGTGACGGCCACTAATGGCTGTGAAAATTCAGGCATGGTCACGGTCACACAAGTTGAAGAACTCTTACCAATTATCAGTGGTGAAACGGCTTTCTGCGAAGGAGCAAGCACAACATTAGATGTAGGCTTAGGTTATGCCTCTTATTTATGGCAAGACGGTGAAACAAGTCAGGAAATTAATGTTGATACTCCAGGCACCTATAGTATTACGGTAGCAGATGCCAATGGTTGTGAAGGCAGCACAACCATTGAAGTAATTGAAAATGCACTACCGATGGTATCTATCAGTGGAAATATTGGTTTTTGTGTAGGTGATAGTAGCTTGCTAAATGCAACTCCTGGATTTGTAGCTTATGAATGGCAAAATGGAACTACCAATTCAGATATTATAGCAACCGTAGCTGGTACCTATTCTGTGACGGTTACAGATGATAATGCTTGTAGTGCTTCTAATGATATTAGTATAGTTGAGTACCCTCTCCCAACTCCATCTATCTCAGGTGAAACCCATTTCTGCCCGGGAACTTCAACTGATCTAAGTACTGGCCTTGGATATACCACTTATCTATGGTCTACTAATGCTGCTACGGCCGGAATTACTGCAAATGCAGCCGGTACTTACAGCTTAACGGTTACAGATGATAATGCCTGCATCGGCAGTACTTCCATTGAAATATCTGAGTTTATAGTAACACCACCTGTTATTTCCGGCCCTGAACAATTTTGCCCCGGCACTACTGCTAATTTAACGGCATCTGGTTATCAGAATTACCTCTGGTCTACAACGGCTATAGAAGAAAGTATTGAAATAGATACTCCCGGTGATTATAGTTTAACCGCGACAGATAATAATGGATGTGAATCTTCATCAATTTATAGTATTGATCTTTTTGAAGTTAATGTACCTGTCATTAATGGCGAATTGGCATTTTGCCAGGGAAGCAATACAGTCATAGAAGCAGAAAATGGTTTTGTCACCTATGAATGGCAGAATGGGTCTATGGAACAAAATCTTGATGTTAATGTAGGCGGCACCTATAGTGTCATGGTAAGTGATTCTAATAATTGTTTTACCAGTAGTGAAGTAGTTATTATTGAAAATAACCTGCCCGAAGTAAGCATTGGTGGGTCTACCAGTTTTTGCACTGGAGGTTTTACTACTTTAAATGCAGGAAACACCTATACTTCCTATCTATGGTCAGACAATAGTACTACTTCTTCTATCCAGGCCAGTCAGGTAGGCACCTATGCACTTACGGTGACTGATGATAATGGTTGTGCAGGAAGCACATCTGTAGAAGTAATAGAAGCAGATGAACTAAGCCCGGTAATTTCTGGGCCTTCTTCATTCTGCCCCGGAGAAAGCATCACACTGGATGCCGGAGATGGTTTCGCTACCTATGACTGGTCTACCAATAGTAATGATCAAAGTATTAGCATAAACACAGCAGGAGATTACCAACTAACTGTAACAGATGAAGCAGGTTGCTCAGGTACGGCCATAGTAAGCATCAATGCATTTACGCTTCCTACACCTGTCATTGATGGAGAAGAGGGTTTCTGCGAAGGTAGTTCAATGGAACTAAGTGTTAATGGTGGTACCTTCTCTACTTATAATTGGTCAACAGGAGAAACTTCCACTAGTATTACCATAGATGATGAAGGAATTTATGAATTGAGTGTAACAGATGCAAATGGATGTACTGCTAATACACAAATCAATGTTCTTAGCTACCCTTTACCTGATTTTGAAATAAGTGGTACATTCAACTACTGTGCAGGAGAAAGCACTGAGCTCATTGCTCCCTCCGGTTTTGCCAACTATGAATGGTCAAATATACCTGCATCTAATACTAATAGCATTACTGTAAACACTCCAGGTAATTATGCGTTGACGGTAACTAATAATGAGGGTTGTACTCAACAACAGGCTGTTTCAGTCATTGAAAATGCCTTGCCCAATCCCGTGATAGAAGGTAATACAAGTTTTTGTTTTGGTGGACAAACACTCCTTAGTGCCAATAGTCAATACAACTCCTATTTCTGGTCAAATGGCAGTATTAATCCATCCATAACAGTTGATGAAGCAGGCAATTATACATTAACTGTTACTAATAACAATGGTTGTGAGCAAAGTACATCTGTAAATGTCATTGACGATATTGTCATTACTCCTGCAATAAGTGGCCTACTTGATTTTTGCCCAGGTACTTCTACCAATCTAGATGCTGGAGAGGGCTATATTAGCTACGATTGGTCATCAGACAATAACAATCAAAGTATTGAAGTGATGAATCCAGGAATATATTCCGTCACTGTAATAGATACTGATGGTTGTATTGGTGAAACAAGCGTTAATGTTAATCAGTGGCCAATGCCTCAGCCATCTATTGAAGGTGAAACAGGATTTTGTCAGGGTAATGAAACCATATTAAGTGTCAGCGGTGGTTCATTTGAAACTTATGAGTGGTCTGATGGCACTAATGAACAACAAATTACAATAGGTGAAGCTGGCACACTCAGCGTACTGGTCACGGATACTAATGATTGTCAAAATAGCACTACCGTGGAATTAACAGAGCATCCACTCCCTGTATTTACCATCATCGGTGAAACTGCGTTTTGCGAAGATGCCAGTACAAGCCTCACTGCCTCAGAAGTTTTCACTTCCTATCAGTGGTCAAATGGCAATGACGAGGCATCCATCACCACTTCTGAAAGTGGCATTTATTCATTAACTGCCACTAATGAATTTGGTTGTATAGATACAGAAAGTATTGAAGTAATTGCTATTCCCCTCCCTCAGGCTGATGCAGGCGTAGATGCTATTATTAATTGTTATGCGCCCACCACTCTCATTGGAGGTACAGGAAGTAGTGAAGGAAGTGAGTACAGTTATCACTGGACAGGCCCAGGAATAAACCCTTCTAATGAACAGGAACAATTTCCTAATATTGACATAGCCGGTGATTATACACTTACTGTAATCAATGAAATCTATGGTTGTGTCTCAGAAACTGCTGTAGTAAGTATAGAAGAACAAATGGAAATGCCTCAAATAGTTCTTGAAGTCCTGGACATTCTGGACTGCACTACTTCTACCGTCTTTATTGATGGTACTGGCTCAGAATCTGGTACAAATGTTGTTTATCAATGGTACGATGACGAACTCAATCCAATTAATTCTGTCAATAGTGCCATGTTGGAAGTAGATGAAGCCGCTCTATATTTTCTGCTTGTAACTGATACGATCACTGGTTGCAATGCAATGGATAGTATAATGGTACAGGAAAATGAAGCCTATCCCATTGCAGAAGCAGGTAATGGAACTGAGTTGAACTGTGACATTACGAGTATCAGCCTGGATGCGAATGGCTCACAGCAAGGGGATAGTATAGAATACCTTTGGACAAGTACAGAAGGAAATATCTTAAACGGTGCTGACTCTCAAACTCCTTTAGTCAATGCTCCAGGTTGGTACTTCCTGAATGTAACAGACCTACAAAATGGATGCAACAATATGGATTCTGTATATATTACTCAAGATATTGCTGTACCTATTGCTATAACAAACGAGGATCAAATTATTGATTGCCTAAATTTGACCGCTACTCTTAATGGAGAAGGTTCTAGCACAGGTTCTATTTATACACAAGTATGGGCATTTAATAATCCTGCTGAAATTATTGCCACAGGCCTTCACACAACAGTAAATGAGCCTGGCACCTACTATCTTATTGTCACTAATACTGACAATCAA
>JAKSDI010000097.1 GCA_022360175.1 Chitinophagales bacterium
GCTGCACTATCGTATATAAATAAAGAAGTACTACTTGTAATCGTTTGTCCAGGAGCAAAGGAGGTTCCACTGCCATTAGAACCATTGAAATAAGATTCTCCTCCTGTTAAGTTCGTTCCCGTAATAACAGGTAAAGTATAACTCCCGCATTCTGACACATTACCTAATGGATCAATATCTGGCTCAGGCGTAATGGTGACACTAAAACTTTCTTCGTCTGAACAACCAGGAGCTGCACTATCATATATAAATAGCGTGGTACTAGTAGTAATCATATCTCCTGCAGAAAAGGAGGTTCCACTGCCACCACTACCTGTATAATAAGCTTCTGAGCCTGTTAGATTGGTTCCAGAAATAGTAGGTAATGTATAATCACCACACTCATTAACAGAAGTGGTAGTCATAATATCTGGCTGACTCACAACTGTTAAATCTACATCTGCAGGTGCTGATGTACAACCTCCTACCTGGACAACAGCATAAACCGTAGCAGTAGAAGATGTATAAGAGGTAGGGGTGTTGATTTCTGTACCTGTCATGGCAGTAGGGCTAGTATAGTAGGTTACACTTCCTGAGCCGCCACTCACACTCCCATCTAGTTGAGTTAAATCAAAAGTAGCCTGCCCGCTACCAGCCGTATTTTCACAAGCATTGGCTGAGGCAGCAGCAGCCACTGGTGCCGCCGTTACATTTACAGTGGTAGTAGCTGTATTGGCACATTGTCCTGCAGTAGGTGTAAATGTCAAGATATGACTTCCTGATCCGACAGAAGGGTCAAAAGTATTACCACTGACTCCTGTCCCCGACCAGGTCCCTGTAATGCCGCTTTGTGTGGTATTTAATGTCACAGATGCATCCGTCTCACAAAAAGGGCCTATCGCTCCAAGGCTGGGAGTAGATGCTGCATTTACAGTAACATCTGTTGTATTTTGATTGGCACACTGGCCGCCAAAAGGATTAAATGTTAAAGTCCAGGTACCTACTCCTGCTCCGGAAGGAGAAAAACTATTAAGCACTACACCGGGCCCAGACCAGTTTCCGCTCACTCCATCCTGTACCGTACTCAAGTTGACAGCTCCATCGTTTTCACAAAAAGGACCAATGGCACTTAATGTAGGGGTTGTAGATACATTTTGCAGTGTTATATCATCAAAAAAATAACGTTCTGAATTTGACTGATTACCAACCGTAATGCGTATTTGAATCGAATTGCCTACTATCATATCATGAACTGCTGTAGTAGGAAGGCCATTGTCGCCGCAAATATATCCATTGGTTGCAAAAGGAATCCATCCTCCACCATCTACAGAATATTCTATAGTCATTTGGTCATGGCTATTGTAAAAGCCAACAGGATCATTAGTGGGGCCTCCTGGAGAATTACATTCAAAAGTTCCCTCAGATCTTATCGCTACCGAAGCCCTGACACACTCATAAGGACTAATATCTATAGAAATGGTAGTAAAGGTATTTTGATTATTTCCTCCCATATTGATACCCACAGGAGTACAGTTAAACCCTTCTACATCTGTTACCTCAAACTCTCCATTTTGGACTCCCCATTCTACATTTCCGGGGCTATCATCACAATCATTAAACACTGTGCTCCATAAAGCGCTATTTTGTGTCCCATTTGGATAAGAAGAAAAGTCTTCCTGCCAAAAAATCTGAGCATTCATTTGCTCCTGTCCCATGAATAGGGCAATCAATAGTAAGGTCCTAAAAGTAGTAGGCAAAGTACTCAACCAGTTCATGCAATTGATGATTTTTACTAGACTTAGTTTAGTATTAATCAAAAGACAACATCCTCGTGTTATCATCTTTTGATTGATTCTTTTTTATTCGTATTCGGGGAATTGGAGTAGGGTCATTGTCCCTTTCTGGTAATAGAATCCCAGTATAATGCCTCTCAATAATCTTGAGCGTAATAACTGGGCATTTTTTCATACTTAAACATAGTATTATTGCTGGATTTTGATAGCCAATCATTGCGGTATCGCCCCACCAACTTCTACTAGCGCACAAAAATAGGGGAAATCCTGAAATAAGTGCGTTAACTGTATTTTAATTAACCACAACATATAAATTTATATATACTTCTCCACTATATTATGGAAATAGATGCTAGTACTATAAAAAATTTAAAAGATTAGTTTTTTTAGCTCTGAAAAAGCTTTATCTTTGCATCCGCTTTTTACTAAATGAACAGAGTTTACACAAAAGTGTAGTAGACTAACTTAAAAGCCTGATACAATGGATCCCTTAATTGCTTATTCGATTCCCGTAAAGGGATTGCACAGTGGAATCCATCAATTTGATTATCAAATTGATCGCTCTTTTTTTGAAAGTTTTGAAGACGCTCCCATAAAGGAGGGCGCAATCAAGCTAGAAGTAGACTTTGACAAGCGCGATGATATGTTTGTACTTTGGTTTCGGTTTTCCGGCACTGTGGGTACAGCTTGTGATCGTTGTTTGGCAGCAATAGATTTACCAATAGAAGGTGAGGAGAGGTTATTGATAAAACTAACAGAAACGCCTGAAGAGGTATCAGAAGATCCCGAGGTAGTTTTTGTAAGTTCAGAAATTCAAAAACTGAATATCGCTCCTTATGCGTATGAGTTTATTTGCTTGTCGCTCCCTTTAATAAAGGTTTATGATTGCGAAGAGGATACTCCTCGCCCATGTGATCAGGAAATGCTTAAATACCTCAGTCAAAATAGTGGTAGCAGTGTAGAAGAAGCAGAAGAGGAATCACAAGAAAGCAATCCTATTTGGGACGCATTAAAAGATTTGAATAACAATAAATAATATGAGGCTATAAAGCCTCTTGTACTAATAGTTTAAAATTTTTAGCGATGGCACATCCTAAGAGTAGAATATCGAAGCAGAGAAAGCGTAAGCGCAGAACCCACAAGGTTGCAGTAGCACCTAATGTAGCTACTTGTCCAACAACTGGTGAGAAGCATTTATTCCACCGTGCTTACTACGATGTAGAAGGCAACATGTACTACCGTGGCAAAATGATTGTAAAAGTAGACGAAGAAGCTTAGTAGCATCTTTTTCTCAAAAGCATAATAAAGCTCCCATCTAATTGTGTTGATGTGGGGCTTTTTGTGTTTCTTTACTCTGTATTACAACTGTAGATGTATACTACATTTTTTGCTTGAAAATTAAGCTCCATCAAATAGTAGTTACAATTTCTTAAACTACTACTAACTATTCAGCATAAAAAACAAAGCCCTGATGAAGAAAATAGTACAAACAGATAAAGCTCCAGCTCCCGTAGGCCCATACAATCAAGCGATTATCCATAATGGTACGCTTTATGCATCTGGCCAGATTGCGATCAATCCTGAAAATGGATCACTTATTACTAGTGATATTGAAGCGGAGACTCATCAGGTAATGAAAAATATTGGAGCCATTTTGGAAGAGGCAGGATTAAGCTACGAGGATATAATAAAGTGTTCTATTTTCGTTTCAGATATAAATAACTACGGCAGAATCAATGATGTCTATGCTTCTTATTTTGATGAAGCGACTGCCCCGGCAAGAGAGTTGGTAGAAGTTGCCAATTTGCCCAAGCTGGTTAATGTTGAGATATCTGTAATTGCTGCCTTTGATTAACCTACAATTTTACCAATGAAGAAAATTGCTATTCTCCTGACTATCTGCCTTTGCAGTGCATCATTTTTAGTAGCTCAGCCCGAAGGTGAAACAATTACTCGTGCGGAAGCTGAAGAAATTCTTGCCGACAAAATGATCAACCGCGTGCAGGAAATCACTGCTCGTATTGATGCTCGCTTATCACAACTGAAGCCGATCATTAAGGAAATGCCGGCCTCTGAAACCAATCCAACCAACAGGACGCTTATCCTTTGGATGCAGGATGGCAAAGCACAAAAGCTGGAAATTTCCGAACCAGGGCAAGAAACCAGTTCTCTATACTACTTCGCTGATGAGGAACTCTTCTTTGTTAAGCAACCCTTCTCTCGTTTCATCTTTATTGGTGGCCAATTAGAATATTGGCTGGATGATAGCTGGGGGCCAAATCGAGTAGCCAGGGAACTATTAACTCAAAGAGAGAATTTACTATACGATGAAGTAAATTCTTACCTCCAGTGGATTTACAGCCAGTATTAAATCAGAAATTTCTGCTTGGGGAATATTAAAAAGGAGGCTTTCTACACGACATCCGTGATAGGAGGATTTTTTTTATCTTCGCGGCCGAATAAACTTACTTATTAGATATGGAAAAGAGGAAACAGGTACTCTCTGCTATCCAGCCTACTGGATACATGCACTTTGGCAACTACTTTGGTGCAGTAAAAAACTGGGTACGCCTCCAGGAAGAATATGATTGTATCTATGGTGTTGTTGACTATCATGCCATGACAATGCCCTATAAGCCTAAAAAATTGCGCGAGAATACCTGGGAAATGATATTCAAGCTCATTGCAGTAGGTGTAAAACCAGATACCCTCTTTATCCAATCTCTAGTACCTGAGCATGCAGAACTATGTTGGATATTCAACTGCTTTACTTCCTATGGCCAGTTGTCTCGCATGACCCAGTTTAAGGACAAGAGTAATCAAAGCAAAGAAAAAGCAGATGATAACTTTATTTCTGCAGGCCTGCTTGATTATCCAGTTCTACAAGCTGCTGATATTCTTATTTACCGAGCAGATTATGTACCTGTAGGTAAAGATCAGGAACAACATTTAGAATTAACACGTAATATTGCTCAACGCTTTAACAATCAGGTTGGAAAGGAGTTTTTCGTATTGCCGGAACCCTTATTCACAGAGGTACCAAAGGTGCGATCTACTGCAGATCCTAGCCGTAAAATGAGTAAAAGCGCAGGGGAAAAACATTACATCGATGTTTTTGGTGATGAAAATAGGATTCGCAAGCAAATCCGATCTGCAGTTACCGACACCGGAGAATCCAAAACAGATGGAGAAATGAGCGAGGGTATTAAGAATTTGTTTGAATTGCTTAAAGCGGCCGAACAAATGGATACTCATAACAGCTTGATGAATGACTATAATAATGGGACACTCAAGTATGTAGAACTGAAAGATGCTGTAGCGGATGCTCTTGTTGACTTAAGTTCATCTTTCCGTGAGCGCAAACAAGAGTTACTTGCTAATAAGAAAGAGGTTAAGAACCAGATTAAAGCTTCTTCAGCCAATATCAGAAAGCAGGCACAAGAGACTGTACGCCAGGTGAAAGAGCTGGCAGGATTGGGAAATGTGAGGTATTAGGGTGATTGGCGATGCCTCAACTACGCTGATCAGCTACCTTGGGCAAAGGATGATTGGTGATTGGTGATTGGTGATTGGTGATTGGTGATTGGTGATTGGTGAATAGTGAATCTTAAACCATAGGCCTAAAAACCCAAACCCAATATTTTTAATTTCTTGTTTAGAATTCTACTATGAAAATAATCTGCATAGGTCGAAATTATATTGATCACGCCAAAGAGCTAAACAATCCTGTACCTAGCAAACCCTTGGTTTTCATGAAGCCGCCATCAGCTTTGCTGGTGAATAACAAACCTTTCTACTACCCGGATTTTACGGAAGATTTGCATTATGAGCTGGAAGTAGTGCTAAAAATTGGTAAAAACGGAAGGCATATCCAGCCTGAGTTTGCTAGTGGATATTACTCAGAAATTGCGCTAGGTATTGATTTCACAGCTAGGGATATACAACAGCAATGCAAGGAAAAAGGACATCCCTGGGAGATAGCAAAGGGTTTTGATGGATCGGCTGTATTAAGTCCTTTTGTTTCTATTGAAGAAGTCAATCACCAGGCGATAGAGTTTGAGTTGAAAAAAAATGGAGAAAGTGTACAAAGAGGGAACACTAAAGACCTCATCTTCACTTTTGAAGACATCATTGTTTATGCCTCTCGCTTTTTTAAACTACAGATGGGCGATTTGATCTATACAGGTACTCCTGCCGGTGTAGGCCCTGTAACAATTGGTGATAAACTAGAAGGGTTTCTGCATACTCAAGCCGAAGTAAAACACTTGTTATCCTGCGAAATAAAATAATCGGACTAGTAATTATAAAATAAATTCAGCTTCATAAACGATCAAATCACCCTTTGTAATTCGTACTGTCGTATTACTTGCTACAATACATTTTATTCCTGCCCAATTTATTTTTAAATGATTCTAAAGTATTTCTATTTTTGCAGGGTTTTTAAGTAGGTGCATATCGATAAATCGTCCTGCTTAGTTTTAAAATTTACCTTCTTTGACAAAGAATTTGCTCATAATCATAGGGATCGCTCCTATTCAGTAAAGGAAGACTGTCAAAGGACCAAATTCATAAGATTCTATGCCTTATTTATTCACTTCAGAGTCCGTTTCAGAGGGGCATCCAGACAAAGTAGCTGATCAGATCAGTGATTCCCTTGTGGACCATTTTCTTGCATTTGACCCACAAAGTAAAGTTGCCTGTGAAACATTGGTAACTACAGGCCAGGTAGTACTGGCAGGTGAGGTTAAATCTACGACATACCTTGATGTGCAGCAAATTGCACGTGATGTGATAGAGCGAATTGGTTATACCAAGTCGGAATATATGTTTGAGGCCCACTCTTGTGGTGTTCTTTCTGCTATTCATGAGCAATCTCCCGATATTAATCAGGGAGTAGAAAGAGCCAATCCCGAAGATCAGGGAGCAGGTGATCAGGGTATGATGTTTGGTTATGCAAGTAACGAAACTGATGACTACATGCCTTTAGCACTATCTATGGCTCATAAGATTTTGCAGGAATTGGCAGATATCCGCAAAGCGGGGGAAGAAATGACATACTTACGCCCTGATTCAAAATCACAAGTGACTATCGAATATTCTGATGATAATGTACCTCAGCGTATCGATTCTATTGTTGTTTCTACACAACATGATGATTTTGATGAAGACGACACGATGTTAGCTCAAATCAGAGAAGACGTTATCAATATAGTTGTACCACGTGTGAAGGCACAACTTAAACCAGAATTGCAACGACTATTCACTGATGACATTACTTACCATATCAATCCTACTGGCAAGTTTGTTATTGGTGGGCCACATGGTGATACTGGTTTGACTGGCCGTAAAATCATCGTTGATACTTACGGTGGCAAGGGAGCACACGGTGGTGGTGCTTTTTCTGGCAAAGATCCATCAAAAGTAGACCGTTCTGCAGCTTATGCTACTCGTCATATTGCCAAGAACCTGGTTGCTGCTGGTGTTTGTAATGAAGTTTTGGTACAGGTATCCTATGCAATTGGAGTAGCTGCTCCAACCAATATTTATGTCAACACTTACGGTTCTGCTAATGTAGATATGCAAGACAGTGAAATTGCTAATAAAGTAACTGAAATCTTCGATATGCGTCCTTATGCCATCGAACAACGTTTGAAGTTACGTACTCCAATTTACTCTGAGTCTGCTGCTTATGGCCATATGGGCCGCACTCCTGAAGTGAAGACCGTAGCTTTTAAAGATGGCTCTGGCAATCAAAAGAAAGTAGAAGTAGAAACTTTTACATGGGAAAAGCTGGATTACGTTGATAAAGTAAAAGCAGCTTTTAACATCTAAACTTAGTTAGTACTTACTATATAAGTAAAAAATAAACCCGGCAGAGTATTTACTTTGCCGGGTTTTATTATTTATTGATGATATATACTATCACCCACAATAATACCAGAGTATAAAAAACTTTTATGAGAGCATATTAAAACCTTATTAATCCTGTTGTAAATCACCGGTTTTGATGCCTATAATATCCAGATTGTTAATATCATCTGTCAATTGTACTTCAATATTAGTCGCATCAAATGGATTCATAGGATTTGGGAAAGAGGTTGATTCCAAAATGAAACGCCAGGAGCCAGCGGGGAAAGTATTGTCTATGTTCAAGATAACTCTCCTCATTAGTACAAGATCTAGTGTACTCAAGCTTCCACTATCATTTGCATCACCTGCCAGGATTTTGTATGGCGAATCTAGAGATTCAATACCAAGGATATGCATTGCACCTAACACCACGTCCATTGTACTTACGCCTAGTAAAACAGAACCATCAAAAGAACACACTATCGAATAGGTGGCTCCTACTGGTAAATCTTCCAATACGTAATTTCCTGAAGCAGATGTGGTAGTAAAATCAACAAGATTTCCATTTGCGTCCACAGCCTGGACACTTACACCCTCAAGTGGTGTAATATTATCACTTGCCATAGTTACTGTGCCAGAAATAGATGCAGTTTGTGCTACTAGAGCAAAAGAACAAAAAAGAGATAAAGTCAATAAATATATACGCTTCATGATTAATGTTTTTTAAGAGCATGTTTGGGATTTATTAATCGGACTTATTCCGTCACTAATTGGCTTATATTTTGTTGGAAGAACACTCATTTAGCTTTGGCTAAAATCGTAACCTTCCGCCTCATCTAATCCAATTAGTGGCAAAATCGTCTCAAAGAACAAATACCCAAACACGCTCTAAGATTTTGAGAAATATAGGGAGCCCCGAAGAGCTCCCACTATTCGAAAGGGTACACTGTAAATCAGTTTAGAATTTTCGACTTATCCGAGTATTACTTTACAATAGCTATTCGGTGTAAGCTAAATCCTTTATTGGTCCATACCTTTAGTATGTAATTACCGCTTGATAATAAATGAGTGGCTATTTCACTCGTATAGTTGGCCTGGTAAACAGATTTGCCATCCATTGTCAGTAATTCTACCTGCTCTACGATATCATCTGTAAGCAGATATAAATGATTATCTGTAGGATTAGGGTAGGCAATTACTTTCGACTGTTCATCTGGTTCATTGGTATTACTGATTGCATCCTTGATAATGGAGACACTTTCCTCTGGTGTGATTTCTATTGTATTTTCCTGGTAATCAATCAATCTTACATTTTCGATATTAAATATGAGCTCATAGTTTTCATTCCTCATAAAAATCACATCCTGTATAGTGATATGCAATTGTCCTATTGCTCCTTCTCCTGTTATGTTAATACCGTCTGTGCGAGTTATCGCAATATCAATCCGGCCATTTTCATAACGATCGTGATAGAAGGAGAGCATATCTTCATTAATATCACCTAGCCATGAATCAAGGAAAGAAGCATAAGCTGTTTCCGGTTCAACCGCAGCAGTATCATACACTATAGTAAAGGCTACACCATAAACATCTTCAGCAGGGGTATCCGTATGCCCCATAACGATGTTAAATACATTTTCTGCTCCCAGAATCAGCGTATCTGGTTGTACATATATTACAGTACCTGAAGACCGGATTTCTTCTTCCTGTGGCCCGCCAAAGAAGTTTTCTTCTCCCCAATTGAGGGAAAGTGCCAGGGTATCATCCGCATCTATCAGCCCATCACCATTGGTATCCATATGCTTGAAATCGACTTCGGAAACAGGTGTCGTTTGTCCCCAGTTGTCAGCATATTGTCCTACCCAATCCGTTGTTGCTCCAGGACGGCTAGGCCCTGTGGCTCCATATGAAAGTCCGATATTCAATAAGTCAAAGTGGCTTACGGTACCATCCGTATCGGTATCTCCAGGCCATACTTCAGGAGGCAGCACTGTGATATCACCATCATATGTATATACATTGACACTATTGGTGTTTTCATCTGTTGCTTCAATAACAGTAGGGGTAGATGTAATTTCAATTTGTGTCGTGCCTCCATTTGCAGCAGCAGTAAAGCATAGGCTAAACAATACAGCATCATCTGGCAAGGTTACTGGCTGAATAGATAGTTGAAACCATGACATTACCAAGTAGCCATTACTTGTATTATTGAGGTTGAAATTAGAATTATTAAACATTGGGAGTGCATTACCCAATACAAGGCTATCAAAATGGATCGAATCTGCATCCCAGTTCATAGAGAACTGGAGGCTTACGATATCTTCAAAGTTGGCCACCGTCACGTCTACACAGAAGCTCTCTTCAGCCGATACCTCTGCATCACCAACAAACAAGCTAATACCATCACTCGCAACTCCACAATCAGGCACTATTGGACCATGTGTCTGGATTACACCATTGGCATCTGTAATGGTCACGCTGTAAGTTCCATTTCCATCTGCTGTGATTGTTCCGATAGGAAGAGATGGGTCAGAGATCGTCTGTACTTCTCCAGTACTCCATTCATAGGTATAAGGAAGGGTACCTCCAGACCAGACCACTACATGAATATCTGCAATAGCAGTATCTGGATATAATTGGCATTCATAAGAGTTAGCAATCAACCAATCTCCTCCACTTTGATCACAGTTAACCTCTATCGATAAGGTTTCTATCGTACTTTCTATATCTGTAACAGTTACAGTATAAGTACCATCTTCTAAGGATTGAGTGGATGGACCACTTGTCGTTTCTGTATAACCATTACTCCAATTGTAGTTATAAGGTGGTGTGCCGCCTGTTGTAGTCACCGTAACTACTGTAGAATCTGTCAAACACTCTATCTCATAAGATAAGTCGACATTCTCAGATGAGACATTAATATTACCATCATATACATATACATTGACAGCATTGATATTTTCATCTGTTGCTTCAATAGCAGTGGGAATAGATGTAATTTCTACCTGTGTTGTACCTCCATTTGCGGAAGCAGTAAAGCACAAACTAAATAATACGGCATCATCTGGCAATGTTACTGGCTGGATGGATTGATTAAACCATGACATGGTCAAATAACCATCATTTGTATTGTTTAGATTAAAACTATTATTATTAAATGATGGCAGTGCATTACCTAGTACCAGGTTATCAAAGTGAATGATATCCGCATCCCAATTCATAGAGAACTGGAGGCTTACAATATTTTCAAAGTCTGCTACTGTTACGTCTACGCAAAAACTTTCTTCAGGCATTACTTCTGCATCATCCACAAAAAGGCTTATTCCATCAGTAGCCATGCCACAATCAGGTTCTATAGGACCATGTACCTGGCTTATACCATTGGCATCCGTAATCGTTACGCTATACGTACCATTTCCATCTACAGTGATCGTTCCAATAGGAAGAGATGGATCAGAAACTGTTTGTGTTTCACCTGTACTCCATTCATAGGTATAAGGTAAGGTGCCACCGGACCAAACTACCACATGGATGTCTGCAATAGCAGTATCTGGATATAATTGGCATTCGTAAGAGTTAGCAATCAACCAATCTCCTCCGCTTTGATCACAGTTAACATCTATAGATAAAGTTTCTATAGTACTTTCTAAATCAGTAACAGTTACGGTATAAGTTCCATCTTCTAATGATTGAGTTGACGGGCCACTTGTCGTTTCCGTATAACCATTACTCCAATTATAATTATAGGGTGGTGTTCCACCTGTTGTGGTCACCGTAACTACTGTAGAATCTGTCAAACACTCTATCCCATAAGATAAGTTGACATTTTCCGATTCGACATTAATATTGCCATCAAATACATTTACATTGACGGTATTGGTGTTTTCGTCTGTAGCTTCAATAGCTGCAGGAGTAGATGTAATTTCTACCTGTGTTGTACCTCCATTTGCGGAAGCAGTAAAGCATAAGCTAAATAATACGGCATCATCTGGTAATGTTACTGCCTGGACAGATGGATTAAACCATGACATGATCAAATAACCATCGCTGGTATTATTAAGATTGAAACTATTATGGTCAAATGATGGTAGTGCACTGCCTGGTACCAGGCTATCAAAGTCGATTACATCCTCATCCCAATTCATGGAAAATTGGAGGCTTACAATATCTTCAAAGTCTGCTACCGTAACATCTACACAAAAGTGTTCACCTGGTGCTACTTCAGCATCATCTACAAACAGGCTGATACCGTCATCCAGCATGCTACAATTCGGTTCTATAGGGCCGTATTCCTCACTTATACCATTAGCATCTGTAATGGTTACACTATATGTACCATCTCCATCTGCAGTGATAGTACCGACAGGATAAGCCGGGTCAGCAATAGTTTGTGTTTCACCTGTACTCCATGTATAAGTATAAGGAAGGGTGCCACCTACCCACACAACTACGCTGACATCTGCAACGGTCGTATCAGAATCAGGATAAAATGTACAATTTATAGAGTGAGCTAAGAGCCAATCGCCTCCACTCTGATCACAATTAACATTTACTGAAGAGGTCTCTGAAGTGCCATTGGCATCGGTGACTGTTATTGAATAAGTACCATCATCCAGTAATTGAGTAGACGTTGAACTTGAGTTTTCAGTATATCCATTGTCCCAATCAAAAGTATAAGGCGCAATGCCTCCTGTTGCAGTTACTGTTACTTCAGCTGTATCCGTCAAACATTCGACACTTGACGATAAATCGATAGGATCAGCCGGATCACACTCTACTACCATTGGACCATGTTCATGCTCTACACCTTGACTATCCGTAATGGTAACATAGTAGGTTCCATTGCCTGGTACAAAGATAGAACTATAAGCAACAGCAGGATTTTCCTGGGAAGTAACCGCACCAGTACTCCATTCATAAGTATAAGGGGGTTCTCCTCCCGTCCATACTACCACTGTCAATTCTGCAACACTTGGCAGATCAGCAAAGAATGTACACTCATAGCTATGAGCAACCAAAAATTGCGGCGGAGGATTACAATCGAAGGCAGGTATTTCTACTACTTCTGTACATCCATCTGTACTGGTTATCGTAACAGAATAATCTGTTTCATCTTCTACTCCATGGATAGAACTTATTAAAGAATCTGATGCTGTTTCGCCATTGCTCCAGGCAAAAGAATATGGAGGTGTTCCACCTGCCCATACTACGACACTTACATCAGCAGTATCATCGGTACAGGCGTAATTGAAAGCAGTAGTCAATCCATTTCCTGCATCAATTGTACAGCTAGCAGTAGCCGTCATGCCCGCAGCATCCGTTACTTCTACGGTATATTGCCCATTGGCAACATCAGTAAGATTTTGAGTAGTTGCAACACTAATTCCATTTTCATCCATCCAGTTGAAGGTGTAATTGGGCTGCCCCCCACTTACACTTATACTGGCAGATTTATCCGCTCCGCAGCTTCCGCCATCCAGGCATATGCTGTCGATACTGAGAAGAGGGGTATTACCGTTTACTGCTATCCCGCCATTAATAAGGCTTAACAGACTTAGGTTTTCGGTATCCCCATTGACAATTTCTACGGGTGTGGGGCTTCCTGAAAATGCCACTTCTAGTTGTGTGCCTGAAGTAGTACTCAATACTTCAAAGCACATAGAGTAAATAACAGAGCCATCTGCGAGAGAAACTCCATCTGGATTTGTGAGGTCAAACCAGGACAAAGCAGATTGTCCATTAGCTAAACTTGCAGGTTCAAGGTTGAAATTGCTTGCTGATAAGCTGGGGAGGTTAAAATCATTGACTTCTATCAGCGCTAGTTGTGAGGGGTCCCATGCAAAAGAATATTGCATGCCAACTATTTCATTGAACTCATCTACGGTGACATCCAGGCAAACGGTATCACCGGGATTCCCTGTTTCATTAGCAAGGGAAAGAGAGAAGCATGAACTGGGTTGTGCAGCCAGGCTCAGCGCTCCAATCATAATTGCTATTAGTGAAAATAATTGCTTCATAAAGACTGGGTTTTTATTATGTCCTTGGAATTACTAATAATTACGATACAAATGTATCTCTATATCCTTGCCACAAAAAGTACAATATATGCTTATTATAGATTTTTTTAGCCTACCTTTATACTTCAATCCCCTTTAAAACAAGCATTTTAACAAATTCATTATAGATAATTACAAATGCATGGTTCAAAATTTATAGATGCACTTTTGAAGCTTTCTACCAGAGAAAAGACAAAATTTCGGGAAATGGCTTACTCTCCTTATTTTAATAAGAATAAAAAAGTGAGAGCACTGATTGATACCTGCCTCAAATATGGGCCGGATTTTACATCACCAAGTCTTGAGAAAAAGGCCATTTATAAAAAAGTTTTTGGGGCAAATTCTTCATCATATGAAGAGCTGAAGTTAAACAATGTAATCTCTGATGCACTCCGACTTTTTTACCTCTTTCTGGCACAACAGAAATTTGCCTCAAGAGAACAATATTGGAAAACATATCAACTGGAATCTTTATTTGAACTGCGTATGAGCCGGCATCTGCCTGCTGTAGAGCGCCGATTAATGGATTTGCAGGAAAAGCGTTCTGATCGTAGTCACGATTACTTTTATGACCAGTATTACCTGGAAGAACGTATCGATAAAACGACCCTTTTAAGAGAAGGAAGAGAATACAACCCACATTTACAAGCAGCAAATGATGCTTTAGATCGCTTCTACTGGTGCAATAAATTAAGAATTGCCTGTGATATGGCCAGCCGCAATAAGATCATCAATGCCGCCTATCAATGCTATTTCATTGAAGAACTCCTGCAACTTTATCACTTACAGCCCAGTGTACTAATAGAACAGCCTGTTATACAACTCTATTATCAGGCGTTACGTATGTTACATACTGAAGAGGAAGCACATTATTTAGCTTTAAGAACCTTGCTTGATCAATATAGTCAAAACGTACCTGAAGAAGAACGCTTTGATTTATATGACTATGCTCAAAATTACTGTGTTAAAAAGATTAATTCCGGGCATACTGAATATTATGCTCAAATACTTGATTTATACAAAGAGATGTTGAGTAGAGAAGTACTATTGAGAAGTGGTTATCTCACTCAATGGTCTTATATCAATATACTCACTGCTGGATTACGGCTTCCTGACTTTGAATGGACAGAGTGGTTTATCCATACTTATAAAGAACAATTACAGCCTGATGTCAGGAATAATGTCTTTACTTATAGTTTAGCTGCACTGTATTTTGAGCAAAGAAAGTATCATAAAGCACTTCAAAGTTTACAAGGAGTTAGTTTTTCTGATATCTTTTATCATATGTCGGCTAAAATTATTCAGATTAAGAGCTATTACGAACTAGAGGAGACTGAAGCTTTTTTATCTCTCATGGAAGCTTCGAAAAAGTTCTTGCGCCGCAATCGACAATTATCCGATTATCAGGTCTTGTCTAATACTACCTTTCTGAAATTAGCAGGTAAACTCCATAAACTAAGAATGAGAGCCCCTACTCTATCAAAGGAAAAAGTACGAAATACGCTACAGCAAATTCAGCACGAGCTTTCTATTTCTAAAGTGGTAACTAATAAAGGATGGCTCAAGCAAAAGATTGCAGATTTAAAAATGAGCTAATAGTTAAAACATAAGACAGTTTATAATCACCTTTATATTGAATCATTCCAATTTAGAAAAAAGCGGTCTTATAATTTGACTATAAAGAGCAATATTGCCACTTACAATAATCTATTAATTGTAAATTAATTTTTCTTCTATCTAGTCAGGATAATCTAATAAAACGCTAAAATTAGCTTCATCATGACTTAACATCAAAAATTGAACTTCGCGGTGATTTAGAGCATGTTTAAAACCTCATCAATTGGCTATGAGCGGCAAATTTTATCCTGTCCTTTGTTAGATCCCGATAGCTATCGGGACGCCGTACCTATGGGTATGCCTATGTTTTCTGCCTTGTTCAGGATGAAACTTTCCTCACGCTCGCTCAATCATGAAAATTTAAACATACTCCTACATTTTTAGGTCACTAAATTTTTGCTATTGTCATGAAGAAAGTACTACTTTCTATTTATTTTCTAAGCATGGTTGTGCTTGCTGTTAATGCACAAACCATATTCTCTGAAGAAATTCAAATTCCTGAAGGTTACGTAACTGAAACAGTATTGATGCCTCCATCTCCTTTGAGCATGCAGGTAATATTTGTAGGTGGCGTAGACCTTGTACAGACCACTCCTACTTATGGATACGAAGCTGGTATTGCTTATGCTAAAGAATGGCACGACTTCATTGGCTTCACTCCAGATGAAACGGAAGAATCACTAGGCTGGGTTTCTGTAAACCACGAAACAATCTACCAGGACAACCGCATCGGTGATGGTGGAGGTATGACAGCTTTCCGTATCGAGCGTGATCCTATTACTGGCCTTATTAACGTTATGGACCAGGAGTTGGAAGATGGACGTAAAGGTAAGTTTTTCAATGTTGACTTTGTAAACACGGTAGGTGA
The DNA here is from genome assembly GCA_022360175.1 of Chitinophagales bacterium. Taxonomy (GTDB): domain Bacteria; phylum Bacteroidota; class Bacteroidia; order Chitinophagales; family Saprospiraceae; genus JAKSDI01. Next base: position 16,164 of record JAKSDI010000097.1, read on the forward strand.
GACAGGTATGAACTGTGGTGGTATCGTATCTGTAGTTGATGGCCGTATCTGGTCTGCAGAGGAGTGGTTCCGTAGCAGTAACGCTTCTATCTACGATGGCCGCTTTGATGCTCCTGTACAGAACGCTGGTGATTTTCCTAAATCTCCGGGAGGATCTGAAAACCAAGGTGTACGTGACACTGCCGATTTCACCATTTCAACTGACATCCCAGGTTTCGACGGTTTGACTATTCCTAAGTACGAAAACTTCAACTACATGGTTGAAATCGATCCTAGGCAAGCAAAAGCTATCCGCAAGCAGTACAACTGGGGTCGCCAGGGATTCGAAGGAGGTACCGTTTCTTTAGACAACAAAACGATCTATCTAGGTGTAGATGCAACTCCTGCTTTTTGGTGTAAATTTGAAGCGGATACTCCTGGTGATTTCACTCAGGGTACAACTTACGTGTACAAGCACGATGCTCCTGAAAAATGGGTGGCAGTTGACAACACTGACCCTGAAAAGATGTTGAATTTCAAAGCTGAAGCTGTTGCAGTTGGTGCTACCATGTACAATCGTGTTGAATGGGTTACTATTGATCCAAATACAGGTATTGTTTACTGGACCGAGACTGGCCGTGATTCTCCAGGTAGCCGTTGGGCGGATGAAGAAGCTGAAGGTGCTGTTCACGATCCTTACCACCTACAGCGCGCAATCGACAAAGGCTGGGACACTCCTTCTAGCGATGATTACCGTGATTACTATGGCCGTATCTGGGCATACAATCCAGAAACGAACGAAAACTACGTAGTACTTGAAGGTGGCCCGGACTGGGATGAAGAAGAAAGCCCAGCAGAAGTTGACTACTTCAGCAAGCACCTTTCTAATCCCGATGGATTGTCTCACATCATTATTGACGGACAGACCTTCCTAATCATCCAGGAAGATTTGAACGGTTCTTCTTATGGCCGTGTTCCTGCAGGTGTTGGCAACCGTACTTGTGAGATGTTTTTGCTTGACCTAAGCATTGAAAATCCAACGCTTAACGACCTAATCCGTATCTCTGCGGTACCAGCAGGTGCTGAAGTAACGGGTGCAGTTGCTACTCCAGATGGGGTTTCTATCCTGGTTAACTCTCAGCATCCAAGCTCTGCTAACCCATTCCCATTCAACCACTCTTTGACTTACGCTATCCATGGTTTTGATCAAATTACTCTGACAAACTTATCTGAGCCTGAAATCATGAATGAAGATGAGTTCACTATTTATCCGAACCCAACTACTCGTGTAGTTTACCTAAGCGAAGTAAAAGACGTAGCTATCTATAATGCTGCCGGACAACGTTTGGCAGTATTGCGTAATACCAACGAAATTGATGTTTCCAATTTCCCAGCTGGTGCTTACTACATCCAGACTGAAGATGGTACTACAAAGAAGCTTATTGTAGAATAATCGACCTTACTTTTTTGACTATAAACGATGGCACTTCCTTTGGGGGTGCCATCTTTCCAATTTTAGAGTATGTTTAAAAATCATACTTCGGCACATTTGAGGCAAATATTATCCTGTCCTGCGTTATTTTTTTCGCCGAATTGCCCGTATTCGACTGCAAAAAATGTCTTGCCCAGAATAATGTTTGCACACAACTGCACTCAAAAGCGAAATTTAAACATACTCTTAGGAAATTGTGTAAATCCAGAAATGTTATGAAACAACTGATGGGATTGATATATCTTTTGGGATTATTACTAAGTATACATTTGTTAGGTTTCACTTCCCAAAATCCTTATACCGCGGCTGAAGCACTAAGAGTCGCCAACAAACAATTTCAAAATCAATTAATTAGCTTAGAGGAAGCTATAGATCATTATTATCATACTGCCGAGCTATTCAATGATAGTAAAGCAACCATAGATGATTTAAGAGCAGCTCATTTACAAGCTCGTCTTACATTTAAAGGTGCAGAGTTTTTACTGGAGTACAATGATCGCCAGTCCGTAAAAAAATATCTCAATGGGCCCCCATTACCAAGTGTTGAGCCTAAAGTACCTGAAATACGAGTAATTGAAGCTGTAGGTTTACAAGTGCTTGATGAATTAGTATTTGGAAATACTCCTAAAGAAGAGCGTGCTAAGATTCTTGACCTGGTACAACAATTAAAGCATGAGTATGCTGAAGTAAAAAAATATCAATACAGTCAACCTCTTCAGCATCGGTTCATATTTGAGAGTGCCCGTCTTGAGCTTAATCGCATATTTACCCTAGGCCTTACAGGTTTTGATACTCCAGGATCTGTCAATGCGATCTATGAGGCACAAGTTTCTTTTAAGGCTATTGCGAATGCTATCAGAGCTTATCTTCCTTTGATAGAAGAAAAAGACAAAGCTTTGGCCAAACAAGTAGATCAACTATTCAATACTGGCACTCATTACCTTGACAAGCATATTGATTTTGAGACTTTCAACAGGCTAGAATTCCTAAAACTGGTTATCAATCCCCTATTCGCCCAACTTTTGCACGCTCAAAAGGCACTGGAAATAGAAATAGAGAATACACTGGAAACCAGGCCTATGGCCATTAATCTAATGGCAGAAAATCTGTTTTCTGAAGACTTGTTGGATGTTCAGTACTTTTCTAATGTTGGAGATACCCCCAACTTCAAAAAGCGTGCTGATTTGGGCAAATTGTTATTTTTTGACCCCATTCTTTCTTCTACTAATACCAGATCCTGTTCTTCTTGCCATCATCCAGACAAAGCTTTTACAGATGGCATGGACAGAAGCATTGCGATTGATGGCGAGAGTAAAATAAAACGAAATGCACCATCTCTTATTAATGCTGTTTATGCAGAGCACTATTTTTATGATCTTAGAGAACCACAACTAGAGCGTCAGATAAAACATGTAGTTCGCGATTCTAAAGAATTTAATACTGATTTTCTGGAAATCATTGAGAAGCTTCAGCACAGTGAGACTTATCGCAAGCTATTTGCAGAAGCATATCCAGAATATCCTCAATACCAACTATCAAAGTGGTCTGTCTCTAATGCTCTAGCATGTTACATTATAGAATTGCGTTCATTTGATAGTCCTGTAGATCAATACATCCGCAATGAAATAGAAGAAATTCCTTTATCTGTAGAAAGAGGTTTTAATCTTTTTATGGGTAAAGCGAGTTGTGGTACTTGTCATTTTGCGCCTACATTTAGCGGTACGGTGCCTCCTTACTACCTGGAGAATGAAACCGAAGTATTAGGTGTTCCTGCTACAACAGATACACTAAATCTTAGCCTGGACACTGATCAAGGCCGCTACACCAGTGGTAAACCAGAAGATGAGGCACCTTTTTATCGCCATTCGTTCAAAACGGTTAGCGTACGTAATACAGCACTAACCGCGCCCTATATGCACAACGGGGTTTACAATTCACTGGAAGAAGTCTTAGATTTCTACAATAAAGGAGGAGGAGCTGGTATGGGAATCGAGGTACCTTACCAAACTTTACCTGATACTCCACTTGATCTAAGTGAAAGTGAAATCAGTGATCTCATCAGTTTTATGGAAGCACTCACTGATACTACAGGTATGACTAGCGTCCCTAGAAAACTACCAGATTTTGAAGGAAAACCAGAATGGAATAACCGGACAGTGGGGGGAGATTATTAATTTACTTCCCTCCCATTTCCAATACCTTATTGTATTCTGCACTTGTAAGTGGCATTACAGATAATCGCCCAATGCGAACCAGGGGCATTTCTTTCAAGCTAGGTTCTTCTTTGATTGCTTTGAGAGCAACTGGATTGGGCAATAGTTCCAGGGCTTTGAGGTCTACAGCACTCCAATCCCCTTTTTCGGCGGTAGGATCGGGATAAGCGTCACGAACCACTTCGCATATCCCCACGACCTCCAGCCCCTGGCGACTGTGATAAAAGAGTACCTTGTCACCTATCTGCATCCCGCGTAGATGTTTTCTGGCAGCATAATTACGTACGCCATCCCACATCCCTACACCTTCATCCTGTAAATCCTGAAAGCTATATTCCTTTGGTTCAGATTTAACAAGCCAGTAGTTCATCGTATATTAATTTTGTTGAAGTTGTTTAATAACTTATCTCACAAAACATTTACCAAAGAAGCTTTATTTCTCAAACTCCTGTACTATCAAGCCATTCTTCATGCGCGGTTCAAACCAGGTAGACTTAGGAGGTAGTACTTTATCTGCATCTGCTAGTTTTAGTACCTCTTCCATTTGGGTAGGATAGAGACAAAAAGCCACCGTTTCATCTGATTTTCGAGCATGTTTTGCTACTCCTTTTAGCCCTTTAGGGCCTTCTACATACTTGATCCGCAGGTCCGTTCGAACATCCTCTATTCCCAATAATCCTTTCAGCACCTTATCATCTAATATTGCTGCATCTAATGTAGCTGCTTCGTCAGCATATTCCAACAAAACGCTTTCTTTCCAGCGTAAGCGGTACCACTCCCTTGCGATAAGCATTGTCACTTCATGCTTACATCGAGGTTTTTCTGCTCCCTCTAATATATCAATTTCAGCAAACTTGGACAGCCTGGCCATGAAATTGACAGGGCTAAGATCACCAAATCCCGTTATGACCCGATTAAATGCCTGAATTTCGATTTCAGATGTAGGAAAATAAGCACATAGCAATAAATGATAATCACCAACTAATTTCCCTTCTAAATGTCGATGATACATCATTGCTGTAGTGGATGTCCTATGATGGCCATCAGCAATATAAGTATAGGGCACATGAAGTTCAAAGAGTTCCTGAATCTGAACAATTGCATCTTTATCACTTACTTCCCATAACTTGTGATGCGCTTTTTCCGACTCGAAATACACATCCAGAATGGGTGTTTTTTTTCGAGGATACCTTTCAAGAAAATCTTTTATAGAAGGTACTTCAGGATATGTCAACAGCACCGGTTTTACTGCGGCCTTACGGCGAAGCATAAGCTGCATTTGCTTCTGCTCTTTTGCAGCTAAGGTGTGTTCGTGTTTTCGAATATTTCCTTCTAAAAAGTCCTGAATTTCAGAACAAGCAATAAGTCCATGATGAGTACGCCCTTTTTTTTCGATCTGATATATATAGAGCGCTTCTCTATCGGCAGCTTTAAAAAAACCACTCACATGGTAATCATTATATTCTTCTTTAATCGCATTAAAGAAAGAATCAATCGCTGTAATGTAATCCAGGCGGGGAATAACCGCCCGAAATGGTTTAATGTGCATTTGGCAATATCTGGCTGATTTAGGGCGGAAGTTAGAAAAACACTGAGAATAAAAAAAAAGAAAGTGTAGCAGAAAACTCCGCTACACTCCTAAAAAACTAAACCCCAGTTATAATTCTTTGATATAATTAGCGTGCATTTAAGCACCTTATCGTCGATATTTATACTGTATTTGCGATAAATACAGATCAAAAACGAAGCATATTTCTCATTATTATGGTCGAAGTGTTAAAATTTTAATTTTTTTTCTGCAAGAGAATAAAAAATCACGCTCTTTCTATTCACACATCAAAAAGCTCAATTCAACCTTCATTTTATCTAATCCATGTATTTCTGTTTTTCCGTATGTAAAATAGGTAACATCTTTATAAAAAAAGGGATTAAATTATAAAACCCTTAAATCATGAAAACATTAAAAATAAACGTAGAACTTTCTCAACTTGCCATGGAATTTGCTGGTGGTATCAGTTCTCCTGTAGAAATGGTACAATACATACGACAAAAGCTAAATGGTCAAATCCAGCAATTAGGTAATTTCATCAATTATCAAATTAGCGAACAGCGCACTATAGGACAAGATCTCAATTTAGAAAGCTATGATCTCCGCTATGAAAACAAAGTACTCCGCTTCCGATTTGCCCAATTCCAGCCAAGGGGCACCTGGGAAATGCAGGGGTTTCAATGGGTGAGCAAATGATGTGGTGATGTCCCAACTACGCTTATCAGCTCCGTCGGGCGAAGGGCGAAGGGTGATTGGTGATTGGTGATTGGTGATTGGTGATTGGTGATTGGTGATTGGTGATTGGTGATTGGTGAAAAGTAATATCCTGGCTTTGCTTTTCAGTTACATTGGACAAAGGAAAACGGAGGAAGATTAATAATGTTTGAATTGCCAAATGAACATGAGCGAGTTCTGGTTTGCCCATCATTTACTTTTTTTCTAGTTTAGCATCTCTTAGAGCTTGAAAACCAAGCAACTTGATCCATTTCGGAACAGGTCAATATGAACAAGACGAAAGACAATGATGCAGAAAAAAAGTTTTCCTATTGCTCCCTTAGTTACAATGATTGCCATCCTGTTAATTTACACTTCCTGCAATATGGAAGAACCAACCCCCATGGATTTAGCGGCAGCTAGCCTCATTCCCAAGCCTGATTCACTAACAGCCACGGGAAGTTCTTTTGAGCTAACAGCAGATGCAATCATATACGTTCAAGAAGGATCCGAGGAGTTATTAAAAATAGGGCAATACATTGCCAATCGGCTTAGGCCTGCAACTGGTTTTCCTTTAGAAGTGCTCCCATCTGAAAAGATACCAGCAAGTGGTAATATTTACTTGTCTCTTTCTAATGAAATTGAAGAAGCGGAAGAAGAAGCTTACGAACTTAGCATTACTGAAAAAGGAATTAAGCTTACAGCTACACAAGTAGTTGGCCTTTTTCGAGGCATACAAACAATTTGTCAATTATTTCCTGGCCGTATTGAAGAAAATACTCTTCAAGCTGGTCCCTGGAAAATTGCTACCGGCACCATCCTTGATCATCCAGATTATGCTTACCGCAGTGCCATGTTAGATGTATCTCGTCATTTTTTTCCTGTTGAGGATGTAAAACGCTTTATCGATTTACTCGCATATTATAAGATGAATTATCTGCACTTGCATCTTTCTGATGATCAAGGTTGGCGTATTGAAATCAAATCATGGCCGAATCTAACTACTCATGGTGGTAGTACAGAAGTAGGTGGAGGAAAAGGCGGATTTTATACACAAGAAGAGTATGCTGAGATTGTTCAGTATGCACAAGATCGCTTTATCAATATTGTACCAGAAATTGACATGCCTGGCCATACCAATGCAGCGCTTGCTTCCTATCCAGAGCTAAACTGTAATGGTAAAACACCTGAATTATACACTGGTACTAAAGTAGGTTTCAGTACCCTATGTACAGATAAAGAGATCGTTTATCAATTTGTAGATGATGTAATCCGGGAGCTTGCAGCTCTAACCCCAGGCCCTTATATACATATTGGAGGTGACGAATCACATGTAACTGCTAAAGATGATTATATCCAATTCATTAATAGGGTGCAAAATATCGTCCATGCTCATGGCAAACTTGTAATGGGCTGGGATGAAGTCGCAGAGGCCTCTTTAGAGTCTAGTTCTATTGCTCATTACTGGGCTGTTGCCGATAATGCTCAAAAAGCCGTACAGCAAGGTGCAAAGGTATTGATGTCTCCTGCTCATAAAGCTTATATGGACATGCAATACGATAGCACCACCCACCTTGGATTACACTGGGCAGCATACATAGAAATAGATAGCGCTTATATATGGGATTTAGAATCTATGGTAGAAGGAATAGGAAAGGAAAACATTATAGGCATTGAAGCTCCGCTCTGGACTGAAACCATTACCAATATGGATGAGCTTGAATATATGGTTTTCCCTCGTTTGCCAGGCTATGCTGAAATTGGCTGGACAGCTACTTCTGATAGAAACTGGGATGAATACAAAGTACGACTAGGTAAACAAAAGGATCGTTTTGAAGCAATGGGTATCAATTTTTATGAATCAAAGTTTGTTCCCTGGGTAAGCACAGAAAATGAGGTGATAGATAGTAAAAATAATTAAAGTTTATCGTTCGGTAATTCACAAGCTATTCTCATATACGCAAAGCATGCATTTGGGAAGCTGGGGTCGTGCATTTGGAATTTTCATAATATTTTTTTGGTGTTAAACTTTATTAACCTAGAAATCCTCTTAATTATGAAATCTCCAATTACTAGCAGAATGTCTTTGCTATTCCCTGCCCTTGCACTTCTAATGCTTTTTTCTATTTCGTGCGAGGATAATCCTTCATCTATTGCCATTCCAGAACCGGAAAAAATAGATTGTGAAGGCAATTATGATCACTACAAGTTGCAAACAGAAGATGCAGAGCAATACATGTCTTTATATAAAACCTACCTGAATAAAATTGCGATTGATAATTCTGCCCCTGGTATCCCGGCACTTGATATTCCTAAATTTTCAGGATTCAGGATTCCTAGCTGTGAAATCGAAACGATGGTTCGAAAGTTTGGGCCTGGACTAGAAGCATGGGCATTCATTGGTATCAAAGAACAACTGCCTACACTTATTTTTAAGGTTAAAAACCCTAAAGACGAGGATAATAACTGGACTTTCTTTGATTTTGCTAATCCCTGCCCACCAGCCTGTGGATTATTGCCATTTGATGGGGTAGATTGTTCTGGAAATTTTGATCATTATATGCTAACCCCCGAAAAAGCAGCGTCTTACATAGCTGATTATCAAAACTATCTTGAAAAGATTCAAATTGACGATTCTTCTCCTGGCACCCCTGCTCTCAATCTGCCAAAGGTAAAAGGCTTTCAAATACCCAGTTGTGAGTTCGAAGCTATGGTCCGGGAAATGGGAGAAGGTATGAATGTATGGGCAAATATTGGTATAAAGGATGGCAATGCCAGTTTAATCTTCAAAGTGAGTTCCAATACAGGAATTATTGAAAGCAGAAATTCTGGGGATGAATTTGTTTATTTTGATTTTACGCAGCCTTGTCCTACTTTTTGTCCAGGTGGAAAAGATGAATAGTAGATAGCTCTATATTTGCCCATATTAGAGAGGGAATACTATTGCTAGTACTCCCTCTCTTTTTATTTTAATACCTGTATCTACAGATACTCACTAGAAAATGTAGCGAAGTCCAAGCTGTAGCTGCCAGCGAGACAACAAGCTGAAGTCATTTGTAAATGTATCAGTCAATGAGGTATCAAAGCTGTATACAGGAGTGCCATCTTCAAGTACTGCTACACCTATAGGCTGGGTATTTGTAGGTAACTGTCTTACACCCCAGTCACTATTTATCAAGTTGCCAATGTTCAGCACATCTACACTTAGCTGAATGATGTTAGCATTAGGTAAGATATAGTCTTGTAGCAAACGAACATCCCAATTGCTATACCATGGGCTCAGGATATCATATTTCTCAGCATAAGAACCACGATTAGCACTTAGATAGTCATCCTGCTCAATGAAATTGTTCAATGCGACGCGTTGTGCTCTTTGTGCTTCTGCATCTCCTTCGAATAGCATTTGTGATAACTCACCAGAAGTAGGAATGTAAATCAGGTCATTCAAGCCAGAGCCATCATTATTGATATCCCCTGAGTAAGTGTAAGTAAAGCGTCCTCCTTGTGCATATTGGAAGAATGCAGCGATGGTAGTTGCCCAGTTGCCACCATACTCAAATTTGCGGTGAGCAGAACCAACAAAACGATGGCGATTACCATATAAAGACGGTGTCAAACGAGCCTTATTTACGTGGCCGCTAGCTGGATTGCGTTCATAGGCATCACTTGAGATTTCTGCTTCAATAGAGCTCGCATCTTTTGCATCCAGGAAGTTATAACCAAGACTTGCAAACCATCCATTATCCCATTGACGGCGAATCTGGAAAGTAGCATTGAAGCTGTAACCAATGTCTGTATTGGTGAATACATAAGCATTATTGCCACGATCAGCAGCTGTATATACAGGCCGTAAATCAACTCCTTCTAAATTACCAGTAGGAGGTTTTAATCCATAATTACGTACCATCATACCATTGATATCCTCTGTATATATCAAATCAGCAGAGAAGTTCCATCCTTTGCCCAAAACCTGATCCAGGCCTAAGTTTGATCTCCATACCTGTGGAAATTTAAAGTCTGGATGTGTTACCGTGTAAAACCAGAAATTAGGATTTGCTACCTGGTTGCCTACCCATACGAATGGGAATCGCCCGGTGAATAAGCCAGAGCCACCTCTTAAAATAGTGGTCTGATCTCCTTTAATATCATAGTTAAAACCAACTCGTGGAGAGATAAGTGGTGTTTCTTCTGGTAATACGGTATGATCAAAGGTAATCTCATTACCATCTTCATCGTGATAAACGATACTCGGATCATAACAGCAGTTGCGGTCAATATTTTCCTGAATTTTGGTCGGAGTATCAAAGTACAATGGCATATCCATACGCAAGCCTACTGTCAATTTGAAACGATCTGTCAGATCTATTTCATCCTGTAAGTAAACTGCAAATTGACCTACATTTGTCTCGGCAAGTGCCCAACCAGTATCCTGATACCCTTCGCCACTGCCACTCAGTGTTTTAAAAGTTTCATCAGCACCAGAAACTAAAGGATCCAAGACTCCTGCATTCAGGCTATCCAAAAACGTTTGTACACTGCCTGCTCCGGGAATACCTCCAAAAGCACCAGCATAAGCTCCCAGATTGAAGCTATTGTCGAATTCAAAACGCTCTAAACTAGCACCTATCGTCAATGTGTGCTTTTTCAGAAAGATATTCAGGTTGTTTGTTACCTGATATACATCCTGATCCAGATTGTTATTGATAGAGAACGGTTCATGGCCCGCAACAATATAGTTCGTTCCACTCTCCTGGATAATAATCGAAGGGAATGGAGTACTGAAAGGATCACGAGAATCACGGAATGCAGTATATCCCACCTGCAATTTATTAGATACTTTATCACCAAACATTACGCGATGTTCTACAATTCCTGAATGAATAACGTTATTGATTTGGTAACCTGCGTTTCTAAATTGTAAAGTAGTTGCATCAGGGCCTCTTCTACCCAAAGCAAGTGGGTGAGCAGGCTTTTCTTTACTAGCATCCAGGAAGTTGTAAGTGGCTGTTAAGGTCTGGTTTTGTCCAATATTCCAATCTAACTTAACGATACCTTTTAGGTTTTCCTGAGCGAATAGGAAGTTTTCATAAGGGCCAGTTTCGTAGCCATACCGATCAAAAAGTGCGGTAGAAATTGCATCTAAATCAGCAGCATCTACACGAGATACCTGCTCACCTGTCAAACCGGGGCGACGTGCCAGGAAATTAGAACCAAGATCTTCCCTACGTTCGATTTCTGCATTGGCAAAGAAGAACAGTTTGTTTTTAATGATTGGCCCGCCAATACTAAAACCAGCTTGTACTTGATTCAGGTCTGGTACGAAAATATCTTCGCCTTCAACTTTTGATCCCGTCATATCCTGATTACGGTAAAATCCAAATACGGTACCACTAAATTTATTAGTACCACTCTTGGTCACAGCATTCACTGCTGCACCTGTAAAACCAGCCTGTGTTACATCATAAGGAGCCAGGTTTACCTGAATTTGATCTATTGCATCCAAAGAAATAGGCTGTGCGTCTGTCTGTCCACCAGGAGTTGCAGCATCCAGTCCAAATGGATTATTAAAAATAGAGCCATCCAGGCTAAAATTGTTAAACTGATCATTGCGCCCCCCAAAACTATTCCCATCAGAAGCTGGATTCAAACGGGTATAATCTGAAGCAGAACGGCTAATGGTAGGAAGACGACGCAATTCCGTATCACCTACGAAAGTAGCCGCACCTGTTCGATCCTTATTGATATTGGGATCATCAACCGCTATTACAACGATCTCCTCCAATTCAACACCAGAGATAAGCGTAAATCCCAGATTGGCCGTTTGACCAAGCGACAGATAAATCCCATCTTCTGTTTGTTCTGTATAACCGATAAAAGAAGCAGTAATTGTGTAAGGACCACCAACTCTTAGATTGGGCAAGGTAAAACGCCCATCCTCATTAGTCGTGATCCCATACTGAGCTCCTGAGGGATTGTGAACTGCGACAACGGTAGCAGCTACAATTGGAGCGCCATTTTCATCTACAATTCTACCTTTCAGGGTAGATGTAGTGACCTGTGCATGTGCAATAGGAAGACAAGCCAGTAGCACAAAAAATGCCAAGGCTAGTGTTTTGTTAAAAAATTTCATAACCAGTGGTTAAGTGTAAAGTATGAATGTGTTTAGCAATGGCTAAAATACAATATGTGTTTTAACTTTTGCTTTATACTATGTTAAGTTTTAATTTACATGCAATAATTTTCACCACAGTATTGAAATCTTTTTATTAAGAATGCTCATAATACTTATCAATAAGCCTTTCATCACTTATCACTATTAATATAAGCTTAACATAAAAAATATAGCATGCTCCTCCAGATTGCTCTATTTTTCGGATTGCTTTGTATCAGAAGTGTCATGATATTAATGTATTATTGACAAAAGCGACTCAACAATTATAAATGGATCAAGACAAGTATATCAAAAGAGATGTAAGCTGGTTGTATTTCAACCACCGCGTATTACAAGAGGCAATGGATACAAGTGTCCCACTCTATGAAAGAATCAAATTCCTGGCAATTTATAGCTCTAACCTAGATGAATTTTTTAGGGTTAGAGTCGCCTCCCTTAGGAGTTTTAAAGATCTTAAGAAAAAGACACGTAAAGAATTGGACCTTGTCGTTAAGCCTAAAAAGCAACTTAAAACAATTCGTAGAGTTGTCCAAAAACAACAAGAACAGTTTGGAGCAACTTTCCGAGAAGTCATCTTGCCTGCTCTTACTCAAGAAAACATTCACTTGTTGCAGAACACCGATTATACGGAGAAGCAAGCTGATTTCGTAAAAAAATATTTCTTTGAGAAAGTTTACCCTCACCTTCACCCTACTTATCTGCATTTGGAAGGTGAACCTCCTTTTCTAAAAAACAAAGGCCTTTATTTTATCATTGAGTTAGCAAATGATAATGACGTACTAGCCATTGTGGAAATTCCTACGGATAGCCTGCCGCGTTTCATAGAGTTGCCTGGCACAGATAATGGCTTCTTTGTCACCTTCCTTGATGATGTGATTCGGTACAACCTGGAGGGGCTTTTGGGGCAGCCTATCAAAGATGCCTATGCTATTAAGGTTTCCAGAGATGCTGAATTATATATTGAAGATGAGTATTCTGGCGATTTAGTGGAAAAAATTCGCAATAGCCTGGATGAACGTAATGTAGGCCTACCAACTCGTTTTTTATATGATCAATGCATGCCTGAGGAAGTACGCAATCGATTGAAGAAAAGCCTGGAGCTCAACAAAAATGATTTGATTCCAGGAGCTCGCTATCACAACTTTAATGATTTCTTTAGTTTCCCGATACCAGATGGAGCTGCTCATTTGGTCAATCCTCCTCAACCTCCACTCCCCCATCCTGTACTTGAAACCGCACAAGCCATTATCCCAACTCTCCAGCAGCAGGATATTATGTTGCATTTCCCATATCAGAAATACGACTATGTACCACAGTTTATTCAGCAAGCGGTAGAAGATGATGCGGTAGAACACCTAAAAATTACCTTATACAGGGTTGCTTCAAAATCAGCAATTGTAACTGCATTACTTGAAGCTTTAAAAAAAGGTAAAAAGGTTACTGCATTTATCGAAGCAAAAGCTCGTTTTGATGAAGCCTCCAATCTATATTGGGGAGACCAGCTAAAGGAAGCTGGTGCAAAGGTTTTTTATAGCTACCCTGGTATTAAAGTACATACCAAATTACTTCTGATCCAAAGAAAGGAAGGAGATGAGTTGAGAAATTATGCTTATTTAGGTACCGGCAACTTCAATGAAAAAACTGCAAAACTATACTGTGATCATGCCTTACTTACAGCCGACCCCAGGTTGACAGATGAAGTAGCCGTTGTTTTTTCGTTGCTAGAACGGAAAGTGATTATTCCGAAATGTAAACACCTTCTGGTTTCTCCATTTACGACTCGCGATGGTTTTGTTGGCTTAATAAATAAGGAAATTGAAAGAGCTAAACGAGGAGAAAATGCCTATATGATTCTCAAAATGAATAGCCTTGAGGACCCCAAAATGGTTGATCATTTATACGAAGCAAGCCAGGCAGGAGTCAACATTCAATTGATTGTTAGAGGGATTTGTTCTTTAGTACCAGGTATTGAAGGCCTAAGTGAAAACATTACGGTAACCAGTATCGTAGATCGATTCCTCGAACATGCGAGGGTATACATTTTTGGTAATGGAGGGGATGAAATCATTTACACTGCATCCGCAGATTGGATGACTCGCAACCTTGACCGTCGGGTTGAAGTAGTCATGCCTATTTATGATCCTAATATTCGTAAAGAATTACGACATATCATAGACCTTCAACTCAATGATAATCAAAAAGCTCGCTATATTAATGTAAGCCAGACAAATCCCTATAAAGTCGAAGGGGAGACCCCTATCAGGGCTCAGGTAGATATTTATCGCTTTTTGGAAAATAAACTGGATCAGGTCAAGGGGTAAAATAAGTGCAAGTGCAAGTTCAAACTCAAGCGCAAGTTCAAAACGCAAGCGTAGCAAAGTATTTTTGAATCAAACTGGGTACGTCGCTCAGGCAGGTTTGGACTTGCATTTGACACTTGAGTTTGAACTTAAATTTGCACTAGCCCGCTTTTCTATTTTTAACTGCTCCCCATAGCATTAGCACTGCTCCTAGCGATGAAATCAATAGTCCTCCTCTGAAAAGCTTCATGCTAAATGGTTCTTCTCCAAAGTTCCGTTTAAAACCCAACAAACCTTCTGCTATCACATCACTAAAAGCTACGATAAGAATGCCTACTAATAATACGATAACGCCAAGTTTAATTGAATTCATTATTGGTCTGTGTTCTATAAAAATGAATTAGGGGAAAATGCCTTTTCTGTCAACGATATGCAGAATCGTCTCCCTTTCCCCTAAATCATTCACTATAAAAATAGATAGAAAATTAGTTTTTAACTACCTGAACAGTTTGTTGGAAAGTATGCCCATCAGAAAGCCCTTTTCCAGTCATTGTTAGGTAATAATGACCACTCGGCAAATTATCCAATGCCAGCCTTTCTTGGTTTTTTCCTGTTACTCCCTGTATGTTAATGTTTTTCATCACTTTTCCTCTAACATCTTTCAAAACTAATTGTACTCGAGCTGCCTGCGGCAATTCATATGCTATGTCTGTATATGCTGATGCTGGATTAGGATATACTCTCAAGCGGAGTAAATTATTTTCCTGCTCATCCACATTAACCATTATTGGGTCTCTCAAATCTGTTTCATATACTCCTAAACCATGAGTTGCTATTCTCAATTTTCGGTTGACTGGTGATATACTAAGATGCATAGCCATTACTGCTGCTGCTATGTCCTCTGAATACAATTCAAAATTTTGACCACCATCAAAGGACGCGTATATCCCCAGGTCTGTACCTACATAGATATCTGTTGGTACAACAGGGTCAATGATAATTGTATTGGCCGGTACATCAGGTAAACCCTCTCCTATTGCTTCCCAATTAGCTCCTCCATTTGAAGTTCTATACAAGTGTTGCGTATTAAATCCTGAGAAAACAACATATGCTGTATCCGCGGAAGTAGGATGAAAAGCCATCTCCATAGCAACCCGATCTGGCAACCCCTGCATTTTAGTCCAGTTTTGACCTCCATTTTCTGAAAAGAAAACGCCAGGAGAGCCTCCCAATAAAGTAGAAGTAGCTACCAGAATTTTTAATGGGTTTGCTTCTGATACTGCAATATTTAAAATTGGATTTCCATTCTGCGTATCTACATAGCTAGATGATGTAGAAGACCAACTATCGCCACCATCTAAAGAACGATGTAGACTTTGTGCACCTGCATATATTACATTTGCATCATGTGGACTGATCATGAAAGGACCATTAAAATTTCGTTGCTGAGAATTAGCTGAGGTAATATTTACCGAAAAAAAAGCTTCTCCTCCATCTGTAGAACGACGTACGTTTAAGTTTTGATAGGATGCATATATAATATCCGGGTTTGTAGGATGAATAGCGGTACACATACCATCTCCTCCTATCACCCGTACCCATGAGTCATCTCCACGATAGATGGCAGTGGCATTATCCTGCAAGCCTCCAATCGCTAAATTAGGGTCTGTAGCGGAGCTAGAGAAACGAGCATAGAACTGCTGTGTCTGATACCCTCCATTTCTACCTTCCCAACTTTCACCATTATCTACAGATACAAATATTCCTCCATCAGTAGCCATATAAATGGTGTTTGGATCAAAAGGAGCATAATAAATCGCATGTATATCTGCATGTGCATAATGGCCTGGCCCTTCAGGCCCTCCTACAGGGACATCACCAAAATACCATGCACTCCAAAATGATTTTTTGAAGAAATCAGCTCCTCCATTTGTAGATTTATAAGTTTCGATACCTGCCCAAATGACATTATCCGGATCATCTGGTTTGATAGCAACATCATGAGCAAACCATCCCTGATAGGAAGGAATATTTGCATCATTAATAATCTGCCAGCTATCACCAGCATCAATGGATTTGTACAAAGCCCTGCCTTCTAAAGCTTCCGCCATGGAGATATAAATCACATCTGGATTGGATTGGCTGATAGAAATCAGTGATTTTCCGGTATAATCATTTGGTAAACCCTGTACCGGCTCAAAAGAACTGCCTCCATTTTCAGATCGGAATATCCCCGCCTGAGGGCTTAACAAATTGCCATGAGAAGCATAGACAATTGACGTGTCATTAGGGTGCATTTCCAAATCGACTCCCATAGGAAAGTCGTGTACTAACTCCCAATCCTGACCCGCATTATATGTACGGTAAATACCTTCGGTAGTAGTCACCAGTACGGTATTTGTATTTTCAGGATTGATGATAATATCCCATACGCCCTTCATATCACTATAGCTCCAATCAATTGTTTTTTCCCAGCTTTGTCCACCATCCGTTGTCTTTAATAACCCCATACCATAAGAGCCACGCGTAAGACGATTGGCTACACCAGGCTGAGCAATAGTATAATTATAGACTTCACCTGTACCAATATACATTTCATCTGGGTCATAAGGATTGATTGCAATAGAACTTACACCAAGAACGGGATAACCAATTGGCACCCTCTCCCAGGCATCTACTCCAACTCCTGCAGTAGTTGTTTTCCAAAGTCCACCACTGGCAGAACCTATATACTGGATATTAGAATTGGTAGGATGAAAAGCGACACACAAAGTACGCCCGCCTATATTTTTGGGGCCTAGTGCGTCCCATTCGGCAGTATTATTTCTTGAATTGAAGGCGTCTTGTTGTGCTTCAAATGCTTTATATAGTTTACCCATTTGAATACGCCCATCAGGATAGGAACGCGCCATGGCCCACTCTTCCATTGCTTTGGCAGCGCCACTTTTTTTATGTTCTACCGGAATTTGAATTTGTTGTTTATGTGTACATGAAACTATTACCAGGAGTGGTAATATCAACCAGGGGAGCATTTTATTCATAATTTGTCCAATTTTGTTTTCACTAAAATTAACAGAATATGAATAATGATGAAAAGTTCAGTTATGAACTACTTAACAAATGTCGCTCTACTGCTAAATATCCTAGATGATGGTACATTACATGACACAGGGCTACACCAATAAATCAAAAAGCATCTTACTATCGTTGAGTGTTTGGTAGTTGATTTTATGTTCTTCCATGCGATCTATAAGCCCCTGGTAATCTTCCTTTCTTTGTACCTGAATACCTACTAGTGCCGGCCCTGACTCGCGATTATGTTTTTTTGTATACTCAAAATGTGTAATGTCATCATCAGGCCCTAATATGTAGTTGAGGAAATCCCTCAAAGCTCCAGCACGCTGAGGGAAACGAATTACAAAATAATGCTTAAGCTCTTCATAAAGCAGAGATCGTTCTTTTATCTCTTCTGTACGCGTTATATCATTATTACTTCCACTTAAAACACATACGACCTTCTTTCCTTTGATTTGGTCTTTATAAAAGTCAAGAGCAGCAACCGTCAGTGCTCCAGCAGGTTCTACAACAATCCCTTCTTCATTATAAAGCTGAAGTATAGTACTACACACTTTCCCTTCTGGTACCAGTACTATATCATCCAAAACTTCCTGTGCAATGCGAAAAGTGTGTTCTCCTACCCTTTTTACAGCAGCGCCATCTACAAAACTATCTATATGGTTAAGTGTTATGGGCTCTCCTGTTTTTAAAGATTCATACATAGCAGGTGCTCCTTTGGGCTCAACACCTATGATGCGTGTTTTAGGGCTCAATTGTTGAAAACAACTGCCCAGGCCCGATGCAAGCCCTCCTCCTCCAATAGGCACAAAAATATAATCTATTTCGTGGCCGGCGCTCTCCAAAATTTCAAGCCCTACAGTTCCTTGTCCCTCTATGACCTTAAGATCATCAAAAGGATGAACAAACAGTTTAGAATTGGTCACAGCATCTTGCTTCGCCTCAGCATAAGCATCATCAAAAGTATCTCCAACAAGTACTATTTCTATAAATTCTTTGCCAAAGCGTTTTACCTTTTTAACTTTTTGCTGAGGAGTCACACTTGGCATATATATTTTACCCTTTACCTTCATTTGCTGGCATGCAAAAGCAACGCCCTGTGCATGATTTCCGGCACTTGCACAAACTACCCCATTTCCTAAATCTCCTTTAGGTACTGAAGACATTTTGTTGTAGGCTCCCCTGATCTTATACGAACGAACCACCTGCATATCTTCTCGTTTCAATTTGAGATTGCAGTCGTATAACTCTGACAACCGATAGTTAAATGTCAATGGAGTAATTTCAGCTATTCCCTGAAGACGTACTTTGGCCTGAAATATATCTTCTACAGATGCCAGTGTGGTTCGTTGTTTAGAGGAATTCATTGTTTTTGTTTTTCAGTGTTCAGTTGGCAGTAATCAGTACTCAGTGTTCAGCAGGCAGTAATCAGTGTTCAGTATGCAGTTGGCAGTTTTTCAGTGTTCAGTGTTCAGCAAGCAGTAATCAGTAATCAGTGTTCAGTTGGCAGTTTTTCAGTGTTCAGCAAGCAGTAATCAGTAATCAGTGTTCAGCAAGCAGTTTTTCAGTATTCAGTGTTCAGCAGGCAGTAATCAGTGTTCAGCAGGCAGTAATCAGTGTTCAGTTGGCAGTTTTTCAGTATTCAGCAGGCAGTATTCAGTGTTCAGCAGGCAGTAATCAGTGTTCAGTGTTCAGCAGGCAGTAATCAGTAATCAGTGTTTAGTGTTCAGTTTGCGGTATTGTGGATGGGATAAAAATTGATAAAATTATTGAAATTTATCTGGGTTTGCCATCATGTACCCTATTAACCTTCCTACTTCTAATGATTTTTCTAATAACTCATTATAAGTAGTCTCATCTATATAACCACATTTAAGACTAAACTCTAACCAAACCTGTACTTCAGAGTTTTCAGCATCACCATCAGATAGTTTACTAATAAAATGTTTTGGATAAATACGTTTTCTATATCCCTCTGCTATCTGAGCACATACTGAACGTGATGCTCTCCTTATTTGATCCGTCAAAGAATACTTTTCTTCTGTAGGAAATTTCTTTGTCAGCTCAAAAATCTGCATTGCCAAATCGAAAGCTTTCTGATAAGCCAATAAGCTGGAAAAATCTGTCCTACCCATTTCAAGAGATTTTGCGCGTTATTTCAATTCAGTGTTCAGTTCTGCAGTAGGCAGTATTATAGTGAGCAGTGGGCAGTATTTTTGCATGGTATACCGCCAATAGTCAATTTAAAAGCAGTTTGCTGGAAAACTGCTTACTGAACACTGCTTACTACCAACGAGAAAACTGACTACTGCCAACTGCTCACTGAACACTGACTATTTATTCGCTTCCGGGCGAAGCCCTCTAACAGTACGACCTGCTTTCCACATTTCACTATTGCGAAGTTGAGCCAATTCATCTTCCAGCTTTTTGCGATAATCAGACTGACTGTTAGAATCAATAGAACGTTGAGCCTCTTTACCAGCTGCAACGCTCTCGTACAATTCGTCAAAAACAGGAGCAACTGCATCGCGGAATTTTTTCCACCAGTCTAATGCCCCACGCTGAGCAGTAGTAGAGCAGTTTGCATACATCCAGTCCATCCCGTTTTCAGCTACTAACGGCATTAGGCTCTGAGTAAGTTCCTCAACTGTCTCATTAAATGCTTCAGATGGGCTATGTCCATGACGGCGCAGACAATCATATTGGGCAGCAAACAAACCTTGAATAGCCCCCATCAATGATCCTCTTTCCCCAGTAAGGTCGCTATATACTTCTCTTTGGAAAGTAGTTTCAAAAAGGTAGCCGGAGCCAACCCCGATGCCTAATGCTACAACACGCTCATGTGCACGGCCGGTAGCATCCTGAAATATGGCAAAACTTGAATTTAGGCCTTTTCCTGCCAGGAATAAACGACGTAGACTAGTACCAGAACCCTTAGGCGCTACCAGGATAACATCAATATCTTCTGGAGGAATAATGCCTGTACGCTCTTTATAGGTTATACCAAAACCATGAGAGAAGTATAGGGCCTTGCCAGCTGTCAAATGAGGTTTAATAGTATCCCATACTGCAATTTGAGCAGCATCAGACAATAAGTACTGAATAATAGTACCTTTTTGTACTGCCTCTTCAATTGGAAATAATGTCTCACTGGGTACCCAGCCATCAGCAATAGCTTTATCCCAGGTTTTAGACTCCTGACGCTGGCCGACAATCACATTGAAGCCGTTTTCGCGAAGGTTGAGTGCCTGGCCTGGCCCTTGTACACCATAACCAATTACAGCAATCGTCTCTTTTTTTAATACTTCACGTGCTTTTTCCAATGGAAATTCATCGCGGGTCACTACAGTTTCTTCGACACCTCCAAAGTTGAGTTTAGCCATGATTCATTAGTTTTCGTTCTTTTACAATCTCTACCATTTTCTGGTAAAACTTCATATAATTAATTATCAATGAAGGGCGAAGAAAGTAAAAAAATGCAGGCTAGACCATCCTCATAAGGGCAATTTTCACTTTATATTACGAAATCCAAAAGTAGAGCCTAGTTCTTCTTTTTTCCTATATACATGAAATAATGCCATACTCCACCATAGGCTGGCTTCACCATCAACTCCTGTCGTTCGAACTCTGCCTCTAGCAGTGGGACAAGATGCCCATCCATTCTAACGTGATGATTTCCCATATGATTTTTAAAAAACTGAAAGTTGGAGTTGTAAAAATCTGCGACTGCCACATAGCCTCCTTTACGGAGGTCTCTTCTGGCTTGTAAAATCAAATCACGCCATTGGGGATTAATCATAGTGAGAGAGTAAGAAAACAATATAAGGTCCATCTGTTCACTATACTGGCTTTCACCAAAAAAATAAGGGCGGCGCTCCAAGTTTACTCTATCAGAAAAGGCACTGGTATTAATTGTAGCTTTATCTATCATATGACTGGAAGCATCCAGCCCAATAATTTGAGCATTGGGAAACTGGCGAGCCATCCGCTCAATATTATAGCCTGTCCCGCAGCCAATTTCCAGGATTTTTATTGTAGCATCTTTTTCAAATGGAAGGATATCAATAATTTTTTTTCTCCCGAATAAAAATGACCACCGGGTGGCATCGTATATTTTCGACTGCCATGCATAATAGCGTTGCATGGTATCCAATTGTTGCTTAGCATCCTGCCTGGCTTTATCTGCCATAGTTATAGTGTTGTTTCTTTATATTCTTAAGTAGTGATCAATCAACTGATCACTTTACAATCAGCATGTAAACACTAGCGTAAGTGCCTACTCTATCTTGCTCGTGAGTACTCTTGGTTTTCTTTTGTTCAAATTCAACCGCATCTAGTACAAAATCAGGGAAGAAATCAACAACAGATGCTGCCGAACGAAGTAAAATACGAGTACCTGGCTGACTATTATCAAGAATCAACCTCCACTCTTCCTCCAAAGCATCATGATCATTAGCTGCCAACCAATCCTGATGATCTAATAGAATAAAATGTGAATATTTTCCAGGATTTTCCTTCAAGAAACCAGCAATAGTATTGTTATGCACATGGACATTATCAGCTTTTCTTTTAATAAGTTCAAACTTATCTTCCTCTAAATAAGAAGGGCAACATTCCTTGGTATAAGCACCATACATATACAAACGCCAGAAGTAATTATCCTGGATTGGCCTTTCAGTAAATACTTTGCGCAAGCATTCCTGAATAAACCCAAGTGCTCCTCTTTCGTACTTATTTACAAACAACTCTTGTTGGCTTCGAGGCACTCCTACCAAACACAGCGCCAAATGGCGATTCACTAGCCATTCTACCATATTATTCAACATGCGCTCTTCCAATTCATAGTAATACTGAGCCTGTTCCTGAAGATTCTCAGCAGCAAAGAGTTGTTGAATCCTTTTGTATAGTTTCCGGTTGGCTTTCACATACTGGCTAGCCATCCAGGCAAAAGTACCCGAGGTGCCATAATGGTAAAAAGTTTTTCTGATCCCTCTACCATTAAAATAATGTAAATGAGTATCCCAATAATCTTGTGCATACACAGGCAAATTTGGGCGCAAATGCTCTTTATATAATTTTGGGAAATTATGATGCCTACCAGTACCGAAGGCTTCAAACAGGTCTTCGAAGCCAGCATATTTAAAAAAAGCTAATTTTAGTTGTAGTAAGGCATTTTGGCGAGGGTTGACATCAATGCAATTAACAGATGCAGGTTGGTCTATAAGGTAATCTAATGCATTACATCCAGCACTGGTGATCATCACTATCTCACTTTCATCATTAAACTCCATCAACTCCCGATCACAACGGGGATCTTCCCAACATGTATTGTAAACTAGATTATTACCGTGTACTCTTTGAAAAACCCAATCGCGAATTTGGTCAGTTCTTTTCACTTTTTGAGTCCAAAGATAGAAGCCCCCTCTATCCTTAAACGAAGCAATCGGTTTAACAAATAGCTAATTTTCTGTAAAATTCAAGTAAAGCTATTTGCCCTTTAGTGATATTTATTTCTCATATAATTAACAGACTCCGTAATTAATACTTTTAATACCTGTATATCTATATCTTCTAATTTATTGATATATAGGCAGGATTTTCCTGTTTTGTGTTTACCCAATTGAGCCATTAATTCCTCGTAGCGTTCAAATCCTGGCA
The DNA here is from genome assembly GCA_022360175.1 of Chitinophagales bacterium. Taxonomy (GTDB): domain Bacteria; phylum Bacteroidota; class Bacteroidia; order Chitinophagales; family Saprospiraceae; genus JAKSDI01. The sequence continues at coordinate 39,316 of JAKSDI010000097.1, forward strand.
TTATATATATAGTAAGGTTTTGTTTACGAGGAGAAAATCCTACCATAAACAAATCTCCCTCTCTTCCACTTTCATATTTATAGTGATACGAACCATATCCTATGATAGAACTTCCCCACATTTTAGGAGATTCACCTGTAAGTTCTTCCATAAGGCCCAGCATCTTTAAGCTATCCTCTCTACGCTTGTTATGTTCTACTGATTCAATAAATGCTCTAGGATCAGCATCATTTAATTTGGTTTTCATTTCTGCCATGTTGATCAGTCTTTTGTGAGGTTATTTGTAAATAGTCTCTATTCTTATTGCTCAAAATAGCAGGATTTTCACAAAAAAAATGTTAAAAAACGGGAGATTTTTTATCTACATAAGAATCTTATGTATAATTGTCCTATGCAATCAAAAGAACTACTTAAAGGAACCTTAAAAACCATCATACTCAAATTGCTAAGTGAGCATGGCCGTATGTATGGGTACGAAATGACACAAAAGGTCAAAGAGTTAAGCCTTGGTGAATTACAACTCACTGAAGGGGCATTATACCCAATGCTTCATAAACTGGAAGCAGAAGATTTATTACAATCTGAAAAGGTACCAATAGGTAGAAGGACCAGAAAATATTACACTTTGACTCCCAAAGGCCAGGAAGCTACTGTGAGCAAAATCCAGGAATTTGACGCATTTATACGCCTGATGAATCTCATTCTTCGTCCTAATACTCAACAGTAAAATGATTAGCACTATATCAGAAAATCAATATACTCAGATAGAAACTTTCCTCATGGAAGAAGGAATGGACTATCTTCCTCTACGTGAAGAATTATTAGACCATATATGTTGTTCCATCGAATACGAAATGCAACAGGGAAATTCATTTGAAAATGCTTTTGAACAGGCTATAGATCATTTTGAAGAGGAAGAATTAAAGTCTATTCAACGAGAGACCTTTCATTTATTAAACCATAAAAATCGTATCATGAAAATCATTGCTTTATCAGCATTGGCCCTGCTGATGTATTTTCCAACCCTCAACTGGATGCAACAACTAGAACCACCGAGTATACACCCTTTAGGTATTAGCTATGCTGTAAATAGTGGTTTTGGAATGAGAAAACATCCGGTTTCAAAAGAAATGAAAATGCATAAGGGAGTTGATTTTAAGGCTCCTATTGGTACCCCGGTCAAGGCTACAGGTGATGGGATTGTCAAAAATGTCAAACAGCAAACTACTGGCTACGGTAACCATATCATCATCGATCACGGAGATGGTTATGAAACCGTATATGCTCAATTATCCATGACTCAAGTAAAAGAAGGACAACGTATTAATAAGGGTGAAAAGATTGGTGAAGTAGGAAGCAGTGGTGCATCTACAGGGCCTCACCTACACTATGAAGTACGGAAGAATGGTCAAAATGAAAACCCGGCTGATTATTTTTAAAAACACCTTTTCTGCTGCGGAGTAATTAAAGCTTCGCAGCCATTCTTCTTTTGCATTTTTCAGTATTTGAACACTTAAAACTTATGCTCTCCTAATCTTTTTGTACTTTTGACCATTAAGATAAAATACAAATCAGTGTTTCTCAGCTAATTAACACTGATACAGCGGTCATTTCCGGTATGAGTTTAAGTAAAATATGGAGTAAGATTACAAACAATGGTGTGGATGAGACAGCATTGGGGAGGGAAGTAATTAAAGTAAGATTACTAAACCAGCTTATTTTCATAGCCCTCATCACCTCTATCCTTACCCTGATTACTTACATTGTATTTTTTGATGGCCATAAAATCATCCTAACTACCTTATCAAATATTGTTCTTGAAATTACTGCTTTAACATTAGCCTATAACAGAAAACACATGCTAGCCCGGCATATCAGTTTTTTTGTTTTCCCCGCTTTGATTGCTTTTCATGTAATCATTTTAGGGGGTAATTTTGGTGAAGCTAATATTTTTACGGCTCTGGCTTTTGGTGCTTTTATTTCATATGAAGGACAGCGAAAGCTACAGATCGCTAGTTTTTTATATAGCTGTTCTTTATACGCTGGATCGAAACTATGGGCTATACAAAAGTTTAGCGGAATCAACTCTACTGTTAATCCCTATGATGAGATTCTTACCTTTGCTATGATCATTATAGTATTACTATTAATGATGTTTCTCTATCAGAATGAGATTAGAAAATATGAAGAACAAAAGTCTCAATTGATCAATGACCTTGAAGAAAAGAACAATGCCCTTTTCAGGATCAACGAAGAATTAGAGCAATTTACCTACATTGCTTCTCATGATTTAAAAACTCCTTTACGTACAATAAGCAGTCATTTAGATCTCATCACATTGCATTTAAAACGACAAGATTTTGAAGCTGTAAACGTTGATATAAAATACGCCAAGAAAGGTACAGGGCAAATGTATATGCTCATCAATGATATACTGGAGTACAAAAAAATTAGTAAGCAAAATCAATCTTATGACCTGGTTAAACTTGATCAGGTAGTTGAAGATGTTTTGACCAACGTCCAACATTTAATCAAGAAAAAGAATGCTGTTATCTTATACGAAGGCCTTCCTACTTTAAAAGTAAACAAAGGAGATTTTGTAGCTCTATTCCAAAACATTATAGAAAATGGCCTCAAATATAATGATGCAATGCCTCCTACTATAAAAATACAACACACTGAAAAAGAAGATAAAATCCTACTATCATTCGAAGATAATGGTATCGGAATCTATCCTGAATATCATCGTAAAATCTTCAACTTCTTTATTCGTTTGCACACCAATGAAAAATACGAAGGTACAGGAATAGGCCTTGGGCTCTGTAAAAAAATCGTCCAAAAGTACTATGGTTCCATTGCTGTAAACTCAGATGGTATAAACGGCTCCTGCTTTACCGTCTCCCTTCCTATTGAATTAGCACAACAAGAAAATCCTCCAGGCCCTTCCTCTGCTACTGCTTCTATTTAATTAACGCAAGTTGCGATGTAAATGCTGAATGTAAAATGTAGAGCGGAGCAATAAAAAATGTAAAAAGATACTGCCAAACTTTGCCCTCATTTTTACATTTTATATTAAACGTTTTACCCAGACAGGCCTTTGGCATTTTGCGGTTTCAAATTAAGAATATCGCAACTTGCGTTAATTATTTATTCACCACATTACCTTTCACAATATCACCACATCACCATATAACTACAGTCTATTCCTATATAACTCTCCGACTATATATCTACATCACCACATAACTATATGCCCCCCTAGCTACATCACGATATCACCACATCACCCTTCGGGACATCACCTTTCACTAATCACTATTCACCTCCTCTCCTTCCATTATCCCACCTTTTTTCTACTTTTGCCCCTATAAGTACTTATTAAAAATATCGCCCATGTCTCAGGTTAATGCATTTAATGAATACAGAGCCAAAATGAACGAGAAAATTTTGGCGGAGGATAATAAAGTCTTGAAGCGATTTTTCAATCTCGACACAAATGCCTATCAAGATGGCGCACTTAGTAGTAAAACAAAAGAGTTATTGGGATTGGTTGCTTCTATGGTATTAAGATGTGATGATTGCATACGCTATCACCTTGGAAAATGCTTTAACGAAGGTGTCAGTAAAGAAGAAATATTTGAGGTCTTTGCCATTGCCAATTTAGTAGGTGGTTCCATCTGCATACCACATACACGCAGAGCGGTTGAATATTGGGAGGCATTGGAAAACGAACAAAATAAAACTGAATGAATCATTATTTACAACAATTAAATGATGTACAACGACAGGCTGTTACGAATACAGATGGCCCTGTATTGGTAGTTGCAGGCCCTGGTTCAGGAAAAACACGTGTACTCACTTTTCGTATTGCTTACCTGATAGAACAAGGAACTGCTCCATGGGAAATATTGGCGCTTACTTTTACCAATAAGGCAGCCCGAGAGATGAAGGAAAGAATTGCGAAGGTTGTTGGACAAAGAGCTAATAAAGTATGGGCAGGCACTTTCCACTCTATTTTTGCAAGAATACTACGAGTAGAAGCCGAAAAAATTGGGTATCCATCCAATTTCACCATATACGATTCAGAAGACAGTCTTAATGTAATCAAAGCTGTTCTTAAAGAAATGAATCTGGACACGAATACTTATAACCCCAATGCTATTCGGTCACGTATTTCGTCTGCCAAGAGTAATCTAATCACCCCTAAACTGTACGAAAAGAACCAGGAATTAAGGGAACAGGATCGAATGTCAAAACGCCCTTACATTTACGCTATTTATCAAAAATACACAGCCAGATGTAAGCGATCCGGAGCTATGGATTTTGACGACTTGCTGTACAGATTATACGAGCTTTTCCAAAGGAATCCGGATAATGTTTTGGATAAGTACAGACAAAGATTTAAGTACCTCCTTGTTGATGAGTTTCAGGATACCAACCATTTACAGTATTCGCTGGTTCGCAAGCTGGTAGAGTACCCACAAAGCCATCGCAATATTTGCGTAGTAGGAGATGATGCTCAAAGTATTTATGCTTTTCGGGGAGCCACTATTCAAAATATCCTGGACTTCGAAAAAGACTTTAAAAATCATGGCATTCAGGTATTCAAGTTAGAACAAAATTATCGTTCTACTGATCATATCGTGCAGGCGGCTAATAGTATTATCACATATAACCAGCACCAAATTCCTAAAACGATCTGGTCTGACAAAGGTGAAGGGCAACGCATTAAAATCATCAAGGCACTCACAGATGGAGAGGAAGGTAAAAGGATAGCAGATACGATAATGGAGCAAAAAAACCGCTTTCATTTATCGAATAGTGATATAGCTATTTTATACCGTACAAATGCCCAATCAAGGATTTTTGAAGAATATCTGAGGCGATACAATGTCTCCTATCGCATTTTTGGAGGCTTGTCATTTTATCAGCGCAAAGAGGTAAAAGATCTGATTGCTTATCTGCGCCTGACCGTCAACCCCAAAGATGATGAGGCACTGCGCCGGGTCATCAATTATCCTAAAAGAGGTATTGGTAAAACATCTGTTGACAAGATAGCGGCTGTTGCTGCAAATGCTGGAAAAACGATATGGGAATGTTTGGGAAGTGCTCAGCTAAGTAAACGAGCTCAAAATTCTATTAATGATTTTGTCACGATGATTAAGAGCTTTAATAAGCGCGTACAAAGTGACAACGCCTATGAATTGGCTAATTCAATTGCTAGAAAAGTAGGTATCATTGATGAGTTGAAAAAAGATAATACAGTTGAAGGAATGGGGCGCCTGGAAAATGTAAATGCCCTGCTAGATGGTATTAAATCATTCGTTGAGGAAGATACGGTAATAGATGTAGAAACAGTACCGGATAAGACCCTGGCAAGTTATCTTCAAAATATTGCCTTACTCACTGATCAGGACCAAAACGATAAGGAAGGAGACTATGTAACTTTGATGTCGGTCCACGCAGCTAAAGGCCTTGAATTTAAATCTGTTTTTGTTGTAGGGCTTGAAGAAAAGCTTTTCCCTTCTTTCATGTCACTGGACACTCGCGAGGGGATTGATGAAGAACGACGTTTATTTTATGTAGCTATCACTCGAGCGGAGCAATATTTAACGATTAGTTATGCTAACAGTCGTTACAAATTCGGGCAAATGCGCTACAACGAACCCAGCAGGTTTTTGGAAGAAATTCCTTCTCACCATATGGAAAGTACCGCGCACATACGTTCTAAAAGTAATATTGGCTCTAATTCAGGATTTACATCGGCTCCTGGTGGTGCTAAAATACAGGGTAATTTTAAACGTCGTGTTGCTGCTTCTCAATCTCCAAGAATTGATCCTAAAGATTTTAAGCCTGATCCTTCTGATAAAATTCAGGCAGGTATGAAAGTATTACACCTTAAGTTTGGAGAAGGAAAAGTACTTAGTATAGACGGGAGTGCTAAAAATCGTGTAGCTACTATCTTTTTCAAAGATGCTGGTGATCCACAACAAAGGCGCATCATGCTAAAATTTGCCAAGCTACAAATATTGGAATAATGCCCAATACAAAAGAAAAACTCAGTAGAACAATAGAGCAGGCAAAATCACTACATCGTCAGTGGTTCAAACAGCTTAAAGCGATTGAAGATAGCCCTCAATGGCCAGAGGGATGGAAACGCCTGGATATGTTGCGAAGCCTCATAAAACGTAGTCATGCAGCTCTTATTGAGCAAGATGAGTTTGAAATGGAACAGGCAAGTATTGAGTTGTCCAAATTTATAAGAGAAGAGCAAAAGTGATGCTATGATATCATCGATTAGGATATAGATTTTTTGTCCAAATATCTATATTCTAATCATCTTCCTGAAGATTTAAAATTGTACTTATCTTTTTAAAAATATCTTTGTAATTATATACTCCTGTGAAGTCATTAGCACCTGGTCCTTTTGCAAATACTGGAACCATAGTAGTTGTATTAGCCCGAGTTGAGAATTCGACTATCAGTGAGTCTTTCCTTGAGCCTGGATTGATAGCATATCCTCCTTTTTCATAGCCAGAAGTTGTAATTACAAGGGTTTCCTGATTTCTATTGGCAAAATCCAGGCAGGTATTAATGGTAGAAAAATAAGCGCTGATAGCTTTTTCCAATTTTTCTATATTCTGCTCTTCTACTGCCTGTGTTATCGAAGAAGTATTAATTATCAGTATAAAACCATTATCCTTAGCATGACGCTCCATAAATGGAATTGCAGCATCTGTACAGGAAGTCAAAAATCTCCTATTATGAGTAAATGTTTTTTCTGCAAATAGTACTGATCGATTATCAAATTTTTCTAAAGTAGCTCTCATTTCTTTTGCATCTGCGACTCCGTCCACTTCTAGTGCTTTGATATATAAATCATTTTTTTCATCTAAGTTTGAATTAGACTGTCCTATAAATAAATCAACACCTGATTCCTTATAAGCATCTAGATAAACGTCTTCAATGGTAGTAGTACCAGTATGAGCATAAAAAGCGGCATTCACAGGATAGAATAATTGCTCATCGCTCACAATCCCTGTAGACATACCATTTTCTTCTGCTAAATCAAACAAGGACTCAACAGCCGAAGAATCTTTATTTAAACCTATATAACCTGGTAGTGAATTAATACCACATGATAAGGCGGTAGCACTCATTGCCTCGTCAGGTTTTTCTACTCCTTTAACAACAGGTAAATGTAAACCAGTCATCGTAAATCGTTCTATAGCAGCTTGTTTTTGAGATTGATAAATCCCGCCGCTATAATGAGAAAGTCCCATCCCATCTCCTATTATAATGATTACATTCTTCGCCGGTTTTCCTATTAATACTTCATCAATGCATTCTCCTCCTGTCAGGTGTGGAAAAAATAAAAGCAACAAAAATATCAATCTCATAGCTCCTCTGTCGTGATTTTTAAATTCTAACATAGCGATTACCAGGCAGTGGTTTGATCACTCCTTTAAATTCTAGCTCCAAAAGTATAGCTGCCATGACGCTACCAGAAATATTGGCCTTGCTAGTTAGCTGATCTATACTTGCTGACTCTTCCTTTTCAAGTAAAGCTACAATTAATTTTTCACGTTCATCCAATTCGATAAAGAGTTGTTGCTGTACCTTTCTCTTCGCATCTAACAAATCCCATCGCATTATATAAGATAAATCTGACGCACTTTCAATTAAAGCTGCTTTATGAGATTTTATCAATAGATTACAACCTTCTGAAGTTTTATCTTTAATTCTTCCCGGATATGCAAATACATCTTTATTATAAGTATTTGCTAAATCTGCAGTAATCATTGAGCCTCCTTTTCGCTGAGTTTCCACCACTACCAGCGCATCACACAAAGCTGCTACAATGCGATTCCTCATAGGAAAATGTTCTCGATCAGGACGCATATCACTGGGGTATTCGGTTAATAAGCCTCCTTTTTCAATCATCTCCATTGCTACTTTTTTGTGCTGCGGTGGATAGATTTCTTTTAAGCCATGCCCCAATACTCCAATGGTTGGAATTCCCTCTACCAGACAATTTTTATGGGCTGTCACATCAATCCCATATGCCAGTCCACTAATAATTGTAACGCCATACGGTTTGAGATCTGCCACCAAGTCTTCGCACAACCGGATACCCTGAGGAGTTGGCTTACGAGTTCCTACAATAGCAATATGTCGTTGAGCATTCAGGCTAGCCTTCCCTTTATAGTATAAAAGGCTCGGGCTGTCAGGAAATGGCTTAAGTCTAGAAGGATAGTCTGCATCCAGATAAGATAAAACACTTATCCCATTCTCCTGCACATATTGTAACTCTTTTTCAGCTACAGCCAGCACTTGCTTGTTAAGAATGTATTCACACATCTGCTCTCCAATGCCTGGAATTTTCAACAATGCTTTTTTCCTGTTTTCGAATACAGCTCGAGCACCGCCACAGTAGCTAATCAGGTTGCGGGCTGTTATAGGACCAACTTGAGGAATTAAGGTAAGCGCGATTTGATAAAGCTTTTCTTCCATCTGTTTATTGCTCTAAGTATTGATCGTTTATTAACTTTGATAAATTGGAGCGTGACTTAGAGTAGAGAGATTCATCTTTCGATCTCAACAAATTTACTATTCCTTTTTTATTAATCAAACTTTTTGTTGCTTTGTTTAACCAACAAATATTTTGAGTTATGAGCAAAGAACCAGGCTTGCTACCGAAAGTAGAGATTTTAGTAATAGGTGTTTTATTTTTAGCATTCCTGCTATGGGCAGTTTCAAAATGCAATGATACCAGGCGGCAGTACCAGATAGAGGCAGAAGAAGAAGCTGCTGAATTAGCCAGATTAGATTCTATTGAAGAAGCTTCTTTAAAAGCAATGGAACCATTAGACACTAGCATAAAGCCACTAGATAAGCCTCAAGCCGCTCCCTCTTCTCAGGCAGCAGTACCCGTGTATCCTCCTTTATATGTTATTGTAAAAGGGCTTAATATGCGAAATGGCCCCGGTTTGCAGTACAAAAAAGTAGATCGTCTGGAGCTACATGATGTATTATATTTTATGGGAGAAGTAACAGATACTACTCAAAAATTGGACCTTGGTGAAATAGAGACAGACGAACCCTGGGTAAAAGTAAAAAATGAAAAAGGAGAAACAGGTTGGGTTTATGGTGCCTGTGTTGATTATTATAAAAGAGAGTTAAAAGGAGTAGAGACAGATTAACAGCTTGCCTCTACTCAAATGCTTCACTCTAATCATCTAAACGATATAGTTCGTACTTTTCGATAGTACGTATTAGCTGTTTAGCTAATTCTGGCTCTTTTAAAAAGCCGTTGGCTTCCAGCCCATTTGCCCAGTTCTTATAATCTGTACTGGAGTATTTAGTTAAACCCGTGAATGCTCCAGTCGTAATATAAAGGCTATGGTCTCTAAAACTGGTCCAGGCATTTTCATATAACCTTAAACAGCTCGAACCATCATTTTTTGTGGCTCCTCTCCAGTCAGAAGTACATGGCAGCGCAAAATGGTTATTACTATTTTTTGCTGACCATTTAGTTGTTCCGGCCTGGCTATGTAACAATGCATTTGCCAGGATAATTGATGAAGGAATACCAAATTTTTCCCGCTCATTAATTACAACCTGGTCAAATCGATCGATATACTTTTGTATTACAGCAACCTCAATTTGTATTAATTGATCATATGCATGTAGCTTTTTTCTACCACTGGTGCCTGGTGTAAAATCAAAGCTTGCAATAGCAGCATCACTTACTGACTCTTGCTGCTTATTCTCACTAAATCGCTCTGTATTAGTAGATTTTGACGGTTGCTGCACGGGTGTTGCAGGCCCTTCAATTTGCTCTACCGGATTAGGACTATTGAGGTGTAACTTAAAACTCAGGTCTTTTTTAACTGCTATAAATATCACTACAGCAACTAAGCCAAGCTTCAGCCAATTCCGCTGTAGGTATTGTTTGATTTGATCCATAGCTTTGAGTATTTAAAGAACATTAGAAAATGTTCTATAGTCAAGAGTATGGAACAAATATAAAACAAATAATTTGTTTTAAACAAAATTAAAACATTTTGTTTTTAAAAATTCACTCTCTTATCCCAATGCCTTGTCAAGATCTGCAATCAAATCTTCCACATCTTCTACTCCTACACTTAGGCGAATCAGGGAATCCGTCAGTCCTACTTCCAAACGTTTTTCTCTTGGAATAGACGCATGTGTCATAGATGCTGGATGCCCTATAAGTGATTCTACGCCCCCTAAAGATTCTGCTAACGTAAACAAATGCGTATTACTCAGTACCTTCTTAGCACTTTCGAATGTATCTTCATGCAAATCAAAAGATACCATTCCACCAAAGTGTTTCATCTGCTTTTTTGCAATTTCATGACCAGGGTGATCCTCAAAACCGGGATAATATACTTTTGAAACCTTTGCGTGCCCTTTAAGGAAAGTTGCTATTTTTTGTGCATTCTCACACGAACGTTCTACCCTTAAATGTAAAGTCTTTATTCCTCGTAAAATCAGAAAGCAGTCCTGCGGGCCAGGTACTCCTCCAGCTGCATTCTGGATAAAATACAATTGATCTGCTAATTCCTGGCTATTGGTAATTACGGCTCCATGTACCACATCAGAGTGGCCTCCCAGGTATTTGGTAGCAGAGTGCAGTACAAGATCAGCTCCTAACGTCAGAGGAGTTTGCAAATATGGAGAGGCGAATGTATTATCTACACATACCAATACATTATTGCGTTTGGCAATCGAACATATTTTTTCGATATCCACTATTTTCAACATTGGATTGGTCGGGGTCTCTATCCAGATAAGCTTTGTGCGATCATTCATCTTAGCTTCCATCGCCTCCAGGTCATTAAGATCTACAAAATGTGATTTGATCCCGAATGGCTCATATATTTTTGTCATCAACCGATAAGCCCCTCCATACAGGTCGTTGGTTGATATAACTTCATCTTCTGGTTTTAGTAATTTGAAGATGCTATCCATAGCAGCAAGCCCACTACCAAAGCAGATAGCGGCAGTTCCTTCTTCCAGTGCTGCAAGATTTTTTTCTAATACTGCACGAGTAGGATTCTGGGTACGAGCGTATTCAAACCCTTTATGTACCCCAGGTGATTCCTGAGCATATGTAGAAGTTTGGTAGATAGGGGTCATCACAGCTCCTGTACCTGGATCGGGTTCAATGCCTGCGTGAATTACTTTTGTTCCAAATTTCATGAGATGCTTTTTTGATAGGGTGAATGAAAGATGAACAAAGGGCAACCTGGAAACCAGATTACCCTTTGACATAGTTAAATCAGTATATAGCTGTATCTAATTAGTTTACAGCTTCAGAAATTTCTTTACCGGGCTTGAACTTAACAACGTTCTTCGCTGCAATCTGAATGGTTTCACCGGTTTGAGGGTTACGGCCGCTACGAGCTTCACGGCGAGATACGGAGAAGGTTCCGAATCCAATCAGAGTTACCTTGTCACCACCTTTCAGAGCGTCAGTTACTCCATCCAAAACCGCATTCAATGCATCTGTAGCCTGAGCCTTAGAAATGTTGGCGCTTTCAGCAACCTTGTTAATTAGATCTCCTTTATTCATCTCTGAATGTTTTAATTAGTTAAATGTGCCGCAAATTTATACCCTTCGTAGGTCATTACCAAGTTTTTGGTTTCAAAAAAAATGGTCAGAAGCCAGAATTTTCAAGGGATTCGGGCGTTTTGAAGTATGTTACAATTATTATAATTTTGAGACCTCATTAAAAAAGATCAATCCAAAATAACATTTTCTCCTATGCGAAACATTTTGAAGTTCACCATAATAGCTCTTTTATCTAGCTCTTTAAGCCTTGCTACAACCTCCTGCTCTCCTAAAGTAGGTTGCCCTGCAAATGAGGCAGCACACGTCAAACCAGGAAAAAATGGAGAACTTCCTACTTCTCGTGGAAATACTAAGCTATTCCCTAAGGATTTTAATAAAAAAAAGAAACGTAGAAGAAACTAGTCCTTTATTTATCCTTTTAGCCTAGGGTCTAATGCATCTGTTAGGCCTTCTCCAAGAAGGTTAAAGATAGTCACGGTAAAAAATATTGCAAGGCCAGGAAATATAGCCAGCCACCAGGCACTAAATTGGGAGCGAGCCAAATTGAGCAGTTTCCCCCAGGTAATTTGTGCAGGAGGAAGTCCTATCCCAAGGAATGATAAAAATGCTTCTAACAAGATAGCACTGGCAATACCAAAAGCAATGGTAATTAGTACCGGAGTTAAGGCATTAGGAATGGCATGGCGCAAGATAATACGCCATTCACTGTACCCCAGTGCTTCCGCTGCTTCTATATATTCAAGGCTTCTGATTTTGAGGAGCTCTGCTCTAATGAAGCGTGCAATCCCGGTCCAGCGGATTAGGCCAATAATGGCCATGATGTAAAAAATAGAAGGTTTTTCTATAATGGCTACTATACTCAAAACCAGCAATAATGCAGGGATAGAGCTTACCGTTTCTATCAGGCGCATCACCATTATATCTATAGGCAATGTCAGCTTTTGACCCAATTTAGGGTAACGTTCTAAATATTTAGCTACTAAGTTAAAAGCGATGAAAAATAGCAAGGCAATACCAATACCCATCAACATTTGCCACCCAAAAGTACCTTCTTCCAACTGATAAGATCTGGCAATAAAACCATAAAACAAAGCTGGAATAATTGCTACAACATTCATTATCAGCCTAATACGTGTGATTCGAAAACGATCATCGCCAAAATAACCAGCTAGTGCGCCAAAGAAAATGCCTATCAGGGTTGCAATAGACATAGAAATCACCCCTACCAACATCGCAATACGAGTTCCATTGATCATTCCTGCCGCTACATCTCGTCCCAACTGGTCTGTGCCCAGCCAATGCCAAAATCGTTTGCTTGGTACTCGCTGATCATCTGTAGGAGAAACGAAATTGGTGTTTTTCTTATCTAAGGTATTGGCAGAATAAGGAATGGGAGCCCAAATTACTTTTTCATACTTGTGGTCATGCCAATTAGTTTGAAAAAATTTAGCTTCCCAGGTGCTCAATCCCAAATCAACAGCATATTGCCTTAAAACAGGAAAGTAGGTTTCTCCTTCAATCTTGCAATACAAAGGTTTCTCATTAGCTATAAAATCTGAAGTAAGGCTTACGAAAAGCAACACATATAATAATCGCAATGACCACACCGCCATCCGATTTTTACGAAACTGCTTACGTACAATATCCCTATAACTTTGCCCCATAGCCTCCTGCTGGGACAATTGATCCGCTAATTCTTTTTCTTTTTTTACTCCTATCAGCATCTATTATCGCTTCTTAATACTGTATGAAACTCTAGGGTCTACCAGAGCATATAAAATATCTGCCAACAAAATACCAACCATGGTTAATGTAGCAGAAAGCATAAGTACGGTATACACAACCGGCCAATCTCGCTGAAAAATAGCTTCAACGGTCAATTTACCCATGCCTGGAATATTAAAAATTACTTCTATTACTACCGATCCTGCAAAAACAGCAGGAAAAATAGAGGCAAACATCGTTATTATTGGAAATAGCGCATTGCGGAAAGCATGATTCCAAACAACGGAACGGCTTCCCAGGCCCTTCGCCCAGGCTGTCCTGATATAGTCCTGCCTTATTACATTTAACATTCCCCCTCTCACTTGCCGAGAAATAAAAGCCAGTGCACTATAAGTCAAACAAAATACTGGTAAGATTAAATGGGTAGCTGTTTCAAAAAATCGATCCAGAAAAGGGGCCTCAGGTGGTAATTCTCCTGTACCTAGTGAAGGAAACCAGTCCATACCATATTCTGGTGTAGTAAAAAACACCACCAGCATAGTAGCAATCCAGAAGCTAGGTAGAGAGTACAGGATAAATAATAAGAGCGTAGTAGATCGATCAAAAATAGAATCCTTCCAAATTGCAGAAAGTACCCCCAAAGGGATAGACAATAAATAGGCAAAGAATATGGCCAGCAAATTTAAAATGACTGTCCAAAACAAAGCATCTTTCATCCTACTTGACACTGGCCTGCCATCAAAATAAGAAACACCAAAATCAAACATAAGAAAGCTGGTGAGCCAATTGTGATATTGGTTATCCCATCCATACCATTTGATGTCTGGTATATAAAGCAGGTGTTTAGTAGATTCTGCTCTTACATTCAAATAATCTCTCTTTAAGCGTTCCACTGCCCCAGGTAAGCTCGTGTGCATTATCAGGCTATCCGTTTCTACCTTGCTTTCTATTGTTTCCAACAAACTGGATATTCGCTTATGCCTATAGGACAGATAAAGTTGTCTCAGCGATGGGCGGATTTGCCGTAATGACTCTCTCAATGTATCGGTCTCCAAATGCTCCATCAATAGTTCTACCTGCCTAATTTGCTCGTAATAGGTCTGTATTTGAGGCCAATTACCATACTGTGCAACCAGTTTTGAGATCGTAGCTCTACGATTCTTTTTCAGTATTTTATACAGCGTATCAGGATAAGCCCTTGACGTAAATGATATATAAAACGCTGGCTTATTAAGCCCTAGAAATTCTGCTTTTTCTTCGTAAACCCTTTCTGTATTCAAGACAGAACTTTCCACCTCAGTCCGCATGGATTCTACCGGGTCGCCAGGAGCCATTTTACTAAGGCCAAATGCTATTAGAGAAATCAGTAATAGCGTAGGAATAAATATGAGTATTCTTTTAATCAGATACTGGACCATAGGGTCTACAAACTTGGTTTATTGGCCAATCCGGGGATTAGTCCGTTTTCGGTTTAAAATACTATTTCTCATTGAGTTGTAACAACTGAGGCACATAACCTGGGAAAATAGGAGTTACCTCTGTTCCAAATCGTTTATGAATGATAATTCTACTTTGTGGTACCATTATATAGACCAATGGCATTTCATCGTATATAACAGCCTGCAACTCTTTGTACAATTCATTCCGCTCTTTTTCATCAATCGTAATTTGTATACGATCAATTAGCGCATCTGTTTCAGGGCTTGCAAAACCTGTTCTGTCATCTCCATCAGAATGGAAATCCTGCTTGGGTTCCCAGGGTGTTGACTGAATCAATTTAGCTCCTCCTACCAATTCAAAATCTCTTCTTTGCAATGCCTCTTGTGTAACGGTAAACTCCTGAGGAACTGGTTGAATATCAAAACCTGCTGCTTTTGTAGATTCCTGAATCAACAAAGCAGTGGTCTCTGCTAGGCTACGTCCAGCAGTATAATTATACTTCAAACTTAGTTCTACCAATTGCCCTTCTATTTCTTTATCTAAGATACCGTTGTTATTGCTGTCTTCCCAGCCGGCTTCTGCTAATAAGGCCCTTGCTTTTTCCGGCTGATAGGAAATTGTTTCCAAATCCTTATTATAATAAGTAAAAGAGGGATGTACAGGAGTAACGGTGCGCTCTGCCAATCCATAAAATGCTGTTTCGATAATTTCATTGGCATTAATGGCATAAGCAAGAGCCTGACGCACTTTTTTATCTTGTAAAGCCGGGATACGTGTATTGAGGTACACAAAAGTATTCACCAAAGATGGAGGGCTATAGAAATTGTATTCATCTGCCACAAACTCCGTTTCCTGCAATTCCATAAACTGTTTTGGCTGAATATTAGCCATCACATCCATCGTTCCATTTTTCAGCGTAGTAATTGCGGAATTACTATCAGAGATAGGGCGGAAAATGAGCTTAGTAGGATGAGCCATTACCCCAATTCCACCATTTTCTACTTTATCTCCCCACCAATTTTCTTTTCTTTCCAAAATCAGGCGCTGTCCAGTTTCCCAGCTTACCAGACGATAAGCTCCAGAGCCTACAATACCCTCCGGCTCTCGGCTAAACTTTTGACTATTAAACTGATCTGCAAATTGCTGCAAACGATCATCTTCCTCAGCCAATTGTTCTGCTTCTTTAGCATTAGCAAGTGTTTTAATAGGAATATCCTTCAGCAAGCCATCAGAATCGTAGTGATAAGCAGGTAGTACAGGCAAAGCTGCACTAATAGCTTCCTCTCCTATGATATATTTTTTGCTGGTCAATACCGTAAATCGGCGAGGATTGTCAGGATCGACCTGAATATCATCAATAAAAGAAAGGTATACTCGATAGGCTGGTGCCGGCACTTTAGGGTTGAATACCGCCTTCAAAGTGAAAATAAAATCTTCAGCTGTAACGGGGCTCCCATTATCCCATACCGCTTCTTCTCTAATTTCAAATGTATAAGACATGCCACCAGCATAAGGCCCTTCTGTTAATTCTTTTACTTCTGGCCTGGCTTTCGCCAATTGAGGTACGAGTTCTACAGTACTAGGATCGCTTGTCAGCAGATAAGAAAAGATACCATTAAAAACGGTTCTGGAATAATTGTTTGTTGTAAGCATTGGCAGCAGGCGGTCGGGTTCTGCATCCAGGTGTAGAATCGCCTCATCTGCCGGCCTACCCAAATCTACGGTTTCAGTATCTTTTTCTTTAGTATCCGACTTGCAAGAATTGAAAGTGATAGCAGCCGAAAGTAGTAGTAGAAATGGGAGGATTTTGGAAACTTGCATCAGTATTATTGTTTGTATTCAGTTTTTGTAAAGGTGTTTACGAAAAAGCCAGGACGACGCGAAGATACATCAGCTTCAAATCTTTTACTAATTGCAATGCGTTCCTTTGGGGCAATTAAGAATATATATGGTTGCTCTTCGTACAAAAGAGCCTGAAATTGCTTGTATAATTTATCTCTTTTTTCTTCATCCAGAGTTACTCTAATCTCTTCAATCAATTTGTCTGCTTCTACATTATTGAAGCTTACTCTATTGCCTCCATCCGGTGTATCGCTTTCAGAATGCCACAACTGCTTTGGATCATCAACGATCGGGTCTTGAGCCCAGGCTCCTGCATACATTTCATAGTCACGGCGCTTCGTATCTTGTACCAATACAGCAAAATCTTTGGGAATAATGTTAATTTCAATCCCTGCTTTTTTAGCATCATTTTTTAGAATAATGGACTGTGCATTAGAAAATTCACTTGCCGCACTGATATTAAAATCAAGGGTTAGCTCTACCAATTCTCCATCAATTTCTTTATCTACAATACCATTATCATTGGTATCTTCCCAACCTGCTTCTGCCAGTAATGCTCTAGCCTTTTCAGGATTAAAAGCGATAGGTGCTAAGCCCTTATGATAATAGGGCTTTGCTGGATGAAAAGGCCCTACAGTACGCTCTGCCAGGCCATAAAACAAAGTTTCTATTAATTCATCTACATTTACCAGGTGAGCAAGTGCCTGACGCACTCTCTTATCTGCTAATTTGGGATTTTTGTTATTCAATCCGATATAATAATAAACCATTAATGAAGGATTGTGTAGTTGATAATAACTTTGAATCATCTCATTGTCCTTCAAACTCACAAAATCCTTAGGAGGTACCTGGCTTACCACATCTATCTGCTGATCTTTTAAAGCCGCCAACATAGCTGTTTGATCAGGAATAATCTTAAATACTAACTTATCAGGTTCAGCTTCCAAAAGAGGATATTCCTTATCCATTCCTTCGCCCCACCAATTTTCTTTCTTTTCCAGTATAGCCTGTTGGCCTGTCTCCCATTTCACAAATTTATACGCACCACATCCTGATATTTTTTCCCTTGCAAACTCCTGCCCGTTGAATTTTTCGGCAAAAGCCTGAAGGTTTTCATTATTATCTGCTAAAGCAGCCACCTGCTCTCGATCTGACAACTGCGCGATACTAATATCCTTCATATAACCTTCTGAATCATAAAAATAGGCGGGCATCGGCTGTAAGCTTCCTACAACAGCCTCTCCAATGATATATTTACCATTGGTGCGAACCGTAAACTTCTTTGGATTTTCAGGATCAACATCAACACCACTAATAAATTCAATATAGGAGCGTATATGAGCTGCATTTACTTTAGGGTTTTTTATCGCTTTTATTGTAAATGCATAGTCATGCCCCGTGACAGGGCTCCCATCTTCCCATACAGCATTCGGATGAATTTCAAACTGATATGCAATTCCATCTTCTGTTTCCTGCAATTGAGGACGAGAGGTAGCCAGCAGTGGTGATAACTCTAAAGTCTGAGGATCAAAATGTAAAAGGCTCAAAAATACATGCTCGTGTATCATTCTCGAATAAGAATTGGTAGACAGGCATGGATTTAATCGATCCGGTTCGGCAGGAATACGGGCATAAACTACATTGTCCTTGTGTTTGAAATCAATTTCAGAGTTACTATCAGTTGAGCCAGGGCACCCGGAAAAAATGGTCAAAGCTAATAGTAAAACTGCAAATAGAGGAAGATTTTTCATATCCGTGTATGGTTAAGAAACCCTTTTAAGAGTATGTTAGAAAGTTGATCTTTACTCTATAAACGTACTCTTAGTAGCTTTATTAATATGAAGGTAATGGATTTGTCAAGTATAGTGAAATTTTCTTTACAATTTGCCTTCCTTCTGAAATATAACAGACCAAAGCCTTTCTTTTTTCTACCACCTTCTGTAAGAACGTGTTTAAACGCCCTCAATAACCCGCTTTCATGCTTTAATAGCAATGTTCAAAACGATTTTTAAACAAGTTCTAAATTTCATTGTTTCGGTATAAATAATACACAATAGATGGCTCATATATTAATAGCAGGAGGTACCGGACTCATTGGCAATAAGCTTGCACAATTGCTTAAAAGACATGGGTACGAGGTCGCTTTATTAAGCAGGTCTCGCAAAAGTAATCCCGCTTTTAAAACCTATCAATGGAATTTGGATGATGGAGTCATTGAAGAGGATGCCATTATTCAGGCATCCCATATCATTAATCTGGCTGGCGCAGGGATTGCAGATAAGCCCTGGACACGATCGCGCAAGGAAACGATTATCAAAAGCAGGGTTGAGGGCAACTTACTATTCAAACAATATTTTGAACAATTGAATTATAAGCCAAAGGCTTTCATATCAAGCTCCGCAATAGGCTATTATGGCAATAGAGGAGATGAATGGATGTATGAGCATTGCGATGCAGGAAAAGGATTCTTGTCGGAAAGCACTATTGCCTGGGAAAATAGTATAAAAGCAATCAGTGACCTGGGAATCAGGACTAGTGGAGTACGTATAGGTATTGTACTATCAACAAAAGGAGGAGCATTAGAAAAAATAATACTTCCCCTCAAATTTGGTTTGGCTACCTATTTTGGTAATGGCCAGCAGTGGTATAGTTGGATTCACATAGATGACATAGCAGGCATTTTTCATCATATAATTGAAGATGATACCTTAGATGGTTTCTACAATGGAGTAGCCCCCCACCCTGTCAGGAATAAAACCTTGATGCAAAACATTAAAAAAATATATAACAATAAGGCACTCTTACTTCCTGTTCCATCAATAGCTATGAAAATAGCACTGGGAGAAATGTCTCATACCGTATTAGATAGTAGCAAGGTAAGTGCTGAAAAAGTCATTAATTCAGGATATCAGTTTAAATATGAGCGCTTAGAACAGGCTTTGGAAGATTTATTATTACAAAGAAGTTAGCTATGGCTAATTATTTATCTTTTAACTTATCAACCCTTTTTTCTAAATTTTTCGTTTTCAGATCCAATTCCTCTACTCTTTTCACCAATTCGTGAAAGTTATACAAGTTACCTTCCACCTCATAGTTCTTTTGAGGTTCATGGATTTCAGTATTCGATCGAGGATTTTCAAGTGGTTTTGACAATGGAGCAACTGGAATTTCTTCTGGTAAAACCTCTGTATAGCACAATGTTTTAGCATTGATCCCAGTCAAATCTTGCAACTGTATCAAAAAAGTTACGTCAGGTGTATTTTCACCCCGCTCGTAATTACTAATATTTCCTCTGTTAAGTCCTAACAATGCTGCAAATTCATCTTGCTTCATTTTCCACCGCTTCCTTATTACCACAATATTGCTTGCAAGCTTCATCGAATGCATATAAATTCAATAAAAAATTAATTAAAATTCAAGCAGAACTTGTTTTTCAATAAAAAATCACATATATTTGTGCAATCAGCCACAATTTAAGCAAAGATTGTCTCTTCAGCAGCATGTTGAGAGAATTTCTGGTATCGTCTAATAGGACAAGATGCGTTTTAAAATGATCTAAAGTGCTCTTAGGTTCATATATATTACTCGAAGATAATGCGCCTGAAACTCTGAGTACTCCTTATAAGACTTAGCTATAATTACGTGCAGAACCCAAGGTTCTACAGCCTAATCACTATGTATTTGACTCAGCGATAAGCTGACATGCCCTGGAAATGTACCAGGGCTTTTTGTATTTTGGAATGGGAAGTAAAAACTACGATTGCTTCTAACAGTATTTTTTCCAAAGAATTTTATTTATTGCCATTACAGTTTTCAACATTTTCAGTATTTCATTTCTGTATTTTATGCCGCTGATGCACTCCGTTACCTAATCTTCTAGTTATACTTGTTTGCACTGACCTCAGACTATTTACTGCGTATACAATTCGTATTGATTGTAATGTACAATTATGTTCAATGTATAGAAAAGGAATAAACGGAGTATAGAAAAACGAAACTCCACAAGGCGTACATTATCAATTCAAATATGATTAAAAATTTATACTTCCTTACTTCTTCTTTACCGAATTCTAAACTAAGAGATTTTTTTTGTCTCCTTTTGTCTTTACTAAACAAAATTAGACGATAAAGCATCAAAAGGAGAAATAATATAATTCCAATTTCGAATACTGTTGCCATAATATCTATCATCTGGTCTAATGAAAATGAAGTTGGAAAACAATAACGAAAGAAAAAATATCCAGTTTAACACAAAAATAGCTTAATGATTAATAGTTAAACCTCTCTAGATGCTTTGCCAAAGAGTCATAATTTATAGCACTAACACTGGGAGTTGAACAACTGACTGTAATTGAAATTTCTTGTCCTGCTCCTACATGCTTAACACTTGCTTTATCAGTTAAACGATCACTAGAATAATAATCCTTCCCATTCACTTCATATTTATACCTCACATAGTAGCCGCCCTTTTTCTTTTTATATTTTTTTACAACAAGTGCCATTTCTTCATAGCTACACTTTTCCAAGAGTCTCTTCTCTCTTAAAGAGATAATAACTCCTGAACCAAGCAGAAATACCAATAAAATTAGTTGAATCCAATTCTTTGCTTTCATGAAGAGAGTTCATACCATATTTTTCTCTTACTCAGCTTACATAACAACTTAAAATCATCACCTCTATGATAGATCGAGGAATTGCTTGTAGCTTAGCAGGCATTATAAAGATAACTGCACTGAGGCACACCATCACGGAGCAACCTCAAGGAAGTATGTTCACTTACAGCTTTTCTTTCTGTCTTGTATAATGGAAAATTATCTGATTTCATAAGCTATTCTAGTACTTTTCAATAAGAAAAATATTATTGCAAGTATAAAAAAAAAGAGAGGAAACCAAAATATTAAGAAACCAAGTAATTGGTTATCACCCTCTTGCACAAAATATTCTAATACAGTAGTCCCAATTTGAAAAACGGTTGGCATCGCTGCATTAATACCTACTACTATTATGTTTATGATTCCGACAAAAAATGTAATAATCCCAATTGCCCAGACTACTCTTTTTTTAACAGAAACGATAATCATTAGTACTAGAAGAATAATCAAATCTTCATACGCTATTAATTCTGAATTCTTAGTTTTCAGAAGAAGACTTAAACAAAATAAAATGAGTAGTACTATCTGAAAAAGTCGATTAATAACTATTCTCATAATCCAATTATTGATCTAAAAATTATCTTAAATTATGATAGCTTAACTTGCCTTCCAACCACCAACCATAATAGCTGCTCTTCAATAACTGAACAGTTACAACTGCAGGTGCTGTTACCCTACCATTTTTGACCAGGTATATACAGTGCCATTATTTGAAGTTCCAAAATAAAGAGCTACATATACTGTAGTACCAGAATAGAAGAATGTTGCCAGTAGTTTTGATAGATGACTACGGACAGCGTAAGGACCAACCACTTACAGCGTATACTAAGAGCAGCATAGTTAGTTATTTCCTCTTTCTTAGAATCACTCCTTTAAACTTCAGTCTATTACTATTTATAATTTCCAGATTATGCTCTCTTTCACTCATGTAACCATTTGTTAAAGTCTCGGTTATATCACTAAACTCTTTACATTGAAGACTGATTAATTTGTCTCCTACTAATTTCCAACTACCCGTACACTTTGGGCTAGCATCCTGATATTTCAATTGTAATTCAAAACTGTAGTCACCTTGTAACATCAAAATGTATTCGTAATCTTTACCCTTGCTGAAATACTCTCCCAATAGATTATTATCCGTTTGCAGAGTTTTACAGCAAATAAAAAGAAATGATATGCAAAATATTTGAGTCACTATTTTCATTTTCCTTTATATATTGCGTTAGGTATTGATTTAATACTGAAATTTTTTGGCAAATCTCGCATCGCAGAGTTATTAGGATATGCTTTTATGAAATCAGCTCTTGTTGAGTTGACATTTAATGGTCCTGTTCCAGTATTTGATGGACCACCTGGTGCATAGGGCTGTTGCCTTGTCAAATTCCTGTAGTTTAATATCTATTATAAAAATACCCCGCTCTAATCTTTCAAGAACAGGGTATCTTTATAATATATTCTAGTCTATTTTTATAACTGCCCCCATACGAATTGCAGCAGAGTGGTTCAATTTATTTAGAGTTTAAAATAAATTTATAGAACTTATTCTTTTTTTCCTCATTTCTTTCTTTTGTGTAAACTTTTCTACGATCTATACCGAGCAATAGTTTTATACGATCTATGATATTCAATTGATAGCATTGTTCCATACCTTGAAAGAAAGCATGCTGGGTAATATTATCCATGGTTTGAATTTCGTTTTTTTCAAAAGCTCGAAATCCAACTATATAGTCTGTTACAGATGAATTACCTGCCAACACATAATATTCCTGGCTGATTTTGAGCTCAATCGAACTCGGAAAGACAATATATTTTATGTCCTTAAGCTTATTATTTAAATAAACTGTAGAATCTCTTGTATATAACAACGATTCGATCTCTATTCGATACAATGTCCCCTTCTTCTCTTTTAAAAATCCGAGCCCACACTTCATCCGTTTTGTAATAAGTTTTTCAGCTATATGTATTTTTAATCCGTATACCTCCCAATGACGTACATAATTTTGACCTTCCTGAGCTTCCTGGGCTACAAGAGTAGCAGTACAGCATAATAAATAACAGCACAATATAAGTTGTTTCATGTTTATCAGAATTTATAGGAAGGCGGATAGGTTACTTTAATTTCTCCACCAGTCAAATTTTGAATGGCTCGCACTGTTCCTTTAGTGATAAAATTTAAAACTTTAGTTCTATCTCCTCTTTGTTGATGAATTATACCTGCAATTGTAGGAACGGATGCTCCTTCCATAGTAACTGAACCATTTGTCATAGGTCTTGCAGCTGCCCATATTTTAGCATCTACTTCTGCGGCAGCGATAGTCCCTGTACCCTTAACAAAGCCTTTGCCTCCTGAACCAGTTTTAATAAAGCCTTCAGATATTTGATATGCGTGATAAGTTTCTTCAGCTAAAATAGCACCTCGCCCACCAAAGAGTTTTTGATTATCAGATTTAGATGTTCCAGAGTGATCTGGTACTACCACATTGAAGTTATTACCGTTTCCTTCTGGTGTGACTTGTCCAAGAATTTCTTTACCTAAACCCGATCCATCATCTGTGAAAGTAAAAGTGTAGCTTGATTGTTCCAAAGCCTCAATTATCCTAGCAAATTCAGGATCATAGTTTCTATTTTTCTTTGTCTTCCCATTTCTTTTCCCATTATCAATAAAGGAGTTCCTTTTTCTCCAACTGTAAATTGAGCAAAGTCCGTATAGGCAAAATTGATGCCATTTTATCTCCATCTGATTCTTTCCCAGCATAAAACTCTCGAACAAATCTACGCATCCATTTTACACCAGTGTTGCGCTAAATCTCGACAAGCCTATCTCTCATAAAAAACTCTGCCCATTTGGGCAGAGCTATGCTTTTAGTTTACAAACCGCTTGTAGCGTATAATCTAACTATCGGGATAACCGTGCAGAGAAAAGTTTGAAAATATAGATTACTTCTAATGCAAGAGTAGATAGTAACAAAACAACAAACGTGACAGAAAGAAGATACAAGTGTTGATCAAACTCATACTTAAATTGAAACCCTATCAAAGATTCAAGCCGAGATTGAACTATTTGTTCTCCCTCATTTGATGTAAAAACAAACAACATTGTCATCAGCCCTAATAATATAATCAAACTAAAAACTTGTATATCCTTTTTTCTATCCTTATCCAGAAAATAACTAATATAACATTGACTGCGAATAATAAAAGTACAAGGTAATCTATAATTGCAATATTACTTTCATTAATCCATATAGGAGAAAAAACTCGAAGTCTTTGCCAAGCAAAAAATGCTATAATTGATAAACTCAATGCAGTTAAAAGATTCTTCATCATCTTAGTTATTTCCTGTTTCGCCAATTGGAGTGTCTAGTCCATATCTATCTCTTAGCTCCTGTAATCGCTCTTCTATTAAATTGCCTGGACAATACCTTTCACAATTTACTTCATTATGCCCCCCTAGTTCTTGAATATCGTATTCATTTACTAAATAGCTTAATAATGTTATAAGGGAAGAACCCATTTCAGGCGTAAGTTCCCCATCAGAGGTCTCAAATAATTTTTCAATAAAATTTAAACCTTGGTCTTCTGTATCTAAATCAGCCAGAAGTACTATATCTATTTTCCCCGTATTTGCTAAATTTACGTGGGCACCTTTGACATCAATTGGGCGACCTTCATATATTTCACCACCCTTACCTATGGCAAAATGATAACCAATATCCGCTTTCTTCGAAGCCCCATCCATATGTTCATCTTGAACTCCTGAAACAGTTTTATATCTACCCTCATTACCTGAATGATGTATAACTATACTATTGTAATATGATTTTAAAGACCCTTTTATTTTTTCATAAGATCTCCCTGAACCTGTTATAAGTGCCCTAGCTCGCCACTGTTCCCTTGAAACAATTGGAATTTTAGATAAATTCCTTTTCTTAATTTCAGAATTAGATATTGGTCCAGCATGTACTATACTTCCATTGGCTGCATAGAAAGATTGCAATCCATGCAAATCAATATTAGCTATCGGTTCATTCTCTGCATAGTTATAGGGATTCACCCAAGCAAACTGATCCGCAATAGGATCTACTCCCGTAAACCTCCCTATCGCCGGATCATACCATCTCGCTCCATACTCGTATAGGTTGATATCAAAGTCTCTGTTCAACTCCTTCCCATTATAAAGGTAATTGTTATCCGGTGCCACTATTGCATACCAATTCCCTTTATGCTCCAAGCCAAACGGATAGTAGTGTGTCTCCTGAGTGATCTCCAACTCATTTTCTGGAGTACCTGGATCATCTGATATTTCTATTCTTCCGTTGTTATTAAAATCACAGAAGGTCAGGCGGTTATTGCCTAAGTGGTCCTGATGGAAGTACTCTGCTCTAAAATTCACTCCTGGTGGCAGGCTACTTGCCGAGGCTACCAACCTGCCATCTCCTATATAAATCGCTTCCAGTACTCCATTTCGGTACTCTATGCCATTGAGATACTCTGTATTTCCAGCAGCTCCTACCTTCTTCCATTTTTTGCCAGTGGCATCATAGGTAACCTATATACTACCTATTTTCTCTGGTTAAGGATATAGATATATACTTGCAACTTAACAGGAATTATAAAGATGCCCTATCCTTTTGTTAAAGGATAGGGTACTTTCTTATAACATCTTGATCTCTTTCCATAACTGCGCGTCCAGACGGATTTACAATGGTTACAACTTAGCACAGTGATCTCACGACCACAGGAGAGTAAACCACTTACAGCGTACCCTAAGGGCAATGTAGGTGACTTAAATGAATAGAAAAACGCTGCCCGTAGTTTTGATGGAAAACTACGAGCAACATAGTATTGTTATCTAATTAAACAAATTAGGCTCTCTTCCTAAGAAAAAACAGATTATTCTGTAGAGGCCGTCTCCCATCCAAAGCCATAATATTAATATAATCACAAGAAAAGAACATATTAAAATAATCCATTTTATAGACTTAGCTTTCACCCCAATATTTGTTAAAATTTCAGGTTCTTTTTTTCGATAATATCGTTCGTTCATTACATATAGAACCATTGCGATTAGTAACTGAAACCATACAGGGTAGTTCGGAACCACTTCTTTTCCATTTTGGATAAAGATAAAAGTGTTAGCAATTGAAAAAATAATTGCTACTTGTAGCATGGCTAAAACCCCTGCAATATTAATCACAGGTGCAAAGTCTCGTTGAACTTTGAATATCTTAGTATAGACTTGGTAAAGGCTGTAATATAAATACTTCATTGTCCTACTCTAATTTGATACCAAGGTTGTCATACTCGGTCAGTGTTTTTTCGATTGGAGTAAAATTCCTAGTATAAGGATTGTATTGAATGTTACAATTGCAAAGCCCTTCTATTCCGTATCCCAAATTATACCCCAGACTAAACATAGCACCTTTCAAACCAATAAATCCCACACCATTCATTGCCTGATCAGCTATTCTTTTTCTTACTAAATAATTTTTTAGATTAGGACCTGGATTATTTGACATATTGTAACGATACTCCGCTTCTGTAGTAAGTACACCATAGGCACCAAGTATTGTTCCTAAACGACCATAAGCCGCTGCTCTATTCTGAGCTAAACTCCGCCCTCCTGTAGTACCATTTCCATAGAAAGGCCTCGACTTTCCTGGTGCAGGGTCAATAGAGTATTTCGTTCCATTCAAGCCTCTCCAAGTTCCTATAGATTCATTATATATATCAGCACTATTAAGCATTGAAAAGCCTCCTGCAACACTAGCTTCAGCCGAACCAAATCTAGCAGGAGAACTTGATGGTTTTCCTCCAGATGACTCTCTCTCTATAACTCCATATTTTATCTCTCCATTTGGGTCTCTTGTCACATATCCATCAGAACCTCCAAATTGAAGACGATAAGTACCATCCTTATTCATTTTA
>JAKSDI010000168.1 GCA_022360175.1 Chitinophagales bacterium
AAAGTTTGAATTACTTAAACCAAATCATGGCACGAATGGAAGCGTATCGGGCCGGCGCAGATGAGGCGGTATTGCTAAATCAATCAGGAAGGATCGCGGAAGGCACCGTAGACAACATTTTTCTTGTTACAGAGGGTAAATTATGGACACCACCAGTTACAGAAGGGGCGCTGGATGGTATTACTCGCAATCTAGTTCTCCAGATAGCAGGGCGAGTTGGGTTGTCAGTCATGGAATGTCCACTAACGCCCTATGATCTTTATAATGCTGACGAGTGTTTCTTAACAGGTACTGGGGCAGAATTGATACCCGTATGTAAGATTGATGGGAGGAGTGTGAATACCTGCCCTGGTCCTGTTTTTAAACAGTTACTAGAGAACTACAGAAAAATCATAACATGCAAGTGTGATAACATACCACACACTATCTGAACAGAACCTGCGCAGTAACCTTCGAGTGGGTTTCATTATTTGTAAGTTTACGGAATTTAAGTCATATCAATCCTTTTAAAGCTATTGAAAAACTAAGTCTCATGCTACTACAATCAATTTCATATAAATGATGTATGGCTAGTGTTTAATTATAGTCGGTATTTTATATAAATATTTAATTAAATCAGTTAGATGAGTGTCTATGGCTAGCTTGCCATGCTGCTGATCGGTTGGTTGTGTATTGGAAAGGATTGATACGGATTTTTTTATGAATACATCTCATGGGTCTCATAGACGTTTACTTTTATTGATCTTGCTATCTCTTACACTAGTGTTTTTTTATTTCGCGAATCAAAAAAGTCATATCAAGCAGACAAATACCGCCTCTTATCTTTCCGTAAGTTCAGTACACAAGACAAAGACTTTCGAAACCCGCGCCACAGAACAGTGTGCTGATAAACAAAAAGTATCTCCGGTTGCTAATGCAACAGGACCGCTACCGAGTAAAAGTACTGGTACTTATCAAAAACTAACCACGATGACTGATTTAAATGACTTTTATCAGTTGTTTTCTGATACGAATTCTTGTGGACCTTTTGATATTAGAGGGGATGTGCATTCGGAGTGGGAATCAGAACAGAGTAATAATCACTACGATAATTTAGTCGCTGGAAAGTATGATCTTATTGTGCTGCCTGTACAACTAAGAGAGCACTGTTGTGACAGAGTTAGCACAATGATGTCAGCAAGATGGATGGCTAAAGCGATTGAGGCACTCACGAGCAAGAAAGTTATGTCCCCTGAGTTGGCTCAGAGAATACTTGGAGAAAGAAAAAGGAACTTTGATGTTGAATCCATCAAAAAACTAGCCAAGAAGTCAGGCGCTGAAGTTGTTTCAATCTATCTTTATAATGAGTTTCAATATGATGGAGAGGCAGAGGATAATAAACTAATCGTTGTATTAGTAAATAGCGAAGGCAAAATAACAAACTTATCTCATCATGATCTTGAAAAGATTACTCTGGGAAGACCCCTCGAGAACATCATTATGCGGTTGTCACCAAAAATTGCCCTGGAGCTGTTTGGTGAAGATATTACTAACAAGTCGGAAGATAGAGTCAAGAGCCTAGACCATTTTACCACCTATAATTTGCCTGCAAATCTAGACCAACTGTTAGACCGACCTTTGTCTCCAATCGAAAATGCGGCCTACCTACAACTGTTTGCTTTACTGACTCCATCCGTATTGAGTTATGAGAGAGATCGGATCTTTGAAAGATCTTTAATATCACTCGATAATATTGATTCTTCTGTACCTAACTATAATCTTCTGAAGGCCAGGGCGAAGTTTTACCTTACACGTAAACCTCAGGCTCTAAAGAGTCTAAAAAATTCTAAGTCACCATCTGAATTGGGATTTCAATCCTATATGAGTGGTAATTATCCTGACCTAAAGAGCTACGTCGAACAAATTAACGAGCCAATATTTAAGGTAATGGCGTTTATTGAACTTAAAGAGATTCAATATGAATACAGAATATCAGATGACTATGATATTAGCAGTAGTCTACAGGGGGACCATTGGAAAAATCTTATTAGCAAAATAGCAAGGGATAAGGATAAATGGTTTGTAGAAGATAATATCTCATTCTTCGCTTCCATACGGGGGCTTTTTAAAGAATTTGATGGGTTTTATGACAGAGGTATAGCCGCCCATTTTGTCAGTGGCGAGATGAGTTCTTTGGATTATAGTGATCCGATTTTAGAAAAAATTCTTTATTATGGGAATCTTGGTTTAGCAAAATCGTTTTGCTGCTTAGAGTATACAAGTAGTCTGGAAATTAATGATATTTGGAGGTTGTATCGAAATCTGGCACTTTCAAATGCTCTTCGTAGCCTTGAACGGTCTGTAAATGTACATGCAAGTTACAGTACTGCATATAAAAAAGCTAATAAGCTTGAACCCATTTTAAGTGGTCATCCGGTATTTACCAGATTGTATGCCGAAGCTACTCAGGGACTTGCATCTAAAAGAACAGGCAAGGAAAAAGAGTTTTTTTATGCGAAAGCAATTGCGCTTGCAGATAAAGTTATTGCCTATTCAGGTGCTGTAGATATTGATGTGGTGATCTCAGAGATGATAAAAAACA
Organism: Chitinophagales bacterium; assembly: GCA_022360175.1. GTDB lineage: Bacteria > Bacteroidota > Bacteroidia > Chitinophagales > Saprospiraceae > JAKSDI01. The sequence goes on from JAKSDI010000168.1 coordinate 2,582, forward strand.
AACTATTTAAAGTCGTTCCGGAATTCAAGTCTAAATACTCTTTACTGAA
>JAKSDI010000021.1 GCA_022360175.1 Chitinophagales bacterium
ACCCATCTCATTACAAATATCCTGAGATTAGGATTTTCTTAAGTTTAAGATATTGGAGGAGAATGTAAAGAGTTTGTCGAGGCTTGTATCCTCGATACGATGTGCTTATTGAAATGAGCATATAGCATCGCGGAAAGATTCCGTGACGACCACAAGGAAAATTCGTGAAATAAGTGGAATTCGTGGACCCATCTCATTACAAATATCCTGAGATTAGGATTTCTTAAGTTTAAGCACTTGAAACTCCCTCTTTATTCAACGATTTTGACTCAAATAATGACTTCTAAAACTATGGGGAGTTTGGCTCATAATTTCTTTAAACTTTCTATTAAAGTAAGATATATTATTATAACCACTTTCAAACCCGATTTGTGCGATGGTTTTATCGGAAGCCATGAGTAGTTTACTAGCGTAATTGACGCGAAACTCATTAATAATTTGAGTATAGGTTTTTTTGGTTTGCTTTTTAATGAATTTATAGAAGGCAGCTTCTGAGATGTTTAATTTATCAGCTATTTCTTTGATGCTTACCTCGGTTCTGAAGTTTTCCATGATGTGATCGTATACAATCTTTATTCTTCCCAGTTGGGCTTCATTGAAATCTAGAGCATATTCTTCTGAGCATATTCTATCCACATCATTTGCGGAAGCTAAAACCTGCAGTAATTCCAGTAGATAGAGTAATTGAGGCAGGTCATTAGCTTTGACTAGTTTTTGTATAATTTTCCGAGCCTTTTCTTTAGAGGCACCTTTAAACTCCAGGCCTTGTTTAGCATGAGCAAATAAGTGTTTTATAGAACGCAATTCAGGCTTATTTATGAATGCCTCTCCTAGAAAGTCATGGGACATTTGGATAACCACCTGACTACAATATACATCAGTAGTGAAACCATGTGGCAAATTGGAACCGAACATGACTAAATCCGTCTCTTTATAATCAGATATTTGATTGCCAACAAACCTGCGGCCGCTACTTTTAATAGTATAACAAATTTCAATTTCTGGATGATAATGCCATGCCTGGCTCAAAAAAGGACGGCTTTTACGATTGACGATTCTTAGGTAAAATGATCGCTCTAAAGGATTGATTATTTTCTCATATTCTGGTTTCATATGTACAATAATAATGAAAAAGAGAGATTAAGAGCCATTTTTTTATAGAATAGTGTCACTATTCAACAGTTTCATACGGATGACCGGCTGGTGTTGCAATGTAATTTTGTATTTGTCATTGAAGTCAAAATTATTTGGCAAAATATTTACTCTTTACAATCATTAATTATGAAACGACAATTTTTATACCTAACCAAGTTTTTATTTAGTGCGCTGATTTGTTGCTTTTTTGCGGGTAGTGTCTGGGCACAGGGAACACTTTCCGGGACGGTTTCTGATGCTGGTGGCGAAGGCCTTATTGGTGCTACAATTGCAGTAAAGGGGCATGGTACAGGTACGGTTACAGATTTGGATGGCAACTATACCCTTAAGGTACCAGAAGGAGATCAACTTATTGTATATTCCTATGTAGGATATGCAACCTATGAAATGAGTATCACAGTAGAAAAAGGGACTACTTATACGCAGGATGTGGTGCTGAGCCTGGATAATTTATCCCTTGATGAGGTGGTTGTTACGGGTACATTTACGGGGAGGACTCAAAAGGAATCACCTATGTCTATTACACTAATTAATGCAGCTCGTTTACAGCAATTGAGTAGCAATTCACAAGCAGATATTTTACGTACTATACCTGGTATTACTGCTGAAGGTGGCGGTGGTGAAGTGGCTTCTAATGTATTTGTCAGAGGCATGCCTTCTGGCGGTCAATATCAATTTACGCCTTTACAAGTAGATGGACTACCAGTGTTGAGCACCTTCGGATTAAATTCATCGGCACATGATGTTTATTTTCGCAATGATATAGGGGTGCGAAACCTTGAATTTGTAAGAGGTGGTTCATCTACTCTTTTTGGAGCAGGTAGTGTAGCGGGTATTGTAAACTATACGAGTGTGACAGGGACAGCCGAACAGGACAATAAAGTACAGATGGAATGGGCTGAAGGCGGTCGTGTAAAGATGGATTTCTTGAGTGCAGGACCTCTTAGCGAAAATTTATTCTATGCTGTTTCAGGTTTTTATCGCTATGATGAAGGGCCTCTGGAAACAGGTTTGACAACAAGAGGATATCAGCTACGAGGTAATTTGAAAAAACTGTTTAATAATGGCAATAGCTCACTAACTATCTACGGTCAGTACATTGATGATAACGTACAATTCTATTTGCCATATCCACTTGCTAATGATGATGGACAGCGAGAACGCCCAGAAGGAAATGACGGTGAAACCGTGTATACAATGCTGACAGGGCAAGCTAAAGATTTTTCTTTTGATACTCCCTTCGGAAGATTTAAGTCGCCTATCGGTGATGGAGTGATTACCAAAGGAGGGTACCTGATGGTAGATCTTAAGCATTCTTTTGGCAATGACTGGAGATTGTCGGCCAAGGCAAAAACGGCTAGCTATGACCATTGGTTCAATCTTTTCCTGGATGGAGATGGTACGCATAATGTACCAGAAACGCAGGCATCTTATTTAACAGACAGAGGTTTGCCTTCAGATGCTACTTTTACCTATGCTGATGATGGTACTACACTAGCTGCGAGTGACTTGCTTTTCCAAAATAGAATTTTGGATAGGCAACGCCCTATGGAAGAGCTAGTTGGAGAAGCTTATCTGACCAAGAGTATTGGAAATCAAAATATTAGTATCGGAGTTTTTGCATCTAATACCAAGGCAGAAGACAATAACTGGATTTCGAGTTTTGTAGGAGATTTTAGAAATGCACCACGCATGGTAAATGTTGCTTATACAGATTCGCTAGGCAATGCAGTGAATTACTCTACAGGAGGCTTTATTTCAGGAAGCCAAACATCTAATCGTTATCATGAAAGTAGCAAAATTGCTCTTTTTGTAGGTGATGAAATTAAAGGAGAGAAATTCAATTTTGATATTGGATTGCGCTGGGAAAGAGCAGCAGGGATTATTAGTAGAGAGACGGGTGTAGGAAGCAATACTTTTCAAAAAGGAGAAGTATCTACAAGTGATGTAGCGGTAGCAGTAGCGGGCCTGTACAAATTGAGCAAGGCGGCTAATTTATATGCCAATGTTTCAAGAGGTTATTTCTTTCCTGAACTTCGTTCGGTTTCATTTTCAGCTCCAGGCCGTCCGCAGAGCTATGAGCCAGAATCAGTGTTACAAGGAGAAGCGGGTGTAAAGTATGCAAAAGGCAATTTCGCTGCAACAGCGGCACTGTTTTATGTAGGTTTAGATGATCGCCGAAGTGTAGACTTTATCAATGATCCTAATAATCCGGGCAATGTAATTGAAGAGGTAAGAGTACAAAGTACTCGTACAGTAGGTGTTGAGACTACAATCAATTATACCTTAACTAAAGGTTTGAATCTATACGGAAACTTTACATATCAGGATCATGAATTCACAAAAGTAGAAGGCAATAAAGAACAGGAAGGCAATGAGTTGCGTCGCCAGCCGAATGTAATGGGTATGGCAGGCTTGAGCTATGAAAACAGTGGTTTTGATGCCAATGTGTCAAGCAATTTTATGGGTAAGAAGTTTGCAAATGATGCGAATACAGTAGAACTAGATGGCTTTAACATCGTGCGTGTAGATGCAGGTTATAAATTTTCATTAGGCAAAGATGGCGAAACACTGCGTTTGGGAGTATCTGTATTCAATCTGTTGGATGCAGATGGAGTAACGGAAGGCTCACCAAGACAGGGAGATGCACAAACAGGTTCTAGTGAATTTTTCGTGGGCAGGCCAATATTGCCAAGACGATTATTCATCCGGGCAGCCTTTGATTTCTAGAGGTAGTTGAGTTTCATACTTTTACAAAGGAGTGATAGGGCGTGTCTGGAGCAAATTATAGAAGGCTTCAGGCATGCTCTTGTCCTTATTTTGTGATTTAAAAAACTACAGGTGATAAATTTAATCGGAGACGCAGAACGTGTATTGAAGCTAAACTGGAGGAATGGTTTTACTATACCAACCAGTAAATTATATCCTTTTCAATGGAATTGGGATTCTGGTTTTATAAGTATTGGGCATAGTTATTTTCAATTGGATTATGCAATTCAGGAATTGGAGTCGCTTTTTTCCAGTCAATGGGAAAATGGGATGGTTCCTCATATTGTATTTCATAGTGAAAATGAGAAAACCTATTTTCCTAACTATGACTTCTGGGAATCCAATGTAAATGCAGGAGCGCCACAAAGGCCTAAGTCATCAGGGATTACCCAGCCAGCGGTCCATGGTTTTGTTTTAGAAAATTTATTGGAGAAATTTCCAGATAATGAGAAACTGATTGCTTTTGTCAAAGCTATTTTTCCGAAAGTTGTTAAATATCATCGATTTCTCTATACCTATCGCGATCCCGAACGAGAAGGACTGATGTTCATTTTTCATCCGTGGGAATCAGGAAGGGATAATTCTCCTTTATGGGATGCTTCTCTGGATCGAATTGTCCTCAATGAAGAAGACTTGCCAAAATATGAAAGAAGAGATACTAGCCTTGCACCCTCTGATGAGCGGCCAACCTCTTACCAATATGATCGCTATGTTTATTTGTTGCAACTGGGAAAAAAATACAACTATGATGGAGAAGGGATTTTTGAAGAAAGTCCTTTCCTGATTCAGGATACATTAATGAATGTAGCATTGATCAAATCCAATCAAAGTTTGATAAATATTGGCAAACGTTTTGGCATGGATGTAGGGGAACTGGAAGAGTGGCAACAGCAATCAATGTCGCGGTTTAAAGAAAAATTATGGGACTCCTCTTTGCAGACATTTGCAGCTTATGATTTACGAGGAGGGCATCTGGTCCCTCATAAGGAAATTGGTGGTTTGGCAGCTCTTTATGCAGAAATCCCTACTGATGAACAGGCAGAACAGTTGAACAATTATTTGCAGTCTTTACATACACGAGGATATTATATATGCCCAAGTTTTGATGTAGATAGCCCTTTATTTGACTCCAAAAGATATTGGAGAGGGCCTGTATGGCCACAAATGAATTGGATGATTTATTACGGCTTAAAAAAGTATGGTTTTGAAGATACTGCTCGAATTGTAAAATCTGATTTAATCGAATTGGCTACTAAGCTCGGCTATTATGAATACTTTGAATCACAGAAATCATTGGTTGAAAACCTGTCAGCAGGTTATGGTGGCAGTGATTTTTCATGGACAGCAGCTTGTACATTGGATTTGATAAAAGAAGATTCCTAATCAAATACAAGCGATGCAAGATTTTGATTTTTCGAAAGACTATATCCTGGAGGATGATTTTGTAAGACTAAGCCCTTTAAAGATAGAGCATGTCGAAGAACTAGCAGGGCTATCTACGGATAAGAGCATCTGGACTTTTTTTCTCGAAAAAGGAGATGGCATTAAAAACCTTTCCGACTATGTTCAATCTGCCATTCAGAATCGGAAAAAAGGAATAGAGTATCCTTTTGTTGTCTTTGACAAAACTCAAAATCTTTACGCTGGCACTACACGATTATACAATCTGATTCCTGATTTGGAAAGCTTGAAGCTTGGACACACCTGGTATGGGAAAGCATTTCAGGGTACTGGACTGAATAAACATTGCAAGTACTTACTCTTTGAATTTGCATTTGAACAGGTAGGAGCAATCAGAATAGGTTTTGGAGTAAATGCTGAAAATATTAGAAGTATCAAGGCTTTGGAAAGTGTTGGATGTACGAAGGAAGGAGCATTACGTGATTTTTTACCGCAAGTAAACGGAATGGGTAGAACAGACTTGATATTGCTAAGCCTGTTAAAAAACGAATGGGAAGAAAGCGTTAAAAGAGAACTTAGTCTTAAACTGAATTTAACTAAACCTAAATGAATTATATAGATTACCTCGTTATCATCAGCTACATTATAGGATTTTTACTATTAGGACGCTTGTTTAAAGATAACAAGGATAGCCAGGATTATTTTCTGGGAGGAAAAAGTTTTGGATGGTTTCCTTTGTCAATGAGTACGATCGCTACCCAATTGTCAGCTATCAGCTTTATTTCTGCTCCTGCTTTTGTTGGCTTAAAAGAAGGAGGTGGTATGATGTGGCTGACCTACGAATTTGCTGTTCCCTTGGCGATGTTATTTCTTATGGTGTTTTTGATTCCTCCTATGTATAAGGCTGGGATCGTCAGTGTATATGCTTACCTGGAAAAGCGATTCAGTAGTTCGACCCGTGTTTTACTAAGTGGTGTCTTTCAGGTGAGCCGTGCATTTGCTACCAGTGTGATGGTCTATACAGTTGCCTTGATTTTAACAAGTGTAATGGATATTCCTATGTGGCAAACGATACTGATAATAGGCGTTGTGACCTTGATTTATTCTTATCAGGGAGGTATGAAGGCCGTTGTATATGGTGATATGATTCAGATGATCATTCTATTTTTAGGCATCATTATTTGCCTTATTGCAGGGATACACTATATAGGTGGATGGGAAGAGTTTATTGTGAATATAGATCGTGATAGGCTGGAAGCGGTCGACTTTAAATCTCTAGGGCTACAGGAGGGAGATGAGTTTGGCTTTTGGCCAATGCTTATTGGTGGTTTTTTCCTTTATACTTCTTATTACGGGACGGATCAAAGCCAGGTACAGCGACTTTTTTCTGCTCAGGATATGGGTACCGTTAAAAAGACCTTACTTTTTAATGGCCTGCTACGATTTCCTATTACTCTGGTATACTGTTTCATGGGACTAGTAATTGGTACATTAGCACTATCACAAACCGACTTCTTACAAAGTATACCTGCTGAAAAACCGGATTTGATGATCCCTATCTTTATTCGGGATTATTTGCCACATGGGGTGATTGGTATATTGATGGTGGCTATCTTTTCAGCAGCTATGTCATCGCTTAGTTCAGCTATTAATTCGTTAAGTGCTACTACGGTAGAAGATTTTTTCAATCGAAAAAAAGATTTACCCAATGAAAAATACATGGCTTATTCGAGATATGCGGCCTTGTTTTGGGGTACGGTTTGTATCGTATTAGCCTTTTTTACGGGTGATATCGCTAAAACGGTGATTGAAGCGATCAATAAAGTAGGCTCCGTTTTTTATGGCCCTATACTGGCAACTTTTATTGCTGCAATTGCTCTAAAGAGAGTAAATGCAGTAGGTGCAAATGTGGGTCTGCTATCAGGGGTAGCCGTTAATGTGTATTTGTGGTTGTTTGTACCAGATGTATTCTGGTTTTGGTGGAATGCGATAGGAGCGGTTGTAACCTTGGTAATGGGGTTATTAGCCAGCATGTTCTTTGCATCCGGTAAATCTACCGGAGAAAACTATACACTGGAAAAAGCATGGGATTTTGACTGGACTAAAACAGTTATACTTTTGCTATTTTTTGTAGCGATTGTTTTATTGAGCGTAAAAATACCGGACTTGTTTTAAATTTATGTGTCAACAGATTTTAGAGGAGGAGCTTGTTTAAACTTTTCTTATTAAGATATTAAAGACCAGAATATTAAATTATCTTTTTTAGTACCTTAATATCCATTCCTCCCTGGGCTTTAAGCCGACCTCTCCAATCGTAAGACCCATCTGGGAGGGGTACAAGTGCTGTGCTCCCTCGGGGGAGCTGCCCACAGGGCTGAGGGGGATGTTCTATAAGTTTAAGCCAGTTTGAGTATTAAATATTTGTATGAAAATATTAATCGCACCAGATAAATTTAAAGGTTCGCTTTCAGCACATGAGGTATGCCAGTCGATTGGCGAAGGTTTGCAAATAGGAAAGGAGTCAATAGAAGTAATATATCATCCCATGGCAGATGGTGGCGATGGTTCACTGGCTATCCTTTCTGATCATTTAAAATTGAAAGTGCAAACAGTCGATACTACGGATCCTCTTGGACGGGCTATTAAGACTCAGTATTATACTTCTTCAGATACTGCATTCATAGAAGTTGCAAGTGCAAGCGGAATCGTTTTACTGTCAGAGGAAGAACGAAATCCATTGATGACTTCTACTTTTGGAACTGGAAAGATGTTGCTGGATGCCATAAATAAAGGTTTTCAGCACATTTATTTATTCCTTGGAGGTAGTGCAACCAATGATGCAGGGATGGGAATAGCTGCTGCTCTTGGTTGCCAGTTTTTAGATGAACAAAATGAGGTATTGCTACCGACTGGTAGCAATTTGTCCAGGGTTCAATCTATAAGAAAAAGTGAGTTTATTCATCCGCAGGAAATAAAAATGACCCTGCTATGCGATGTAACAAATACTTTGTATGGCTCTAATGGAGCAGCTCATGTCTATGCCCGCCAAAAAGGTGCTACTGATGAACAAATTCACTATCTGGATAATGGCTTAAAACATTTTAGTGGTATTATTAGAAAACAATTAGGAATAGATATAAGTACATTCCCTGGAAGCGGGGCTGCTGGTGGTATAGGAGCTGGTATGCATGCTCTTTTTGGGGCAAAGCTCGAAAAAGGTTTTGCTGCTATTTCAAAACTGACTGGGCTGGAACAACAAATCCAATCTTGTGATATGGTGATTAGTGGTGAAGGGAAATTGGATAAGCAATCCCTTCAGGGGAAAGTAATTGACGGGATTGCTAAGCTGTGCAAAAAACATGATAAGCCACTTGCTTTGTTTGTAGGGAAAAATGAATTGAAAGAACAATACATTTGCGATCTTGGTACAAAGGCAGTATACGCCATTGCCGAGCAATCAAATAGTATGGAAGATGCTATGCTAAATGGGGCTATTTATTTAAGAGAAATGGCTAGCTATTTTAGCAAAAAAATTTAACCATGCTGACTAGCCTTTAAATTCGTTGTCTTCCCAAACATTCTCCAAAACGGTTTTACAAAGCGCTCATTACGAGCGTATATCGCAAAAACAATTTCCTTAAAAGCATTGGTAAAATCATTTTTTATTACCTCGTGGAAATATTGAGCGATATCGTCTGGATTGTTTTGGAATACTCCACAGCCCCACGCGCCTAATACAATGGTATCGTGTTGGTGTTCCAGAGCAATAGTCAACACCTTTCTGATACGCCGTTTCATCACGGTTTCTACTTCCGTCAAACGATGAGCTTCTCTATGTTTTACAACTCCCGTATTTACAGCTGGAGCGGTAATGATACTAGTCTGCATCAGGCGATCCAGCTTATTACCTGCTTCATCCTTAATAATAGGAACATCAGGACTATAGATCATATAATCTGTATAAAAGCAGGATTTCGTTTGCCTGTTTGTTTCGTAATAATCAATAGCTTTTAACTGACAATTATAAAGGCCGGTAGAACGAGCAATACTTTCCTCCTGAGCTTGGCTGCCACCCAGAAAACCACCTCCCGGATTTTTTGCAGAAGCAAAATTTAAGCAGCATACTTTTTCTCTTCCATACCATAAAAGGCGCCTGACTGCATCCAGTGTAGTTTCTCTGGTAACATTAATTGTTGTTTCAGTTTGTAGGGCGCCAGGCTTGGACAAATATTTTTCCAAAAGATCATCAGACATCTCGGGGGTATATAAAACAGTATGCTCTTCGGCCAAAGCCTGCACTTCCTTGATATTGACTTCTCTCCCATGAGGAGTCGTAAAAATCCCTTCTTTAAGTATACGCAGTGTATCTTCAGCTATCTGCTTTCTTTGGTCTCTGTTGTTCATTGGTTCATTTCATTTCCATACATAACTGTGTTATCACAGAAATAATTCCATTTGGCAATGTTGTAGTTAGTTAAAGATCAAACTCAAGTGTAAGTATCGAGTTCAAAATATTGTAAAGAAAGTTTATTCAGGAATAGCGCTTAATACCCTTTTGTTTTAAATATGGTAAAGCACGCCTGCGTTTTGCACTTGAGTTTGATCTTGTACTTGCATCTGCACTTCCTCCTCATCTCCCTTATCTGCATTTCAGTCCTTCTATACTGCAAGTCAGTTCACTTTTTTAGTCATTCCCTGCTGTTTACTGCAACTTGCAGGCAAATACAGAATTATGAGAACCTTATTAACGACCCTCTTTTTTAGTAGCATGATTATAGCTGTGCAGGCACAAACTACCCTGACAGGTTTGGTAAAAGATAGTAAGACAGGTGAAGCTATAATTGGTGCCAATATTTTTGTGAAAGGCACTTATGATGGTGCATCCACTGATATTGATGGAGACTTTGTCTTTAATACTTTTAAAAAGGATACTGCTATTATCCTGATTTCTTATCTAGGGTACGAAACACAAGAAATCACCCAGCTGCTTCATTCGGATACCCTTAATATGGAGATTCATTTGGTAGCTCAGATAAGCGAACTAGACATGGTAGTTATCACAGCAGGAGCCTTTGAAGCTAGCGATGAAAAAAAAGCAGTTATACTACGCCCACTGGATATAGCTATGACGGCGGGAGCAACAGCAGATATAGCAGGTGCTCTCAATACACTTCCTGGTACACAAACTGTAGGGGAGGAGGGGCGTCTATTTGTTAGAGGTGGTGATGCTTATGAGACGCGCACATTTATAGATGGTTTGTTGGTACAAAAGCCCTATAGTAGTTCAGTGCCAGATTTACCGGCAAGGGGGCGATTTTCTCCTTTCCTTTTTAAAGGGACTATGTTTAGTACTGGAGGATATTCTGCTGAATATGGCCGAGCCTTATCTTCTGCACTTGTATTGGAAACACAAGGACTGGCGAATGAAAGTATAACTAGTATTTCTCTTATGAGTATAGGAGGAGGCCTGGGGCATACAAAACGATGGGATAAAAGTTCCCTTTCTGTTTCAGCAGATTATACAAACCTTAAACCATACATCTCTTTAGTTCCCCAAAATATAGAATGGGAAAAGCCCGTATCCTCTTATTCCGGGCAGGCAGTGTTTCGTCAGGAAATAGGAACGAATGGAATGTTGAAAGCACAGGCCAGTGTGCAGTCGTCTGGAATGACAATGCTTTATCCGGATATGAATCAGGTAGAAGAGCTATTGCCATTATCGCTGGATAACGACAATTACTACGCTAATGCAAGTTATAGTGAAATACTGAATGAAAAGTGGAGTCTGGACGCTGGGTTTGCTTATGGATATGATAAAGAAGATATCATTCAGGATTTCGAATTGCATCGCACTATTGACCTACTACAAGGGAGATTAAAAACAACTTATTATCCCAACGATCAGATAACGATTAAAATGGGTAGTGAGTGGATGAGAGAACAGTTTGATGAATCTTACCGTCCTGATGAAGATACATCGTTTGAAACAAATTTGAAGAGTAATTATAGTGCCGCTTTTGCAGAAGCAGAGGCTTATCTCAATCCTAAATTGGCCATACGCCTGGGTGTACGAGGAGAATACTTTGGCTTATTGAAAGAATGGGACGTGACTCCTCGTTTGTCAGTGGCTTATAAGAGTGGTACTTTCTCTCAGTTTTCTCTGGCTTTTGGGCAATTCTATCAGCAGCCTGAATTTGATGCCCTACGCTATGGTGCACCCGAGAAGCCGGAAAAAGCAACACATTATATACTCAACTATCAATACACTCGTAAGAAACGTGTCTTTAGAGCAGAAGCTTATTACAAGCAATATCAGGATTTGATGACTTATGAGGCAGATCAACCTTGGATATTAGATAATAGTGGAGAGGGGTATGCTAAAGGATTGGATTTGTTTTATCGTGACCAGGAACTGATCCGGAATGGAGATTTTTGGTTGTCCTATTCCTTATTAGACACCAAACGAGAGTATAGAGATTTTCCTGAATTGGCAGCTCCAACCTTTGCTTCTAAGCATAATTTCTCAGCAGTTTATAAGCATTGGCTTGGCAAAATAAATACTAGCATTGGTTTAACGTATTCTTATGCTAGCCCCAGAGCATATAACGACCCTAATACGGATGTTTTTAATGAGGGAGAAACTGCTGCTTATCAGGATTTAAGTTTTAACGCCAGTTATTTAACGAATCTGTTTGGACAATTTACGGTCCTATATTGCTCTGTGACCAATCTACCTGGTTTTGACCAATCTTTTGGTTATAGATACAGTGCGTCTCCTGATGAAAATGGCTTGTATACGGCCTCACAAATTGAACCACCCGCAAAGCGATTTTTCTTTGTAGGCCTCTTCATTTCAATCGGACAAAAATTTGAAAACTAAATAGGAGTATGCTGATTGGTGAGTAGGCATTATTAAATAATCACCAATCACCAATCACCATTCACCCTTTGCCCGACGGAGCTGAGAAGCGTAGTTGGGACATCACAAATTAATCAACTGAAAAATATCAACATCATGAAACAGCTCACATTATTTATCATCGCTATTGTGTTTTCTATTTCTTCTTTCGCACAAAGCGAACAATACATTAATGCAATGGAAGGTGCTCTCTCTCAAATGAAAGAGGCCGAAGAATATGCAGCATTTAAGCAAGTGTCTAATGTTTTCGAACGTATAGGCATGGCAGAAACTACAGAGTGGTTACCGTCTTATTATCAAGCTTATTGCAATATGAATATGGCGATAACACAAATGCAGGAAGGAGATATGGAGGCTTGTGTGGCTCATCTGGATAAAGCCCAATCTGCATTGGATCAGGCCAATGAACGAGTGGAAAGCAATAGTGAATTGGTTGCTATGCAGGGATATATTTATCAGGGGCGTATCTGGTCAGATCCTCAAGTAAATGGCCCGGTTTATGCACCTAAATCTATGCAGGCACTACAGCAGGCTATCCAAATGGATGAAGCGAATCCTCGTCCTTATCATCTTATGGGACAAAATCTTTATTTTACGCCTGCTATGTGGGGTGGTGGGCCTCAGGCTGCCTTGCCTCATTTAGAGAAAGCAGCCACCGCTTTTGAAAACTTTGAACCAGTATCGAGTATTTATCCTTCCTGGGGAGAAGCTTTTAATACTAGATTATTGGAGCAGGCTAGGAAAAAATTAGAAGCAGCAGAGAAGGAATAAAAAAGAAAGTTTAGGTGGTTTAGAGGGGGATAAAATGTTTTTTTACCCTAAACCCCCTAAACCCCCTAAACCCCCTAAACCCCCTAAACCCCCTAAACCATTAAACCATTAAACCATTAAACCTTTCTAATGCCAACAGACGAAAAAACAGCTAATGTAATTTGGAAAGAATTAAAAAAGGTTGCTGCCCACTTTTTTTTAGGGGGAGGTAGCCTTGCTTTTCTTTTTACCGTGGTATTCGGTAATTATGTTGGCATACAAGAATTTATAACAGACTGGATATTTAATGGCACTTTATGGGTGGCCTTGGGTTTGGGAAATCGATATATATTTGATTGGCTAGATGAAAAAATGCCCTGGTTAGATATGCCGATAGGAAGAACAGTTGCCAGTGCAGCCACTACTATTGCATACTCTGTATTTGTAGCCTTTTTAGTATTTATAGGGTTTGCCTATTTAATTTATGGAAGAAGCCTTGTTTATAGCATCAAGAACATAGATAAAGGTTTTGTCACTACAGTGGTTGTTATAACTATTCTAGTCTCTATGTTTTTTCATGGACGGGGCTTTTTCATCGCCTGGAGAAAAGCTATACAGGAAGCAGAAGAAAATAAAAGGCTAGCACTTTCTGCTCAATATGAAAGCTTGAAAAATCAGGTGAACCCCCATTTCCTATTCAATAGCTTCAATGTACTTTCTACATTAGTATATAAGGATGCAGATTTGGCTGCTCGTTTTATCCAGCAACTCACAAAGGTTTATCGCTATGTATTGGAAACCCAGGATAGTGAATTGGTACCGCTAGATAAAGAGTTGGAAGTCTTGGATGCTTATCTTTTTTTACTAAAAATACGCTTTCAAGATGCGATAGAAATTGAGGTGAATCTAGCAGGAGAAAATAAAGAGGATATAGTCATCTTGCCTCTCACACTTCAAATGCTTACAGAAAATGCTATTAAGCATAATATCGTTTCCAGGCGTGATCCGCTTAAACTAAGTTATTTTTTTGAAGGCAATGATTATATCTGTATTAGAAATAATCTTCAATTGCGCTCTGACAATCCTGATTCTTTAGGGGTCGGCCTTCCTAATATTCAGGCCCGTTATGAATATCTGGGAGATAAAGCACTGAAAATAGAAGAGAGTGAAACTCATTTTAGCGTATCCATACCGATCATAACACTTAAAGAAGTTTAGCAATGAAGATAGTTATTTTGGAAGATGAAGCACTGGCAGCAGAACGGCTTGAAAAATTGATAAAAGGATACAACCCAACATTTGAGATACTTAAAATACTAGATACAGTAGAGGAAGCGATAGAATGGTTTGATCATCATGAAAGCCCGGATTTAGCGTTTTTTGATATTCAACTGGCTGATGGAAATAGCTTTCAGATATTCGAACAGACACAGGTAGCTTGCCCATTGATCTTTACAACAGCATATGATCAATATGCACTTAAAGCATTTAAAGTCAATAGTATAGACTATTTACTTAAACCGATAGATGAAGCTGAATTAGCAAAGGCATTTAATCAATATGAGCAATTACAGGCATCTCTTGGGAATAGAGAATTGCAGGCTGTTCAACAAGCTTTAAGGCAGATTAAAAGAAATTATAAATCGAGATTCATAATTCGATCTGGACATCAGTTCCTTTCATTGAAAACAGAAGATATCCTTTATTTTTTTAGCGAGCATAAAACAGTTTGGGCGAAACATATTAATCTGAAAAAACACGCAATTGATATGACATTGGAACAGCTAGAGGAAGCCCTGGATCCTTCTCTGTTTTTTCGCATCAATCGACAGTATATTATTTCATTTGCTGCAATAGAGCAAACTACTATCTATTCCAATAGCAGGCTTAGAGTGAACTTATTGGGGATGGAAAAGGCTGAATTGATACTGGTAAGCCGCGATCGGGTAGGAGGGTTTAAGGCCTGGCTGGATCAGTAGTGTATTCATCCACAAATTTCACTAATCATACTAACTTTGTCGCTCGTGAAAAAATTTGCCTAATTAGTGAAATTCGTGGATGGGTTTCATTAGAGATGGAGGTTAATCCTTCAATATTTCCCTTGAAATAACCAGTTTTTGTATTTCTGAAGTACCTTCACCAATCGTACACAACTTGGCATCTCTGTAAAACTTCTCAACTGGATAGTCTTTTACATAGCCATAGCCACCAAAAATTTGTACAGCTTCATTCGCTACGTCTACAGCTGTTTCTGAAGCATAGTACTTGGCCATTGCTGATATGGTAGTGGTTTTTTCTCCTTTATCTTTTAAGCGTCCTGCTTTGCGGGTAAGTAATTCTGACGCTTGAATTTTTGTAGCCATATCTGCCAGTTTGAAGCTGATAGCCTGAAACTTAGAGATCGGTTTTCCAAATTGATGGCGTTCTTGAGAATATTTTACAGCAGCTTCATAAGCTCCCTTTGCAATACCTAATGACAAAGCAGCAATAGATATGCGGCCGCCGTCCAGGACTTTCATAGCCTGAATGAAACCTTCTCCTTCCTCACCCAGGATTTGACTCTTATGCACTCGGCAGTTGTTGAAAATAAGTTCGGTCGTTTCAGAAGCACGCATACCTAACTTGTTTTCTTTTTTACCAGCAGAAAAACCAGGAGTGCCTCTTTCTATTGCAAAAGCCGTCATCCCATGACTGTCTAATGGCTCGCCAGTACGGACAATCACCACAGCAACATTACCAGATTTACCATGAGTGATAAAGTTTTTAGCGCCATTTATGATATAGTAATCACCATCCTTTTCCGCTACTGTTTTCATGCGCCCGGCATCGCTACCAGTATTAGGCTCAGTAAGGCCCCATGCGCCGATCCATTCACCTGTTGCCAGTTTAGGAAGGTATTTTTGTTTTTGCTCCTCATTGCCGAATAACAATAGATGGTTTGTACACAAAGAATTGTGAGCGGCAACAGATAAGCCAATAGAGCCACATACTTTACCAATTTCTTCAATTACCGTGATATATTCCTGATAGCCAAGGCCTCCTCCGTGATATTGTTCTGGTACCAAGACGCCAAGAAAACCATATTCACCCATTTTATGGAATAGATCGATTGGAAAATGCTGACTTTCATCCCACTCCATTACATGAGGGCGTATATACTGCTCTGCAAAGTCTCGTGCACTTTCTTTAATAAGCTGTAGGTTGTTGATCGCTTCTACACTCATAATTTTATTTCTTACTAACGATTTGAGAAAAAGGAAAAATGGCAAAAGCACATTTTTCTTCTATGTTTTGATTGAATACATTTAGGCAAATATACGGAATGCCTTTGGTCTGAATGTTTATTTTCTACTACTAACGGCAGGAACAGGATCTAGTTGTAATGCAGCTCGCATTTTATCGTATATATCCGTATTTTTATAAATACCTGTAAATCTTCCTGCAGAGGGGCCATAGGCAAAAACGGGAACAAGTGTAGCAGTATGGCCATTGGTGGTGAAAGCGGCATCAATGTCTTCTTCATCTTTGCTGGCAGTCATCAATGACATACCTCCACACTCATGGTCTGCTGTAACAATAACCAATGTGTTTCCATCTCTTTTTGCAAAGCGAATGGCTTCTCTAACGGCATTGTCAAAATCAATGACTTCATCAATAATTAATTCCTTGTCATTAGCATGTCCTCCCCAGTCAATTTGTGAGCCCTCTACGACCAGGAAGAAGCGGCCCAGGCTACGTTTGTTTAGAAAATCTGTAGCAAGTGCAGTGGCTTGTGGGAGGTAATACCTGCCTGCTGAATGTGTGAGCGGATGTTTATCTGCTGCGAAATAGGCAAATTTTTGCTGAAGAGGAGGAGCTATTAATTCTAGCTCTGCCTCTAAATAGTCAGAAACATAATAGTCCTTGTTTTTAAGCTTGTCTATCAGGTTTTTTTCATCACTTTCTCTTCTATCGAAGTATCTTTTACCTCCTCCGATAAAGAGGTCTATATCTGTCTGTAGAAAATCTTCAGCAATTTGCTCATACATTATACGCATAGGTTGATGCGCAATAAAAGATGCAGGAGTGGCATGCACAATCGTAGAAGTAGCAATTAGGCCTGTACCATAGTTGAGCTGTTCCAGTTCTTCCAGGATAGAATAACAGGGAGTTGTATCAGAAGTAACACCTATCGCACCATTATAGGTTTTTACGCCACAGGCAAAAGCAGTCGCACCTGCTGCTGAATCCGTAATGAGATCGTCATAAGAATTCGGTTTATGAAAACCAACAACAGGCATAGAAGTAATAGCCATTTTGCCATCTTTGGCATAAAAACCGGAGGATATTTGAGCAATCCCCATCCCATCCCCAATTAACAATATAATGTTGTTTGCCTTTGTAAAATCAGTTTCGTAACCACTACTGCTTTTATTAGTACCACAGTTGGTAAGTAAAAGCAGTGTAAATAACAAGCCTAACTTGCTGTTTATGGCTATTAATTTTTTATTTTGTTCCTGCATAACCCTGTCCAAAAATATTTCATACTAACTCCTTCAACTATAGATTGCTATCAACAATCTAGTTTGACAGAATAATATTTTTTTAACATAAAAATAATGCCCGGATTGTGGAATATTATTCTGTCAACACTTAACTTTGTGTACTTGTTATAATAAGTGATGATTGATAGCTGGGAGGAAAGATAAGGATAATATTATACACCAAACAAGATTGCTTGTGCGGTGTCGAGACATAAATAGATTTTAGCTTAATTAGGAACGACCAAATAAAACGTTCTATCTTTTGATCGTTTCACATTATTCAGAAAAACATTAGCCATGCTAATACAAAGATTTTTTCTGTTGTCGTTATTGTCAATTTGCTGGTTTAATATTGCTAGTACACAAACAGTAAGCAGCATTTTTGATGAAATGTATCGTGATAAGGTACTTCAGGTTACCCTGGAGACTAAACTTACTCAGCTGATTGAGGACCGTACGTCAGATGAGTATCAGCCTGCCGTTTTTACCTTTACGAATGCTTCAGGGGAAGAAGAAATTCATGAGATAAAAATAAAGAGTCGCGGAAAATTTAGAAGAAAAGTTTGCCAATTCCCTCCGGTGAAGCTTAATTTTTCCAAAAAGAAGCTTGCTACCTACGGTTATTTAAAAGACTATGACAAGTTAAAACTGGTCACACATTGCCTGAATGCAGATAACGTTAGTAAGCAATTGGTTTCCAAAGAGTATTTGGCTTACAAGATGTACAATCAACTTACTGAACACAGCTATCGTACTCAGATTATAGCAATCACTTATAAAGACTCAGAAGGACTGGTACGGGATATTAAGCGTTATGGCTTTATATTGGAAGATACGGATGAAATGGCTCAGCGTGCAGGTGGGCAGGAATGTGAAGAATGTCTCAATTTATCTGCTGCGAATATAGATACACCAACCGAAAATATTATGTCTGTATTCCAATATATGATTGGTAATGAAGACTGGAATACTATGATGACTAGAAATATCAAAATGGTTAAACTGGAAGGCCAGGATATTTCAATTCCGGTGCCATATGATTTTGATTTTTCGGGAATGGTTGATGCTCCATATGCAATTCCTAATACTGATTATAACTTGCTGGATATCAAACAACGAATATTTTTGGGGAATAAGGTATCTGAAGATACATTAGTGAATACCCTCCGGTTATTTGTGGATAAAAAGGAAGAATTATACAGCCTTATAAAGGAATTTAAACTCCTCAATAAAATAGAGCGGAAAAAAGCCATTAATTACCTGGAAACCTTCTATTGGGAGGTGGAGCCTTATGTTAACAGAGAAGAGTTGCTACCAATGTCATTAGTAGAATCTATGCTAATCAATGGTACCTCCCAATTAGAAATAGAAACGGCCAAAAAATAAAAGTATTCATCTTGTCTATCATATATACCGCTGTACTATTTGCTTTACAGAACCTGTATAACTTCTACCAAATAAATTAACGTGAGCCAGCAAATAGTATAGTTGGTATATATCAAGGCGTTTTTCCAGGCCTGCTTCAGTGGGATAGCTCTCTTGATAGGCCTCATAAAACAGATGAGAAAAACCTCCAAACAACCTCGACATAGCCAAGTCCATCTCTCTATGGGCGTAAGCGATTGCAGGATCAATTAGTACCGTAGTCTCATTTGTTGAAGTGAGAAAATTGCCACCCCATAGATCACCATGTATTAGAGAGGGCCGTTCTGATGGGCATACCTCGGTTATTTTAGTATATAAAGCTTCAAAATTGCTGCCCGCTTTTTCCCAGAGTAACCCTTTATCGATGGCTAATTGAACCTGCGGCTGAAGCCTGTTTTTGATATAAAATGCTGCCCAATTCACTTCTGAAGTGTTCATTTGGGGTAGATATCCTAGATAATTATTGTATTCCAGGCCAAAAGCATCATTTTGCTGCTTATGTAAATGAGCAAGGCTTCTCCCAAAATGAAGCCAGAATTTGGAAGTCCTTTTACCTTGAGGGACATATTTCATTAACAGGAAGCTCCACTCGCTTTCAATATCATGGCCTATTACAGAGGGCGTTTCAATGAAACCTTGTAACAAATTTAGCGCCATGGCTTCTTTGGCAAGCATGTCAGCTGCATGCGGGTGGTCATTAAGCTTGAGAAAATACTGTTCTTCAGAAGTTTCCAGGCGATATGCTTGGTTGATATCTCCTCCACCCACACTGGTTACCTTGATAATAGGTTGCTCATCGAGCAACTTTTTACAAGCATTTTGAACATTAAGGGGTAATGACATTTAGAAATTTACAGGCGGTTTTTGTTTATAATTTCAAGTAAATCATCTCTATAGTTTTTCCCTATAGGTAGATGTTTCGCCTGATTTTTTTCCTGAACTTCAATCATATTTCCCATTACAGCATCGATCTTATCTATATTCACTATATAAGAACGATGGATGCGTTTGAAATTGCCCTTTGGTAGTTTCGCTTCCAGGCTTTTCATTGTTTGTAGGGTAATGACTCTGCTTTCATTCATTCTAATGATGACGTAATCTTTTAAGCCCTCGATATAAATAATGTCATCATAGCTGATTTTTACCAGCTTTTTATCTGCTTTTACAAAGATGAAATCTGGATCACCTTCCTGAGCAGGGCTTTCCGAACTAGCATCCTTGCGTTGAAGTTCGATTTGTTCAATGGCTTTGTTGACTGCTTTCATAAAACGCTCCAAAGAGATCGGCTTAAGGAGGTAATCCAGGGCGTTAAGCTCAAAACCTTCCAAAGCGTAGTTGGGATAGGCTGTAGTGAAAATAACAATTGGTGGGCGTGAAAGTGTTTTTAGAAAATCGATCCCTGTTAGCTGAGGCATCTGTATATCTAGAAACATAAGGTCAACAGATTCTTTCTTTAGTACTTCGTTGGCTTCAAGCGCATTATTGCACTTTGCCAGAAGTGTAATCTCAGGTATCTTATCAATATAAGTTTCAAGTACATCCTGAGCCAGGGGCTCGTCATCTACAATGATTGCGTTGATCATACTATCATATTTTTTGATGGTGGCGAAGGTCGAGGTTCATTTGAACAGCATAAGATTGCGGACGATCCTCTATCTTCAAATCATAACTATCCGGGTACAATAAGTTAAGTCTCCGGTGTATATTGACCAGGCCTATACCTCCGCTTCTGCGGTCGCTTTTAGGCATTGGTGTATCAGGTTTACTATTTTCAATATAAAAAGAAACCTGATCTTGGTTTATATTAAGCTTCATATCTACATACCCCTGAGAAATATTGTGGCTAAGGCCATGTTTGAAGCTATTCTCTAAAAAAGGTGTAAACATTAATGGTGCCACTTTGTAATCTCCAGGTTCACCAATAACCTCAAAATGGATATTTACATTTTTTCCCTGACGTAATCGTTCCAGATCAAGGTAATTCTTTATATAATTAATCTCTTTGCTTAAAAGTACTTCCTTTTCATTACACTCATAAAGCATATATCGCATCATCTCAGAAAGTTTGATGACAATATCAGGAGCCTTATCAGATTTTTTTAGCGTAAGTGCATATAAATTATTAAGTGTGTTAAAGAGGAAGTGTGGGTTGATTTGAGATTTTAAAAACCTCAATTCAGATTGCATAGTTTGTGTCTGTAATTCCTGCTTTTCTCTTAAGTGGCGTGCCCAATCTGTCACAATCTTGATAATAGTGGAAGAACCCGCAATGAAGAAATTTATCAGGAAGTACCAATTCATATTCGTTAATAGGTCATCCTGAATTTGAGGCATGCCGCTAAGCTTAAAATACAACACCAAAACTTTTAAAGGGGTAATTATGAGTGTAGCCATGATTAAGAGGCCACAATAGGTTAAAAATTTCTTTTTGGTAAGATAATTAGGTACGAGATAAAGGAGGTTGAAATAAATAAGTGCAGCATAGAAGAATACATTAATCAATTCATTGCCCAGACTGAAGAGAAAGGGATAGCTTGTTGAATCAAAAATAGTCAGCAGCAATAAAATGATAAACCAAAAGAGGGAATGATATACCACTCTTTGGGATAGCCAGGAGTATACAGGACTAGAAAATACTTTCTGTGCAATAGATTCCATGAATAATCTTCTCTTCTGCTTATCGGATGTTGTATTTATAGATCATTTTCATTGCCAAAAAAACAAAATTAATCTAAAGGTGGACAAAAAAAATAGATATAAATAGCCTTTCGTTCGGCGGGCTGTAATAAATAATGCTTTCTTCTTACTTTTGCGCTGCAAAATTATCCTCCCATCATTTTTAGGGAGCAAAACTTTAGATTCAAATGGTTTACTTAACAAGAAGAGAACGATTCAATGCTGCTCACAAATTATGGGTAGATGAATGGAGCGAAGAGCAAAACTTCGAACTATTTGGAAAGTGTTCGAATAAGAACTGGCATGGCCACAATTACGAATTATTCGTGACGGTCAAGGGGACTCCAGATCCGGTAACGGGTTTTATCGTAGATGTGAAAAAACTGGGCAAACTTATCAAAACGGCTATAGTAGATAGAGTGGATCATTGCAACCTCAATTTGGATGTGCCTTTTATTCCTAAAGGAATGCAGCCCACAACGGAGAACCTGGTAATATTGTTTTGGGAAGAACTGGCACCTCTATTAGAAGATTGTGAGTTGCATTGTATTCGATTGCATGAGACAGAAAATATTTCGGCGGAATACTATGGGGAATAAGGCCTTCTAAATGAGTTGTACCTATTCCTCTTACTGAGATTGATAAGCGGATTATGTTTTAACACAATTTCATTATCCTATGTCTGAGAATAAGAATGAAATCTATCAGCCTGAAACAACGGCTTCACTCAAAAAAGATTTTGAATCGATATTAAGTTTAGTAGGGGAAGATACTAACCGTGAGGGTTTGATTAAAACTCCGGAACGTGCTGCCAAGGCGATGCAATTTCTTACACAAGGGTATGATCAGGATGCAGAGGCTGTACTTCGCTCTGCGATGTTTAGAGAAGAATACAGTGAAATGGTTCTTGTAAAGGATATAGAATTATATTCTTTATGCGAACATCATATGCTGCCTTTTTTTGGTAAAGCCCATGTTGCTTATATTCCAAATGGACAGATTGTTGGTTTAAGTAAAATACCGCGAGTAATAGATATTTTTGCTCGCCGCCTTCAGGTGCAAGAGCGCCTGACAGACCAGATCCTTAAAGCAATACATGAGACATTAAACCCACTAGGGGTAGCGGTAGTTATTGAAGCTCGCCACATGTGTATGATGATGAGAGGAGTACAAAAACAAAACTCAGTTACTACTACCTCCGCATTTACTGGTGAGTTTTTAAAAGCTGAAACTCGAACTGAGTTTCTAAGCTTAATAGCTTCTAATTTGCACTAATTTATTGTAAATAGAATATCACACTATATGAAAGCGTATGTTTTTCCAGGCCAGGCTTCTCAATTCGAAGGAATGGGAAAGGACATGTATGAGTCCTCAACCTTGGCTAAAGAATTGTTTGAACAGGCAAATGATTTATTGGGCTTCCGCATTACGGATGTAATGTTTGAAGGAAGTGCAGAAGACCTGAAGCAAACTAAGGTCACACAACCTGCTGTTTTTTTGCATTCTATTGTTAAAGCTAAAATGGCTGGTAATGATTTTGTGCCTGATGTGGTTGCAGGGCATTCATTAGGTGAACTTTCTGCACTAGTAGCTGCCGAAGCACTTTCATTTGAAGATGGCCTAAAACTGGTTTATGGCCGTGCTATGGCTATGCAGAAGGCTTGCGAAATCGAGCCTGGAACAATGGCCGCCATCCTTGGATTGGATGATGAACTGGTAGAGCAGGTTTGTAATGATATAGATGAAGTGGTAGTAGCAGCTAATTATAATTGTCCTGGACAGCTCGTTATATCTGGTTCGGTGAAAGGAGTCGAAATGGCGGCGGAGCAATTAAAGGCAGCTGGCGCCAGAAGAGCACTTATGCTGCCGGTTGGTGGAGCATTTCATTCTCCATTGATGAAACCTGCTCAGGATGAATTGCAGGCAGCAATTGAGGCGGTTAATTTTTCTAACCCACGTTGTCCTGTATATCAAAATGTAACCGCTAAGGCAGAAACAGATGCAACTGCTATCAAACATAACCTGATAGCCCAACTTACTTCACCTGTGCGTTGGACGCAAGCGATGAAAAATATGATTGCAGATGGTGTCTCAGAATTCATAGAAGTAGGAGGAAATGGTAAAACTTTGCAAGGATTTGTCAAAAAAGTAGACCGTGCTTTTCCAACTAGAGCGTTGTAAATATTGTTGATTTTACAGATATTTACATGTACAGCATTTATATAGGGAATGTTTTATTTCCATATAAATTCTAATCAATGATCACAATGCACTAGTATGGCTGTAACAGATGTGAAGCGCGGTAAAATATTATTGGCAGAACCTTTTATGCTTGATCCCAATTTCAAACGTTCCGCAGTATTGCTCTGTGAACATTCTGAAGAGGAGGGAAGTATTGGTTTTATTTTGAATAAGCCACTGGATATGCGAATCGATGAACTAATCGAAAACTTTCCAGAGTTTGACTCCGAGGTAATGTTTGGGGGGCCTGTTCAAACAGATACTATCCATTATTTACACAATGTAGGAGAACTGTTGGACGATAGTAAAAGAATAGCAGAAGGAGTATACTGGGGAGGTGATTTTGAAAAGCTGAAGATTCTGATCAACTCCGGCCTGGTGGAATCGAAAAACATCCGATTTTTTGTAGGCTATTCGGGATGGTCCGAAGGCCAGCTAAAAGAAGAGATGGGAGATGGTTCGTGGGTGGTCACTCATATGCATGCCAATTATTTATTTAAAACCCAATCCTGGAAAGTATGGCAACAAGCCATGCAAAATATGGGAAATGCCTATTCTGTAATTGCACAAATGCCCGATGGGCAAACGTGGAATTAGCACTGATAAATAAATTAAAGGTGTAATAAATAAAAAAACCGAATCCTGTTTATCAAGATTCGGTTTTTTATTGCGCATTTTGCTTGTCTCTAAGGATTACTACTGTTGTCAGACTCTTTTTTGGAATCTTTAGTATTTTCTTCTTCAGTAACAACCTCTGTTTGAGTATTTTCCTCCGCAACTGCTGGTTTTGCAGCATTTAATTCAGCCAGGTATTTATCACGTAATGCTTCAAATGCTGGCATATCTTCAGCTGGTAGAGGTTTGGCAGGAGGGAATTTAATCTTAAGGTGATTAACCTGCTTACCATTTTTCCAGAATCGGAAACAAACATGAGGGCCTGTAGCTAAACCAGTAGAACCTACATAACCTATAACTTGTCCTTGTTTTACGTGCACACCTGGAGCAATCCCTTTGGCAAACTTTTGCATGTGCAAATATTGCGTTTCGTAAGTAGCATCATGTTTGATCTTGACGAAATTACCATTTCCTTTAGTATAGGAAGCTCTGCTTACTACACCATCACCTACTGCATAAATTGGAGTACCATATGGAGCTGCATAATCTGTTCCATAATGTGGGCGACGGCGTTTAAGTATAGGATGGAAACGATTCAGGTTGTAGTAGGAAGAAATGCGGGAATATTTCACTGGAGCTTTTAGGAAACCTCTTTTCATTGGCTGCCCTTCCAGGTCAAAATAACCACTAATTTCTCCATTATCGTAATAGATAGCATGATATTCATTGCTACCTGTTTTATAGTAAGCTGCATGAACTGCACCAATGCCTACTTCTTCTCCTTCGATGAAATTTTGATCATAGATCAATCGGAACTCATCATTTTTTTGTAGATGGTGGAAGTCTACAGACCACTGAAGCGCATCTTCCATTTTTGATGCTAAATCATAGCTTAAGCCTTGGCCTACAATTGCATTCCATAATGAAGATTCCAGTGTACCTGCTGCAGTATGAACCTCTGAAGTCATAGGACGTTCAAAACGTTCTACTTTGAAGTCATCTTTAAGGTGGAATACGACATATTCATAAACAGATGGTTCATATATAAAGTAATCGGCCTGAGCAGTACTATCTTTAGTCAGGATAGTATAAGGCTTACCGACACGTAAATGCTTAACATCAAAAATATCTTTTGAGTTGGCAACCACTTTTTCTACGGAAGGGTAGTCAAGCTTATAAGCCATCAAGATATCTGCCAGAAATTGACCATTTTCTATTGTATGGTCAAATACCTGAAAAGTGTCTAATGCAAATCCATACTTAATATTAGGAACTACAACAGGGAAGGAGTTGATTTCCACATTCTGTTCTGCTGCTACCAGAGAAGCCTGAAGTTGTTCTGGGGAATCTTGACTAACATAATAAATGCCAGTACCCGCTGCAATAATACTAAACCCGATTAGACCTGTTTTGATTGATTTGCTATGCTTCTTAAAAAAGGTTTTTACCGATTCTGGAATATCCACGTTAAGTTTGCTTTGGTTAATGAATCGATTACAAAATGACGACAATCACTACTGGGTGTGCCAGTATGAAATTTTGTATTAGTGTTTTTGGGAATAAGCGTGTCGAGAAGGATTTGAGATAGTTGCGTGTTCAAGTGTTGTCGTTTTTGCATCAGTGTGTATGCAAATATAAAATTGCCTGGCAATTGCACCTAATGAAATATGTTAAAAATGCATTATAGGGAACTTTTATGCTCATTATTTGAAGAAATACTGGTTAAAATGCCTGCAAACTACCCTAAATAGGGTAGTGCAGGCATGATTTGAAAAAGAACAACACTAAAAAAATCGATACTGATGATGCTTAAATCACTGCCCATAAAATTAACTGATATGTAAGGAAGAGGCATGTATTATTTGTTGAAAGCATCTTTTCACTGTGTGAACATGCTTTTTGAATAGTTGAGTAATAAGACTAACTATTTCTTTCACTTCTTTTACCTTTGCAGCCACTTAATTCTATTACAAGAGTATATTGTTATGAGTAAAGACCAATCTAAATACGGCCAACGAGGTGTTTCTGCTACTAAAGATGAAGTACATAAAGCAATAAAAGGCCTGGACAAAGGCTTGTATCCGAACGCATTCTGCAAGATTTTACCTGACATTGCTGCGGGCGATAAAGACTATTGCAATTTAATGCACGCTGATACAGCTGGCACCAAAGGGAGTCTTGCTTATATGTATTGGAAAGAAACAGGTGATCTTTCGGTATGGGAGGGGATTGCACAAGACGCTATTGTTATGAATTTGGACGATATGGCTTGTGTAGGCTGTGTAGATAATATATTGTTGTCTTCTACCATAGGCCGGAATAAGAATTTGATTAGTGGAGATGTGATTCGTACCATTATCCAGTTTACAGCCCGTTTTGCTGAAGAAATGTCGAAGCTGGGAGTGAATATTCATTTGGCGGGAGGTGAGACAGCAGATGTTGGTGATATTGTTCGTACTATAGATGTGGGGTATACGGCATTTGCGCGGATGAAGCGCTCTGATCTCATTGTGAATGATATAAAGGCTGGAGATGTAATAGTAGGTATGGCTTCTTATGGTCAGGCATCCTATGAGTCATTTTATAATGGTGGCATGGGAAGTAATGGATTAACCTCTGCTCGACACGATGTATTTGCGCATGATTACGCTAGTAAATACCGCGATAGTTACGATCCAAATACAACAGAAGAGGTAGTGTATATAGGAAGCAAAAAATTGACCGATCCTGTTCAGATTGGAGAAGGTAAAACAATGGATGCGGGTAAGTTAGTATTATCACCTACCAGAACTTATTTGCCAGTGATCAAACAATTGCTTGATGAATTGAAACCGCACATTCATGGAATGATACATAATACGGGAGGAGGGCAGTCTAAGGTGGTCAAGTTTGTTGACAATAAGCGGGTGATCAAAGATAATCTGTTTGATTTACCCCCTCTTTTTCAGCTGATCAAAGACGAATCAGGCACTGACTGGAAAGAAATGTATCAGGTATTTAATATGGGAAATCGCCTGGAAGTGTATTTACCAGAGGCGCAGGCTCAAGGTGTGATTGATATTGCCAATGCGTTTAATATTGACGCGCAGATCATAGGTAGAGTAGAGGAAGCAGAGCAGTCAGAGGTGAAGTTGGAAACACCTCATGGTTCTTTCACTTATAGTTCATAAAGCTTATCAAAAGATGTCCAGGATTAGCAAGAAAGAAAAAGCAGTAGCTATTGCTCAAATATTAGAGGAGTTATATCCGGAAGTTCCTATTCCTTTAGATCACAAAGATCCATATACGCTTTTGGTAGCCGTATTACTTTCTGCACAATGTACAGATGCGCGAGTGAATAAAGTGACTCCTCATTTGTTTGAACTGGCGGATAATCCTTATGATATGGCTAATGTAGCTGTAGAAGACATTAAAGCGATTATTCGTCCCTGTGGCTTATCACCAAGAAAATCTCAGGCAATTTCTGACCTTTCGAATATTCTGATTAATCAATATGGAGGAGAAGTGCCACCTGATATGGCAGCCCTGGAAACTTTGCCTGGGGTAGGGCATAAAACGGCTTCTGTGGTAATGTCTCAGGCTTTTGGTGAACCTGCCTTCCCTGTTGATACTCATATCCATCGTTTAGCGTACCGCTGGACACTTAGTACTGGAAAGAATGTAGAAAAAACAGAAGCAGACCTGAAGCGTCTCTTTCCTAAAGAGATTTGGAATAAACTACACTTACAAATTATATACTTTGGTAGGGCGTACTGCCCCGCTCGTGGGCATGATCCTTATCAATGCCCTATCTGTAGTAAGTATGGGCGTAAGACGATGTTTGAGTAGGAATTAAGTTCCAAATTGTATGTCAAGTTTAAAAGCAAGTTTAGTCGAAGCCAAACTGATGTAGCCAGAAAAATAACAAAAGTACTTATAAGATATAATCGTAAAAAATAATGAATCAATTATAATTTCTTGGTAAATTTAATTTGAAATTAATACTTGATCTGTGATAAATAATTCTATTGAACTATTTTTTTTAGATAAAAAAAACTATCTTACGAATGAATGTTAGTTTTAGATTCAGCAACTATCCTAAAAGTTAGCATATACTAACTGAAATAAGACAATTATATTTCCAGATTCTATTTATTCAAATAAGCAGATTTTTTGTTGGTTTGACAATGTTCCGATTGGTAAGAGGTACAAGCGTTTTAGTTTGTAATCCTCTATAGACCAATATGTTTGAGTAACTAGGAAGAGTCACAAAGTATTTGATTTTATGCTTCAGGATTTATCACTATTTATTCCAATTGTTGTTACAATAATTGTAGGAGTATCAATTTATTTTCAATTCTCTTTTGGTAAAAATGAAGAGAATTTGGTTAAGAATGATTGGATTGAAAGTAGAGAAAAAAAGAACCAATCAATCCTTAAGGAGACTTCTAGTAAAGAGCCTAATAATGATTCTTTGTCATCAGATAATGCTTTTTCTGCTCTTTTGGACGAGCGCGTAAAGCATTTACAATATGCGCAAGTATCTAATAATAGAAGACTGCTTAGGTCTTTTTGGTTAGGGATAATTACTTTTTTTCTTGTAGAATTTTTAATTGTTTATGCATTCTTATTTACGGAAAAGAAAGTGAGTGAGATCCAACTAATCATTGGTGTATTGATGGGGCTTATTTTTGGCTTACTATTAAAATTTTACAATGATGCCTTTAAAAGAGATAGATACTTCCTTGATTACTATAAAAACTTTGACAATTTGTTTTTTATTATGGAAATCATAAAAAATGAGGATACGCCAAATTCTTTGAGGGAAAAGCTATATACAGTTATTGCTGAAGTTTTTAAAGCTATTACTACTAACAGCCAAAATATTAACGATGAAAAGAAAACTAAATAAACGAATATTAATATTCTTTGCCCTGTTCGTAATCATACTTTTATGTGTATGGGTTCAATATGCTAATAATAAAATTAATTACAATCGTATGTACGAGACAACAGTGCATCTATCCAATGAAAGGAAGGCTCTTGTTGAAGAGGTTATTGGCTTAGAAAATGAGATAGAAGATATTAAAGGCACAACAATGAAGTACGCGGCTGAAATACTGAGGTTAACAGGTGAAAATGAAAATTCTGAAGTTTATCTAAGGTTTGACAGTGTGTTGAATTCTCTAAATGAAGAGTTAGATATATCTAAACAAAGCTTACTTAATTCTGAGTATATTTCTAAGTTAGATAGTACAGAATTTGCACAGTTTTTAATCAATATAAGAGATAAATTTGAAAAAATTAAAAGCTCTTTCTCATCTGAGAGCAAAAATTTCAATCAGGATTTTAATTTAGAAACCCGTAATCCTGATGATCAAAATGAAATTGAAAAATTACAAAAAATTAATAATCAGTTGATGAGTGAAAAAGTTAGGCAGGAAAATGAATTGAATAAACTTAGGGAAGAATTGAACACTGTAAAAAAGCAAGAAAAGGAGGATGAAGAAAAAATTGCAATGTTGACTGATGAACTCCAGCAAAAAGAAGAAGAGATGGAAAGAATACTTCTAGCAATAGATTCAAGTAACAAAGTTATTTCGTTTCTGGAAAAAGAATTAGATGAGGCTAGAGATATTATAGAAGGTTTTACGGTTAAAGGTTTTGATGCGCGTTATAAATATCGTCAAGGTAGTCAAAGAGAAATGATAGGTATTTTAAGTATAGAAGGCTATCATCCAAGAAGACAAGTTAAGACTATCGAAATTGATTTTATAGTTTCTCGTAAATATATATCTGATCCAGGTATGAGAACTGTTCAAGTAGGTCTTTACCATAGAGGAGGAAAGAAGCTCGTTAATCCTAGATATGCTATAGATGCAATAGTAGACGATCATCAGGTTTATCATATACTGGAACTGGAAAGCTTATTAGACAGAGGGTATTACGTTTTTGTGGTTTCTTATCAAGGTCAAAAAATCTATAATCATGAATTTAAAATTAGTTAAGAGCTTTCACTTTTTAGCGTTTCTACTGGTATGTATTATTACAGAATCTAATTGTCAAGCTAATGTAGTGTATCAATTCGAAAGAGCTTACAGTAAAATTGGTGAATCTAGAATTAATGCATTATTGGAAGATGTGTCATCTTCTGCTATATGGATTGGGACAGAATCAGGTTTGTATGTTATAAACGATAAAAAAGTTGTGAAAAAAGTTGATGATCAAATTTCTGCCTTATATAGAACGTGGACAGGTAGTATTTGGGCTTCAACTTATGAGGGAGAATTACTTGAGTTTTATAATTTGAATTTAATTAATAGAAAAACAATTAAGGATAAGGAGCTAAATGCTAAAATTATTTGTAAGGATTTTTTTATTCGAGATGGCTTTGCTTGGTTATTATCAAGACAGGATAGACTCTATATGTTTAATTTAAATGAGGAGGTATTTGAAAGAACGCCTTCTTCTTTTAATGAAGTTACATCCATGCTTCTGATAAAGGATAGGATTTTAATTGGTTCACGAAATGGACTTTTTTTGCATGATGAAAATACCAATATCTTAAAACCCTTATTGAAAAAAACATCAATCTATAATATTGAAATTATTGGTGAAGAGGAAGCTATTGTTGTTGGAGTAAAGAAGAATGATAATGTTATAGTAACACTTGATGTTAAAGATTTTTCTATTAATTGGATAGAAATAAAAAATAAATCATTACTAAATGAGAAGATATCTTTCATAACAAGAAATCAAAAAAACGAGTTGTTTTTAGGTAGTAAAACCCTTTTTTTAAAAAACTTGAAGTATGAACAAAGTTTATTATCTTCTTTGGGTGGCGTTTATCTAACCGATATTTTGTTGAAGGAAGATAATTTAATTTTATTAGGGACGGATGGTTTAGGTTTGATTATAGGTAAGCCTAACAAAAGAGCATTTTTCAATAAAGTTAAGCCTAACAAAAAGGTAGTGGTTAATGATATTCTTTTTAATCGAAATGATTCTACAATAATTGATGGGTATTCTCTGATTTTAGAAGAGTTATATCAGGTAATGAATTTACATAAAGATTGGAGTTTGTTGATTGAAGGGCATACTTCAAAAACTAAAACCCTAGAAGCCGCAAAAAGATTATCAGATGGAAGAGCAAATGCTATTAAAAACTATTTGGTACAAAAAGGAATAGATGAAAAACGTATTTCTACAAAAGGTTGGGGAGCTTCTAGATTAATTTCTGATTTAGCTCCTATTGATGAGAAGCATAGAAGAGTTGAGTTTACATTTCTTCAAAAACTTTAGTCTGCGTTGTATATAGAAACCAGTATTTAATAAAAATCCACGAACCGCATCCACTTCAGTAAAATTTACTTTATGAAATGGATGCAATTTGTGGATCAGGCATTAGAATAATTAATCAGCAGTACTGCTGACTGATTAGCCTAGTGATATTAATTAAATACGACTTTCTGTATCGCTATACCTTTTTCGAATCGCAATCGGAGGAAGTACATACCTGATGATAAACCATCTCGATGGAGGGTATACTGGTTGTTGTTGATGTTGAAGAATGCATCAACATAACGACCATTGACATCAAATACTTCAATAGCACGGATGTTGTGCTCTGAATTAGCACTGATGCGTACTTCTGTAGAAGCAGGATTAGGAGCAATAGTCAATCCAATTTCTGCTGCATCTAAAGTTTCAACCTGTGATAGTGTACATCCCAAATCCAGGGCTATACAAGCACGAGTACTAGCATATGCCATGATAGTATCCCAGTACATTCTTGCTACTGCTGGATCTGCTGGAGGATCTGGAGCATTAGGGTTATCTTCAGCATAGAAATCCCATGGAGCTGAATCAAGCGGATCATCAGTTGGGAATGGGAATAAGCCATCAAGGCCATCGTTTCTCATATTAGCTATGTTGCTATAGTCTTCTATATTGCCTGGAAGAGCATCAAAGATAGCATTAGGGTTAGCAGCACCCAAACCAGCTAATTCTGCCTGGATATCATAAGAACCAGATACCTCTACTACGGCAAAGTCATCAGTAGGATCATCAGGATCTCCTGTACCAGGTACCGTAAGTGTACCAGTTGTATAAGGAGCAAAAGGATCGGTAGGTACATGGCAAGAAACCCATGGAGGTGTATTTTCATCGATCCAGCTAATATCACCTAAAGCCCCACCATTATTAACTACAAATTTTACATCAGAAGATATTTCAGAACCATCTGCGTAAGTTACGTGGTTCGGATAACAAAGTGTGTCGCCTTCTGGTAAGATAGGATATCCAGGAGGAACAACACCTACTGAAGTACCATATATATTGCCATTAACCGCTTCTAGTACCATTGGAACCGGGCCTGTACCAAAGTCGATCAAGAATTTAGGGATCACAATCTCAGCGTATTCATCGATTGTGGCGGCAGCAGCAGCAATATAACCACCAGTACCAACACCCCAATATCCAATCTTGTCTCCATCAATGTTGTATGGGTTTCCACCATCAACTTCAAGGCTACGCATCCAGCGAACAGCTGTACGAGCATCCTGTACACCACGATAAGCAGCATTTATCAGGAAGAATTTACGAATATCTTGAGATGGATCAATTGGGTTCCATCCTAAGCGATAGTCGATAGAAGCAGCTACGTATCCACGTTGAGCCAGGCGAGTACATAGTTCGACAATAGTTGAGTCCGTTTTTAAACCACCTGTACCATTATTTGAAGGAAACGGTAGGAAGTTTCCAGTATGGAAAACTAGCATTACAGGGCGAGCATCGTTGTTGTCACCTACAGGTTCGTAAATGTCTGCATACAAAGGCCTTCCAATTGCTTCAGTAGATTGTTGTGCAATAATTGGAAGGATGGTAGCATTAAATCCATAAATCTGATTGGATGTCACTTGTACATCGTAGAGCGCCTCCAGATAAGGGCCTTGTTGTGCCTTTACCGTAGTTGCGAGGGCTAGTGCTAAGAATAAAATTAGAAAGTTAAGCTTCTTCATAGTTAACATTTAGTGTATAAGTTGCTTTTAAATAATTACTTTTTCTTCCACTCGTATAGCCATGATATATAGGCTAAACGACCAATGAGTGGACCACCATAGGTCTGGTAAACCTTATTGTCCAATATGTTGGTGGCACCTAATTTAATAGTGCTATTGATCCTTGGTATGTTGTAGTTGATTTGTCCATCCAACATTCCATAAGACGGAATGAAACCAGTAAATTGAGGAGAGCCTTCAAACAAAAATCCTTCTACCCATTTGTAATTTATATTGAAACCCCAATTTTTAATTTTTCCAGATTGAATATCCCTTCCGGAAAGGCCAATATTATACTTGTGCTTTGGTGTGTTAAAAGCTGGAACAATAGGATCATCCGACTCAGACACAATCGCATTGTAGGAATAATTTCCCGAAAGGGAGAAATAATTAGCAAAATAGAAATTAAGGCCCATTGAAAAACCCTGAGTTGTTACTTTGTCTCGAGCATTAGATGCAAATCTGAAAACCTGAACATCATCAGGTATAAAAGAGGTTTCATCTTCAAATTCGGCTCTGATAGCAATATTGTAGCCAATAAAATCAGTATATACATTGTAATAATAACCTGCATCAACAAACAGGCGATTCCAAAGCGTTGCTCTATAACCTGCTTCTACTGTTCGGACTTGCTCTGGGCGGATCGGATCAAGGTCATAGTATTCGAGCAAATTACGCTGAAGGAATCCGCTGAGATAATTTTGGAAAGATTCTAAAGTGATTACACTATCTGCTCCATTGAGATTACCAGCTAAAATAGCGGGCCCCACATTTAGGGAAAGATATTGGTCAGATAGTGTTGGATTACGTACACCTGAAGAAAAGCTCACCCGGAGATAATGATTAGGGCGAGGTTTCCAAACAACAGAAGCGGCAGGAGTAAAAATAAAATCAAAGTTTTCATTCTTATCCATCCTTAATGTTGCATTGGCACGGAACTTACCTTCTGAGAATATCTTATTGATACCTGCATAGGCACCATACTCGAAATTGGTAATTTCTATGCCTGCTGAATCATAAAATACCGTTCCTCTTGAATCGGGAGCAAACAAACGAGCATTACCTCCCACTATAATTTCAGCAAAATCTGGTTTGAATTTCTTTTCTCCATGTATGTGGTAGAGTGCTGATTTGTCATAGAATCTAGTACCTCCTTCATCATTATTATAGGTACTGGTGATTTCATTAAATGCAGCCTCAAACTCGGGAGTGCCAGGAATAAGACGTCCTTTAACACCGCTAACCTCATCAGGGGAATTTACAAAATCTCTGGCACGGCTGTGAGCATCATTCATGAAGTCACTGTTGTCCTGTAACCATTGATCTGCTGCATCCTGATCAAAATTTACTTCTACCATATTGGTTTCAGGGTTGAAGAAAATTTCCGCTTCCGGATACCCCATCATAACCATGGAGTCTGCTATATTGTTATTTTCCCACCATTGCTTATATCTATTGAAATAAGTACCTGCACTTTGTGTCCTGTCTTGCAGACGTAGAGCCGTAAAATAAGGATCATAACTATTGCCCGCATCTTCTTTAGACATATAAGCTCTGATAAAGAAATTATCTCGCTTTCTAAATTCAACTTTCGGCTGGATGAAAGTGATGTCCCGAAGGCTGAATCGATTATCACCCTGGTATACTGTTGTACCAGCACCATAGCTCATGCCAAGGATTAGTTCTGGAGATTCGGACTCAAGGGCAGGATTGGTGCGGATAAATACAGAACCTGCGGCTTTAAAGTTTTCAGTGTTGTAATCTACAAGGTCTATTTCGTTGTAACCAGGGCGGTGAACCGTTAATAAGCCCGCCGATTTATTAAAGGAGTTGGCAGTGTTTTGAGTGAAGTCCCCAAAGAGGATATATTCATCTCCATAAGTATTTACAGCATCCCATCCACCAGGATTACCAGCAAGAGTAGAAGTTCCATCTACCGCCGAGTAATTTTGAGCTTCCCAGTCATCTGCCTGTAGATAGGAAAGGGTGAATTTATAGGCTATATTTTTATACCCGTCTTTGTTGGTGAAACTATCTGCCCAACGCAACTCTGGATTGATCATATTGCGTTCTCCTACTTTTATTTGAGCAGAAAGCCCCTCAGTAAAGAAAGGATTTTTGGTCTCCATGCTGATTACTCCATTAAAGGCATTGGGGCCATAAAATGAAGAACTCGCTCCCTGGATGATATCCACTTTGAGAACGTCCAGCTCAGGTGCTCCCAAAAAGTTACCTAAAGAAAAGTTGAGTCCGGGAGCCTGGTTGTCAAGCCCGTCTATGATCTGTAGTGAACGAACCGGGCTGGTACTATTGAAACCACGTGTATTAATGACTTTAAAGCCAAGGCTGGCAGCCGTTAGATCTACCCCTTTTAGTGTCCCTAGGCCATCATAGAAACTACTTGCTGCTGTTTCTTTGATTGCAAGAACATCCAGTGATTCTACCGTAAGAGGAGATGCTTTCTGTTTTTCAGATATTCGTTGCCCTCGTACTTCCACTACATCAGTAGTAATTGCTGTATCGTCTAACTGAATTTTTAGATTATCATCAGCAGATGCTACTTCTATTTCCTGTTCGACATAACCAACATAAGACGCAATGAGTACAAAAGGGGGCGTTTCGTTGGTCTTTAGTTCAAAATAACCATCGAAATCTGTGACAGTCCCATCTGTAGTCCCTTTCACAATTATACTGGCGCCTATTAAGGCTTCGCCTGATGATCGTTCTGTAATCTTTCCTCGTATAGTAGTTTGGGCCGAAGTGAGACTAATAAATAGAACGCTGAGAATTATATTTAGAATAAAAGCCTTTGATGCAAATTTCATGCTTAGTACTTCTCGTTGTCAAAAAAAAATTTGGTTAGCCGCGACTAAAATAGACAATTTTAGATAGAATTAACCCCGCCTTAACATAAAATAATTAGCAATAATTTAATACGGAACTTATATACAAATGGTAAAAGGCTGATTATCAGTATTTGATATTGGCTCGTATTAATTGCGAATTTTCGCTAAATCATGTCCGCAAGAAGTGCTAAACCTATGCCTAATAATATAATTCCAAGCTTAGACCAGGATATTCTATGCTGGTGTGTGTCATCTGCTTCAAATAAAATGGTGGTGGAAATATGAAGAAAAGAACCAATGACAAAAGACAGTAAGTTGTTGACCTGTAGTGGATTAAATTTGAAAAATTCAGATAGCCATGCACCAAGAGGAGACATGCTGGCGAAAACAATCAAACAGAACCAGGTTAGTTTTTTTGAAAAACGAGACAATAATAATAAAGATACCAATGCAAAAGCAGCTGGTAATTTATGAAGCACAATACCAAGTAAAAGTTGTTCACCTCCATGATCATGGCCATGATGCGTAGAGTGAAAATCTTCAAAATAACTCAAAGGAAGGCCTTCTAGAAAAGCATGAAGGGAAAGGCCAAACATAACAGAAAAAGGAAAGCTGCTGTGTTTGTGCTGGTGTACATGTATATGGCCGTGTTCCAGGCCTTTTGAAAGTTGTTCGAGTAATAATTGTAGAAAAAATCCACCTAATATCCAGAACCCAGTCTGATAATCAGGCTTGGCAAATACTCCGGGGAGGAGGTGTAATACCGTAATTGCAAACAGATAAGAACCACTGAACGAAAGTGCTAATTTTAAAACCTGTTGCCCTTGATTAATATATCTAAAGGCAGTAGCGCCTCCTAATAATACAGATGAAAATAATATAGCGTATTCCCAGAATCCCATTAAAAACTTATTTTGGCAAAGGGATACTGATGGCATCCCATTTTTTATACAGGAGTGCAATGCTCCATCCAATTAGACTACCTAAAATAGCTCCACAAATAACATCCAGCGGATAATGTACACCTACATAAACCTGCCCAAATGCGATACTACCTGCCCATATAATAAAAGGCCAACGAGCCCACCAATAAATTAATCCCAGGCTTGAAGCAATGAATAAAGCAATGGCAAAGTGATTGGTAGCATGAGAACTTGTAAAACTATAACCCTTACCACAACCGGCAAGGAGTGCTACATCAGCCTGTATCTCTACATCATTACAAGGTCTTACTCTTTTGACACTTTTTTTGAGTAATTTACTACTGACAGTATCTGCTACTCCAACGGTAAGAGCAACTGCCAGAATAAAATACAATCCTTTGAGCCTATATTTTATGAAGAGAAAAGCAGAAAGGACAATGTATAGTGGAATCCAAAATTTTTTGTCCCTCCAATACGGCATTATTGCATCCAACCAGGGTACATGCCATTCTCCATTGACGATGAAGAATAACTCTTGATCCAGCTGTAGTATTGTTTCAAGCATTCTATTGTATTCAATTTATGGTCCAATCCTCTTTAGAGAAACATTAATCATTGGGTATATGATGTCTTGCTCATTGTACATTACACCCTATTTGGCTGAGCAATAATAATAAGCCGAGGGCTGCTCTGTTCATCAAATGGAGATAGATTATAATCACCAAAACTCCCAATTATATTTAAGCCTGCCTGTTCAAAGAGTCTTTCAAAATCTCTAAGCGTAAACAATCTAACTGTTTCTTTAAAATGGAAAGACTGCTCACGATCTTGAATATGTATGGTTTTTGTAATTCTTTGCCCTTCCACTTTTTTATCGAGATTGAAGATAATACCTTCGATCGTTTTTTGCTCTTTTCCAGTTAAATGGTTGATGACATAACTAGAATTAAAAAAATCAAGAACAAAAATGCCTTCTCTTTTTAATCCTGCTTTGACATTCCTAAGGACTTTAAGGTCTTCACTTTCCTTCTTAAAATACCCGAAGCTCGTAAAAAAGTTGAAAATATAGTCGTAATAATTGACCCGAAACAGCTTTCGCATATCGTGGGTATAAAAGCTAAGGTGTTTTGATTCAAACTGCCTGGCATACTGAATGCTTTTTTGAGAAAGATCAATCCCTGTCACTTTATACCCCTTATTAGCCAAATGACGAGAATAACGTCCTTTTCCACAAGCCAGATCAAGAATGCTTGCCTCTTTTGGCAATTGGAGTACAGCCAATAATCTGTCTATGAAAACTTCGGCTTCCGTTTCATTCCTGTCTTTATAAAGTATATGATAGTAAGGAGTGTCAAACCAATTTTCGAACCATTCGAATTTCTCCATAACGGATATTTAGGGCGCAAATATACAAACTAGCCTAAAACTCTAGTATGATGCTCCCTCCTTTAAAAGTAGAAGTATAAGAAGCAGATAGTTTTACTTTATTTTGCCAGCGTTTATGTAATGCTGGAATGAGGATTCCTAAGCCGGCTCCTATAACCCCTCCTGCAATTACATCTGTTGGAAAATGTTTTAAAGCTTGTACCCTTAATACCGCAACAATAGCAGTAGGAAGGCTAGCTAGTCCGTAAACAAGGTATTTTTCTCCTTTCCATTCGGGGTGTAAATCGCAAAGAACTTTGGCGGTAAAGAAAGTTCCTGTTGCTGTGGTGGCTACATGCCCACTGTAAAAGGAATTCCGTTGGTTTCCACTAGTGCGTTCATCAAAACTTAGCTCTTCATAATAAGCCTGGGGACGGTAGCGGTCGATAAAAGTAGGCCCAAGAGGGCTATAAGTATACATATTGGATGTAATTGCTTGTGTTTCCAGGTACATCAACGCAATATCCCAATATTGTCCTTTGGTCTTTTTATCTACAAACAATAGAAACGGCATAATACCGCAGGAATACATGAAGCCATCTGAAATGGTATGAGCTTTTTCCCGAAAATCTACATCCTGGCGTAAGCCGCTAGCATTAAACTTGCTAACACCTTTCGCAACTAAGTCTTCCAGTTCTTGCTCTGTAAGAGTTGGTTTATCTTTTACTTTAGGTATACCTACAATATTGGTAGCTAAACCTACAGCCGCAATACCCCCACTCATCCAGGGAATTACCCGATATGTTTTTTCATGAATAGATTGTGAAGTGCTATCCATATTTTGTGCTGGTAGTCCAGCTAGATACAGGAAGCTGAATACAGCTAAAAGAAGTTGACATTTTTTCATGTGTAGCCCTTGTGAATTAATAGTCCTAATAATGAGGTGTAAGAAAAATAGTAAAACTAGGTGATCTTCTTTAAAATTTCACCCTAAAAATGCTGTTCGTAGAAGTCAACAACCCTTTCATCTATCAGAATATCCTGATGGCGCAAAGGGCGACGTAGAACGATTCCTTCCAGGGTACGGCATCTGCTCAGAGCTACGTAGGCCTGGCCATGTTCAAATGCTCCACTGCCCAGGTCGATGATTACTTTGTCAAAAGTTTTGCCTTGAGATTTATGAATGGTGATTGCCCAAGCCAATTTTAGAGGAAGCTGAGTAAAGGTGCCCAATACTTCTGTTTCAATCTTATTGATATCTTCAGCACTCGTTTTGTATTTGAGTACTTCCCACTCCATAGGGTGCACTTCTATGGTGCGTTCATTCCCTTGTTCATCAATTGTTAGTACACTGACATAATCATCTCCCAGCTTTGTTATTTTACCAATTGTTCCATTGACGAATTGCTTTTCAGGATCATTTTTGATAAACATTACCTGAGCATTCAGCTTCATTTTTAGAGCAGGATCGGCTGGGTACAGTTTGGGATTAAACGTTCCACTGATTTTAGCAATATAGGTTTTCTCATCAAGGGGTATAGCAGCCAATGCTTTTCGGTTAATCGCATTGACAGTAGCATTGCGGGCAGAAAGCGTAATGTAAAAATCTTCTGCTTGAAAATGGGGGAGATAACGATCGTTAAAATCTTCCAGGTCATCGTGGTCTACTCTATTTAATCTGACCGAATCTAGTAACCTAAGAAAATGCCTGTTTTCCTGTCGATACACCTTTTGCAATTCCAGCATTTCCATTTTAAAGTCCTGATCGAAAACATGGGCAGAAAAAAAGTAAGGAGAATGATACATCAGTTGAAAACGCATGGCTTCTGCATCAGATGCGACAACGGGAGGGAGCTGGAATAAATCTCCAAAAAAAATAAGCTGTAGTCCACCAAAAGGGAGAGGGCTATCTCTATTAATACGTAGGAACCAATCAATACTGTCTAGTAAATCCGCTCTTACCATTGATATTTCATCAATAATCAGGACATCCAGGTTCTGATAAAGCCGTCTGTTGCGACGTTTTTTTATCTCATTGCGTTCTAATGGACGTGGAGGAAAGCCAAAAAAAGAATGTATGGTTTGCCCTCTTACATTTAAGGCTGCAATTCCTGTTGGAGCTACCACTACTGCCTTTTTTCGGGTAGTATTTCGAAATAACTGAAGTAGAGTAGATTTACCCGTACCTGCCCGGCCGGTAATAAATAAATTACGCCTTGTGTTTTCTAATAAATCGAGGGCATAATTAAAATCACCGCTTAACTCTAATGGCGTTTTATCTAGCGGCACTATTATATAGGCTTTATAAGGTATACAAATACAGGAAAGTGGTCACTATAACCTCCTAGATATTCGTCTCCGCCAAAGGTGCGATAGGGATACCCTTTGAATCTGCCACTCTTCTGATACAAGTACTTAGGATTATGAACCTTTGCTTTATAAAACTGATAGCCCTTAGTATCTGAATCGACAAAGCTTTTGGTAAGTATAATTTGATCAAATAAACTCCATGCATCTCTGTAGGCTAGGGTGCCAAAACCCTTCCGGAAAAAGTCAGCCATAGGGTTATAGAAACCATTATTTTTTACCTTATCCTTATCTCTTTTTGCATTTAATACTTTTTTTACGCTAGGGCTGATAGGGTCGTCATTGAGGTCTCCCATTATGATCACCTTTGTGTTCGGATTTTCCTTCATCAGAGAATCACAAATGACTTTACATTGAAGAGCACCCGCATTGCGGTATTCCTGGGTTGCGGCTTCTCCGCCCCGACGGCTTGGCCAGTGATTCACTAGAACGTGTAAAGGTTCTCCATCATAAAGTCCTGCTACGTACAGGATGTCACGTGTTTTACGAGTTGTTCCGTCGTCATTATATATAGGTAAGGTAATTGCTTTACTTCCAGTTACTTCGTAATATTTTGGATTGTAAAGTAAGGCTACATCGATTCCTCTAAAATCAGGCGAATCATAATGAACAATCTGATAATTGCGATCTTTTACCAGCGGTTGCTGTACAAAATCTTCTAAAACGGTTCTGTTTTCAACTTCTGCTACTCCCAGGATAGCTACTCCATCTGGGGTTAGGTCTGTAGCTAATTCAGAGACAACTTGGTCAAGATTACTTAATTTTTCCTGATATTTTTGACTATTCCAAAGCTTGGAACCTGCCGGAGTAAATTCTTCATCTCGAATATCTGGAGCATCAAGCGTATCAAAAAGGTTTTCGAAATTATAAAAGCCAATGGCACCAACTTTGTATTCTTGTTTTTGAGCGGAAGTGTTAAGGGTAAGGCAGAAAACAAAAGCTAAAAAAAGAAGTGATTGCTTCATAGTTGATTTGAGGATTTTATAGTACATTTGTCTCTCTCCAATTAAAGAACGCCAAAGATAGTCATATTGTATACACTTACACCATTTGAATCTAAATATGGCTTTAAGTTTTGGTTAAATTTCCTTTCTGTATCCCTAAATAAATAAGTTAA
Organism: Chitinophagales bacterium; assembly: GCA_022360175.1. Taxonomy (GTDB): domain Bacteria; phylum Bacteroidota; class Bacteroidia; order Chitinophagales; family Saprospiraceae; genus JAKSDI01. Next base: position 42,131 of record JAKSDI010000021.1, read on the forward strand.
ACTGCTAATTTTGCACTCGATTTAGTAGAAGAGGAATAAATGGGTAGAATTATGTGCTTATATAGCCATGTGGTTAGAGGTGATTGATGAGGTGGTTTTATGGTGTTGAAGTGCATTGGTATTTTGATCAGAGAGATAGGTGGTTGGTATGGTTATGTAGTTAGAAGGGCATATAGTGATGTGGTGAGAAGGATAAGTTAGTGAATGGTGATTAGTGCCGAGTGATATACAAAAACCCGAAACAACTGAAACCCGACATCCAAAAAAGAATACTATCAAATACATTTCTGAAATATTCAGAAAGCATCAAAACTAAGTTATGCATTTGAAAACAACTTTTATTTTTCTCAGTACTTTTCTGTTTGCTACGCTTTTGAGTGCAAGTAGTGTTGAAGTCACCGGGATTGTTCGGGATGGCGAAACACAATTGCCTTTGGAAGGAGTAGCCGTTACACTCGACAGTACTACAGCTACAACACTAACCAATAGTAAAGGTGAGTTTGTTTTTTACAATGTAGGAGAAGGAGAACATACCTTTTCATTTAATATGGATGGATATGTATACCAATCACTACGCACAGGGATTACTGGAGAAGAAAGCATTTCTCTGGGGGTTATCGAATTGATTTCTGTGCAGCGAGAGACAGGGATTTTGAACAAGGAAGATTTTATACCAACGATTTCGCTGGCAGATGAAGACCTTGCTGCGGACAACGAAAATCAAAATATTTCAGGTATTCTTTCTGCATCTCGTGATGTATTTGTTAGTGCAGCAGCTTTTACTTTTGGGCCTGCTCGTTTTCGTATTCGTGGCTATGATTCTGAAAATACTTATGTATATATTAATGGTATTCCTTTTAATGAATTGGAGAATGGCCGTGTTTTCTGGAGTGCATGGGGCGGATTGAATGATGTGACCCGTAATCGGGAAACAGAAATAGGCCTAAGCCCAACTCGTTTTTCTTATGGAGGAGTAGGAGGTTCGACAGCCCTTGACACCAGGGCTTCTTCGCAACGGGAGCAAATACGCCTTACCCAATCATTTTCTAATCGTAGTTATAATTTGCGTACGATGCTAACCTGGTCTACAGGTATGTTGGAAAATGGATGGGCTTTCAGCCTGTCTGGCTCTCACCGTTATGCAGGAGAAGGGTATGCTCCTGGTACATTTTATGACTCCTGGTCTTATTTCCTTTCTGTTGATAAGAAACTGGGCGAAAATCATCTTCTCAATTTGAATGTTTTTGGAGCGCCTACCAAACGCGGGCGAAATGGAGCGGGTGTGCCTCAGTTGTATGATTTGGCGAGGACCAATTATTATAACCCTTACTGGGGGTATCAAAATGGTGAAAAACGCAACTCAAGAATATCTGATGTACATCAGCCAGTTGGTATTCTTCGTCATGATTGGACTATCAGCCCATCAGCCAGCTTAACTACTGCGGTAAGTTATCAGGCAGGCCATAATGCCAGTAGTGCAATTGATTGGTTTGATGCACCAGACCCACGTCCTGATTATTATCGCTATTTACCTAACTATTATGAGCTAAATGGAGAAACAGCAGCTGCTGCTGCGAGAGAAGAGTTGTTGCGTAATAATGAAAATGAGCGTCAGTTAAATTGGGATGCGCTTTATGAAGCCAACCATTTTAGCCAGTTGGATGAAAAATATGACTTCTTACTTGATGGGCAAGAGGTAGAAGGCAAGTGGTCTCAGTATATACTTGAAGATCGTCGTTACGATACTAAGGAATTCAACTTCTACTCTAACTATCAACAATCAATCACAGATCAGTTAACCATTAGTGGTGGTTTGTCTTATCGCAGTCAGACGCAGCATGTATTTAAAGTGGTTAAAGATCTATTGGGAGGTGATTATACGGTAGATGTTGATAGATTTGTTTTGCGTGATTCCCTAGTTGAAAACCCTAATGTAGCGCAGAATGATTTGAATAACCCAAACAGGATTATTCGTGAAGGAGATGAATTTGGATACAACTATGATATGGATATTCGCGAAACCAGCTTTTGGGCTCAAAGCGAATTGTCTTTAAAGAAATTTGATCTGTTTCTTGCCGCTAATGTATCGAATACTCGTTTTTGGAGAACAGGGCATTATGTTAATGGCCGTTTTCCGGATGAATCATTTGGGGAATCAGAAAAGCAAAGCTTCAATAATTATGGCGTAAAAGGAGGCTTGACATATAAGATTGATGGTAGAAATTACTTGTTTGCAAATGCTAGTTACTCAACGCGTGCACCATATACTCGTAATGCATATGTATCACCTCGTACTCGTGATCAGCTAGCTCCTGACCTAACCAGCGAGAAAATCATGTCTGGAGAAGCAGGGTATTTATTGCGTTCTCCATCCTTGAAAGCCAGAGCATCAGCTTATTATACTCAATTTAGTGATCGTACTCAAAACTATCGCTTTTATATAGACAACCTTGGTTTTGGTACGATTGTATGGACGGGAGTAGACCAGCTGAACTATGGTGCTGAATTAGCAGTTGAAGCTAAGATTACTTCCAGCTTTAGCATCAGTGCGGTAGCAGCATTGGGCGATTATCGCTATAATGATGAAGCTCGTGTATACCGATTTGAAGATGTAAGAGCGAATAACGAGGTTGTGTTCGGGCCAGATGGAGATATTTTATATCTAGATGGACTACAAGTCTCTAATGGGCCTCAAAATGCTTACACATTAGGCCTTCAACTACGTCCAAAAGGCTATTGGTTTGCCTATTTGAATTTTAACTATTTTGATCGTGTATTCATTGCTCCTTACCCACTAAATCGCTGGAAAGAAACAGTAGTTGGTTTGGACTCTGAATCTCCACAATACGATAATATCATCAATCCTTACCAACCAGATGGAGCTTATACTGTAGATTTCTTTGGTGGTAAGTCGTTCAAGTTTGGAGACGACCTGTTTTTGTATCTAAATGTAGGAGTAAATAACCTACTGGATAATCAGGATTTTATCACGGGAGGTTTTGAACAGTTCCGTTTTGATTTTGATGTCAGAGAAGGAGAGGATACAAATTTCCAACCTCGTTATTATTATCTATTTGGCCGCAATTATTTCATCAATGTGAGCCTTAAGTTTTAACAAAGTTGAGATTTGGAAATTCATCCAATTTCAGCATCATTCAATTTGAAAGCTATAAAAATCAATCATAATGAAACTCGATTTGCAAAAGATTTTCTTTCTATTCAGCTTGTTAGCAGTGGTGACACTTCCATCTTGTGTAGATTTGGAATATGACGAGCCAGATACGTCTGGTACGCCCCTTACTATTGAAGCAAATACAACTATCCAGGACCTGAAAAACCTATACATTCCTGGTAGCCCAACTGTTATTGAAGAAGAAGTTATTATTCGTGGTATCGTGACCGCTAATGATCGCTCGGGCAACCTTTATCGTACTTTCTATCTTCAGGATTCAACTGCAGGTGTAGAAGTTCAAGTAGCACTTACCAGCTCTTACAACTTTTATCTGGTAGGCCGTGAATTGGCAATTGATTGTCAAGGCCTGGTATTAGGTGAATACAATGGAGTAATATATCTTGGTGGATATCTTTATGGAGAAGGTGGCGCCTCGCAAACAGGATTGATTGTTGACTACAATGAGCGAATCTACAGAGGCGAATTAGTGGGCGCTCCAGCACCAGCAGTGAAATCAATCAATCAATTAGTAACAAACGATATCGGACGTTTAATTCAGCTTGATGATGTAGAGTTTGCTCTTGATGAATTAAATATGACCTATTCAGATGTAATTGGGCAGCAAACTTTGAATCGTACTATTGTAGATTGTAATGGAAATGAGATCGAATTACGTACTAGTGGTTATGCTGATTTTGCTGGAGAAATAGTTGCTTCCGGCAATGGTACTGCTGTTGGTATCTATACTGTTTATCGGGATACCCGCCAGTTGTATATTCGCGATTTGAATGACATCATGATGGATAGTACTCGCTGTGATGGTAGTGGTGGTACCGGTGAGGTGACACTGATGACTATTAAAGAATTGCGTGATGCTTTTGCTGAAGGCACAACTTCAGGGCCTGCGGCAAAGAAAATCCGTGGTGTTGTAATTTCTGATAGAGACAATGGAAATATTAATGGACTGAACATGGTGATTCAGGATGCTACAGCAGGTATCTTGGTACGTTTTCAGGATGACCATAACTTTAATCTAAATGAAGAAGTTGAAGTGATCGTTTCAGGTCAGGAATTATCAGAATACAATGGTTTGTTGCAAGTAAATTATATACCTAATACCCTGGCAACTTCTATGGGAGCTGGTACCGCACCAACTCCTAAAGCAGTGACTATACAGGAAATATTGGATGATTTTGAAAGCTACGAATCTACCCTTGTTAGCATTGAAGGTGCAAGCATTTCGGGAAATGCTACTTTCTCAGGAAATACGACAGTTACAGATGCAAGTGGTAGCATAGGCATGTATACCGCTTTTGGAGCATCTTTTGCTAATTCAGCGGTACCGGGAGAGCAAGTTACTTTAACTGCTATCGTATCTGAATTCAATGATCCACAGCTTAACATGCGTAATATTACGGATGCAGGCGGTGAGATTATGGAAGTAGAGTTGAATAATTTAATGGAAGTACGAGAGTATTTTGAAACAGGAGCAAGTATAGTCCCTAATAATACAACTATTACCGGAGTTGTGATCTCAGATAGAGATAATCTGAATACACATCCTCAAAATATCATCATTCAAGATGAATCGGGTGGATTGGTTGTTCGCTTTGATGGAGAGCATAACTTCTCTTATGGTGAAGAGGTAGAAATTGTAGTTGACGGTCAAGAACTTTCAGAGTATAATGGTTTATTCCAGGTAAATAATGTGCCTTTATCAAACGCTACCAGCCTTGGAAATGGTACTTTACCTACTCCTCGACAAGCTACGGTTGAAGAGATTATAGCCAACCTGGAAGATTGGGAATCAACAGTAGTTGAAATCACAGATGTTGCTTTTGCTCAATCAGGAGTTTTTGAAGGAAATAGTACTCTGACATTACAAGATCAAACAGGACAGCTAGGAGCATATATCAGAACACAAGCATCTTTTGCCGGTTCTTCTTTACCTAGTGGTACCTTTGCTTTGACTTCTATTGTTTCTCAGTTTGGCGATCCTCAACTGACCATTAGAAGTTTGAATGATATTCAGCAGTAAAACCAAATATTTTAGTTTTTGTTATAGCAACAAGAAGGGAGCAATGCAAAGGTATTGTTCCCTTTTTGATTGTTTTGTAATTACTATATTAATCATGGGAGTTAAGGATAAAACCGTCGATGTATTTCGTTTCAAGCAGTTTTCAATTCAGCAAGATCGCTGTTCTATGAAAGTTGGTACTGATGGCATCTTGCTTGGTGCCTGGGCTGATATAAAAGAGAAAGAACGAATATTGGATGTTGGAGCGGGGACTGGCCTGATTGCTATAATGTTGGCACAGCGTACAGAAGAACAAGTGCAAATTGATGCGGTGGAAATTGAGGAACGTTTCGGTGAGCAAGCCCGGGAGAATATGATGAACTCTCCCTGGAGTGATCGTTTAAACTGCGTGAGTAATTCTGTGCAGGATTATGCTAGAATTACTAATCATAAGTATGATCTCATTGTAAGTAATCCTCCTTTTTTTACTGGAGGAACTTTCTCTCACAATCAAGATCGAAATAGTGTAAGACATACAGTGAAATTGCCTCACGGAGAACTTTTATTATCTGCTCGTAATCTGTTAAATGAAAATGGCCGTTTAGCTGTGATCTTGCCTTTTCTTGAAGGATTGCGTTTTCAGGAACTTGCCACAAACTATAATTTGTATTGCAGCAGGATGACAGAAGTGCGTCCTAATCCCCGGAAGAACATCGAAAGATTAATGATGGAGTTTTCATTGACGCCTGGATCTCTGGAAAAAAATGAATTGGTAATTCAAACTCAGAAGCACAATGAATGGACAGATGCCTATAGAAATCTGACCGGAGCATTTTATCTAAATATTGATCCACCTGCCTAAGAGCATATTTGGGAATTTGTTCTTTGAGACGATTTTGTCATTAATGGGATTAGATGAGGCCTGAACAAGCGAACTCGTAGAGCAAAAGTCTTGAAGACTTTTGAGCGAGTGAACCGCATGACGGATGGGCTGCATCGATTTTAGCCATCCGCGTGCCGCTGTAGCTTTAGCGGAGGAGCAAGCTAAATGAGCGTTCTTCCAACAAAATATAAGCCGATTAGTGACGGAATAAGTCCGATTAATAAATCCCAAACATGCTCTAAATAAAAAGGAACTACTGGTGCTGTAGTTCCTCCTGTTTTCTTTGAAGTTGTCTAAAGTTTTTTGCCGGAAACACTTTTATTAAGCCAGGAAAAAACTTTAGACAACCCCTTGTTTTACATTCATCAAAAATAGTTTACTGGCTTGTTAAACTATTTTTGATCTTGCTTAATTCGAATTCGCGTTATTGTGCGAAGCTATTATTCTTTGAGCTGCATCGAGAATATCAGTACTTTCAAGATGTACAATACCTCCATCGGGACCAGGTTGGATGTGAGTACCAACTATTTCACCATTTTCATATTTGTGAGCGCCAAAATAATTCCTGACGGTTTGTTCGGAAATACCTAATTCACTGGCAATACGGCTCACACTACCAGTTGGCAACTTATGCTTGATATTTCGCAGCTCATCGAATGTAATATGCATAGATCTCAAATTTAGTTAAGAAATGTTGTCGCTAATACATATGAAAGTTAAAAAAAATCCCAAATTAATCAAACATAATTTGTTAAATAATGAATTTTTATTGTGCAAATTTAGGATACGGAAGATTAACTAAATGTGCGCCCTTATTTAGTCTTATTTTGGTAGATAAATGGCATCAGCTTGTTTAGATTTGACCATTTCGTTGAAATCTGGAATATCCTTCTCTTTAAGTCGATAAAATAGCTCAAGCACTTCATCAATCTCTTTTACTAAAGCATTTTTTACTTCGATCGCCTGACTGGTAGGGCGAGCATCCCCAATGCCAACTAGCGAATTTAAATGTGCGAGCTTATTAGTTAGTTTGATAGGGTAATTTAAAGGGTCTTGGCGACTCTGATTTTTGGTTTGATAAAGAGCCGTTTCAGCTTCTGTAATAAGTGAATCGATTGCTTTAGCAGCATTTATTAAATCTTCCTTGTCATCCTGGCCTTTCCAATGTGTCGTAAAGTGCTTTAGTTGTTTTCTGATAGATCGTATATCAATGATAGCCTGATGAGCCTTAGTTACTTTTTCATTAATCTCCAGCATAAATAGTAGCTGTTCGTTAAGGTCATCATCACTGGCACTAATCCTTGGGTCTTTGAGTATCTCAAAAGTTTGTGTAAGCGTATCATTATTAATCACTAATTCAACTTTGTAACTTCCAGGGGTAGCTTTAGGACCTGACATTCCCGCCCACCATAATACCATACCCTCAAAATCCAATGCTTTGGGATAACGCATGTTCCAGACAAAGCTATTACTGCCAGGAGATAATTTCAGCTTATCTTCTTTATCCTTTGCTTTATTGGAAAAGGCTTTAATCAACGTATCATTATCTTTTAAGAATCTTAGACTAATATCCTGGCTACTATCTGCAAGTGATTCTGGCAAGTAGAAGTAGGTCATAACCCCTCCTGGATGATTGAATCCTGCCCCTTTAACTTTATCATTTTGATAGCCATCCATTCTATAAGAGGGGAGTACCTGGAAAAGATAAGCTTGATCTTCTCTCATTGTTTCATCGTAAGCACGTATCGGGCTGAGGTCGTCTATCATCCATAGGCCCCGCCCTTGAGTAGCTAGAATAAGTTGCCCACCTTTCAGGGTCATATCTGTAATTGGAACAATAGGAAGATTGAGCTGAAACGAAAGCCAGTTTGCACCATTGTCGAAAGAGAGATACATACCTGATTCTGTTCCTGCATACAAAAGGCCTTTTCGCTCAGGATCGGCTCTGACTACTCTGGTGAAATGTTCTTCCTGAATGCCTTTTGTCATCAACTGCCAGGTTTTCCCGTAATCAGTGGTGTGATAAATATAAGGTTGATAATCACCTAGTTTATATCGAGTACCTGCGACATAAACGCCTCCTTTATTGAAAGGATCTGCATCAATGCTATTAATCATCATCCACTCAGGCATATTGGACGGAGTGACATTTTCCCAGTGCTCACCATTATTTTTAGAAACGTGAATAAGCCCATCGTCGGAACCCGTCCATAATAATCCGGACTCGTAAGGTGATTCTATAGCTGCAAATATGGTACAGTAGTATTCGACTCCTGTATTATCCTTTGTAATAGGGCCTCCGGAAGGGCCGAGCTTGCTTGCATCATTTCGAGTAAGGTCAGGGCTGATTAGTTGCCAGCTTTGCCCTTCATCAGTGCTTAGATGAAGATGATTGGAGGTAGCATATAATTTTTTAGGATTATGAGGGGAAAAGAAAACCGGGAAATTCCACTGAAAGCGGTACTTCATACCTTCTGCACCATGTCCCATTGGGTTATCAGGCCATATGTTGATGGCTCTTCTTTCTTTGGTGCTATGGTTAATGCGAGTTAAATAACCACCATAGCTACCACCGTAAACAATATCATTATTGGTAGGGTCAATAGCTATATGAGCACTTTCTCCTCCTGCTGTGGATTCCCAATGGTGTTCATTGATTTGACTGCTTTCTGTACGATGCAATATTCTTATAGTCGAATTATCTTGTTGAGCAGCATATACGCGATATGGGAAATGATTGTCAGTAGTTACCCTGTAAAACTGAGCAGTTGGTTGATTGTGATAAGTGGTCCAGTTTGCTCCTCCATCAGTAGAAACCTGTGCCCCTCCATCATCACCAATAATCATACGTTGATTATCTTCAGGGGCAATCCAGAGGTCGTGATGGTCACCATGTGGTGCTGAGAAAGCTTCAAATGTTTTACCCCCGTCTTTTGACTTGTGATAACGCACATTTACAACATAAACGATATCTTCATCCTGCGTATCAGCATAAATCCGGCTATAATACCAGGCACGTTGGCGTAATGCACGACTATCATTAATCCTTTTCCAGTTTTCGCCACCATTGTCAGAACGAAAAACGCCTCCTTCATTTGCTTCAATGATGGCCCATACTCTTTCAGAGTTTTGTGGAGATACCGTGATGCCTATAATGCCTATAGGGCCGTCGGGCATGCCTTCTTTTGGCATTAGGGATTCCCAGCTGTCACCTCCATCCGTACTTTTCCAAAGTGCAGAACCTTCTCCTCCGCTTTCAAGGCTATAGGGAGTACGGCGTATACGCCAGGTAGAAGCATATATAATGCGAGGGTTGTTGGGGTCAAGTAGTAAGTCGACAGCGCCTGCATCTTCATTCGCGAAGAGGATTTTTTCCCAGCTTTTTCCACCATTTGTAGTCCTATACACTCCTCTTTCTTCATCACCTTTATATAGGTCACCTAATACAGCTGCATATGCTATCTCTGGATTGCGAGGATGTACCCTGATTCGTGGTATATGCCGAGCCTTCGGTAGGCCTGATTGCTCCCAGCTTTTTCCACCATCCAGGCTTTTCCATATGCCATATCCGAAAGAAACATTGCCTCTTACCGTTTTTTCACCACCACCAACATAGATGACATTAGGGTCAAGTTCACTAACAGCTATTGCTCCAATAGATCCTCCAAAGTAGCCATCAGATATATTTTCCCAGCTTTGTCCCGCATTGGTTGTTTTCCAAACGCCACCACCGGTACTTCCAAAGTAGAAAAGATTGGAATTGCCAGGTACGCCAGTGACTGCGCACGAACGGCCGCCACGATAAGGGCCTAGCTCGCGCCATTTTATCGCATCGTAAAAACGCTCGGCTTTAAGTTGAGAAATTTGCTTGTCTGAATTTTGTGCAAAAAGAGAAAAGGCAGCAAAAAGCAAGAATGAAAGAATAGACAGTTGCAGAGAATTCATTACTTTTTGCTGCAAAAGGTAAGGAAAAGTTTAGATTATATTAGAACTTTAGTTCGCTCAACACTACTTCAAGTTCTTAATCTTTTTCAATGATCACTCTTTTTACAAGTGCTTTATTATCTTGTTTGATTTCGAGGTAGTAAGTACCATCTCCATTTTGTGCTATATCAACTTCATCTTCAAAGGTGCCTCTATAATCTCCAAGGTCATATTGATATACCATTCTTCCTGATTCGTTGAACACTTTTATGGTAGTATAACCGAGAGAAGGGAGGAGAAATGATAACATGAAACGATCATGGCGTGCGTCTGCACTGAAAGTAAGATTCTTGATATTAAGATTTTCTCCTCTTGCTAGTGCAATATTGTCTTCATCCCGTAACTCCTCTACATCTTCCTGGTCTAATTCCTGTACGCTGATGCTTATAAAACGATTATCATCAGACTCATCTTCATCACTGAAGTATCTTCCAAACCAATCTCCTGGATTTGGAGCAACTTCCAGTTCTTTTTTCTCCCATTCTTCTTTCATGTTTTTGGTTTCGCAGTAAGATTTTATCCTACCAGAAAGTTGTTGAGCATTATTACGACGGTATATGTCAACAGTGATTTTTTCTCCTACTTCCAGATTATCGATTGCTATGGTGACATCTTTCCAGTCAATAATAGTATGGCCATTAATATGCGTAATAATATCACCATCAATCATGCCAATTTCTTTTGCGGTAGAGTTCGATACTATAGATACGGGTACGCCATCGATACGTTTATTGTCCCATGATTGCGCACTGATACCAAAAAATGGGTCTTCACATTTTCCTCTTTTTTCTTTTTCGCGAGCATCCTCCCGAGTACCAAAGACAATAGGGACTGACTTTTTATTACCTTTCCGAATTAAATGTACAGTGGCATTTTCTCCTGGTTTAAACTTTCGAATGATATGAGTGAAAGATTGATGTTCTCCAGGTCGATATTCATCGATTCCATAGAGATAATCAAGTGGTTGGATACCTGCACGATCTGCAGCCGTATTTAAAATCACTTTGGTAACATAGCTGCCGTAAGGATTGTCGAAACCTAATTTTCTTGCTTTTTCCTTAGACAATTGATCCGAGTATATTCCCAGAAAAGCATATTCATCATCACAGCTCAGGATGACGATATTGGAATTAGGCTTTACTTGAAAATTCGTTTGACCCCAGCTACTAAAAGAAACAAGTAGGGCAAGGCAAATAATGAAATATTTCATATCGAAGAGTAGTAAGTTTGAGTTTTATAAAATGAATTTGTTTAAAAATACCTGATGAAGAAATTGGTATAGAATTTTACACTCATCGAGCTTTTTTTAACAACTTTAAAGACAGGAATTTAGAAAAGAGGTTGCTTGCTTCATAAGCAGCTATATATAAGCTACTTCTTTTGTATGAAGTACGCAAATATGCCGAATGTTCCAATAATTGTAAAACTACCTCCTATAAGCAAAAATAGATATTTAATGAAGAATACTTCGAGTATAGAAGCTGGTTGTGTGTTGATGATGTCTTTATTTTTAAGGATGTCATTAATATCTTGAAATATTAAATACCAACAACATAATATGATTAAACCTCCAAAGAAGTAATAAAATGATTTATAAGTTTTCATGATGTGATCTATGTTTGGGAACTAAGCGGAGGGAATGTCCATTTATAAACCAATGATAACTAATAAAAAATGGAAGCACAACTATTAGTAAGGCCAATTGAAAAGGCCGATATACCGCAATTGGTTAATTATTGGATGAATGCCAGCTCCGAATATTTAGTAGGGATGGGAGTAGATTTAGATAAGATGCCTGATAGAGGTTCTTTGACAAAAATGCTGGAAAAGCAAATTGAATTAGATATTCGGGAAAAACCATCTTATGCGCTGATTTGGGATGTTGATGGAGTACCATCAGGACATTGTAATGTGAATAATATTGTGTATGCTGAAGAGGCTCAAATGCATCTGCACCTTTGGCACTCAGGAAAAAGGAAAAGTGGTTTAGGCACAAAGCTGGTTAGGATGTCTGTTGCTCGTTTTTTTAAAGACCTTCAACTTCAACGACTTTGGTGTGAGCCGTATGCTTTGAATCCTGCTCCGCACCGTGTTTTGGAAAAAGCAGGATTTCAGTTTATCAAAGAATATAAAACTATCCCGGGCAGCATCAATTTTGAACAAAATGTAAAGCAATGGCGAATGTTGAAGGAAGCGATATTAGATGATTAAGGAAAGACAAATCTTTGTACATTAGCGGTTCTATCTATACAAAATAAAACCATGGAAAAAGTACAAAGTTATATTGAAGCAAATAAGGAGCGCTTTTTAGAAGAGCTATTTGATTTATTGCGCATCCCTTCTGTAAGTGCAGACCCGGCGTATAAAGGTGATGTAGTTAAAACAGCAGAGTTTGTAGCAGAGAGCTTACGCAAAGCAGGTGCAGATAATGTTGAGGTTTGTCCTACTGCTGGTTATCCCATCGTCTATGCAGAAAAAATTATAGATCCATCGAAGCCAACTGTTTTGGTATATGGCCATTATGATGTTCAACCTCCAGATCCAATGGATTTATGGGAATCTGGACCATTTGAGCCAGTTATTAAAAAGACAAAAGCACATCCTGATGGTGCTATCTATGCGCGTGGGGCTTGCGATGATAAAGGGCAGGCATATATGCATGTGAAAGCTTTTGAAGCAATGGTTGCAAGTGAAGCACTTCCGTGCAATATCAAATTCATGATAGAAGGGGAGGAGGAAGTAGGCTCTGCCAATCTGGGCATTTTCTGTAAAGAAAATACGGAAAAACTGAAGTGTGATACTATCCTTATCTCTGATACTTCTATTATTGCAAATGATGTTCCTTCTATTACGGTTGGTTTGCGTGGCTTGAGTTATTTAGAGGTAGAAGTAACAGGGCCTAATCGTGATTTGCATTCTGGAGTTTATGGTGGTGGAGTAGCCAATCCTATTAATGTGCTCTGTGATATGATCGCTTCCTTGATGGATGAAAACAAACACATTACCATCCCTGGCTTTTATGATAATGTGGAGGAATTGAGCAGTGAAGAACGGAGTAAAATGAATGAAGCTCCTTTTAGCTTAGAAGAATACAAGGCAGATCTGGAAATTGATGATGTACAAGGGGAAGCAGGGTATACAACCCTCGAACGTACATCTATTCGTCCTACCTTAGATGTAAATGGTATTTGGGGAGGATATATTGGAGAAGGTGCTAAAACTGTTTTACCATCCAAAGCTTTTGCAAAAATTAGTATGCGATTGGTTCCTAATCAGGATCCCGAACGTATTACCAATCTGTTTGCAGAGCATTTTAAGAATATAGCTCCTGCTTCTGTAAAGGTAAAAGTGCATCCACATCACGGAGGAGAGCCAGCCTTAACTCCTACAGATACTCCTGAATACATGGCAGCTTCGAAAGCTATGGAAACTACCTTTGGCAAAACGCCTATTCCAACAAGAGAAGGAGGCAGTATTCCTATTGTAGCTCTTTTCGAACAAGTATTGAATGCTAAAAGTGTACTAATGGGTTTTGGCCTCAATTCTGATGCCATCCATTCACCTAATGAACACTACGGCTTGTTCAATTTCTACAAAGGAATAGAGACGATTCCATACTTCTTTAAGTATTATGCGGAGATGAAGTAAGAGAATTTAGAAACAGAGAGTGAAAAGAATAATTTACTTGAAATTTTGAATAGAAAATAGAAGGTATTTATGAGCATATAAAGCCTTTATGCTAGAAGTTTTTGACTTCATAAATACCTTATCAAAGACACCTGCCGGGAGGAACCTTAGTATCCAATTATCGAAATGTTCTTCATCGGTAGGTGTTAATTATCGAGTGATTAAACGCGCAAGATTGGATAAAGAATAGCTTGCAAAACTCGAAACTTGCGAAGAAGAAACAGACGAAACTTGATCACTCCTTAATGAAGTACATTTCGATTTCACCGATTCCTTTGGCGGGAATTTTTCCTCTTGAAGTATACTGAAACTGATTGTTAGAAAGTTCGTAAGTGGCTTGCGAAATATTGATTTCTCCAGGCATGCCTTGGGATTCCATACGAGAAGCTATATTGACGGTATTACCCCATATGTCATAGGCAAATTTTCGAGCACCTACTACACCTGCAATTACAGGGCCAGAATGGATACCAATTCGAGCATGGCATAGTGCACGTTGATTGTTAAGCCTTAGCCAATTTTGCATGTCCACTGCTGCCTGAATAGTACGTTGTGCATGGTCTTCACTAGGCTCTGGCAAGCCTCCTGCACACATGTAGGCATCACCTATCGTTTTTATCTTTTCTAATTGGTATTGCTCAACGATCCTGTCAAATGCCTGAAAACACTCATCTAGTTCTGCAACAAGCTCCTGAGGGCTCAGGTTACTACTGATTTGTGTGAAATCCTTGAAATCAGAAAAGAGGACAGTAACCTGATCATAATGGCGGGCATCTGCTTTCCCTTTAGATTTTAATTCAAGGGCAACAGAAGCAGGAAGAATATTGAGTAATAATTCATCAGAGCGGGCACGCTCAGAATCTATAATCTTGTTTTTTCGACTGGTATTATAATATAGCCAGAAGAGAATACCTGCGATTATGATAATACCAATGGTGAGTAAAAACGAACGATTGCGTTGAGTTTCTCTAAGAGCTAGTTCCGCTTCTTTTCTTTGCAGTGTTTCCTCTTGTGCTGCTACAAGAAGTGAGTCCTGCATTCGTGCCATTGCAATAGAATCAATGGTTTTTTCTTTACGAGCCAGCATCAATTGTTGCTGTGCCTGTTCAAGTGTCAACTGGCTGATAGCTTGCTCCAGCTCGTCTTTTTCTATTTTAAGAGCTGAGAGTTGTGCATTTAAACTGTCATTATAGCTATTGAACTCCTGAATTTTTCTTTTGGCAATGTCTCTTATGTTAGGAGGCTGGGCTGCTTTCCCACCAGCTGTTAAAGGAGGGGTAGGCTTTTCCATGTCGACATCAACCATATCCTTCATCATGATATTTACTACCTGATTCATACTATCCATGCCCATTTGTTCCGATTTTCGGTAGGCATCCATTAGTAAGAGTTCTATTCTGTTTTCTATCTTTTTCCGATTGAATAGGTTGGCAGATTTATCTAGCGCCTTGGCCTGGAGGAGACGGGCTTCAATTTTTTCTTCTATATTGCCTTTTTGATAAGCTTGTTGAGCTACTTTACCTGCTTGTCGGTAATTACCTTTTTCTATTAGTTGAGCTGCAACTTCTAATTCAAGGCTTGCCTGGCTTACTCCTAAAAAGGGAGCCAGCAATAAGATCAATATGGGTAGATATTTTTTCATCTCAAAGACTAAAGATAACCTCTATTCTTCTTTGAACGAAAAAAAAGCGAGATTGATGCTTTTACACTCCATTATCTGCAAGATAATTCAGCATATTGAAAATAAAAGCCCCAAATTCAGGTCAAAATGCCTGAATTTGGGGCTCAAATTCTATGTTCATAGAAATCTATTTTCTATTCCCTCCTGCCGCTTTTTCGGCTTTTTCAAGCGAACCTTCCAGTTCTTTTAATTTTTCTTCAGCTTTACGAATGGCTTCTTCTCGTTTCGCTATTTCTGCTTCAGACATATTGCCTGCTTCTTTTGCCTTTTCCAAAGATTGGCGAGCTTTTTCAATTTTTGTATTAGCTTCTGATTTGAGTTCTTTTGATTTTTTTACTTCTTCCTTAGCCTTGGCTTTGCGTTCTGCATTTTGAGCACGGGCTTCAGCTGCACGTTGTTGGCCAAATTCCTTGCCACTCAAATCTTCTTTGTGCTTGCCGTGAGCCTTGCCTTTTTCATGTTTTTCTTTGTGCTCCTTATGTTTTTTGCTTTTTCCTTTGCCTTCACTTTCGTCAGCATCAGATGCATCATCTCCTTTGCGAGGTGCCTTTTCTTTTTTTTCTAACTTCTCTTGTTTGTTTTTCTGTCCATTTGCTTTTAATTCTCTACTTTGTTCTTTAGTTGCAGCGTCTATTTGGTTAGCTTTCTCATTCAATTCTCTTTTTGTTTGTTCTACCTTGGCCTTACTTTTTTCCGCCTTTATTTGCTGCTCTTTATTTTGTGCATTTAGTGGCATTGCCAATAGGCTTAAAAATAAAATCATGCTGGCAAAACCTAATAATTTACGCATTTCCATAGTTTCGGTATTTTATCTTTTTAAATTGAAATACTATTCTTCTTCAGGGAAGAGTTCATCTAATGAATCAAGTGCAGCTTCCAGTTCCTGTGCATCGGAGTTTACTTCATCAATAGATGTTTCAATGAGTTGATTGATAGAATCCAGTTTTAGAACTTCTGCTTCTGCCTGAGCTTCTGCATCTGTATTGTTTCCATTGTTGCAGGAAAAGGCTGCGATAATAATAGAAATTGTAAAAAAGTACTTCAATAATTTCATGACAAGTTGGTTTGGTTTTGAGACTATAAGATAATGTAAAAGTCACAATTTTCACTTATTATAGTGAGAAGCAAATCTTTTGTATTTATGATTTATGAACAACCCTCGATTTACTTTCAAGGCATTCGAATTGATGAACCGGTTACTACGCTCACGGATTTGGTCGTTTCCACCATTTGCTTCTATGCTTTTTATAAGCTCAATAAAAGGCAGGAAAATGGAAAGGTGTATTACTTTCTGAAATATTACTTCCTTACAATGGGGTTAGCTACTTTGATAGGAGGACTAATTGGGCATGCTTTTTATTATGCTTTTTCGAAGAAATGGAAATTGATAGGTTGGTTTATTAGTATGGGGTCTATTGCTTTACTAGAGCGCGCTGCAATTGAATACGCCCGGCCTTTAATACGCCCCAGAGTAGGGGTGTTTTTTTCATGGATGAATGCAGTAGAGATTGCCACCTTTTTCTTTATCGTGGTATATACGCTCAATTTTTTCTTTGTTGAAGTGCACTCTGCTTATGGTTTGGTAGTTGTCGTGTTTAGTTTTATGAGTTATGTGTTTTATCATAAACGGAATGCAGGAAGTAGATTATTTCTGATAGCCGTTGTCTTCTCTGGATTTGCTGCATTGTTTTATATGATTAAATGGGGTTTTGGGCCCTGGTTTAATCATACGGATATTAGCCATACTTTTATGGCGGCGAGTGTTTTTTGTATGTATATTGGAGCGCAATCAATTTTGGATCACCCGATAAAATATAGCTCATGAATATTGAAGCATTCAGGGATTATTGCCTGGCGAAAAAAGGAGTAGAAGAAAGTTTCCCTTTTGATGAATCTACACTCGTTTTTAAAGTAATGGGAAAGATGTTTGCACTTACTGGTTTAGATGCAGATGAGTTTACAGTCAATCTGAAGTGCGATCCACAAAGAGCAATAGATTTGCGCGAAGAGTACTCCCAAATTAGGCCAGGTTATCATATGAGTAAAAAGCATTGGAATACAGTGCATTTTGAAGATGGATTAGAGGATGAATTACTCCTGGAATTGATAGAGCATTCTTATGACTTAGTGGTGAAAGGGCTAAGAAAAAAGGATAAAGAAGTATTGGATAAAATGTAAATCTTTTGAAGGTAGATTATATTATCGTCGGACAAGGTGTAGCAGGGACACTGTTGGCTTATTTCCTGAAACAGCAGGATCAAACTGTAATGGTATTTGATCCTGTATATGAGCGGTCAGCTTCTCAGGTAGCTGCGGGTATTATCAACCCTATAACTGGTCGCCGTTATGTGAAATCATGGCGGGTAGATGAGTTAATCCCATTTGCGAAAAGCACCTACAGAAAGCTGGAAAGAGAATTGGGGGTTTCAATTTATCACGAACAGCATATCATACGTACTCTTTTTAATCAGCGAGAAGAAAATGATTGGCTAAGCAGAACTGGTGACCCTGGTTATGAGACATACATGCTGGAACAAGCAGAACTAGGACCTTATGCAGAATATACAGAGCGAGCTTTTAGTTATGGGGAAGTGTGTCATAGTGCCCAGGTTGATATTGGTGTTTTAGCGAATACTTATAGAGAAATTTTAAAAGCTGAAGGCGCTTTCCGCAAAAGTTCTTTTGATTATGAGCTGTTACAGATTACACCAGAAGGAGTAACCTATCAGGATGTTTCAGCGTCAACCATTATATTTTGTGAAGGGGCAAAAACTGTTGACAACCCATTTTTTAATTATTTGCCATTTGCTGGAGCAAAAGGGGATGTTCTTTTGATACGAATACCTGATCAAAGATTTGAAAAGATAATTAAGCACAGAGTTTTTTTAGTCCCTTTAATGAATGATTTATACTGGGTTGGAGCAACTTATGACAGGAAATATGAAGATGATTGTCCCACCAATACAGGAAGGGCTTTTCTGGAAGAACGGCTTGCCGATTTTTTAAAGTTGCCTTTTGAAGTTGTGACGCATAAAGCAGCTATCCGTCCTACAGTAAAAGACCGACGGCCATTTTTGGGCAGACATCCAGAACACAATTCCCTGGCTATATTTAATGGTTTAGGGACCAAAGGAGCATCCTTGGCACCGTTTTGGGCCCATCATATGGCGGAATTCTTGCTAAAAAAGCGTAAATTGGATAAGGCAGTGGATATTAAAAGATGCTAAAATTTTTACCATTTTATGTAATTCATCTTTCCTCTGCATCGTATAAGTAAAGTAATCAAATGAATGCAATCAAGTCATATATGAATCAACGTACTTTCACTTACCTGTTGGTACTGGCCATAATAGCGGCTGTACCACTTATGTCTTTTCAGAAACAAGCAAATAACATGTCTCAAAATGACCCCTATCAAAAAGAATGGAAAGAAATTGACTCCCTGGAAAACCAGGGGCTTCCTCGTTCTGCTTTGGAAAAAGTAGAAGTGCTTTATGGGAAGTCCAAGAAAGAAAAACAGCACGCCCAGTTTATTAAGACAATTATGTACAAGAGCAGATTAGATGTTCAACTTACAGAGGATGGAATGGCTGGCAGTATACGCATGATGCAAGAAGAATTGGATCAATCGGCTTATCCTGTTACTCCGGTCTTACATTCTTTAATTGCCGATTTGTATCATCAGTATACAGAAAATAATTACTGGCGCTTAAGGGATCGTACAAATACGGTTGGCTTTGAACCTGATAAATTAGAGAGTTATAGCCTGGCACAATTACAGGAAAAAAGTAGCAAACATTATATTGCTGCTATTCAGGATCAACGGACAGCCTCTATCCCTATTGAAGATTTTGCAGCCATCACCTATGAAGGAGGTAAAAATACAGATGAGTTGAGGCCTACTTTATATGATTTCCTTGCTCATCGTGCCATCAAGCATTTTTCTAATGACCGCTCTCATATTAGCCAACCTGCTAGCGCTTTTGTGATTAATCAGGTAGAAGCTTTTGCGGCAGCTGAAATATTTGCCGGTTTTAATTTTGAAACAACAGATAGTAACTCCTATCAATATAAAACACTATTGCTATTCCAGCAATTGTTAGAATTAAGGTTGGAAAAAGGACAGAAGGCTGCTTTACTGCATGCTGATTTGAGCCGTTTGAAATTTATAAAAGATAAGAGTATACTCAGCAATAAGGATAGCCTTTATCTGGAATCCCTGAAAGCCTTGGAAAAGGATTATAAAGGGACTGCTTCTGAAGCAGAAATCTGGTATTATCAGGCAAAACAATTGAAAGAACAAGGAGACACTTATGTGCCCGGGAATGATACTTATAAGTGGAAGTTAAAAGAAGCATTGGAGTTATGTCAGAAAGCTACTGAAAAACACCCTGATAGTTATGGCGCCGGCCTGGCAAAACTTCTGGGAAAATCATTGAGCAAACGATCGGTAAGCGTGCAGGTGGAAACTGTTAATTTACCAAATGTTCCTGTGCTCTCCTCTGCCACCTACAGGAATGTATCGAACTTGTACCTGCGATTGGTGAAACTAAATGAGGATCAATTGTTGAAACTGGAAAACCGCCGTAGTGAAGATGTTCATGCTGAACTGATTCAACTGCCAGCATTTCGAGAGTGGAAGGAAGCCCTACCAAATGATGGTGATTTGCAGGAACACAGAGTGGAGCTATCAATAGACCCACTACCATTGGGAGTGTATGCTTTGTTAGTAGCAGACAATGAAGGCTTCGCACTGAATAGTGAGGCTTCCGGTTATCTGTTTACCCATGTATCCAGAATCGCTTATTTGAATCGTCGCATGCCAAATGGAGGGCTGGAATTTGTAGTGGTAGATCGGGAAACAGGAGCGCCATTGGTAGATGTGGAAGCTACTTATTATGAGCAAAAGTATAATCGTCGGCGTAGAGAAACTGAACGTGTGAAAATAGGAAACGGCCAAACGGATAAAGAAGGTTTCTTGCGCCCTGATTTCAAAAGCAGAAACTATTTCCAGGTACGACTTGCAAAGGGAGATGATGTCCTATTCTTTAATGATGGTTATTCGACTTATCGAAGTACTGATAATAGGCGCCAACAAGTGATTACTCATTTCTTTCTGGATAGAGCGATATACCGGCCCGGGCAAAGTGTATACTACAAAGTAATTGCATTGACAAAGGATAAAAGCCGCATGCCGGAAATAATGCCCAATCATGATTTGACCATTACTTTATATGATGTAAATGGACAGGAGATTTCCAGTCAACAATTAAAAACCAATGAATACGGTGCCGCTAATGGCGTATTTACTGCTCCCAAAGGTGGTTTACTAGGGCAGATGAGATTGCAGTCTTCAGCAGGCAATAGCCGACAGTATTTTTCAGTAGAAGAATATAAACGTCCTAAGTTTGAAGTAGTAATGGATCCCCTGGAAGGAAGCCCTGCTCTTGAAGAAGAAGTGACCGTAAGTGGAAAAGCCATGAATTTTGCGGGCTCCAGTGTAGATGGTGCCACTGTCAATTACCGAGTAGTTCGTGAAGTTAATTATCCATGGTGGCCGTGGTGGCGCCGTCCGGGGCCTTATAGAGGACAAAGCCAGGAGATCGCAGCCGGTACTACCGATACAGACGAGAATGGAGCATTTTCTATTGATTTTATGGCAAAGCCTGATCCTGCTGTCAGTAAAGAGAATAAACCGGAATTTGTATACTCTGTATATGTTGATGTAGTAGATATAACAGGTGAAACACATTCTGCTACCAAACAGCTACGCCTTGCTTACCTGGGATTGAAAACAGATGTTGTCCTGCCGGATGTTTTTGATCGCAATGATGGTTTGTTAGAAATAGATTTGGTAGCACAAAATTTAGATGGAGAAAAACAGGCAGTTAAAGGAATATTAAGTATTCATCGCCTGAATCCACCACAGCGTTTATTTGTAGATCGTTATTGGCAACAGCCTGATCAACATATAATAGATGCGAATACGTTCCGCAGTAAATTTGCGCACTATGCTTATGAGGAAGAGGATAAGCCTTCTAGCTGGGAAAAAACAAAAGAAGTCTATAAGGAATCCTTTGATACCGGAAAAGCAGATAGTGTTGTAATTAATGCTTCTGGCTTGACAGTAGGGCATTATGAAATAAAAATGCTTGTAGAAGATGATAAGGGGAATGAAATAGAATCAATTAAGTACTTGAAGGTTTATGATCAGAAAGAGGAACAATTGCCAACAGGTATTGTCGCCTGGCATAAACCAGCTCAAAATTCTTATCAGCCAGGAGATGAAGTGGATATAGTCATTGCAACGGCTGATGCCAATTTTAATGTATTGTATGAATTAGAGCGTCAGGGAACTTTAATGGAACAGACATGGATGGATGATGGATCTTGGAAAACGGCTTCTCATAATGTATTGGAGGCGGATAAAGGCAATATCTATGCACATCTCAGTGCTGTTAAGTTTAATCGAGCTTTTACCTGGAAGCAAAATATTGCTGTTCCCTGGAATGATAAAAAACTGGAGTTTCACTATAGTACGTTCCGTGATAAATTAAAACCTGGACAGGAAGAGTCCTGGCAAATAACAATCAAAGGCCCTGAGAACGAACAGCTAGCTGCTGAAATGGTGGCTGCTATGTACGATGCTTCTTTGGATCAGTTTAGGCCTAATAGATGGGATTTTGCACCATTCCCTACGTATTTCAGTCGTTTCAATTGGCAGGCTCCCCATTTTAATGCAGAGGGCACGAATCCTTTTGTTTATCAATATTATCATTCTCCTAATGAAAATAGGAGCTATCGTCAATTGAACTGGTTTGGTGGCTTTGTTGCAATGCGGGGAGGACGTTTACAATCTACTGATTATTATATAGATGGAGCAGCGCCGCGAAGTGATAGAGCTATGACCAAATCTTCAGCACCTGCGCCAATGGCAATGGAAGAAGTTGCAGAAGCGGAAATGGATGATATGGGGGCTTTAGAAACGCGAGCACTTGATGCAGTTAACGCTAATGTAGCAGGGGTTTCTACGGAAGAACCAGTTGAAGAAAAAGCACCACCTGTACGTACCAACCTCAAAGAAACTGTATTCTTTTTCCCTGAGTTAAGGACGGACGAGGAAGGTAATGTTGTTATTCGATTTACGATGAATGAAGCATTAACCCGTTGGAAATTTTTAGGCCTGGCCCATACTCCAGATTTGAAATATGCTTTAACAGAACGCGAAGTAGTTACTCAAAAGGAATTGATGGTATTGCCTAATCCTCCTCGTTTTTTCCGTGAGGGAGATCGGATTGTCTATACTGCGAAAGTGAGCAATCTTACGGAATCAGCAATGGAAGGTAATGCAAAATTGCAATTGTTCAATGCTTTGACAATGGAGCCTGTTGATGCTTTATTGGGAAATACAAATGCTAATAAGCCTTTCTCTGCTCCAGCAGGACAGAGTGCAGCTTTGAGCTGGGAAATAGAGATACCAGTGGGAGACGTAATGGCTATAACACATCGTGTGGTGGCAGAGGCAGGCAATTTTGCCGATGGAGAAGAAGATGTCTTACCTGTACTGACCAATAGAGTGCTAGTAACGGAAAGTATGCCAATGCCTTTAAAAGGAGGAGAGGAGCGCACTTTTACTTTTGAAGCTATGGAAAAAGCAGGGCAGTCAAATACTTTGCAGCATCATAACTTTACACTTGAATTTACTTCCAACCCTGCCTGGTATGCGGTGAAGGCATTACCTTATCTAATGGAATACCCGCATCAATGCTCAGAGCAGATATTTAGCCGCTATTATGCTAACTCATTGGCTGCTTCGATTGCCAATAGCAGCCCTGCTTTGGAAAGAGTATTTGAGCAATGGAAATCTACAGATGCCCTTGTGAGTGAGTTGCAGAAAAATGAAGAATTGAAGTCTGTGCTTTTACAGGAAACGCCCTGGGTTTTGCAAGCACAAAATGAGGCAGAGCAACGCAAACATATCGGCCTATTATTTGACCTGAACAGGATGAGCTATGAACAGGATAATGCAGTAGCTCAACTTGACAAGAGACAAGCTGGAAATGGAGGCTTTGCCTGGTTCCCCGGAGGGCGCGAAAGTTGGTATATTACTCAATATATATTAGAAGGCTTTGGCCGTTTGAAGGACCTTGGTGTGCAAGATGTAAAACCTGGTACCCGTACTTGGAATATTGCATCCAAAGCAACTCGTTTTGTAGATCAGGAGTTTATAGGGCACTATGAAGATTTAATGAAGAGGATAGACAAAGGTTATACTAAAAAAGAAGATAATCATTTGTCTAGCATAGTGATTCACTACCTATACGCTCGTTCATTATTCCCTGAGTTGCCGATTAGAGGTAAAGCTCAGGAAGCAGTAGATTATTATCTTGGACAGGCAGAGAAATATTGGTTAAAGCAAGGCTTGTATAATCAGGGATTGCTAGCTCTTTCACTACAGCACTATGATAAAAAAGAGGTGGCATCAAGTATTGTTAAGTCCTTGCAGGAAAGAGCACTGTATGATGAAGAACAGGGGATGTACTGGAAATCCAATTATGGTTATTTCTGGTATGAGCTGCCAATAGAAACCCATAGTTTGATGGTAGAAGTATTTGCTAAAGTAGCGCAGGATAATGATGCTGTAGAGCAACTAAAAATCTGGCTATTAAAAAACAAGCAGACCAACCACTGGAAGACAACCAAAGCAACTGCCAATGCAGTGTATGCACTACTCCGTTTTGGAGATGATTGGTTGGTAGGAACGGAATTAGCTGATATTAAGTTTCCAGAAATGAAGCGAGCTGAATATGAACCTGCATTGGCTACTGCTAAAAAAGGAGCGGAAGCAGGTACTGGATACTTTAAGGCAAGTTGGGATGGCGAAACAGTCAATTCATCTTTTGATGAGATCAAAGTAAAGAATAATAATGATGCTATTGCCTGGGGGGCTGCCTACTGGCAATATTTTGAGGACCTGGATAAAGTGAAAGTTTTTGAAGATACTCCGCTAAAGCTTAAAAAGAAGCTATTTAAAGAAGTGAATGGTAGTAATGGCCCAGAATTAATTCCTCTATCTGATGAAAAACTGGAGCCTGGAGATAAACTGGTTGTTCGCATTGAACTAGAGGTGGATCGTACTATGGAATATGTACATCTAAAGGATCACCGTGCCAGTGGAGTGGAACCAATGAATGTTTTCAGTCAATATAAGTGGCAAGGAGGATTGGGTTACTATGAAAGCACCAGAGATGCAGCTACGCACTTTTTTATGGACTATTTGCCAAAGGGTAGTTATGTATTTGAATATCCTTTAAGAGTTGTACATAAAGGAGACTTCTCAAATGGAATGGCTAGCATAGAGTGTATGTATGCTCCGGAATTTAAGAGCCACTCTGAAGGACAAAGGGTAGTAGTTGAGTAATGTAGCTTAAGACAAAAAGCATAAGTTTATATGTGTAGGGCTTTTCTGTATTGAAGATTAGCTCTACCTGTAAATTTTAAAGCAAAATCAATGATAAATTATTTAGATCATATCTCGATTAATTCTGAAATCTGGTTTGGAAAACCTTGTATTAAAGGTACTAGAATTGCGGTTGTAGATATATTGCAATGGCTCTCTTCTGGAATGACATATGAAGAGATTCTAGAAGATTTTCCTGCATTGACTTTGGAAAACATAATGGCTGCATTAGCTTTTGTAGCAAGAAGGGAACAAATCACTCAAATAAGTGCAGCATAATTAGATATAGCCTAAATTATCTAGAATATTCCCTAGCTAGTCGATAAAACAGGCATCCTGCCTCAAATAGCACTTTTTTGTAGCAATATTATTTCTACTATGGAACCTAAAAAGATTTTTGATTACGCTACCAAAACGATAAAGGATAGAATCATGAGTAATGATAATAGCGAACGTTCGAAACATGCGGATACCATTATTCGCAATCACGTTATATGGTCAATGGGGGCAGGTTTAATTCCTGTACTTGTGGCTGATATATTTGCAGTAAGTGCTTTACAGCTTGATATGATCCGACAAATGAGCCGGACTTATGATATCAATTTCTCTGAAACACAAGGTAAGGCAATTGTGACTTCCCTGACTAGCTCAACTCTTGCCAGGGTAGGGGCCGGGAGCCTGGTGAAGTTGATTCCAGGTGTAGGATCTCTCATTGGTGGAGCTACGGTATCTATTTTTGCAGGTGCTTCTACTTATGCTTTAGGGCAGGTTTTTAAGCGTCATTTCGAGTCGGGCGGTACTATCCTTGATTTTGCTCCTGCACGCCTGTAAAAGATGTATAAAGAGCAGTTTGAAAAAGGAAAAAAAGTAGCAGAGCAATTACGCAAGGATAAAAAAGCACAAAAAGAAGCATCTGAAGCAGAGGAAAAAGTTGTAACGGAAGAGGTAGTAATGAAAGCGCAGGAAGAAATTTCTACAAATGAACCAGAACAGCAAAGCGATGGTAATGTGCTAGATCGTTTGAGAGAACTAGGACAGTTGAGAGATGATGGTATTATTTCTGAAGAAGAGTTTCAGGCCATGAAGAAAAAACTGATTGATAATTTTTAGAATTTTAGGTGTGAGAAAATTGTTTCCCGCAGATATCACAGATTAGCGCAGAAATATTACATCTGCGTAACTCCGCGAGATCTGTGGGAAAGCTTAAGTGTCGCTTTCTGATAATGATGAAGAAAATGAGAGATAGATGGAAGAAAATAATATATCCTATGATATAAGAGGTGCGATATATAAAGTGTATAATGAATTTGGTCCTGGGCTATTGGAATCGGTCTATGTAGCTACTCTTCAACTGGTATTAGAAAAAATGGGGAGAAAGGTCCGAAGAGAAGTTCCAATTCCTGTTTATATAGAAGATGAAAAACTGGAAGTTGGATTTCGATTAGATTTACTAATAGATGATAAGGTAATTATTGAAGTTAAATCAGTAGAAGAACTAGCAAAAGTGCACCATAAGCAAGTCATTACCTACCTCAAAATTACAAAATTAAGATTAGGTATTTTAGTGAATTTTAATGTTGACGATATTAATAAAGGCATTTATAGAAAAATAAATAGTTGAAATTTTCCTAAAGAATAAATAGTTTGTTTCCCACAGATTTCACTGATTAGCACAGAAAAATAACATCTGCGTAACTCCGCGAGATCTGTGGGAGTTCATTCCTACCTCAACATCACAACTATTCCATCTACCATATATTGCTGACGAAGACGGTCTAGGTATTGCTGAGCTGCAAATTTATTATCAAAAGCAGCAATGACTACTTTATTTAAACCACTCTTTTGCATCAGATAAACATCATTAATGCCTTTTTGCTTAATTTCTACGACCTGCCTTTTGGCATTATCTATATTTTTAAAAGAGGCAATTTGAATAGCATATCCTTTTACACCTGGAGCTAAGATATCAACAGATTGGGATTGGCTGTTGGCTCTAGTTGAATTAGAAGCAGAGGTGTTAATTCTACTGGTATTCACATTATTATAGCTGCTTGGTGTAGTGCCCCTTTGCGTTTGCTGATTAGGATTGTAATACCCGCTTTTAGCTGTTAATTGATTTTTAGCAGCATAACGTTCAGGAGTAGGGTAGTAAACCGAATTACTTTGTTGTGTCTGAGCATACTGAGTAGGCGTTTGACGAGCAGTAGTTGTTCCTTCACCTGGATTAGTAGCAGAGGTTCCTACTGGTTCTACGCTTACTCGTGTACGGCCATCCCGGATTAGCCCGATTTTCATGGCTGCTACTTTTGAAATATCAACTACATCTCCTTTGCTGTAAGGCCCTCTGTCATTTACCCGGCAAACAACAGACTGTCCATTGTCCAGGCGTGTTACTTTCAAAAGGGTACCTTTGGGATAGGTGCGATGTGCGCAGGTGTATGCTTCCATACGGTATACTTCCCCTAAAGCAGTTGTCCTCCCGTGAAGATAGTCGGCATAATAAACCGCATCTCCAACTTCTACTTTTACGCTATTGGAGTTATTATTTTTGTAGTAATACTGTTGTGCGTGTAGTTCAATACCTGAAAAGCACAAGCAAAGTACAAAACTTAGTAGAGTTAATAATGAAGCGTGGTGCATTTCGTTGTTGTTGTAATGAATAATAAGGACTGACATGCAGAAAACGTTCTCTATCAGTCGATTAGTATAAAATGCGTGTTTTATCCCTTTTGCTGTTCTGTTTTTAATCGCTCTTTGCGAGCAATCTTCTGATCATTATTGCTTTCATATATGCAATAGTTCTCATACTTCACCGTATCAGTTTCCACCCAAATATCCTTGCCTATGTTACAAAGTGTAACCAGCTCATCGTATAGCTCATTGCCCAATTCAACACGGCGTTCTACAGAAATGTCTCTATCCGCTACTTTATCCTGCTGTATGTTTACAGCTCGTTCAAACTGTTGGACAGCCTCTGAGATGCGCTTTATGACCCGCTCATTGACTCCTACCTCTGCCAGGAAATCAATTTGTTGGCGTGCGACACGAATAACACGGCGCCCGCAGAAAATGAGCTGAGCATCCGTCATATCTCCCATTTTTGCAGTACCAAATTTGCGATATCGGCCCGATCTGTTGCTATACTTCATAGCAACGCGTGTCATCAAACTGCGTATAGCTGTCTTTAGCTTTTCAGATGCTGCGTATTTTTTTTCTGTGGTAATCATTTGATCACCTACCAATTCGTCATCATCTGGTAAATTTCGAAATTTATCACAACGTGCTATAAACCCTTTTAAACGCTCTTTGCTATAGCCATAACGTTCAAAATGATCAACATCTCTCTTGGCGTATTTAATACGTTCCATGCACTGCAAATACAAGTCTGCATCAGGGAAGTTATACTTTCGATTAACAGATTGTTTTTTCATTCTTTTCAGCATTTGCTTACAAATGCAAATATATATCAAGTAATTGATAAAAACAAGTTATTGCTTTTACTGAAACATCATGGTTGTTATTGTGCTAATATTTTACTCAGATAAAATTTTCTCTACAATTTAAAAACAAAAAGGAGGATGTGTAATTAAATTTAGAGAGGCAAAAATGTCGTACTTTTGTTGATATATACTATAAGCTCTTAACCCAATACCATGCATTTCCATCAACTCATAACCATTTGTATAGTAATTTTTGCTTTAATTGCCTGTGAAGAAAAGCCCTCTATAGAAGATCAACAACTAGGAGAGGCTTATATGCCTAATAGTGGTAGTACAGAAGCACAGCCTTTTTTTGATCGGGGGGTATTACTTATGCATAGCTTTGAATACGAGGATGCTCGAGCAGCTTTCATAAAAGCACAGGAAATAGATGAAGATTTTGCTATGGCGTATTGGGGAGAAGCGATGACCTACAATCAACCTATATGGCATAGGCAGCAACTGGAAAAGGCAAGAGCCGCTTTGGAAAAACTAGGGCCCAATACTGCGGATCGATTAGCGAAAGCTCCTTCTGACTTAGAAAAAGATCTAATGCTAGCGGCTGAAGTTTTATTTGGAGAAGGAGAAAAGGCAGAAAGGGATAGCTTGTATACTATAACGATGAATCGTTTATATAAGCGTTATCCTTCCAATCAGGAAGTTGCAGCGTTTTATGCTTTGTCTTTATTGGGTAAAGTGCAGGAAGGGAGGGATGAACGTGTGTTTACCAGATCAGCTGCTATTACTCAAAGTATTTTAAAAGAAAACCCTAATCATCCTGGTGCTTTACACTACCTTATACATTCTTATGATGATCCTGTAAATGCTCATAAGGCTTTGACTGCTGCTAATAGTTATTCGCAAGTAGCTCCGGATGCAGCTCATGCTTTGCATATGCCTTCACACATATACGTAGCAATGGGAATGTGGGAGGAAGTAGTCCGTTCGAATATTGCTTCTTATGATGCAAGTGTAGCTCGCATGGAGGAAAATCAGTTAGATAATGATGCTCGGAGTTATCATGCTTATCATTGGTTGTTATATGGCTATCTACAGTTGGGGAAATTTGAAGAAGCAAAAGAAATCCTGCAAAAGATGGTTCATTATACAGAGGAGTTGCCTTCTATTGGAGCCCGTTCTTACCTGGTGCGCATGAAAGGAAACTATCTGGTAGAAACCGATGCATGGAATGATGAAATGATTAGTGGGATTTCAATCGATTTAGAAGATTTAAATATTAGCCATCAGGCGGTTGCTTATTTTCTGGATGGTATGTTAGCCTATAAACAATCAGATAAGGAAAAGCTATCTGCTGTTATTGATACACTTGGTGGCAGAATACAACAAGCCGAAATGATAATCAGTAATGAAGGTGTTCCAATGTGTAGCGCTGGGGGAAATTATCGCCCTCCCAATCGGATGGATGTAGGCCAGGCAGCAGTAATGGAGTTGGAACTAAAGTCTTTGCTATCTGAAATGGATAATGATGGAGTCCAGGCAGAAAATTATATGAAAGAAGCAGTAAACTTGCAATCAAGCTTGGATTATATGTATGGCCCACCTGAAATAGTATACCCTTCTTATGAATTTTATGGTGATTGGCTACTTGAGAAAGGTAGAGTAGAAGAAGCTAAAGAGCAATTTGAAAAAGCTTTAGAACGGGGGCCTGGCAGACGAAAAGCGAAAGTAGAAATTTAGGATAGATTCAGGATTGATATTCATTTTTTTGGTGCTCTGGATGATAAAAACTATTGGCTGGGAAACATCCTATACGTCCTTGAAAATGAAATAATTAATAATAATCCTCCTTATGGTACTCCCGAAACGCCTTTCTCAGAGCGTTGTGCTATCATTGAGGCATGGGGAAATACCATAGGCTTTATCTATGCGGATAGAAGGTATGGGGTAAATCATACGAATACGAATTCTATAAATCCTAATACCATAAATAGATTAAGGCACATTTTTCAACTTGAAGAGTTTTCTCCTCTGGCAGCAGCAGGCTCTTCAAATGTAGGTAGCCCCTTAGATGCCTGGATCCCAGAAGGTGTTTTTTTGGACTGTATTGACGATAATGCCCTTAATCCTCAGGGAATAATAGATTTTGTAAATGACCAAGTAATGGATTATGATCTTGCGGATTGCTTTGAAAGCATTTCAGATGGCCCTCAAACTTTTGGGGAAGTAATAGAATTTTTACAGGAAAATCTTCCGGCAGGACAGGCTGCTGGTGATGTGGATTTACTTTTTCAGGAATATGGTTATTAACACAATTATAATATGAACATGAAGTTTCTTGTTCCAGTACTGATTATCTCAATCAATTGTACAGGCTGTTTTTTATCTTCAACTGACTGTTTTGAAGAATATACTTTCACGATCCCAAATGGTATTTCCCCAGCCATAGATACTTTTCACATAGGAGATACCTTATGGTTTACTTCTACGATTCCGGTTGAAATGGTCGAAAAAAATACAGGTAAGTTATATGATGTAAGCAATGTGGGTTTTCCTATTATTTTAATAATTTCTAGACTTGATACACAAGACTTTGTCTATTCTATGAGTTCATTTGATTATTATAACATTACAGGAGGGATACTAACGAGTGATTTCATCCAATATGAGAGGCTTGATAACGGTACAAGGAAATGTTATATGGGTATTGTTTGTAAGAAAACAGGGGATTTTGAATTAGGAACAGCTAATTATAATGAAGATTTTGAAAATGTACACTTAACATCTTCTGATTGCAAAGAGGATATCATTTTGCACTATAGTATGAATGGAGATACCAGCGATAATCATTTTTATTTATTATCAGATAGGCCGAGACCTGTTGCGGATGAAGCGGGTTTTAAGCAAGATGGAGGCTATGCTTTTGTGGTAGTGCAGTGAGCAAAACGGAACCCTTATACCTAAACCCTTACACCTTCTCTAAACCACACTCAACCCCTTAAACCTTCTAAACCATAATACCTCTATACCTAAAACCTTTACACCTCTATACCTCTACTTAAATCCTCATCTTACTTCTCTTCACGAGATAGGATTGCAGGATAGGTTTGAAACCTTCATTAATATCAGCTTCTACAAAATCAATGCGATATTGAAGGCATTTGAATTTAAGCTCTTCCTTAAACTTGGCCATTTGCTCAACGTAGTAATCCTTTACCTGATTGGATTGTAGGCGGACTTTATCGCCTGTTTCCATATCAATGAAAAGATAGGGGCGATTTTCAAATTCAAAGTTTACCTCCTTGGCTTTATCCACTACATGGAAAAGGACTACTTCATGCTTGTTGTGCTTAAGGTGCTGTAAGGCAGCAAATAATTGCTCTGTATTATCGGTTTGTTCCATCATATCGCTGAAAATAACGACCAATGATCGCTTGTGAATGCTATCAGCTATTTGGTGGATGGCTTGAGCTGCGGAAGTGGCTTTATTGCGCTCAGGATTGTTTATGAGCTTGTCAAGATGTGTAAGGAGTAAACGATAGTGAGAAGTGCTGCTTTTACATCTGGTATGTACGGAGACTTCCTCGTCAAATACGCTTAGTCCAAAGGCGTCACGTTGTCTCTGTAGAAGATTCATTAATGCAGCAGCAGCCAGAGAAGAAAAACGTAATTTATTGATATAGGAACCAGATTGATTACTAGCTTCAGGAAAATACATAGACGATGACGAGTCGATTACAATCTGGCAGCGAAGATTGGTTTCCTCTTCAAAGCGCTTGGTAAATAAACGATCAGTCCGGGCATAAACTTTCCAGTCAATATTGCGGGTATCTTCACCCTGATTGTAAAGTCGATGTTCTGCAAATTCTACAGAAAAGCCGTGAAATGGGCTTTTATGCAAGCCAATGATGAAACCTTCTACTACCTGGCGGGCTAATAACTCTAATTTGCCGAGATCGCGAACGTCAAAGTTGTCTAGTATATTCATGGGTAAAAATTACAAAAATCCTGGTGATTTATAAACCACCAGGATTTTTAATATTATAGGTGCGATTCGATCTTGTCCACCAGTTTTTGCTTAGTAGTGATACCTACTTGCTTTTCTACTACCTCACCATTCTTTAAAATAAGAATAGTAGGAATGCTTCGAATATTATACTTCATAGAGACCTCTGGGTTCTCATCAACATTAACTTTGCCAATGGTAGCCTTTCCGTTGTACTCTTTTGATAATTCTTCGATGATTGGGGTGATAGCGCGACATGGGCCGCACCATTCCGCCCAGAAATCCACAACTGCTACGCCTCCATTATCTAATGCTGTTTCCTGGAAGTTCGTATCGGTGAACTCAAATGCCATGATGTGCGATTTAATGAGTTAATTAAATAAATTTATACTATAGGATAGCAGAAAACTGTTTATCTGCTGGATACTCTACGTCAAGTAAAAATATAAAACGATCCGTAGGGTAAAAGAGTTGCAAAGATAAAAAAATCCTACTGTCCTAGTTAGGACAATTAATGGTAGGAGTACAACATTTAAATATTCTTTGCTGTCTTTATTTGAGTTATATCAATAAACACGTTTTAAGTTGAGCATATACACATTCAGAGAGCAACCATCTAAGGAGAGTAAAAAATGGATAGTGAATTATCGTAAACAATGCATAGGTATAGGATTAGGAGGGGTGGCTATATTGTTGAAAAACTTATTTAGCCTGTGGCCAGAGTTTACCGAACTATACTATAGCCGTGGAATCTTTTTAGGAGTACGCGTTTTTATTGATTACGTATTAGCCTGGTGTCCGGTACCTTTGATTTATCTGTTTACAGGCCTTGTAAGTTATTATATAGTTAGAGGAATTCACCGTTGGTGGAATGCTGATTATGAAGAAATACGTTTTAAGGCTTATGCTGCTATTCTGGGGGTGTTATCATTTATAGGTACGGGCTTATTCTTGTTTTTTATTTTATGGGGATTCAACTATAGCCGAGTACCGGTAGAAGATCAGTTGGGATTTGAGCTGGAGCCCCTGACCTTAAAAGAGCTTAAAGAAGAATT
The DNA here is from genome assembly GCA_022360175.1 of Chitinophagales bacterium. GTDB lineage: Bacteria > Bacteroidota > Bacteroidia > Chitinophagales > Saprospiraceae > JAKSDI01. Next base: position 75,513 of record JAKSDI010000021.1, read on the forward strand.
TTATGCTGAAACTGAAATTCTTAAGTCTTTGAGAAAACAAATACCTGATGCAGATACAGATCCAATCTCTGCTAGTGATTTTCCAGATGATATGGAAGAAGTATTACGGGAACAATTGGAAGCATGGTTGCAGGTGCATGGTTTTTCTACAGTGGGAAGAGTACGAGGGCGCTATGTAGTGCCAAAAGGCATCTTTCTGAGGTTCAGTTCTTCAGGCTTATACTTTCCCTTTACTGGAGAAGGACATGTAGATGCTGGTTTGCACCCTCTTCAAAAAGCTCCTGTAATGGCGCATGAGCTATCCCATGGTTATGGCTTTGGAGATGAAGGAACCTGTAATTTCCTGGCTTATGTGAGTGCTCAGGATTCTCCAGATCCAGCCATCGCTTATGCCGCACATCTTAGTTATTGGCGTACCTTAGCCATCAACTATCTTCAGTACGAACCTGAAGCGTATCGAGCGTTTCGAGAAAGTCTTCCTATCGGGATACAATCAGATTTAGATGCTATTAATGAAATACTGAGGCGCTATCCAGATATCATGCCTAAATTGAGGTACTATGCTTATGATGCCTACTTAAAAGCACAAGGTATAGACGAGGGAATTAAGAATTATAATCGAGTAACTATGATGGTACGAGCTTGGAGATTGAGTAAGAGGATTTAAGATTTTGAATGTCGGGTTGGGAAATATCATCACATAAAACTCAAGTTTGAGTCCAAACTCAAGCGCATATGGCTAGCGTACTAAAATATGTTTTGAAGTAAAGATGAATTTCTTTTTTTATGATTAATAGTATTCTAAACCACCCTAACTCCCTTTGATCTAAGACATCTCCAACTATATAGCCACATCACCCTTCGCCCGACGGAGCTGAAAAGCGTAGTTGGGGCATCACTATATCATCACATCATCAACCATATCTTTTTTAATGTATTGTGAATTTTCACTACTTGTTGCACCAGGCTTGTTTGCCCATCGTTGTTTATAATATAATCGGCACGAGCAATTTTTTCTTCATCAGGCATTTGTTTATCCATTCTTGCTCGTACTTCCTCTTCGGTCATTCCATCTCTTTTTATTACTCGCTGGATTCGTATGTTTTCAGGGCAGGAGACCGCAATAACCTTATCTAGTTTTAGGTGGTTATTGCTTTCAAAGAGCAGAGCTGCTTCTTTTAAAGTATAAGGTACTCCCTCCTGTCCATGATGCCAGCGTTCGCTATCATCAGCGATGATAGGGTGGACCAGGGCATTGAGTACCTTTAGTTTTGCAGCATCATGAAAAACGGTCTGAGCTAGATAATGACGATTAAGTGTACCATTCGCGTAATAAGCTTCCTCTCCAAACTCTTTTTTCACACCTGAAACTAGTCTTGGATCATTTACCATAAGCCATTTTGCGCGGCCATCGGCATAATAAACAGGAATACCTAGAGATTCAAAGATATGACATACAGTAGTTTTTCCACTTCCTATACTTCCGGTGATGCCTATTTTTAGAGGGAGGTTATTATTCATGCTAATGTGATCTTTTGATAGCAAATATAAAAACACAAAGTATAGGAAATGACAATTTTATTCATTCGTAGTATGAAATCCAGGATAAAGGCTATATCTTAGGATGGGCTTATTTAATGTTGATTCTTTGATAAATCTCGAGATTTAAAGCAATGGTTTTAACGAAAGCTCTACTTCTTTTAGGCGCATTTTTCTATTCAAAACCATTTCCACGAAATTTTCCAAAGAAGGTTAATCTTGAAATATGAGATATCTTTTATTCATTTTCTTATTGCTCCTCTCTACGGCTGTGTGCAGCCAGGATATCCATTTTTCACAGTTTTACAATGCTCCGCTTTCGCAAAATGCAGCATTGGCTGGTGCGATGGATGCAGATCAGCGTTTGATTGCAAATTATCGGCATCAATGGTTTTCGGTACCTGTGCCTTATGAAACTTTTGCAGCTTCCTATGATCAGAAACTGAATTTAAGGAAACTGAAAAATCATTATTTAGGGATAGGAGGGCAATTTATGTATGACCAGGCAGGAGATGCTAATCTCAATTGGTCTCAACTAGCTATCCATGCTGCTTTTCATTATAAAGTATCTGACAACAGCTACTTATCAGCGGGTCTGCAATTGCGGTTTGGACAGCGTGCTTTAAAACCAGAGCAGCTATATTTTGGTGATCAGTATGTCGATAATTTCTTTGATCCCGATGCGCCTAGTCAAGAAAACTTTTTGAATACTTCGGCTGCCTATTTTAGTTTGGGAAGTGGTTTGAATTGGTATCTGGAACCAACAGATACACGAAGCCGTATTTGGATAGGAGTAGGAGGGCAACACCTCAATAGCCCTACAATCGATTTTCTGGGAGGAGATGAAGTAGCTTTACCTATATTGATCAATGCTTATGCAATGGGACTATTACAAATACATGAACATTGGGATATCGCAGCCAATGTATCAAGCCAATTGCAAGGCCCTTATCAGGAATATTTGTTTATGAGTGGTGCTCGCTATCACTTAAGTTTGGACAAACATCAATCAATGGCAGTACAATTAGGAGGAGGATACCGTTTGGAAGATGCGATGATAGCTTATCTGGATATTTTTTACAATAGCTGGAAATTTGGATTCAGCTATGATCTTAATACATCTCCTTTGCAACGTGCTACAAATCGAAATGGCGGTCCTGAAATCTCATTACAATATCTTGTTACGTTGGTAAAACCTCCAGCTGAATTTAAAATATGCCCTATTTTTTAATGCTTGACTTATGATAAAACGACCATGATTTTTCCTGGCTGCTCGCCAGCTTGCTTGCAGGAAAGATTATGGAGCCTGTCTGCCAGGTGAGTTGGCGGTCGCAGAAAAATTTTAAACAAATGAAAGGTTTGTACAAATATTTTTATTATTCAGCGCTCTTTATACTATTGGGAAACTGTACGTTGCAGGCTCAAAGCCTTAAAGCATATAAAAAGGCTGCAGTTACTGCTCTCCAGCAAAAAGATTATCAGGCCGCTTTTTACTATTATGATCAGGCTATACAGATTGCGCCGGATGATATGGGGCTATGGTATCAATATGCTACTATGGCATTGCGATTTAATGCATTTAACGAAGCCAAAAAAGCTTACCAGAAAGTATATGAAAGTAAAATATTGGATAATTATCCACTGACATCCTATCAATTGGGCCTGGTGAATAACCAGTTGGGAGAATATGGCGAAGCAATAGCCTATTATCAGCAATATTTAAATAGCGGTCACACGGAGATAAAAAAAGAAAAAGTGGAACGAGCTATAGCTGCTTGTCAGTGGGCGAATACTACCTCGCACCCAAGCTCTTTATGGCAAGTAGAACATCTCGATCGAAAAGTAAATACGCCTTATTCAGAGTTTGCTCCTGTTAAGTCAGGTGATACACTTTACTATACTTCTTTTAAATTTGATATGGAAGAGGACGAGCATGATCCTATTCGGAAAATATCCAAAGTAATGTTTCAAAGGGGCAAAGGCAGAGGGCGTACAATCACCCGAGGCTTTAATGATGATAAACAGCATACTGCCCATATCACTTTTGCAAATAGGGGAGCAATGGTTATTTATACCCGTTGCCAGTATATCAATGCAACAGAAATTCAATGTCAATTATATACTCGTGTAAAAGATAAAAGAGGTAGGTGGAGCAAAAAAGAGAAAAAATTACCCGGACATATCAATTTAGATGGATACACTACTACCCAACCATCTATAGGTTATGACTCCATTCTGCAAACAGAGATGCTTTACTTTGTATCAGATCGCCCTGAAGGTACAGGAGGTTTAGATATATGGACTGCGGTTATTAAAGGAGATAGCTTGGGGCAAGCTACTCCGCTTAATACAATCAATACAGAAGAGGATGAAATTACTCCCTTTTTTCACAACCAGAGCCAACACCTTTATTTTAGCTCTAATGGCTATAGAGGGTTTGGTGGTTATGATATATATAAATTACCAAATAATGCAAAACGAAATGAGGTTGAGCACCTGCCAGCACCATTAAATACTAGCTATAATGATGTATATCTTAGTATGAATAAAGACGGAGAGAGTGGGTATTTTGCTTCTAATCGTCCTGGTTCAAAGTTGTTAGATGCGGATAAACAAGCCTGTTGTAATGATATATACTACTTCGAATATCAACCTCCTGCTCCTCCTGAAGAAGAAGTTGTAATTGAAGAACCTAAAACACCAGTAGAGGAAATAACTCCTGAGCCTCCTTCGATTAATAACCCACCAGATAAACTAGAGGATTTTCTACCACTGGCTTTATATTTTGACAATGATGAACCAGATAAACGAACCCGAAAAACTTCTACCAAAAAGACTTATGAAGCAACGTATAGAGCATATATGGCTCGAATAGATGAATACGAAAAAGCTTTTGCAGAACCACTTTCTGATGACCGAAGAGATGAAGCACTGGATGCTATTGGTGCTTTCTTTGAATCAGATGTAGAGAAGGGCTTTGTGTGGTTAGGCAAGTTTTCTGAAATTCTTTTAAAACGGCTAGAAAAAGGAGAGACCGTAGAGATATTTTTAAAGGGATATACCAGTCCGAGAGCAAAGAAAGAATATAATCTGGCGCTTAGTAAAAGACGTATTAGCAGCGTACGCAATCAGTTTCGTACTTATAAGAATGGCGTATTTGTTTCTTATTTAGAGTCAGGCCATTTAATTATTTCTGAACGTCCATTTGGAGAAGCGGAAGCTTCTTCGCAGGTAAGTGATGCTTTAGAAGACTTACGGAATTCTATCTACCACCCAGATGCGGCAAGAGAAAGAAGGGTAGAGATTGTGGAGGTGAAAGGAGAGAAGTAAGCTTATTATAGAGTTGCTTTTAGAATAGCAGGGTAGGTTAATTTTTATATACAATCTATCATTGTTGTGTGATATTGTGGTGTGCCAAATAATAAACTTTGTTTTTTGTGTTGTTTAGAATTGGATTCTGTAATAAAATTTCTTGACAAATTTGATTTCTGTTTAGGTTTTTTTTATATTTGCTAATGTATAATAACCCTAAAGCCATTTGATATGGATACTAAAACCACCATTTTCTTCTGTCTCACAGATTTTAAGCGTCAACTTCATTCATTCAATTCTACTGTAAAGCTACTCATCTAGCAGCTTGGTATTGACCATGTAATTATTAGTTAGTTGTATACTACTGATAAGAAGGACAGATTTGTTTCTTGACAAATATTTGAAATAGAGTATTTCTAATACTCTCAAGTACCTTGTGTCTCTAGATTTATAGTTATATCGGATATCTATAGTTTTACGTTCTAGCTGTATATCTGAATAATTCGCAATTCACTTTACATTGTATTAGTTGTCATAGAGAAATGACAACAATACCTTCGTTTATTCCTATCTGTAGTGTTATATGGGACTCAGAGCGGCGGAGCCGTATCTTCTAACAACTATTTAATGTAACCATTAATGAAAAATCAAGACGTGATGATTCATCACCATAATATGGTCGGTGCTGACCACAACTGGTATGTTTTGTATGTCAAACCCAAATCCGAAAGAAAAGTAGGAGAACGATTAAAGAGTTTGGGCTTTGAGGTGTGTGTACCTACCCAAAAAATAGTAAGACAATGGAGCGATAGAAAAAAAGTGATTGAAGTAGTCGTCTTTCCCAACTATGTTTTTGTCGCCTCAGATAGTAAAAGGCGAAATATGGTATTTGAAGTTGGAAATGTATTCAAGTTCGTACAGTTCGGAGGCAGGGCGGCAGTATTGACAGAAAAGGATATTCATATGGTGCAACAATTAGGTAATCAGCCTAGGCCAGTTACAATAGATTATGAAGGATTCGGTATAGGAGAAGAAGTAGAAATAATATCTGGTAGTCTAACGGGGTATAAGGGAATTATAAAAGCAGTAAATGGAAATTCCAGGATAAAACTGGCTTTGCCTAGTTTATGCTGTTTTGCATCTGTGGAATTAAATGGGGTAGAGGTCAGAAAAATAAATCTTGCTTGAAATGGCTATAAAAGAAATCCTGAAATATATTGCAGCAGAATTTAATCATTCTTTTGGGCCTTCCGCTGAGAAATTTGTCTATCTGGGCAATATTGCTCGCATAGAAGAAGGAGGCAGTGGAATGAGTGGAGAACAGGATAAAGTGATTCTTACTTTAGTCAACATAGAAGAAGAAGTTACTTTAAAAAACAATTCTCACTATGTGCGCCAGGACAGAGAAACGGTGCTGAAGCGTGAACCTACCATATTCCTTAATCTATATATACTGTTGAGTAGTGCAGCAGAAGAGTATGAGACTGCACTATCTTATATCTCACATCTCATAGGTTTTTATCAACGCAAAAGAGTATTTACAGCTGCTACATCTACGAATGGTTTCCCAAGCCAGTATGTCGAAAAAATTATACTGGAATTAGTATCACTCAAAATTGAAGACATTAATCATTTATGGGGTGTATTGGGATCTAAATACCATCCTTCAGTAATGTTCAAACTTCGCCTGGCACCAATACAAACGAGTAGTGCTACTGAAGTAGATCTAGTAGAAACAGTAAATGCTACTGGCCGTGTTAAAAAAGGGCCGGATGACGATGGCTCTGATAATACATAGATATTAATGCCGGCTAATACTGGCGCATATATATTCATCAACTTTTAAAAATTCATTGTTATGCTAAATTTAAGTACTTTAAAGACTCCTGGCGTATACATTGATGAGGTGTCTGTGCTAGCGCCTGCCGTTGCTGGGGTTGCCACAAGTATTCCGGCATTCATAGGGTATACTGAGAAGTCGACTGCTACAGACGATACCGCACAGGAGCCCGTCAGGATTACAAATTTACGTGAATATGAAGAAACATTTGGAAAACCTCAGGCTGAAGATGATGGACTGAGTTTAAATATTATAGACCATACAGATTCCGGAGGAAATATATTAAGAACAGAATTTCCCATTCCTAAAATGGATGAAGTAAAACGTTCAAAGCATATTCTATACTATGCTTTACAATTATACTTCTCCAATGGAGGAGGGCCGTGTTATATCATTTCCATTGGTGCATATAGTGTTGATGGACAATCTCTCAATAAGAAGCATTTCAAAAACGGGCTGGATGCGTTGGCAATGGAAGATGAGCCTACTTTAATTGTTATGCCTGAAGCGGTTGGCCTGTCTAATGGCGATTATGCTGAGATGTGCCAGGCTGCTTTAGATCAGAGTGATAAACTACAGGATCGATTCGCAATTATTGATGTAAAAAATAATTCTGATAATGCACTAACAGATGCTACTGCATTTCGCAATTTAAATATTGCTAATAATCTCCGGTATGGAGCAGCTTATTATCCATATCTTAAAACAACTATAGACTATCGTTTTGTAACTCCTGAGACAGGTATTAAAGTAACTCGTACAGAGATTGACCCTGCTGGAACGGAAACAGAAGTTTATAAAGATAAGCCATTGTCAGACCTGTCTAGCTCTGATAACCTATTGTACAAACAACTACAAAACTTGCTTACCCAAGTGGAAATGCTTTTGCCACCTAGTGGTGCAATCGCAGGTATCTATGTACAAACAGATGCTAGCCGAGGTGTGTGGAAGGCACCAGCAAACGTAGGCGTCACGGCCATTAATGGTGTCAATGTTAAAATTGATGAGGATACACATGGAGAATTAAACGTTGATGTGAATGCTGGTAAATCTATTAATGCTATTCGCAGCTTTGTTGGCAGAGGTACCCTGGTCTGGGGAGCGAGAACGTTGGATGGTAACGATAATGAATGGCGTTATGTCAATGTTCGTCGCTTCTTCAACTTTGTAGAAGAATCTGTGAAAAAAGCTACTTTCCGTTTTGTCTTTGAACCCAATGATGCAAATACATGGGTAAGTGTACGAGCGATGGTGGAAAACTTCCTTATACTTCAATGGAGGGCAGGTGCTTTGCAAGGTGCTAAACCCGAACAAGCTTTTTTCGTGAGAGTAGGTTTAGGGCAAACAATGACACAAGATGATATTCTCAATGGAAGGCTCATCATTGAGGTAGGTATGGCTGTTGTTCGTCCCGCAGAATTCATTGTTATCCGCTTTATGCACAAATTACCTGAAGCGTAGGCAAACCTCTGGTGTACAATCTCTTAGTACACTTGTGTAATCTTTTATTCATTAATTATCTTAATAAGACATAATATATCATGGCAGATTATCCTCTTTCCAAATTTCATTTCCAGGTAGACTGGGGAGGCACTCGAATTGGCTTCACTGAAGCTAGTGGATTTACCGTTGAGACGGAACCTATAGAATACCGTGAAGGTGCCAGCCCTGAATATCATAAAGTAGTAATGCCTGGCATGCAAAAGCATTCTGATATTACCCTAAAAAGAGGGATGATGTTGGGTGACAATGAGTTCTATGATTGGTGGAATACTGTCCAGTTAAATACCATTGAACGAAGAGATATTACTATTAAGCTGTTAAATGAAAATCATGACCCAGTAGTGACCTGGCAGGTTAAAAATGCCTGGCCTACAAAAGTAGAAAGTACTGATCTGAAGGCAGATGGTAATGAAGTGGCTATAGAAACACTTGTGCTCAAGCATGAAGGCCTAACTATTACTTATGAATAATAAATAGACTGCTGAGAGAGACATAGCACTATCATCTATTTGTCTTTCTCAGCATAAAATTTAATACAGAATGGCCAGTAGCTCTTATTATCCACCGGTAAGTTTTCATTTTAAAGTTGAGTTTCAGGGAATTGGTGGCTTGCATGCCCAGGATGCATATTTTCAGGAAGTAACGGGCTTGACTCGTGAACTGGAAACAGAACCTCTTAAATCAGGAGGGGAAAACCGTTTCACTTTTAAGTTACCAACTCGTGGACAATATCCTCACTTGGTATTGAAGAAAGGATTGTTCATTGATTCAGGGCTGGCAGGATGGGTAAACGATGCTATCCTTAATTTTGATATACAACCCGCAACCGTTATCGTAAGCTTGCTTAATGAGAAAAGCGAATCTTTACAAGCCTATAAATGTGTAAATGCTTACCCCCAAAAGTGGTCCATATCAGATTTCAATGCTCAGGAGAACCGAATTTTGGTGGAAACCATGGAGCTGTATTATCAATATTTTACAATCATAAACGGATAAAAATGCCTGTAGAGATAAATGAATTACACGTCAAAGCTAAAATAGCAGATCAGGAAGCAAACAATACACAGGATAGCAAGGCCAGTACTGAAAACAGGAGTAGTTATTCTTCTAAGAAACTGGATAAAGCAGTTAAACATCTTAGTGATATGATCAAACGCAAAAACGAACGATAATTTATGATCGCACAAGTATCAAATGTAGCCAATGCAGGCTTGGGAGATCTGATGAATTTGGTACCCACACCTGGTAAGCTAACCATCATACCAGTAAAGAAATTTTCTCCGGTACCCATTCCTACAGGTGTACCGCCATATGATGCCATGTTTAATCCCGAACACTGGCAAATTTCGGACGGAGTATCTTATAATAAAGAAAGTGCAAGAGGGAGAAATGAAGATAATCCTAAATTCGATGGTGGTACGGGCAGAAGTTTATCTTTTGATCTGACCGTGGACGGGACTGGTGCCAGCGGAGACCAAAGAGAAGTATTGGCTGATATCGTCCGATTAAAATTGACGGTCGGTTTTAATGGAGACTTGCATAAACCCAACGGATTGATCATTATATGGGGCACTCAGATTTTCTCCGGTGTGTTCGTCTCAATATCCGTAAAATATACGCTATTTCGGTCTAATGGGACTCCTCTTAGAGCAGTCGTCTCCTTATCTTTCATAGAAGCTAAAGACCCTGTTTTTGGATTAAAGGAATTAAATCTGGCTTCTTCAGATTTGACTCACAAAAGAATAGTTAAGGACCATGATCGTCTGGATTTAATGTGTTTCCAAACTTACGATAACTCAAGGTTTTATATAGAAGTAGCAGCTGCTAATAACTTAACTAGTTTTAGAAAATTACGAACAGGGCAGGAATTGGTGTTTCCTCCTACCGCAAAATAATCCTGTATGCTTGACCTGAACCTTGATAAGCTCTTACCTCCTTTACCTGAATGTCGTAGCCTAATTACGCATACCATTTTGATCGATGGTTCGCCTTTGCCTGATCTTGTCATGATTAAAAGTATTTCTGTAGTGCGATCAGCCAATCGAATTCCGTACGCACTGATTGAAATCCTTGATGGAGATCCTGCTGATCAATCTTTTATTGCCAGTGATATGGATATATTGTCACCAGGAAAAGAAATAGAAATTAAAACAGGTTATCATGGTGATGATGCTACTATCTTTAAAGGTATCATTGTTCGTCATGCTGTAAAAATTCCTCAGGATGGAGCTCCTCATTTAGAGATAGAATGCAAAGATAAAGCAGTAAAATTGACGGTGGGCCGTAAAAATAAGTACTTCTTTGATCAGAAGGACAGTGATATAATAGAGGAGATTTTACGAGGAGGTAGTGTTCAACCGAATGTAGCTGCTACATCTGTCACTCACAAAGAAATGGTACAATATTATGCTACAGATTGGGACTTTGTAGTGACACGGGCTGAAGCCAATGGGATGTTGGTGTATGTTGAAGATGGTACTGTGGTTGTAAAAAAACCTGATTTTGGACAGGCAGCTAAATTTCCTATTGTATACGGTTCCAGCCTTTATGAATTTGAAGCTGAAATGGATGCCAGAGATCAATATCCAACAGTTGAAGTTAGTAGCTGGGCAATTGGAGATCAGGATGTACAAAAAGTTACTCCTAGTGGTGCAGGTGGCTTGGGAGGTTTTAGTGCTCCTTCTGTGCCAGGTGCTTTGTCTTCTGCTGCTAGTGCAATAGGGATCAACCTGCCCGGACAACCACCTAATACCGATTATACACAGGTAATGGGCCTGGATCAACTACCATTGCAACATGGTGGAGCTTTAAACAGAGAGGAGGCACAACATTGGGCCGAAGCACAGGTGACCAAAAGTGAATTGGCAAAAAAAAGAGGCCGAGTTAAATTTGAAGGTGTTGCAGATATAAAACCAGGAGAATGCATTAGCCTGGAAGGTGTAGGACAAAGGCATAGTGGAAAGGTTTTTATTACAGCTATTACCCATGAGATATACGATGGAGTATGGTATACCCACGCACAGTTTGGATTATCACAGCGATGGTTTATACAGGAATTCGATGACGTTGTGGATGAAGCTGCAGCTGGTTTGTTACCTGCTGTTAATGGTTTACAAATTGGTATAGTCACCCGGCTTCAAAATAATCCGGCGGATCCTGATTTTCGAATTCAGGTCCGATTGCCAATGGTAACTAATCAGGGCGACGGTTTTTGGGTCCGCCTGTCTGCACAAGATGCGGGTAGTAATCGCGGGGCTATTTGGAGGCCCGAAATCGGAGATGAAGTAATTGTGGGTTTTTTTAATGATGACCCTCGTCAGGGAGTAGCATTGGGGGCATTACATAGTAGTCAGAATCAGGCTCCAATATCAGCTAGCGATGATAATCATGAGAAAGGCTGGGTCACTCGTAGCGGGATGAAAATGACTTTTAATGATGATGAGATCAGCTTCATTATAGAAACACCTGGCGGTAAAAAAGTAACCATCGATGAAAATGCTGACCTGATAACATTAGAGGATCAGCATAACAACAAAATTACGATGGATCAAAATGGCATTTCGATAGAATCTGGTAGTGACCTTAATCTAAAGGCAACTGGTGATGTCAATGTAGAAGGGGTCAATATAGAGCAATCCGCTACAGCGAGTTTTTCAATTGAATCTCAGGGACAGGCAGAAGTAAGTGCCACTGCGGATCTTGTCCTTCAAGGTACATTCGTAAGAATAAATTAAAAAATTAATTATGCCAGCAGCAGCACGAGTAGGTGATTTACATACTTGCCCATTATCCACCCCTGGTGGTACTCCGCATGTTGGAGGGCCTATTTTACCTCCTGGAGAGGCTACCGTTTTAATAGGTGGCATGCCCGCCGCTGTAGTAGGAGATTCATGTGTATGCGCAGGTACTCCCGATTCTTTGATACTAGGCTCTCAAACGGTCTTTTTTGGTGGTAAACAAGCAGTCAGAATGGGAGATACTACTGCACATGGAGGACAGGTTACGGTAGGTTTTCCCAGTGTAGAGATTGGATAATTTTCTTAAAGCAATTTTCGATTATGGAAGATAATAAATCCTTTCTAGGAACGGGATGGGGATTTCCCATTTGCTTTGACTATGCTTCTTCTACTGTCAACATGGCTTCAGAAGTAGAAGATATAGAAGAAAGCCTGACTATTTTACTGAATACCCGGCCAGGAGAAAGAGTAATGCGTCCCGATTACGGATGTGGATTACAGGATCTTATGTTTGAACCTTTGAATGAAAGCTTGATTACCTATATCAAAGATTTAATATCCAAAGCCATCCTGTTTTATGAACCCAGGGTTCAATTGCGCAATATTGATATCGTCTCTGATCCTGCTAATATTCAGGAAGGTAAAGTCTTAATAGAGCTGGATTTCGTAGTGCGTACTACCAACAGCCGTTATAATTATGTATTTGATTTTTATAAACGAGAAGCCACTATTCAAGCTAGTATATGAGTGATTTACGCCATTGCCATCCCCTTGAAAATGCTGGAGTATCCCGTATAGGAAGGCTAATCCATGCACTTCAGCCCAAAACATTTCGCATAGATGAACGATCTATGCAGGATATGATTGTTGAAGCTCATCGTTTCGCAAAAACACTTCGTTTTTTTAATGAGTCTGACCAACATGTCGAAGGTAAATACTGGGATAAATTCTGGGAAATAGAGATACTCACCTATCTGGCTGTATTATCGGCTAAAGATACAGATGAGATACTACGGAAATACCAGGAACTTAAGGATGAATACGAATCAGCAGGAAAAACCAAACCTGCACCAGGAACGAAGAAAAAAAATACTGACAACCCTTATGCTGCACTATTATTAAACTTGCAGCAACTAGCCGTATCGATTGAAGAGGCCTACCTGCAATTAGTGCGTATCAACCATCCATTACAATCTTTGCTACTCAATCGTATACGCAAAGAAAACTGCTGTGATTTTGAAGAATTGGAAGGGGCTTTGGAACTCCTGATTAAATACCATAAGGGAGCTGACAATAATTTAACAATCGATGATTATCGTATCTTCTTTACGGAAGATAAACGCTGGGGAATAAAAGGTAGAATTGAGTATGATGCAATTGCTGCCCAACCAAGTTTTAATCTGGAGAAACTGGATGAAATTTTCAATAGCTTTTTTAATACCTGGCTAATACTTAAACAAGCTGCTCAAAATGGCTTTGATAAGGAACTGGCTCGCATGGAATTGCCTGAAGATGTAGAATACCGCATTGTACAGCCGCATGTTGTCCTATTCCTCGTATTTTTAAAATTATTCCAATATGCACAGGATAGCCTAAATGAGTTGGGTGAAAAACATCTGGATTATTATTATGAGGAAGTACTAGGCCTGAAGCGACGGGAAGCTATACCTGATGAAACTTTTCTGATCTTTGAATTGGCGAAGGACTTCGACCAGTATCTAGTTAAAAAAGGGACTTCTTTCCTGGCTGGTAAGGATGCAAATGGTAGGCCGTTGTGGTTCGAAGCTATTGAAGACTGGGTTATGCGTTCTGCAAAGGTAGCAGATATAAAAACTACCTGGATTGATAAAAATTGCGGAGGTATACTCGCTAATCCCGATGTGAAAAAAGTATATGAAAATGGTGCTGAAAAACCTAATGAAAGTGCGATCTCCTGGCGTTCAATGGGGGATAACCAACATTTGCCGGATGGCGAAGTAGGTTTTGCTATTGCCAGCCCTCAATTAATCTTACGGGAAGGAAAAAGAACGATTGATATAGAGTTGAAATTATGTAATGAGATTGCCGACCCTTCGGAATTACAAGAATCTTATTTCAAAGTATTTCTCAGCTCAGAAGAAGAATGGGTGGAGCCGATATCTGCTGCTTCACAACCCTCTGCATTAGAACAAGGTGTTTTTTCAATGATATTTCAGAGTGATTCTATTCATCTGAAAGTAGTACTGGAAAGAGATGCTCCTTCTATAGATAAGCTTGGAGAAGCTCTGGCAGAAGAAGCCAGGTTTGATACTCGTTGGCCAATTATTAAGCTATTGATTCGGCCTGATTTGAGGCTCCCTTGTCCTTTCAATGAGGGACCTGCTCTCACTACGGTTGATGTGTACGAAATATTCCGAGCACTAATAGTAAAAGAGGTCACAATAAAAGTAGAAGCAGAAGGCATCAGAGAAAACCTTATCATTCAGAGTGATAAGGGGAAATTTGATGGTACGCAAAAAGTATTCCCTTTTGGTTCTTCGCCAGAAGTAGGTAATCGTTTTTACATCGGGAGTACAGAGATATTTCAAAAGGCATTGGATAGCCTGGTTGTGAACTTTGAGTGGCTTGCTGCTCCAGCTTCTTTTAAAGATTACTATAAGGAATATATGGCAGTGGATTCAGGAGAGTATGCCACTCCCAATCCCCAGGTATTGATTGATTTTATTGACCGGGCAGATGGACAAAAAATATTACTCACGCAAGTGTTGAGAGAAGGTATATTACCCGATGTTAATACTCCTATAAAACTTAAAATAAATGATAAAAGCCTAAACGCAATAGCTCCTGCCGGCTTGGCTATTAATTCTATACCAACAGGCATATCATTTGTCGTTGATAACTCTGACCCTGAAATATACTTATTAGATATATCAGGTACTGGTATAACAAATTTAGGTGCAGATAATTTAGATATAGAAATTTCTACAGCAGATACGGAAGATTATGAACTTCTTAAAATTGATTTACAAAACCCTGGACCTATACCGGCTTATTTAGAAGTTGTGTTATTTCCAAGAGAGTTGTTTTTTAAAGACTTTGCTGATGTTGAGCTTATCAGGTATAAAGTCACTAATGTATATGGCGAAGTGTTATCAGGTGTGACTTTTAATAATACTACTTTTCCTCTAAATCAAGGCTTTTACGAAATCTCCCAAACAAGTTTGCCTAGTTCAAGTATTTCAATTGAGAAATCTGATTATATTCCAGTTACCATCAATAATCCAAATAACTTTTCTCAGTTTGAAGCAGTACTGCATCGCGGCTCTTATGATGTAGATAACAGTAGTAACACTTTCTCTAATGCGATAAGCGGTTTTGTCAAAGATTCAAGAATAATACCGAATGCTATACAGGATGTGATGGTTTTTGCTTTGAATGGGACTACTATTCTTGCAATAACCAAAACACGAACAGATGGATCATACAGTTTTCCTGAAATTACAGGTGCTGACAAATTAGAATTTTACTATAAAGACAGAGAAGATACGGAAGCACATTCTATCAGCATTACGGCCTCATCAACGGATGAAATAGATGTTTTTTTATCTCCAAAACTAATAGAACGAAATGCCCCTGCTGGTAATGTGAATATACAAGGTACGATAGGTGTTGCAGGGGGAGGTACTTTAGGTAATGTTGATCTGGAAATTAATAATGCAACACCTTCTCCTGTTGGATCTACTTTTAATAGAACCAATATCTTACCTGATGCAGAATTGAAATTCAGCGGGAATGGCTATCAAGATATAGCTTTAACGGTAGATGGCTTCACTAATTTTGATGTATTGATGCTTCCTGATATGGGCTCTATAACTCCTACATTAGGAGTATTAGGTCCTAGTGAAATAGAATTGGAATTTATCAATACTAATCCAACAGATAATGATATAACTAATGGTTTTTTAACCATTGTTCCTTCTGCTGGAACGCTTGGAACATTTGCAGGCAAGAAAATTAAAATTATTGGCTTTCCAGCAGGAAATACCATTACTATATCCATCTCATATTCAGGATTTGAGAGTATCTCATCTTTTTCTGCAGATGATCAATCAAAAATACAAATTAGGTTAAAACCCGAAATATATGCCGAAAATACAGGAGTAACTAACCAGGTGAAAGGAAGAGTGGTCCATCTTGATGGCTCCCCATTTTCTGATGCTAAAGTTATAGTTGCTAATAATGGCCATCATTATGAAGCCATCACAAATACACAGGGATCATTTACAGTTGATCTTCCAACTAATCCTCCTACAACAGCCTATAAGATAAAAGCTATTTATGAAAGTGTTGTCGGAAAATATGAGATAACAGTACCTCCAAACAATCCTTCAGTTCAAGGTAAGGATGTCACCTTAATGCTAGGGCATATTACAAAATCTAGACCTCCCAAAACTAAAATACGAGGCTCGGTTAAATCTACCAATGGTCAATTAATAAGAGATGTAAAAATAACTAACGGAATAGGCAATGAATCTTTATCTGATAATAATGGAGAATTTGAAATTGGCTATTCAACAAGCTTGGAATTCTTTCACCCTTCTTTTGAATTTCTGAAAGTAGAGAACATAATAGATAACTCGGAAATTGATGTTAGGCTAACACCTTTAAATGGGAAAGGCTTCTATGTAATGGAAGGGATGGTCACTGATATATTTGAAGGGGCCTTAGATAATGTAAAAGCTACTATGGAATGGGCTGGTGAAAACTATGAACTAGGAGTTTCCTCAGCTAATGGCTTTTACCGTATTGCTATACCAGAAGAGAGCTCAATGCCATCTAAGATTAATTTCTACAGGGCATCATTCAAAACAACAAAGATAGATTTTCCGCCAACTTCAACACAAAGCGGAATTCGTACTTTAAGCTTGTTAGATGTACGGCTTAGAAATGATCAAGTTGAATACGTTCCTTTGATCGAAAATGGTACAATGAAAGAGGCTTTCAATGTCAAAATAAATGCTCTCAACCTCGTCCGAGACATCCGTACTCAGAACTTTGATTGCTATAGTCCGACCTTGAAACGCGGCTTCATTCGTTTTACCCTGGAGCAGGATGATTTTATGCATGATGTATATCCCAAAATGCTAACCTGGTACTCACTATACGCAGCAGGAGAGATCCCACTTATTGATTTAAATGGTGATGGCGATCCCGATAAATATGAAGAAAGTAGTCCTCCTCCAATCCCCAATCCACCTTATGCCCCTGCAACTAATAATATTAGCATAGACTATACCTCAACACAAGTCATCACTGGAGATGAAAACAATGGCATTGATGATTTTTTCCATCTATTACCATGCAATGGCTATAAGGAAATAAATATTGAAACCTTCGAACATTGCTTCCCGCTTATTTATCATTATTTACCAGATGATACTAATGTGGAAATAATCTTACAGGGAGGGAATTACATCTATGATCCAAACCCCTATGCCAACGGCAACTTATATATTGGAATAGAAAACTTACAACCCGGAGGGACGCTATCCTTGTTATTTACAGTGCTCGCTGGCTCAGAAAAAGAACCGGAAGCCCTGGCTCCTGATATCTATTGGTCTTATTTGTCGGCGGATAATAACTGGCTGTTATTCCCTACAGGGAAAATATTAAAAGATACCACAAACGGGCTTACCCGTACAGGTTTAATACAGTTTCAGATTCCTACAAATGCTGTAAAGGAAAATACTATGCTTAATGCTGATTATTATTGGCTAAGAGCAGCGGCATTGCCAATAACCAAAGGTGGAGCCAATGCCCGGGTACAGGCATTACCTTCTCTTACAGGCATTACAGCCCAGGTGATACAGGCACAGTTTGTCAATCGTGATAATGAGTTGGGGCATCTGGCTCAGCCACTTCCCGCTGGTACCATATCTAAATTGGCAGAGGGAAATATCGCAGTGAAAAAGATTGAACAGCCTCTGGATTCTTTCGGCGGGCGTCTGCCAGAAAGCATTGGTTCCGATTTTATACGTAGAATAAGTGAACGGCTGCGGCATAAAGACCGTGCTATCACAGTTTGGGATTACGAACGATTATTATTAGAGAAATTTAATCGGATAGCGCTGGCAAAATGTATTCAGCATACCCGCTACCGGCCAGCAAATAAGGCATCCGAACGCGCACCTGGTTATGTGACAGTAGCGGTGATTCCTGATTTGGCTGTGCGTAAAGGAGAACCCTGGGCAGAGCCACGATTTACTCAAGGTGATCTGGACGAGATGCAAAAATATCTAACAGGACACACTAATCTTTTTGTGGCTTATGGAGATAAAGAAGAAGCTCATTTACAATTGGTCAATCCACTCTACGAAAGGGTAGATATTCTAGTGAAAGTGGCGTTTAAACCAGGTGTAGATGAAGCTTATGCGAAGCAACAATTGCAGGAAGCACTCACTTATTATATCAGTCCGTGGTTGGTAGATATAGCCCAACCACCAGTCTTTGGTCGTATAATAGAGAAAAGCGCTATTCTACAATTTATAGAAGAGCAGGCTTATGTAGATTATGTGGATATTGATAATGTAACGATCGATGAGAATGATAATATACTTGCAAGTGAAGACTTCCTAATTCGTAAGTCATTGACCGATTTGGCAGGACGGCCTATTGTAATGCATTGTGAAGGTACGGTAGAGGTTAATATGGGCGGAAATATAGTGAGCGAGTTGGTCAAAGATGCAATAGTTGTGAAAAGCAAATTGTATGATGGCAAAATATGCCTCGGGACTGAGCGCTCAATATTGGTTGCAGGAAACATTGTAGTAGGAAGTACAAAAGATGTGATAAGTTTACCTCTCTTACCTTTTAAGATAAATGATACAGGGATGAATGGAACAGGAGGAGCAGCAGAATCTGGCTTTGTTTTCTCGTTATCTCAGGAAACATCCACCAGAGGAAAAGCTTCAGCTAAAAAAACAACCACTGATGCAAAGCATGCCAACAAAGCCAAGAGCAGTGTGCGAAGCAAACAGAAAAGTACAGCCACTAGAACAGGTAAAGCTGCTACAACCAAAAAAACTACATCGGGAAGAACGAGGAAAAAAGCCTCTTCTTCCACAAGAAAACGCAAGACTACAACTTCTGCTAAGAAAGACAATTCCAAAAAATAATATAACTGAAAATAATAACGATGGCTATATCAACAGTCATACCAAGGGGACGCCCCGACCACCCCAGCCTGGACTATGAGTTATTACGCACTGAAGGTATCCAGCATCTGGAAAATCTGGCAACAGAAATCTGGACAGATTTCAATGCTCATGATCCTGGTATTACGCTTCTGGAACTATTAAGTTATGCAATTACAGACCTGGGGTATCGTACACGTAAGATTCCAATTGGTGATTTGCTAGCTGGAGGGACAGAAACAGCTTTCTTCCAGGCTATTGATATTCTGACTTGCGCTCCGGTTACAGCCCGTGATTATCGCAAATTAATGATTGATGTACCGGGTATAAAGAATGCCTGGATCGAAAAGTATACCAGTCCAATTTTATTTTCTGAGAAAGGTAAGGATTATGGAATCTGTTGGGAAGGAAAGTTTGTGTTTCCATATCTAGGGGCTTATGATGAAAATACGAATACATGGGTTCCTAATGCAGAACGTGTAGAGGCATTTTTACTTGAATATTATGGGGAGCAATTACCACCTACTGCTTTATCTTGTCTTGATAATTGGATTAAAAATGGGGTAGAACCCACGAAGTGTGCTTGTTTGGGAATAGAAACTGAGATATTCAATTCCTGCCTGGCGAATCGAGATTGCCCACCATTGCAGAATATTGAAGAAAAAGATACTGGTGAGAAATGCATCGAACCGGGTATGTGTGAATTGTTACACGCATTAATGTGTAAATATGGAGTAGCTTCTCTGGCTGTAGATGAAATTGAAACGATCAAAGAAATAATAGCCGACGGATCAAAATTAATTACTTATCAGCCGGTTACTAAAATAGACTGGAACGTGCTAACTCTTAATGGTTTAGCTCGGATAAAACTGGATTTGAATGATGATGTAGACCCTGATAATAAAAGTCAGGTTCAGCCAATAGTAAATCGGGTAATGCAGGTCTTAAACTGTAATCGATTTCTATGCCACGATTATGCTCAGCCACCGTTAATTGTTAAGCGTAAGCCCATTTCTATATGCTTACATATAGAAGCTAAAGGAGGAAAAGATATTAATGAAGTGGCAGCAGAATCGATATGGCAGATAGAACAACTATTAACTCCTACCGCCCGTTTCTATACCTTCCAGGAAATGCTGGATAAAGGCTATGTGGTGGAAGATATATACAATGGCCCCCTTCTGGATCATGGCTTTCTGGATAATGAGGAATTAGATAAAGCACAGTTGTTAAAAGTATTTCGGCATTCTGATATTACTAATGCGGTGACAACTTTAGATGATGTGTTGAATGTGAGAGAGTTGAAGTTTAAGCTACATCCACAGGACAATCAATTTAAAATAAGAAGTTCCTATACTATTTTTGATTGTGATGATGAGCCAATGAGGCCATTCATAGATTTGTGTAAATCCTGCATATACGTTACCCAAAACGGGCGCCGATGCGAAATCAAAGAATCTGCAGTTCTTGAAGCCTTGAAATTAAAACGCCTGATGGCTGAATGTCATGATGCTCCGGGTGGATTGGGTTTACCTGGAGGTATTCCCCGTCCTGATTTGACAGATTATCTTAGCCTGCAGTTTGACCTGCCAGAAGTATATAGTGTAGGAAATTATTATGGTAAGAAAGATCCTCCATTTTACAAGAAAAGGGCTCGCAGACAATTACAATCTTATCTGGCTTTTTTCGATCAGATACTAGCAGCCTACTTATTGCAACTGGGAGAAGTACGAAAACTTTTTGCGGTAGAACAAGATACAACTCAGCCAACCTACCAAACTCCAGATTTGAGTGAGATCCCAGGAATGGATGAAATAATATATAAAGAAGAAGTAAATGATGCAGAAAATATAGATAGGACATTTACTGTAGAGAGTGATGCTACGCGGATGGATCGTCGAAATCGCCTTCTTGATCATATGATTGCCCGTTTTGGAGAATCATTTAGTGAATATGTTGCTACCCTTGCCAGTTCGTGTAAAGGAGCAGAAGAGGAGGATTATGAAGTAGATTTAGCCTCTTTATTGCGTTCGAAAGCTCTGTTTTTAAAAGAACTATCAATTCTTGGACATGATCGAGGCAGAGCCTATTGCTATCGGGGAAAGAAAGGTAAAAAAGTATGGAATACGGATAATGTAGCCGGTATTAAGAAAAGGGTCCATCGCAAATTGGGGCTGAACGGCTCCTGGAATGAAATGTCATTAAGAGTTAAACCACCTTATATATTGGGAGTTAGAGAAATCAGAGGGGCTAGAGGAGCTATTAGGTATCAGGTAAGTTTTAGAGCATTGCCCGAAAATTTACCCCAGGATGCTGATTTTCCATTTAAGCGATCTCTATTGTTTGGGCCTAAGCATTCAACTCGCAGAGCTGCTCAGAGTAAGCGAAGTAAGCTAAACTCAAAAATAAGTGATGCGAGCCTTTACAGCCTGGGCGAACATCCCAATGACAGCAGTCAATATACTGTACTTTTAACAGTTGATGGTAAAGTAGAGCTGCATGGAGAGGAGATGAGTGAAAGTGAAGCTACGATATTGCTGGAATGTATTCAGGATTTGGTCGCTTACGAACCTGAGAATGAAAAAGAGGGTTTTCACGTACTAGAGCATATTTTGTTGCGCCCAAATGATACGGATGATCAACTCTTAAACCTTGCTTTAGGCTGTGAGCCGCAATATACCTCGCCAGATCCTTACTCCAACTGGCTGACCGTTGTCTTACCTAATTGGAGTAAAAAGATGAAAAACAAAACGTATCAGCAACATGTAGAGCAGGTATTCAGACAGGAAATGCCTGCTGAAGCAATGGTCCGTTTCTGCTGGCTGAGTAAAGAAGAAATGAAAGCATTTGAAGAACGTTACCGGATTTGGTTAGAAGCCTTGTCCGCCTGCCAGCCTGATGATTGTCAAATCACACCTGCTGCAAACGAATTGATTAAGTGGCTTAATGAGCATCCTTGCAGTTGTAATTGCAATACTTGTTGCAAATCCGATTCCGCCTGTGAGGATTGTAAAGATTGTCAATAATTTCTATCGCCTACGTCCATTCCATAAATCACTTTGTGTGTTATGTTTAATGATCAACTTTTAAGTGAACTTAAAGAACAGTTAGACCTTCTCAAACAGCCTGGTCCGTTTCCCGTCAATCCTGTTATTGAACAGGCGCTTCAACTTATTCATCAGCTTATGGAAGGAGCAGATGGAAGTAGTGGTGGTGGTGATATAGGCTCAAGAGTAGACGATTTAGAAGAAACTGTCGAGAATCATGCCTCTCTTTTAAGCACTATTCAGGCAACGCTACTGGAACTGGAAGAAAAAGTTAATAATTGTCCTACTACTGAAGATATACAAATACTGATAGATGCTAGTTTGGGGTCAGTAAATGATAATATTCAATTGCTGTTTTCCAAAGACTCAGATTTAGATCAGCGTGTGACAGAATTAGAAAACCGCCCTTCAGGAGTATCTGAAGAACGTGTAGAAGAGATTGTAGAGGAAAAACTGATAGGCATTAAGGCAGATATCCATCAACTAAAGCAGGTTGATATTCCTGAGATAAAAGCAGAGCTAATAGCTTTAGAGGCAAGAGTGAAGGCACTGGAAGAGGAACCACCTGGTGAGGGAGCATCCAAGGCATGGGTCTTAAACCAGATTGAAGTAGAAGTAAACGCCATTAGGTCTTTAATTAATAATATAAAAAATGATCTGGAAGACAAGATTGGCCGTAAGGCGGATCAAATAGCTCTTGAATCTAAAGCTGACAAAACTGAGTTAGCTGCATGTAAAGAGGAATTAGAGACGGCCCTGTCTGAGAAGGCGGATCAGTCATCGCTGGAAGAAAAAGCAGACCGAAGTGAATTGGAAGGAAAAGCAGATATATCTGCATTGGAAAGCACTCGCACAGAATTGGAAGGTCAAATAGCAGAAAAGGCAAATAGTAGTGATTTAGAAG
Source organism: Chitinophagales bacterium (assembly GCA_022360175.1). Classification (GTDB taxonomy): domain Bacteria; phylum Bacteroidota; class Bacteroidia; order Chitinophagales; family Saprospiraceae; genus JAKSDI01. Next base: position 98,567 of record JAKSDI010000021.1, read on the forward strand.
CGTGCAAAGAGGAATTGGAGGGGGCCTTGTCGGAGAAGGCAGATCAGTCATCGCTGGAAGCAAAAGCAGACCGAAGTGAGTTGGAAGGTAAGGCGGATGTATCTGCATTGGAAAGCGCTCGCACAGAACTGGAAGGCCAAATAGCAGAAAAGGCAAATAGTAGTGATTTAGAGGCATGTAAAGAGGAGTTGGAGACAGCCTTGTCTGAGAAAGCGGATCAGTCATCATTGGAAGCAAAAGCAGACCGAAGCGAGTTGGAAGGTAAGGCGGATGTATCTGCATTGGAAAGCACTCGCACAGAACTGGAAGGCCAAATATCAGAAAAGACGAATAGTAGTGATTTAGAGGCATGTAAAGAGGAATTGGAGACGACCTTGTCCGAGAAGGCGGATCAGTCCTCGCTGGAAGCAAAAGCAGACCGAAGCGAGTTGGAAGGTAAGGCGGATGTATCCGTACTGGAAAGCACTCGCACGGACTTGGAAGAACAATTATCTGAAAAAGCAAATAGTAGTGATTTAGAAGATTGCAAAGAGGAATTGGAGACGGCCTTGTCCGAGAAGGCGGATCAGTCCTCGCTGGAAGCAAAAGCAGACCGAAGTGAGTTGGAAGGTAAGGCAGATGTATCTGCATTGGAAAGCACTCGCACAGAACTGGAAGGCCAAATATCAGAAAAGGCGAATAGTAGTGATTTAGAAGATTGCAAAGAGGAATTAAAAAACATACTTGAAGGAAAGGCTGACAAAACAGATTTGAATGAGTTGGAAGATGAGGTAGAAGCTATACGTGAAGAATGGTTAGAAGATATGGTAAATAATCCGGGTCTGCGTTTAGCACGTTTGAGTTTGCAAGGCTGGGGGATTGTTGGAGGGCTTGAGATCTGTTCGGATGATAAAGATTATCTCCATATCACACCGGGCGTAGGAATTTCTCCGGCAGGTGAAATAATTACAGAACCGGGTATATGGCCTACTGATAGCAGGTATGAATCATATCTGGAGATAAGTCAGGATGATGATTGTGAAGAACTAGAGACAGATGCCATATCCGATACTTCTTGTGATGATCCATGTAATAAACCACAGCCTCAAAACCTGGTATTTTCACATTATGTGCCACTAGACAAAAGCTTATTAGATTATTGTTTCTTTAAAAAACATGATACAGGAGAGGCATATAATGTATGGAAGCTGCTTCAACCTACTGATGATTTACCGGCAAATTCTCGTCCTTTAACACCACAGAATGATGCTGAAACCGAATATCCATTTATTACTAATAAGGTTGTTGGAGTACTACTAGTTGATGATACCCCTTTGTATTTTTTAATGGAACAGGAAGATGTTTTGGAACAATTGTGCTGCCTGCCTAATCAATGTAATGACGATCCAAAATATGACCCTGATTATATTTATGAAGAAGATTATAGCCTGGAAGATAATTATGTATCGGATGATGAACTCTGGGCTTGTCTGTATCCTGCTATTCGCCTGCCAGAAATTCCATTATTCCGTTTTGGGTTTTTCACTGATCAGGATTGTGCACCAGATGAACTAGATCAGACTGAATTTCCAAACATAATTTCCATTGATGATTTGTATAATACCTGGTGTCCCATTGTAGAAGAAGCAATCAATCTTTTAGAGAAGGCTGTGAAAATGCTAATCGACAGATATCATTATAGTTTATTTCCTTTGCAGGAGAAACAACAGGTGGAGAAAAAACTGGGAATGCTTTCTGAAAAATGGACTCGTTTTCATGTCTCTAATCAATCCCCTCAAACAGCAACTGGAGAATTGGGAAGTAAATATTATGCACAATGTTTTTATGATTGGTTAAGAGATCTTATAGCTGCTTATCACGAGTTAAGATGGTGCGTTATTGAGTTGATGAATGAGCTAAAACCTTATGTCGAAGGAATGCTGAAAAAGCAAAACAGGCACCTGTTATTAGGCACCGCACATCAGATGGAGCCTTGTGGTTTAGCAGAACCATTGCGTGATATTTTTTACCAGCCACCTATTTACAATGGAAATGCAGCGAGATTGGAAGCTTGCCGTCTATATTATCAGCGATTATTCCAAATGATAGATGGTTTTTATCTAGAGGATTTTGCACCAGATAGTCAAATTCCTGCTTGGTGCTATAACGAAAATGAAGAAGGAGAAACGGAGGAACATATCCCAAATTTTGACTGCCTGAAAATTACACCAGGTAAGAGTTATAGCTATCCTTTAAGTGAACAATCTATCCCTTATTATTATCCACTACTTTTTCACCCTCAGTCCCTGCATCATTTATGGAATCATCGACGATCTAAAACCAGATCTGTCGATCGTATTCTATCCTATCATGCAACAGATATACCATCGGATTTTCCCAGCTATACCAGCCGGAATGAAATAATTCGTCCTCTGTATTATAACCTGGATGCATTTGATTTTTACAGAATAGAAGGATACCTGGGTAAGTCGAAAGTCTGCCTGTACTTGAAAGAAGAAGGGGAAGCTCAGGAATATGATGTAGCAGAGGCATTACAATATCTCGTACAAAAACACAATCTGGATTTTCAGGTAGTCAAATTAACTATATCAGATTTACAAAAGCCCGAAGGGGGAGGAGCTGCACCTTATACAATAGGAAGTGCCTCTTCAGGAGAAAATTCTTATAGTCTTGCAACTGCTTTGCTGGGCGCAGAGCACCTGGGAGGAGTGTTCAAAGGAGGAGCTTATATTCTGGTTTATGAAGAGCCAATATCTCAGAAAGGTACAAAAAAGCAATCGATGTCTAGTAGCTCAAATGCCCCCAGAGTTATCGCTAGCTTTAGCCTCCCTGATAAATTACCTCGTGAGCTCTTTGTAGATAGTAAATCATAAATCGCATATGCCACATCGTATTCGCAGACAGATACTTGATTTGGAACTACCTAGAGAAGAACGAGCCTATGCTTTACAACAACAGATAAGCCGGGCTTTCAAAGACAAAGTACTACCACAGCTAAATGAAATTTTTGATAGGATAGCTCCGGAAGGGATTACATTAAGAATACCAAAGCTGGACATTGACCTTGGTCAAATTAATGAAAGCAATTGGGAAAGGAACTTTATTGAGGGCTGTGTCAATCAGGTTTTGAAGAAACTAAAAGATGTATCGGTTGATAATGCGTATAATGAGGTTGAATTAAAATGGTTAAAACCTGAAGAAAAAATACTTTCTGTATTTCGGCATTATCTTCAGGCAGGAGTATTGCCCTGGCATGCGCGACATTGGTCAAATCTTAAATTGGAAGAGTCTATAATAGAACATATACATCGTGATCCAGAAGCAGTGAAAAAAGAGCTTTCGATAGATGTACTGCTTATTCCTGAGGTATGGCAGAGGTTGTGTTGGCAGTTTTCTACAAATTTTGTGACAACTATTGTTAGTGCAGTTCTAGGTCAAAAAGTAGCTTGGTTTAATGAAATCGAGCATATTTATAAAAAAGAGCAGAAAGTGCCAATGAGTTCGAAAGATCGCTATCTATTCCTTAAAACACTGCTATCTACGAAAATTTCCAAAGAAGAAAAATTGAAACCCACGAAGCAAATCTATTATCAATTACTCAGACAAATAGATGATTCGAAAAGCATAAATGAAAATGAAATTATCGAACTTGAAAAACCAATGACTTCAGCGAAGTATTTCTCGCAAAATAACGACACGGTTATACCTGAAAAAAATGAAACTCCCCGCCCTGGTGCATCTAAAAAAAATAGCTCGGAACCTCAAGGCAAGATAAACCCAGACAAACAAAAAGAAGGGCACATACAATATAAGGATACAGAATATGATACGAATACAGCGTTTTCCAAACCTGCCTCCGCAACAACTATACATTTAAAAACTATTCCCAAGGAAGGGCTTATTATTGATCTTGCAGGCCTGGTGATATTAGGGGTGTATTTGGAATCCCTGTTCAATGAACTTGGCCTAATCCATGAGCGGCATTTTAAATCGGACAATGCTCAATTCAAGGCTGTTCACCTCTTGTATTATTTAGTAGAGGGAACAGAATTTCCAGAAGAACATATGTTGGCTTTTCCAAAAATTCTGTGTGGCCTTGCTATTGTAGAGCCAATTCCAATGGATATTAAACTACAAGATTATGAGAAAAAAGAATGCGAGCAACTTTTACAGGCAGCTATAAGAAACTGGCCAGCACTCAAAAAAACCACTCCAGATGGATTGAGAGAAGGATTTCTGAAGCGGGAAGGCCTTTTGTACCCACCAGAAAATCTTTCTATGTGGGTGCTCAGGGTAGAAAATAAAGCCCAGGATATTTTACTAAATCGTTTGCCCTGGGGCTTCTTAACATTAAAACTTCCATGGATGAAAAGAGCGATACAAACAGAATGGAGCCCTTAAAACACACAAATAATTTTTTAATATATCTATGACTTCAAATTTACCAGTATTGCTTTCTTTCCTGATTCAGCAGGCACGATTTAGTCTAAACCACTACTTTGGCAAAGAAACGGGAGCATTGCCCGCAGTACCAGCTTTGATTGATGATGATGAACCGCTTACCCGTTTTATCCAACAACGGCGGCTCAACAGAGATGAGTTGGTAGCATTAATGGCTGGATTGGTGCCACATCTGGTTCCATCTTTATACGATGACATAGTTGCAGAATATTTACCACAAGAAGGCGATTTTCCGGCATTTGGAGGAGTAAAAGGTAAAAATCAGCGAAATACACTTCCTACAGGAGAAACCGTACTATTCATGTTGGCAGGGAAAGACTTAAGAAGGCGAATGGAAGTTCAGCAGTTATTTGGTTCTCAACATTACTTTGTCAAAGAAAAAATCTTATTTCTCGAAGAACTTAATCCAGGAGAATCTGCATCGAGTGGCCGCCTGATTCTGGATCGAGAATATGTAGAATTATTCACATTAGGTTATATAACGCCTCCCAAAATGGGCAGTGGTTTTCCCGCTCAGCATATAACAACGGAATTAGAGTGGAGTGATTTAGTATTAAATGCTCATACGCTAGACCAGCTTAAGGAAGTAGAAACATGGATTGCTCATAGTGACCAATTGATGTATGACTGGCAAATGTATCGGAAGATCAAACCTGGATTCAGGGCGTTATTTTATGGCCCTCCTGGTACAGGGAAGACAATGGCTGCAACACTGCTCGGTAAGTACACGGGACATGACGTCTACCGGATAGACTTATCTATGATGGTATCAAAATATATTGGAGAGACAGAGAAAAATCTGGCGGCATTATTCGATAAAGCAGAAAATAAGCAATGGATATTGTTTTTTGATGAGGCAGATTCGCTATTTGGGAAACGTACCAATGTGAAGGATGCCCATGACCGCTTTGCCAATCAGGAGGTATCGTACTTATTGCAGCGGGTAGAAGAATTTCCGGGAGTGAGTATATTGGCATCTAATTTTAAGAGCAATCTGGATGATGCTTTTACCAGACGCTTTCAAAGCATTGTTTACTTCCCTATTCCATTAGCGGAAGAGCGCCTGATTTTATGGCAAAATAGTTTCCCGGAGGCGGTACAATTGTCTAAAGAAATTGACTTAAATAAGATAGCGCACAAATACGAATTATCAGGCTCTAACATAGTAAATATTGTTCATTATTGTTGCCTGCGGGCACTTGCCGAAAGTGCGAATGTCATATCTTCAAATAACCTGTATTCAGGCATCCGCCGCGAATTGGCTAAAGAAAATAAGGTTTTTACGGCAGTCTGATCATTTAGTTTATTTTATCATTCATAAATGAAATAGTACTATGCTCACCTCAATCTCTATCGTCATTGGGCTTGTATTTGTTTTGCTTTTGTTCAGTTTATTGGCATCCACTGTTATGGAAGTCATCGCATCCATTTTTTCCCTGCGGGCAAGAAATTTACGTGATACGCTGGATAATATGCTAGGAGAAGAAGCCAGTAATTTTATGCGGCATCCACTATTTCGTCAGCTTGCTTATGCGACCAACAGGAAAAACCGGCTTTCTTCTCTTTCTCTTCCTTCATACGTAAGTAAAGATACTTTCCTCGCTATACTAATGGATATGATGGGAGAGGAAGATAAAGATCAGTTAGAAGAGAAAATTGCTAAGCTTGATGAAGGAGACCTGAAAAGATTAATGCAGTTTCTTTTTCGACAATCAGGAGGCAACCCTAATAAATTCAGGGAAAAAGCTGGAAAATGGTTTGATGAGGTAATGAACCGTGCTTCTGAATGGTATACCAGAAGAGTGAAATATATTTTGTTTGCAGTAGGTTTGGTACTGGCCTTTATTTTTAATGTTGATACGATACAAGTTTATCAAAGTATTGCTTCAAGTGCTACCATACAACAGCACTTACTGGAAGTAGCTTCACAATATGTAGAGCAACAGGACTCTGTTCAAACAGTTAAGCAGAATTCTAACTTAGAAGAATCTATGGCACAGTTGGACAATGCATGGCAGCAGTTTGAATATAATACTTCTCCTCTTGGCATAGGTTGGGGGTCTATTGAAAGTGATTTAGGTTTACCAGGATGGTTGATTAAGCTTGCCGGTTTTTTGATAAGTGCGATAGCGGTTACTTTGGGAGCTCCTTTTTGGTTTGATTTATTGAAGAAAATGCTCAATATCAGAGGAGGAACAAAGGTTGTTGCAAATGAAAAAACAGAATCAGGAGAAGGCACGGCCACTTCTGCCAGTAGTGTTAGCGGAACAAATACTTCTATAGCCAATAAAGAAGAAGAAAATAAACAGGGAGGGCCTGTAGGATGATAGTATTCCTTTATTGACACCCCCTCTTATGAACCTGTCTGTGGTTTAGGCCATGAAATTTATCAAAGATCAAATTTTTTGACCCTAAAAGTCATCTTATGAAAATCAGGTTTTTACAGGATACACATATTAGACTAAGCCCTGATACGAATATGGAACCTATTGGCTATATCTTTGAAGGAACGGAGGTTGAAGTAGAGAGCCAGGAAGTAGTAGGGAAGAATGTCAGAGGCAATAACCGCTGGTATCGCGATGCCTATAAGCAGTGGTATTACTGGTCGGGAGAAACAGAAGTAATTGCGAAACCTGAAGAGCCAGTTGTAGCACCTGTTCTTACTGGCCCGCCGGGAGGTTATCCTGTTTACCCTGTTTTTGACTCTATGACCTCTATGACTAATAGTGAAAATATACCCAAAGACGAAACCCGTATCGTACCTCCTTTTGAAACATTGCAGATGATTGAAGAGGGTTTTCAAAATGCCTTGATAGAATTACAGAATGTGGTTGTTAGTAGTTCTAAAAAAGATAAAACGGGCCTGGATGAGGAACTGCCAACTGCTGCTCCCTCTGGTTCTTCTGACCTGGAAATAGAGGAAGTGAAAAGTGAGCAACACTTTGTAAGTGTAAGTAAACCATCTCCATGGGAACTTCCTGTTGGTCGTCAAAAACTTAATTGGGGCATAAGAAAATATAGCCTGGATCAGGATTGGTGGGGGCTTAGTAAAATAACTGGGAAAGGAGTGAGAGTTGCTTTGTTAAGTACAGGCGCAACCAAAGAACATCCTGACTTGCCAAATATTTCGAATTCGTTTTTATATGAAGATGCCTCTCAATTAGATACTCATGGGTTAGGCAGTCAATCAGCGGTTATTTGTGCAGGTACAGGCCAAAATATATATGGCGTTGCACCGGAAGCAGAATTACTCATTGGAAAAATAGGAGAGCAAGACTATGCTATTCACCCAGCAGCTTTGATTGCAGGCATGGATTGGGCCATCGAAGAAAATGTAGATATCATTGCTATGCTGGTAGATTTTCCCAGCCTTAAAGCTGCAGAAATAAATATGCTGGAGGCTTTGATCAAGCGCGCAAAAGAAAAAGACATTTTCATGTTGGCTCCTGTAGGTAATTCAAATAACAAAAAACCTGAATCCCGTTATCCTGCCCGCTTGGAAGGTGTCTTTTCAGTAGGAGGGCATAGTGAGTTGGGGGAACGCTGTAGTTTCTCTGCTAAAAGTTACGACCTTGATTTATTGTCTCCAGGTGAAGGCCTGTTAACTTCTGGTGCAGATAATAATGTAATCAAAAATACAAAATCAGTAGCCATAGCAACTGCTTTTACAGCAGGGTTTGCGGCTCTTGTCCATCAGAAATTACAACAATTAGGACATACAAAGAAGGCCGCTACAATTGAAAAGATATTAGTAGATACAGCTGCTAAACGCCAAAATATTAATGTCGCTAAGAATATAGAATACGGTTATGGCTTGTTAAATCCAATTGCCGTTTTACAAAAGTTAGAATCTTTAGCCTGATTTATAAACCAGAATTTTTACTTCATGAGTGGGCTTTTATACGAAGTATATAAACAAGGAAGTGCCATTGATCTCAATAGTTTGAGAAATCCTGCTAACCAGAACCTGGTAAGAGAGATTCAATCTAAACTATGCAAATTGGGCATATTAGATCCTATTATCAAAGGAGGGCGCAAAACACCGTTTAAACCTGTAAGGCCTGATGATGGGATAATTGGCTCAGAGACAATGAATAGCCTACTTGCCTTTCAGCGGAGTCAAGGCATTCCGGAAAAGGAAGTGGAAAAACAGTTAATTCCCGATTTTTTTAGATTGCTTGCAGATGTCGAAAATGACTCACTATATCCTATCCGATTTCATCCGGAGAAAGAGGATAGCCATCAGGCCATTTTTGCAAAGCGCATTCTAAGGTACATGGAAAAGAAGAAATATTTTATAGCAAGCAGCCCTGATATGTTCAATATTGTGTACGTAGAAGGAGTCAATGCAGATGGCCGCCCGAATCAAGATGTATTTGACCGATGGAATGATCGCAGGTGTGTAATTCGAATATTGCCAGGTGGCGCTCCTGAAATGTTGGTCAATGATTTGGCTACTACTGAACCTGGAAAGTATCATACTCAAAACCCTTCTGTATCTCAGGGGGTAGCACGAATAGCTTTTGGGCAGTACAAAGCCTGGCGGTATGGTTTCCATAAATCTATTTATCCTGCCCTGGTTCAACGAGGTAAGGTACGCTTGCATCGCGATATGAATAAGAATTTTATTCGCGATCCTTCAGACTTCATTGATGTCGGTAAAACCTTTGGTATCAATCAGCACTCCACCCGTTTTAATTATTTTCCCAGTACAGTAGATGAATTTAGTGCGGGATGCCTGGTAGGCCATCGCTATAATTACCATCTGTCTTTTCTACATATTGTCAAACACGATTATCGCTATGTTAATAATCCGCAGTATATGTTCATTACAACTGTTATCAACGGAGATAAATTATTAGCTGAAGAACCTATGCTTCCCTAAATAAGATTAGCTATGCCCGTTGCTCCTGGTGTATCTGCAGAAACGATCATTTTTGTTATTAATTCTGCTATAAAGCTGAGTCATAACTTTCGGCAACTATATGCAGAGAAGGTACGAGAAAAAGACATTGTTTTGCCTCTGCCGGATTTTGATCCTGACATTAACCTTCGCAGGATTGTTCGGTTTTTTAATTCTATGGAGCAGGAAGAGCTAAAGCAATGGAATGGCTTGCCTGCCTTACATCAAAAAGTTGTAGAGGGCCAGGTTTTAGCAAAAGAAGAGCAGGAAGAATATGAAAGACTATTTTGGCAAGCTAGGTCGCAGGGTGAAGAAAATGCTCCACTTGCAGATTTAAGCCAGGAAGAGTTACTTTCTTTATTCAGATTGCCAGGAACAGCTAATGGTACTGAACGTTCAGTATTGCAATTAGTGGCAGGGTCGATTGTTGATATCGGAGTAGATTATTTTGTACAAGTACCAGGTGCTCTGAATCGAGAGTCTACTCATGGACGTGTACTGTATAATTTCCTGTTAGCATTCGATGAAATTGATTTTTCAGAAAATGAAAACATAAAAAAGGAATTTAGTGATAAACTAGTACCTCGTCTTTTTGCTACTGCTGCCGAAACGGTGGCTGAGCTGAGCAGCTCTATTTCAAATGATGAGCGTTTTCAGATGCTAATTAAAGCAACAGCAAAAGGCATCGCAAATGATATTTATAAACGCGCCGAAGGACTGGATGCGGTACAACGGGAAGAGGCTATTAAGTGGGGGCAAATGGTGCTACGGAGCATGATCAAAAATGGTAGCGAATATGTGCTGACTGCACCAGAAGTATTTATGGACACAAATACTGGCGTTTCTGCTATCATTCAATCCAGCGGACTTATACTGCTCGAAACTATCTTAAACGATAATTCCGAAAAGGTAGCCTTTAAAAAAGCAGTGAGCCCTGAAACACTGGAGCGCCTTACTCGGGCAAGCTTACAAATATTGTCTGAGCATCCTCATATCATCAGTAGTGAATTGGGAGTAGAGGCAATCATCAAAGGAGTTGCGGAAGCAGTTCAAGAAGAAAGTGATCTGTTGGAAAAAGGCCTACTGCCTGAATTAGTACGGATTGTACTGGAACAGTCTGCAGGGCATTTAGATATGCTCTGGGGGAATAAAGATGGCCATGTTGAACATTTATTGTTGACGGCCTTACGGCAAATACTATCTGTACTGTCGAAGCCTGCTGATGAAGGTAAGTGGAAGCCTGAATTCACAAAGTGGCAACTGTTGAAGCTGATAGAAGAACTGCTGGAAGAAATAGTACAGAACCCAGATTGGATAATAGATGAAATAAGGGATAAACCTATTTTGGCTGAAGTCATCGAACTGACTTTTGAAGAACTTCGCAAATTACCTAAAGAAGCGCGCCTGCAACTTGACGTGATTCGCACATTACTTCGCCTGAATCTGGAAATCACCTTGATGAATCCTCTTGTGTTGGAGGCAATTCCATATGGCACGGAAGGAGACAAAGAAATCGTACTTCAGAAGGCGTTGAATTTGCTGTTTAGCTTCATCTATTCTAATGAAAATCAACAGAAAGTAAACCGGATGTTACTTCTGGTCGATTTGTTGGAATATATTACGACTGTTATTCTCCGGGAACATCCTGATGAAAAAGGATTGTTGTTGATACAACTTATCTTATTTGATAGCGGTGTAGACTATAGTCGCGGATTTGATGCTCATTTGGCAGATCAATTGATTGATGCAGGCCTGGAGGTGATAGCAACTCATCCGTTTTTGTTAGAACGTCCCGATGGGATACACCAGATACTGGCAGGTGTATTAGCTTCTTTAGATAGTGTGCAATTACGCCGACCAGGGCTTCCAGCTCGTTTGGTGCAATTAATTCTTAAACACAGTGCCCAACATGCCCATCTGATTATTGAATCGGATGAAGGGACTCCCCGATATCTTTTGACCGTCTTGCTTAAGCAAATTCTGGAGAACCTTTCAGCTACTGATTCAGGAAGCCAATGGAAGCCCCATCTATCTTCCAGGCAATTTGAAAATCTATTGATTGTTTTGTTGGACGAAATAGTGAAACATCCTTTCTGGCTGCTCGAAAAAGTACAGGATGATGCTTTATTGACAGAAGTTTTGAGCGCTGTTTTCCAGGCACTAGAGGATGTTCCTCCTGCGGAAAGGCTTGACCCTGCTATATTAGAGTTGCTGTTGCAAATATGCTTGCGTGTAGTAGCTACTAGTCCCCAAGTCTTAAATGAAGAGTGGTTTGCTGGTAAAGAAGATAAAAAAGTACTCCTTCAGCATGCTTTAGAGCTAGTATTTGCTTTCGTTGCTGCTCCGGAAGATGGCAATCATAGCAGACAATTGCTTTTAACGGATTTATTAGAGTTTGTGCTAGAGCATTTGTTGCAGCGGTATCCTGATAAGCGAGGACTTATTCTTATTGACCTCGTGTTATTTGAGTACAACGGACTGGATTATTCACAGGGATTCCCAATTGAGATGGCTCAGGAGTTAGCAGGTACCGCTTTTTCTGTATTAGCTCAACATCCGGATTTGGCTACCAATAATCAGTTGTTAAAACAGGTCATTGCTAACGTATCTGCTAATCTTAGTAGCTCAGGCTTAAACCAGGCTCACCTGCTACGAGAGCTAATACGCCTTACTCTGGAAAGCACGGCTGAGCATGTAGAATTACTGTTAGATGATAGTAATGTTAATAATCGCCATCTTTTTGTAATGGCTTCCTGGCAGGTGCTGAATGCCCTGGCACAACCAGTAGAGCATGGAAAGTGGAAACCACATTTGTCTAATGCTCAAATTCTAGAACTAATTGAGTGCATATATCAGGCCATTCTGGAAAACCCAAAGTGGATAGACACTCCTCTATTTTATTTGCTGCATGCTGTTTTTTCTGCATTACAGCAAATGCCAAATAATACTGTTATTACTTATTCACTCATTCACCATTTGGTTAATCGGTCTATTGAAATAATTAATCGTCAGCCTGTTCTACTGATGGAAATTGAAACTGAAGGTGACTCGACAAGACTTCGACTTCAACTTGCTCTGGAACATCTCATTAAGGTGCTATACAATAGAGAGGAATTACAGACAACTGAATGGTATTTGGCTCAAAGCCATATTATTCAGTTGCTGGCAGATTACTATCTTGATTATTTATCATCTACGCCTGCACTGGATTCAAATATAATTGATGCTGGGGAAGTCCTGCAGAATGCACTCTCTGAATGGGAAGGCAACCCCACAAGGAAATTGGAAGAAGTACTGAAAGCATTTCAAGCATAAAACCGAAGACAGATGAACCAATCACACCTCAGCTTATTCCGTTTTGCAACACAACTGATATGCTTATTCAGTTTGTTATGGTTGTCTTCCTGTTGTACTCAGCGCTTAAGCCGTGCTCAGGATGATTTCAACAATTTTGAGGAAAAATACAAGGAAATACAATTAGAGTTATCTGATAAGGAATCAATCCCTTATCAGGGTTTTTTTGAAGATGCTTATGAAGATGTACAGTCCGCTTTAGGCAAAAAAAGCTGTCTGGAACAAGATTATTTATTAGCAGATGCCTACTTGATAAAAGCTTTGTGTGAGTTTCGTTTAGATATATATGACAAATCACGGAATTCTGCCAATAAAGCGATTACTGAGTATTTTGATATGGAAAGTAAAGGCTTGTCATTTCAAATGGAAAGGAAAAAGCTGGCCCAGATACTACTTATCCAATTAGATATAGAGCAAGGCGGAAAAGAACTGAAAACTTTCTACTCTTCCGGAAACAAAAACTATGATCAGGCCAAGAGCTATCACCTATTATCTATCTATGATCAGAGTGCTACTGATCAGGCAAAGCTAGAAGAAGCTATTTCTGAAATGGAAGATTTTAAATCGTCTGTAGAGGGAAATAATCCATTAGCAATAGCGCTAATTTCTTCACAGTTGGCAGGACTAAAAATATGGAGTGATGGGATCAGTAAATTTTGGGAATCAAAAGCAGCTGGTGCTACTATGACGAGACAACAACTCAACGCCTATATAGACGAAGAAGAAAAACACTTGCTTCCGCGAAAAAAGGAATTGCTAGAGGAACTAGAGAGCTTATTAACTCCCGATCAGGCAACGAGGTGGGTGAAATGGTGGGACGATAGGATATGATACTGTTTATGTAAATGATAAAGGTAAAGTAAGAAAATTGGCAGGGTTCTAATTTCAGTGAAAACCAGGGGAGAGTACTAGGCATTCCTTCTATGATTAAAAAGAAAGTTAATGGCTTTTTATAATTCAAGATCACTTTCTGGAAAGAATAATTCAACAAAAGATAAAGGCAGTTCCCAGCCTTTTTTTAGCAGCGCTAATGCTACACAAGCTTTCTTTCAACCCAAACTTACCATCAACCAAGCCGGAGATAAATATGAACAGGAAGCCAATGCAATGGCTGAGAAAGTAGTCTCTCAATCAGCTCTCGCATCAGCCCAGTCATCATCTGGTACTATTTCACCTAAGTGTGAAGAATGCGAAAAAGAAAATCAGCTACAACGTATGTCAATGCCTGAAGAAGAGCAAGTGCAGGCGAAACCATTGATGCGGACTGTTCAGGGTGGAAATACAGCTACTCCTCAACTGGCCTCTCAGCTAAATAATACCAAAGGAAGAGGCAATTCACTACCTCAGAACACGTTGTTATCTATGAATCAGGCTTTTGGAACTGATTTTTCGAATGTACGTGTTCATACGGATAGCCAGGCACGGGAGATGAGTCAGGGTATTCAGGCAAAGGCCTTTACACATGGTTCAGACATTTATTTTAATAAGGGACAATATAATCCAGGCTCTACGGAGGGCAAACGCTTGTTAGGACATGAGTTGACACATGTGGTGCAGCAAGGAGGCAGTGAAAATGCTAAGACAGATAGAGGTACTGATGCTTCAAAAGGTTTGCATTCTGAAGCATCAGCATCTGGCAGTATACAGAGAGCAGTACGAATTGGTGGAGGATCAACTCGGGTAACTGAAGCAGATTATATGCAAGGAGGCAATAAAAGCAGTGTTGGTTCTCGCTACTTAGTATCAGATTTGATTAATGATAATGTTCGGCGAGTTTTTAATGATGTCAATGAATTGGAAGCTTATGCAAATGGACAAACAGATTATATTGGAGATGTAGTGACCTCTTCTGCCGGGACATATTGGTATCGCCTACCTGAAAATCAGCTTATCATTCTTGGTGAGCGTCATCAAAACCCTCAGGGAAATGTTGAAGATGTAATCATCGGACTGAATACTGCTCGATTCATGTACGAACCTTATAATGAATTGGCGAGTGTAGCAGCACTTAATATTCCCTTTACGGGAACAGAAGGCCGATTGTCTCAGGTTCATAGTGGGCTGAGAACAGCTAATCTGGTGAATAGAACAAATTTTAATCCAGATTTAGAAAATATTGTGTTCAAAGCGCTGGCTGGTGCATCACTTGCTCGTAATGAATATATTGCAAATGACCCTCCAAATATGCCTTCCTGGCAGGTTACTGAATGGCAGGGGCGGCCTACTACTAATGATTATTCTATAGGTGAAAGGACTGCATTATATCTGGCAATAGGCATACGTATAGCATCTGATATTGCTCAACATGATTTCGGGCCTCAAAATTTTGTCGAATCTCTTTTCATATCAAGCGGTAGGCGGCTAAAGGAAAATTATTTACAAAACCAGGCAGTATTAGACCAATTTATGCAGACTAAAGAAGGAGATGACCTTATTGGAATATATGAACTTACATCACCCAATAATTTTCAGAACCTTCAGGCGATAAGAGGATTTACACTAGCTTTACATGAATATGCGTCTTTTTATATTGAACAACTTGGACAGGAAAGTGGGAATGCAACTTTAGTGGCTGAAGGACAGTCTTTGGCTACCAATACTAATGTTGGCCTGCAAGGTTTGAGCCCGGCTCGTGAAGAGATTATGTGGCAAAAAATACAGCATGCTAATTCAAATTCATACTTGATTGTAGGGATGGGAGATGCACACAGAGTAAATCTAACACCACGATTAAATCAAGCAGGAATAACACACGAAGAAGTGTCAAATTCATTGGAAAGACAAAAAAATCAAATTAATGGAAATTGGACTCCTTAAGATACCATGAAATTTATCGGCATGAAGTATAGATTTACAGTTGTTTTATTAGCCCTTTGTTTTATTGTTTTAGGAAATCTTAAATGTTCTAATGCTATGAGGGAGGAAAAGTCTAATCAGCTTAAAGCTACTCAGTATTATGAAAAAGCCCTGGAACTGGAAAAGGATAAGGAATATAATGAAGCGCTCAAATATTACAGAAAATCTCTTGAAATATATGAAGATGAAGAGGTGAAAGAAGCTTATTTGAAGTTATTAGCAGCCATTGGGCCTATGTAAGGTGCTTTTAAGCAATGTCGTTTTGCTGTGCCTCATCAAACTTCCTGCCACCACATGTAACCTTAATGCCACGTGGTTACTTATCTATACCTTCTGAAGAGTTCTATACGGCAGCAAAAAGATGGGATAAGAAAATTGGAAATAGCGATAAGGAAAAAATGCCGGAATTAAAAGAGTAATACGATCTGATAAAATGGATTATGGCATAATACTTTGGTGTCGTGATCTCTGTAAATTCACATGGGTAAAGCTAGGAATGATAATACTCAAAGCGGAAGCCCATAGATTAAAATAAATCATCTTTATTATGACATTTCTGAACTCCCTTCGTCATAGTACTTCGACAGATCAAAAAAGCCGTCAATCACCTTTTTTCAGTAAAACTAATGTTAGAAATATACAGTCGAAAGAAAAACGTCCGTTCTTCCAATCTAAACTCACCATCAATCAAGCCGGTGATAAATATGAGCAGGAAGCCGATGCAATGGCTGAAAAAGTAGTCTCTCAACCAACTCTCGCATCACCCCAGTCATCATCTGGTACTATTTCACCCAAGTGTGAAGGATGCGAAAAAGAAGATCAGCTACAACGTATGTCAATGCCTGAAGAAGAGGAAGTGCAGACAAAACCATTGATGAATACTACCCAAGGTGGAAATACAGCTACCGCTCAACTGGCCTCTCAGCTAAATAGTACCAAAGGAAGAGGCAATTCACTACCCCAGAACACACTGTCATCTATGAATCAGGTTTTTGGAACTGATTTTTCGAATGTACGTGTTCATACGGATAGCCAGGCACGAGAGATGAGTCAGGGTATTCATGCTAAGGCCTTTACACACGGTTCAGACATTTATTTTAATAAGGGGCAGTATAATCCAGGCTCTACGGAGGGCAAACGCTTGTTAGGACATGAGTTGACGCATGTGGTACAGCAGGAGGGAAGCGATTCCTCTAGGCAAAAAGACAGGATACAGACTAAAAAAACAAGTGAAACAATTTATGAAGGTCAAGACCATGCAGGAAATTATAAAATAGATACAGCGAATTGCCGGATGCATTATAATGCGGATTGGTACTTTAAGTTTGAGACGGGCCAAAGTGATGCAGAGAAACAAAAATATATGGAAACTGCCAAGCGGCATGTAGAAGCAACATGGTCTAATAAAATGAAATTAAAACCTACCAATAGCACTCAGGATTGTCTGTGTAGTGATGAAGGCTTTTCAATACATGTTATATTGAATCCGAAAGAGTCATCCAGGGAAGGACAACATGGATTTAGCACAACTGTTGTTTCGAGTGTACGGGCTCATGTTATACCTCCTCTAAGAACAGTTGATTTACAATCTAATGATGCTATTCCTTATACTTTTTCTCATAGTGGTACAACTCAAAAAACAATTTCTCACGAGTTTGGGCACACCTTAGGCTTGCCAGATGAGTACCATGCTTTATCGCCTTTTAAAAAGGATTATCAATCTATCATGAATGTTGGTGACACTATTTATCCCCGACATTATGCTCCCTTTGCCAATATTCTAAATTATGAAATACTAGGATGCAATTTTGCACCTGATGGAAAAAAGACGCCTTTCGATATTCCTATTACTAAACAAGATTATCGGTTCTTGATGCCAATAATGAGTGAAGATGCACCAGAAACTGTTTTTGATTTTCATCTTATGCGAAGAACGAGCAACCAAGCTATGTTAGGATTATTCCATCCTTATGTCGGTTTACAAAGTAGAATGAATTTTGGTGATCAAACCATATTAGGGGGCCCCAGAGCAGAAATGGATTTAAATTGGATTCTGTATCCTTTTGATGTTAAATTGGGTACGGGCCTATTGTTTGGAATGGAAAATGATGAAGTCAGAGTACTACTACCTTTAGATGCTACAGTAGGCTTTAATATAGGTGATGTCAATGCGGAATTGACTTATTCTACAGGTATAGATATTGGAAGAGGAGATTTATTTAATCAGCATTTGATAGGAGCTAGAATAAAGTTTTAATTCACTTGGGTAGCATCTTGTTTTGCAAATAACAAAAGGTAGATCATGACTCATGTCACTCTCCTCGAAAAAGAAATGGACAGTCAGCAATTGTCAGATATAACTTAGCTGTAAGTGAAATGAAAATATTTCTATTATGTCTTATCTAACTTCCCATCGCCTTAGCTCATCAGTTGGTCAAAAAGAGGCTCAAAAACCTTTCTTTAGCAAGGCTATATCTGCTGATGTTGCGACTTCGCCATTCTTCCAGGCTAAGCTCACCATCAACCAGCCTGGAGACAAATACGAGCAAGAAGCGGATGCAATGGCCGAAAAAGTAGTCTCCCAATCACTCACTCCTCACCAATCACTTTCCACTAATCACTCCTCCTCAACTACCTCTCTATCCCGCAAATGTGCTGAATGTGAGAAAGAAGGCCAGCTCCAAAGAATGGAAGTACCCGAGGAAGAGCTTCAGGCAATGCCTTTAATGCGAGCTACTCAAAATGGAGCTACAGCTACTCCTCAACTGGCATCTCAGTTAAGTACTACTAAAGGAGGAGGAAACTCTTTACCCAAAGGTACATTATCATCTATGAATCAGGCATTTGGTACAGATTTTTCCAATGTACGCATTCATACAGATAGCAAGGCAGAACAAATGAGTGAAGGAATACGAGCAAAGGCCTTTACACATGGCTCAGATATTTATTTTAATAAAGGGCAGTATAATCCTGGTTCTACAGAAGGCAAACGCTTGTTGGGGCATGAATTGACGCATGTGGTACAGCAAGGGGGAGAAGAAATAAAAAGATTGATTAAAGACGATTATCCCTGGTCAGGAGTTGTCAACAATGCTATATTATTAGCTATGAGAGTATCTCCTAATGGCACAACATTAGCAGATCTACCAGATGGAGTAATAGTAAAAGTTACAGGTAGAAATGGAAATTGGCTTCAGGTTGAAGTAGATACTACTCAATCTGGAATTATACTAAATAGTAAGGCTAGAAAGAGGCTTGTAGGGAATACTTTAAGTGGATATGTTCATAATCGATATGTGGATGATGCAACCGCAAATAGAATGGAAAGGATGGAAACTGCTGGAGCTAGGGCAGCATGGTATGCATCCGGTGGTACAGGAACAGTTGGTGCTACTTGGGGGAATGACTTTGCAGATTGGGCTAGTGCATCAACTGAAACAACTGCACCGACCGTAGATCCTTCTACTACAATTAACTGTTGGGAAATGGTATTACTTGCTGCTTATAATGTAGGTGCTTTATCCTGGAATTGGATACATGATTTGTATATAAATGTTCCAATGAGTGACTGGCCCGATCATATGACAAGAGGTAGTAGACAAGTATATACTCCTGGTAGTTCTTCTATCAATAGGGGAGATTTAGTATTCTTTAATGGTCTGGCACACGTAGCATTAGCGACTGGTAGTGGAGATGATGTTTATACTTTTTGGCCACCACCAGATTTTGCACCAGGTACTTATACTTATGGTACTGTTGATGATGTTAAAGTGAGGTCTATTAGTTCTTTGGCTGGGGCAATGAGTAGTCCTGTGATAGAATTCGGGCCACCAGCATGGTAGTAGATATTTCAAAATCTAAAGAATTGAGGTATGAAGCGGAAGTCTTTTTTTATATTCATTTTTTTAATTCTTGCATGTGGGTGTGAAGGAAATAAAAATAGTGCTATGAACGGAAATAACATAAAAGTGAAATTCAAGATCATTGATTCGACTATTGTTGGTTATGGTAGCCTATACCAATGCAAAATCACTGAAGTTAGCGACGACAATCTGAAGGCAGATTCAATTAAAATGACGATATTAAGTAAGGACATAAAAATTCGACAATTTATCGAAGATAATAATGGCCGCATATTTATAGGTACGTTTGCAAAAAACAAGGATCATGAACCATATGCTATCATGCCTATTACCGGTTTTGTAGATCATAATAAGACATCTTGGTTGTTAACAGATTTAGACACAATTAATTAATCGCGAACAATATTACAATTACTAATGAAGAATGGGTTTTCGACATAAACATCGAAAACCCATTCTTCATTATATTACTACTGTCCTCTAATTTGCCCCAATCCCTTTCTCTTCCATCAATTCCTTCAATTCGCCCAGGACACTCATATCTTCAATTGTAGAAGGAGGATTGTAAGGCTTTTGATCAGCAATGCAACGCATAATACGACGCAAAATCTTGCCGGAGCGAGTTTTAGGGAGTCGTTTAACGATTGCTACGGATTTAAAAGCCGCTACAGGGCCTACTTTTTCTCTCACCATTTGAATTAATTCCTTTTGAAGTGTAGGCTCATCTATATCAGCACCTTGTTGCAGCACAACAAAACCTACCGGAATTTGTCCTTTTAATTCATCATGTACACCAATCACGGAGCATTCAGCTACTAAAGGATGAGCGGCCACTACTTCTTCCATTGCAGCAGTAGAAAGGCGGTGTCCTGCTACATTGATGATATCATCAATCCGTCCCGTAATAAATACATAACCATCTTCATCTTTGTAACCTCCATCGCCAGAAAAATAATAGCCAGGGAAGGGGCTGAGATAAGAGGTAATAAAGCGCTCTGTATCGTTCCAAAGATCAGGCAATGTACCTGGAGGTAAAGGTAAACGAATGACTACAGTGCCTTCTTCATTCGCTACTACAGGCTCCCCCGAGGGATTAACTACCTGTATATCGTAGCCACATACGGGCTTGGCAGCGGAACCAGGCTTGACCGGAAGTAATTCAACGCCAGCCATATTTGCCAGCATAGGCCAGCCTGATTCCGTTTGCCACCAGTGATCAATAATCGGTACTTTGAGCAAATCCCTGGCCCATTCCAGCGTAGCGACGTCACAGCGTTCGCCTGCAAGGAACATATACCGTAAGCTACTCGTGTCATACTGTGATTTGAGTTTACCTGAAGGGTCTTCCTTTCGAATAGCTCTAAAGGCCGTGGGAGCTGTGAAAAAAACATTGACTTTATATTCCTCTATCACTCGCCAGAATGCACCTGCATCTGGTGTTTTGATAGGTTTTCCTTCGTATAAGATAGTTGTGCATCCGTGTATGAGTGGAGCATATACTATATAAGAATGGCCTACTACCCATCCTACATCAGACGCAGCCCAATATACTTCCCCAGGATTTACACCATAAACATACTCCATGCTAAATCGCATAGCTACAGCATGGCCACCATTATCACGTACAATGCCTTTGGGTTTTCCAGTTGTGCCAGAAGTATAGAGAATATATAATGGATCAGAAGCATCTACAGCTACACAATCGGCAGTTTGAGCAGTACTTCTTAGTGTTTGCCAATCATAATCTCTCCCATCTTTTAATGGAGCATTTAAAAAGGAGCGCTGATAAACAATACAAGCTTCGGGTTGGTGCGTAGATTCTTTCAGAGCTTCGTTTACGATCGCCATATAATCGATTACTCGTTTGATCTCCAGGCCTCCGCTGGCAATAAGCATTAGTTTAGGTTTGGCATCATCTATCCGGATGGCCAATTCATGAGCTGCGAAACCACCAAATACTACAGAATGAACGGCCCCCAACCGAGCACATGCCAGCATAGCCACTACCGTTTGTGGAATCATGGGCATGTATATAATTACGGTATCACCTTTTTTAACACCTCTTTCTTTAAGGACACCTGCAAACAAAGCTACTTCATCGCGTAGTTCTTTGTAGGTAAAACTCTTTTTAGTATTTGTAACAGGAGAATCATAACACAAGGCTAATTGATCTCCGCGGCCATTTTCTACATGATGATCTAATGCGAGGTGAGATGTATTTAGTTTCCCATTTTTATACCACCTATAGAGTCCTTTATCTTTATAAAGTGTTTGCTCTGGCGCTTCAAACCAGTCTATTTTATCTCCCTGTTCTTTCCAGAATCCCTCAGGATTACTGATACTATTATCATAAAATGATTGATAACCCATAAGTCATTATAATTAAGGGCGTTAAATACACTGTATAAAAAGTCTAAAACTTTATTACACGGTGCATTAAAAATAAAATTGATAAAATGGCTTGGATGTAATCAGGCGAGTAGGGTGGAGACCAGGGCTGCAAGAAAGCAACCCTGGTATTGTATTATCTAAACTTATAATTATGCTAACCTAATGCTCCGGATTTAATTGCTTCTACAATTTCCGGGTTCAACAGCGTTGAGGTATCTCCCAGGTTGGAAGTGTCTCCAGATGCTACTTTGCGTAAGATTCGGCGCATAATCTTTCCAGATCGCGTTTTGGGTAATCCAGTTACTACCTGAATTTTATCAGGCTTGGCAATAGGGCCGATTTCTTTCGTAACAACTTTTAATAACTCCTTACGGAAAACATCTTCATCATCTACAGGGTCAGAAGTGATTACGTAGGCATAAATACCCTGCCCCTTGATATCATGAGGATAACCCACCACAGCAGATTCTACTACTAATGGATGTTCATTAATAGCATTTTCTACTTCAGCTGTTCCCATACGATGGCCAGATACATTGATTACATCATCTACACGGCCAATGATGCGATACATGCCGTCTGCATCTCGACGAGCTCCATCGCCAGTGAAATACTTATTTTCGAAGTGAGAGAAATAAGTTAAGCGGCAGCGCTCATGATCTCCATAGGTTGTACGAAGCATAGAAGGCCATGGAAATTTAACACATAATAAACCTTCAATATCATTACCATCTAACTCATTACCATCAGCATCCATTAGGCATGGCTGGATACCGGGTAGGGGGTAACCAGCATGTGCTGGTTTCATAGGACTATGGCTTCCCAAACCAGAAATCATAATGCCTCCCGTTTCTGTTTGCCACCAGGTGTCAACGATAGGAGCGTTTCCTTTACCAACTTTGTCATAGTACCATTCCCATGCTTCTTCGTTAATGGGTTCTCCCACAGATCCCAGCACTTTAATAGAACTCAAGTCGTATTTTTCTACCCATTCATCTCCCTGAGCCATCAGGGCCCGGATGGCTGTTGGTGCGGTATAGAATTGATTGACTTTCAGTTTATCGCATACCTGCCAAAAACGGCCTGCATCAGGATAAGTAGGCACTCCTTCAAACATAACAGTAGTAGCACCTGCCAATAATGGCCCATATACTATATAAGAATGGCCTGTGATCCAGCCAATATCAGCAGTACACCAGTAGATGTCACCTTCCTCATATTGGAATACATTCTTAAATGAAAACGCAGTATAGACCATATACCCACCGCAAGTATGAACAACCCCTTTAGGCTTGCCTGTTGATCCGGAAGTATATAGAATAAATAGCATGTCTTCTGAATCCATTTCTTCCGCTTCACAAGTAGTGCTTTGGCCTTCTACTTCGTCATGCCACCACTTGTCTCGGCCACCAACCATCTCAATACTATCACCAGTGTTTTTGTGAACGAGAATTGTTTCTATGCTATCACATCCCAAAGCCATTGCATCAT
Source organism: Chitinophagales bacterium (assembly GCA_022360175.1). Taxonomy (GTDB): domain Bacteria; phylum Bacteroidota; class Bacteroidia; order Chitinophagales; family Saprospiraceae; genus JAKSDI01. The sequence continues at coordinate 121,886 of JAKSDI010000021.1, forward strand.
CAACAATTTTTTTGACTGGAATGTGTTTTGTACCTCTATTGTTATAATCTGAACAAATAACCATCTTACAACTAGCATCATTAATTCTATCGGCAAGTGCTTGTGCTGAAAAACCAGCAAAAACGACAGAGTGTATGGCTCCTATACGTGCACAAGCTAATACGGCGATAGCCAGCTCCGGGACCATTGGCATATAAAAGCAAACACGGTCCCCTTTTTCTATACCATTAGCTCTTAATGCATTGGCCGCTTTGCACACTTCTGCATGTAACTGTTTATAGGTAAATTCTTTAGCTGGTTCATTAGGATCGTTAGGTTCAAATAAAATGGCAACCTGATCTCCTCTTTCTTCTAGGTGTCTATCTAAGCAGTTTTCAGTGATATTCATCTTACCACCTACAAACCAATTGACATTGGGCTCGCTGAAATTCCAGTCGAGTACCTTATCCCATTTTTTTCTCCATTGGAAGGAAGACGCTTGTTCTGCCCAAAAGCCTTCAGGGTCTTCTACACTTCTTTTATATACTTCCTTATATTCGTCAAAAGACTTGATCTGTAGTGTCATTTTTAACCAGGTTTAATAATGGTTATAGAAATATATAGATATTTATATGTTTATATTTGTAAAATAAAAGAAAATGGATGAATTATCCAAATTCTACTACTTCATTTATAGTGGAAATAAATTCGTCATTGTCAAAAGGCTTGGTGAGGTATACTTCTGCACCATTAGAATAGCCTTTAAATCGGTCTGCTTGTGTGCCTTTCGCGGTAAGAAAAATAATGCGGGTATTGTTATATTGAGGTAAAGCTCTTACTTTTTGAGCGACTTCAAAGCCATCCATTCCGGGCATCATTACATCTAGCACAAGGATATCTGGAATATATTGTTCCATTGCTTTTAGCGCCTCTATGCCATTCAGAGACTTACGCACCTGATATCCTTCATTTTTCAGGAGGAATTCGAGCGCTACTAAAATATTGGGCTCATCATCTACAAGTAAAACTTTGGTTTGTGTTTTATCTTCCATTGTTTGATTTAGAAGACTGGACAGGGCTTCCAGAATGATTTTTGTTTTTTTTAGTATAAAGCAACTTAAAATTACAGCTTTTTAATTGAAAAAAAAATCTTTCGCTGACAAAAGAGGTAGGATTATACTTCCTGTATTTCAGCAAGGGGAAGTTCTATATAGAAAGATGTGTGTTTTCCTGCTTTGCTGTTTACATAAATCCGGCCGTTGTGTTGTTCGGCAATGGTTTTGGTGATAAAAAGCCCTAGTCCACTTCCTTTAGGCTTACCTTTTTGCTGATCCATTATTTGGGTAAACCTTTGAAAGATAAGCTGTTGATCTTTGATGCTAATACCTTTACCATTATCTAGTACCTGAATGACTGCTATATGTCCTTGCACGCTCAGTCGGGCTTCTACTTTGCCATTGTCCGAATCACAGAATTTAATAGCATTTGAAAGGAGATTGATGACTGCCTGCTTTAATTTGTCAGGAGCACCTAAAATGATGGGCTGGCTGGTTGGTAGATGTAATTGATGATTGATATTACTTTCTTCCATCAGTCGTTTTAAGCCGTCGTAAGTTTCTTTAAGTAAGGAAGAAAGGTTTACCTTTTCAAATTCATCATCAGTAGGTTTTGATTGAATCCTTTCAAGGTCAAGTACCTGATTAATCAATCTTGAAAGGCGCTCACTTTCACTTACGACAATATTGAGGAATTCTTCTTTTTGATCGTCTGCCAGATTGGGGGTGTCCAGCATAATTTTGGATAAAGACCGGATCGATGTGATAGGAGTGCGGAGTTCATGAGTAACAGTGGCAATAAAGTCTGCTTTTAAGTGGTCCAGCTCTTTTAACTTTTCATTTGCCGATTTGAGTTGTTCAGTCGTTTTGACTAATTCAGCCGATTTTTTTTCGAGGGCTTTACTATACTGAATGATTTCCTGTGTTTGTTCTAGTACTTTGAACATCTCTTCCAGGCTGATGGGATCTTCTTTAGTGATAGAACCAATAATAATTTTAGCGGAAGCTGCCCCAATAGCACCTGCAAGATGGGTTTCGGCATAGTTCACCAATTCTGCTTCGGCAGTTTTTTGTTGGGATAGGTCTATACGCTTAATGTTTTCAAATTGATTTAATAAGGAGTTCGTCCGAGGCTCCCCTAAAAATCTGTTGAGTAAAATGCGAATGTCTTTTATTTTTGCCCGGCGGCGCATTACTTCATATTCATTGCCCGCTTTTCGATATTTGTAGATATCAACAAATAAATCTGCCTGTGATATTTCTAATGGGGTAGGGGTTGTATTTAAGGATACAAAGAAATAAGTCAGGGTATTAAATAAAAGACTCCAAAAGGCTGCATTGGCGATATGAGAAGAACCTTCCATCCCAAAGAGCGCATATGGCCTGAGTAATTTGATACCCATAAAGCCTTCTTCAATGAAGTGAGCAGATATGATGCCTGTTTCTACCAGTGTAGGAAATGGGAGGGTGTATGCCCAAATAGTAAAACCAGCTAGGAGCCCCCATATCGCTCCTTTTTTTGTTCCTCTTTTCCAATAAATGCCACCAATTACAGAAGGAACAAATTGTGCAATAGCTGTAAAAGATATTAGCCCTACAGAGACCAGGGTATATTGCTCACCTACTGCTTTGAAATAACTATAAGCAAATAGCAATACAACGATGATGCTAATCCGTCGAATACCCAATAAGCGTTTGTTTAAATTACCATCAGGATAATGTTTTAGATTATTAGACCTTAGTAAGAGGGGTAATACGAGATTGTTGCCAATCATAATACTCAATGCTATGACCGCTACAATAACCATACTTGTAGCAGCAGAAAATCCTCCAAGTGCCACAAAAAGTGCTAGTATGTTTTTACTGTAGGCCAGCGGGAGCCCCAATACATATGCATCTGGTTCGAAACTGCCATCTGGAAAATGCATTAATCCTGCTAATGCGATAGGGATTACAAAAACATTGATTAGCAGAAGGTAAAGAGGAAACATCCAGGAAGCTCTGCCTACGTGATTAGAGTTCGTATTTTCGACTACTGCTACATGAAATTGACGAGGCAATAAGAGCACTGCTGCCATCGATAAAAATACTAACCAGAACCACTCCCAGCCATTAATACCTGTTTCTGAAAAATCAAAAAGGCCGACAATGTTTTCATACTGGAAAGCAGATGAGAAGAGGGCATCAAAACTGCCATATATGCCAAAGGTTACAAATAAACCTACAGCGATAAAGGCCAGCAATTTAAGAATGGATTCAAAAGCAATGGCGGCAATTAGCCCGGCATGCCTTTCATTCGGGTCAAGATTGCGGGTACCAAATAGGATCGTAAAAATAGCTAAAGCAATAGCAATAAACAGTGCAGTGTCCTGATAAAAGGGCAATTCTACAGCTGATTGGGATGGAAATCCTCTGAGAAGATTAAAGGTATTGGTGATCGCTTTGAGTTGGATAGATATATAAGGGATGATTCCAAAAACTGCAATGACCGTGGCAATAAGCCCCAACCATGTACTTTTTCCATAACGGGAAGAAATGAAATCGGCTATAGAAGTCAGGCGCTGGGATTTACTGATCAGTATTATTTTCTTAAGGACTAGCCACCACAAAGGTGCAAAGATAGCAGGGCCAAGATAGATTGGTAGAAAACCTATACCAGAAGTGGAAGCTCTACCTACACTGCCATAAAAAGTCCAGGCAGTACAAAATACCGCAAGAGATAGCGCATAGGTTACAGAATTATTAACCAGGCTTTGCCCTTTTTTTTCTCTTCGCTCAGCAAAGTGTGCAATGGCAAATAGTAGCACCATATACCCAATCGAGATTAATATGATAATGCTACTATTCATGGATCATTTCTTCTTTTTGCTATTTCTGCGTTCTACTAAGCGGGCAGTTAAGGCAATAATGGTTATCCAACTTAAAAAGATATACCAATAGATAACTGGAATACCCAGCAAACGACTAGTACCACTAAATAGCTGCAAAAGAGGAAAATTAAACAGCAATAGTGCTACAATAAATAGTCCTAATAGTTTGAATCTTCTATCGCTACTACCCATGGATACTGATTAATATTAAGACGTTATCAAAGCTAAAAAAAAATGCAGAAACCTAAAGGCTTCTGCATGCGACGTATGAAAATATTACCAAACTATAAACAATGGCGATATTTAGAATCGCCATTGTTTATGCAGGCTCTTCACCTGGCCACATTCCGAAAAAGGTAGGATTGAGAATCTTGCTTTTGATTAATGCCCATAGAAATAATAGTGCGAATAGCCCTAAAGCTATAGATAGAATGACATGCCCATTGAGTTGTGGTTCGAGGTAGAACCGGAGGAATAAAGTGGCAATGATGTAAATAGATGCAATGAAATCGGATGCTTTAGCGCCAATTTGAAGTTTCATGATTGGTAATTTTTCAATGCTGACTCCGAACATATAAAGCTGGGCCAGATGGTTCGTTATATGGTGGGTGCCAAAGACACCCACCGTTTTATACTAAGTAAGAGGAAATAATCAGTCTAATAATATTCTGTTGATTATTCTATAATTAATGAACATGTGCATCTCCTGCTCCACGAGGAATACGGATGTCTTCAACAATATCCTGTACTTCTTGTGGTGGAGGTGCAGTAGCTCTGGATACGGTAAAGGAAACAACCATATTTACGATCATCGCTACAGTACCAAATCCTTCTGGGGAAATACCAAACCACCAGTCATCAGGAGTACCACCGCCAAATCCTTGCAGTTTGTACTTGATCATATAGAAAAGCATCAATGAGATACCTACTACCATACCAGCAACAGCGCCTTCACGATTCATGCGCTTATCGAAGATGCCCAGCACGATGGCAGGGAAGAAGGACGCGGCGGCTAAACCGAAGGCTAAAGCCACCGTTGCTGCCACGAAACCGGGAGGGTGAATACCAAAGTAACCTGCAACTATTACTGCAAATACAGCACCGATACGAGCCCACATCAATTCACCTTTTTCACTGATATCAGGCTTTATCTGCATCTTGATTAAATCACGAGAAATAGCAGTAGAAATCACCAATAGAAGGCCAGCTGCTGTTGATAAGGCTGCGGCTAAACCACCCGCTGCTACAAGAGCGATTACCCATGCAGGAAGGTTCGCAATTTCAGGATTCGCCAATACCATGATATCACGGTCAATGGTTAGTTCATTAGCATCTTTATTGGCTACGTACTGTATTAGTCCATCTTTGTTTTTGTCGTCAAATTTGATTAAGCCTGTTTCCTCCCATTTCATAAACCACTCAGGCATAGCAGCATATTCTTTTTCACTTACTGTATTTATCAAATTAGTACGTGCAAAAGCAGCAATTGCAGGTGCGGTGGTATAAAGAATTGCAATGAAAAGCAATGCCCAACCGGCAGAAACACGTGCATCCTTAACACGTGGTACCGTAAAGAAACGCACAATTACGTGTGGCAAACCAGCAGTACCTACCATCAGAGCAAAGGTGATAGCAAATACATCAATCATCTTTTTACTACCATTAGTATATTCTGCAAAACCAAGGTCACGATGCAATTGATCCAGCTTATCTAGTAATGCCATTCCTGATCCATCCGTAACATCACCTATCAATCCAATTTGTGGCATAACATGGCCAGTCATAGCCATAGAAATAAAGAATGCTGGTACCATGTATGCAAAAATCAATACACAATACTGTGCAACCTGAGTATAAGTGATACCTTTCATACCACCCAGTACTGCATAGAAGAATACAATAGCCATACCAATGTATACCCCTATATTAATATCTACTTCCAGGAAGCGAGAAAATACCACCCCTACACCGCGCATCTGGCCTGCTACATAGGTGAAAGAAACAATAATAGCACATATTACAGCCACGGTACGAGCTACATTTGAATAGTATCGATCTCCAATGAAATCGGGGACCGTAAACTTCCCGAATTTTCGGAGATAGGGGGCTAATAACAAGGCTAATAACACATATCCTCCTGTCCAACCCATGAGGAATACTCCTCCATCATACCCCATAAAAGAAATTAAACCAGCCATTGAAATGAAGGACGCAGCAGACATCCAGTCGGCAGCAGTTGCCATACCATTAGCTATAGGTGGAACGCCACCACCAGCTACATAAAATTCCGATGTTGATCCGGCTCTTGCCCAAATTGCAATACCTATATAAAGGGCAAAGGTGAGGCCTACAATTATAAAAGTCCAAGTTTGAACACTCATGATTTTTTCGTTTAGTTCGTTTGACGAGATAGGTTTATTGTTCGTCTACATCGTATTTTTTATCCAGCTTATTCATCAAGCGGACGTAGACAAAAATGAGGATGACGAATACATAAATGGAACCCTGCTGTGCGAACCAGAAACCTAGTTTAGCACCACCAACACGCACGCTATTCAGCGAGTCGGCCATAAAAATTCCAAATACGTAGGAGACGAGAAACCAGACTGCCAATAAGATCAGCACGTACCGAATGTTCTCTTTCCAATACTGTTTTAGGTCTTTGCCAGACATAACATTGAAGTTTAGATTTTAGAAATTAAGCAGGAGGTAAATCTGGATATCTCCTCCTACCTATTTATTCTGTTCTTTAGCTGTATCCTATAAGAATATGTGTGCCTGCAAGCGAATTTGCTGCACATCCTGGATTTCGCCATTAGCATCCAGGCCACCTTCGCGAATATCATTGCTGATCGTGTGATATTCTAGTGTGAGTTTAGCATGATGCCCATTGATGAAGTAGTTTAAGCCGATATCAAGGGCAGAGGTGTTTTCATCATAACCATCGTAGCTGCCTGTTTGAAAAGCGACATAAGGCATGAACTTAGACTTAGGCAATTTGTAACCTAGCTGTGCATAAATCGCTGTACCGGTACCAGCCCAACGGCTCACATAATTTTCGCCATAATTGAAGTTCATGAAAGAAGCATAAGCATTCAGGCAGTCATCTCCAGCTATAGGCATATCGAGAAATGCGTCCACTGCAAAGTGAGATACATTTTCATGTTCGCCTGTAGAATGGTTATACATTCCATTTGGATGAGCAAAGAAACCGGCACCAAGAGCGAAGATGGTCTTCTTACCAAGATAAGTACCTACTGCAAATGGTAGTTTGGTAGATTCCTTATCTTTAAAATTGTAGCGGAAATATCCTTCGATTAAAGTATTGCCAACGGGGTCTCCCTCTTTATCGATTATTGCAAAGCCATTGTAAGTCAAAGAGTCTCCAGGCATAGAAGCATAACTTCTTGATATACCATTGCGCCCAGGATTATTAAAGGCTATTCGATAATCAAATTTGCCAAGTTCACCCTTAGCGTATATTCCCAGGTGACGTGCAAACTGGTCGGTTACTGCTAATGAATGCCAGCTGACAAAAGGACGAGACTGGTCAAGTGTCATAAAGTTAAGGGTGCTTTGATTGGATAGACGGGTCATTCCTTTCCAGTAATGAAGCCCTGCACCTACAAATAATGACTTGTCTTTTGACACTTTAAACTCTCCCCATGCATCATGCAGAAATAATTGAGGAGCATCTCCATTAGAGCCTAGAGAAGTTAAATTACCTGCACTAAGGCCATTTAAACCGAAGTGAGTTAGTATTAAAAACCGTGGGGATACTTGAGCAAAAGCCAGGAAGCGAGATCTTCTGATGCTAGTTGAAAACTGTGTCTTAGAATCTTCTACTGCCAGGTTGTTGCTGGTTGCCCATAACTGGTGCCACATAATAAACCTTACATACTTGCTGCCATCCTCATTGAGGCTAAGCTTTAAAGGCTTGTATGAATGATCAGCTTCCGGCTTGTCTTGAGCTGAAAGCGTAAAACTCAGGCTGAGGGCTAATAGCGTGAGTGGAATGAATTGTAGTAAACGTTTCTTGTTCATAAACTTTGATTTGCATTGACAGATCAGCTGTAATTCTACGCTAATGTATATAGATATATAGATATGTACAAGATTATTTGTGATTTTTTTTCTTTTTGTGCAGAATATTATGCTATTTAGTGCCTGATAAGCAATAATCTGTTTTATTTAAAGCCTGTATTGCTGAAATAATATATGTTATTTGAACTGCGGATTAATGTGTGTATATAGATATGTATGTAGGAAAAGTGTGAAGTTGCAATGTGAAGGAGCAGTGCTATAGTTAGAGTTTGAGACGATGAGTAATGCTTGGTATTCCGTTTTTTGTATTAAGATCAGAGGGGATGAGATGTAGCGAATAAAAAAGTAAGCAATACAAGCATATCGGAAACAGAAAAACAATAATTGCCGGAATTTAAATGAGAGCGTAAGGCATTGGAATCCTTTAGAGATTCAAAAACTATGACTGAAGACTCTGCTAAATAACTTTTTTTAATGTCTTGATAATTTCGTAAAATTCTTTTTTGGTGAGAGAGTACAGAGAGTTTTTTCCGTCCCGTTCTACATTAACTACATTCTTGGTTTTCAAAATTCTAAGATGATGAGAAGCAATTGCCTGTTCAATTTTAAGTTGGCTGTAAATATCAGTAACGGTCATTTCACCATGATTAAAAAGGAGGTCGACTATAGCAAGGCGGATGGGGTGAGCTATTGCTCGGAGAGTTTCTGTAGATTCTTCCAAAAAAGAAGGGTTGAAGTGCGTTTTCATAGTTTTAATGTTAACTCTGTTGGGAACTTTCCTTCAAATTTTTTACGAAAAATATAGACAAATATACACATCTATTTTCATAAATGTTTTAGAGTATGTTTAAATTTCAATTTTGATTATAGTTGTGGATTAAGCTGCCTACCCACGGAATGGCCGAACAGGCAGGTATTTTTAGAACGAGGCATTAGAACGATCTATACGAATAATAGTTAATGCAATTCTGATGGAAAATACAATACCTAGAAGAATCTATGAATTTTTAAAATACTATCCACCTTTTAGTTTGCTAGAGGAAAAGACTTTAATGAAGGTAGCTGAAAGGGTAGTAGTACAGTATAAACGCCCTGATGAACACATTTTTAATCAGGGAGATAGCCCCGGTCAATACATATATGTGGTAAAAGAAGGAGCTGTTCATTTGTATAGGGAAGAAGAGGGGAATGCTATTATGATAGAAAGTTGTGATGAAGGCGACGTGTTTGGCATCCGGCCATTATTAGCAGAAGAGGCTTATCTGCTAACTGCTAAAGTAGCAGAAGAGTCACTTATTTATGCAGTAAATGTAGAAGGCTTTAAAGAAATATTGAATCACTATCCAAATGTGAGTTTATATCTGGCTAGTACTTTCGCATCGGGTGCCGGACAACGATACACAGAGGGACAAAAGCCTAGTCTATTTCTTGGAAAAAACTTCCCGGCTTTAAAGAATTTTGGCTTAGTAGAATTACAATCTATTGAACGAAGCAAATCTCCAGTCACTTGTCAGAAGAATGCCAGTATTCGGGAGGCAGCGTCTATTATGAGTGAAAAAGAGGTTGGGTCCATCATTATTGTTGATAAGGATATGGCGCCTGTGGGTATTATTACAGATAAGGATTTTAGAAATAAAGTTGTAACAGGTGAAGTTGGATTAGATGCATCTGTTGAAGCAATTATGTCTAGCCCTGTTATTACGGTTTCTACTGATATAACGGTGGCAGATGTACAAATCGAAATGGTGAAAAATCGAATAAACCATTTATGTATAACAGAGAATGGAACAGATAGCAGTAGAGTAGTGGGAGTTATTTCTGAGCATGATCTTATGGTCGCCCAGGGCAATAATCCAGCTATTTTAATAAGGGAGGTCAGGCGATGCGATACGGGAGCTGCTTTGCGACAAATTCGCGAAAGAGCAGAAGATTTGCTTAAGCAATACATTTATCAGGAGGTAGCAATTGCTTTTATTGCTACTGTTATGACAGAAATAAACGACGCAATAATCAATCGATGCATTGATGTGGTCGAGCGAATGATGGCTGAGGAGGGGATCGATAAACCTGTAGCTGACTACTGTTGGTTAGCTTTAGGTAGTGAGGGGAGGAGTGAGCAACTTTTACGAACGGATCAGGACAATGCATTGATTTTTGAAGATGTACCTGAAGAGGAATACGAGCATACGCATACTTATTATCTGGATTTTGCAAGCAGGGTTACGAGCTTGCTACATGAAGTAGGTTTTGAATATTGTCCTGCTGATATGATGGCTAGCAATCCCAAGTGGTGCCTTTCACTTACAGAGTGGCAACAACAGTTTACCCAATGGATCATAGAGCCTACCTCTAAAGCGGTGTTGTATTGTACGATTTTCTTTGATTATAGAGCAATACGGGGCAAATTGTCATTGTCAGAAAAGTTGACAACACACATTTTCAAAACTTTGGATGGACAGGATATTTTTCTGTCATTTCTGGCCAGGAATGCTTTACAAAATCCGCCACCGCTTACCTTCTTCCGCAATTTTGTAGTAGAGCATGGAGGAGAACATAAAAATGAATTTGATATAAAAGCACGAGCAATGATGCCTTTAGCGGATGCTGCCCGCGTTTTAATTCTTCATAGCAGGATAGATAAGATTAATAATACCTTTAGGCGTTTTGAGCAATTGGCAGAGGTGGAGCCTCAAAATAAAGAGCTTTATGAACAAGCAGCAGATGCTTATGAGATGCTGATGCGCTATCGTACTTTACAAGGGCTAAAGAACGCAGATTCAGGGCGTTATTTTGATCCTTCTGAATTAGCAAAAATGGAGCGCATTAATTTGCGAAATAGCTTTCAACCCATTAAAGCATTACAATCATTACTCAGGGTTCGCTTTCAGCTAGCCTTACTAGGATAATATATTATGGCTTTTCGATTATTTAATTGGCCTTCCAACAAGAACAATATGCCGGATTACTGGCATGAGTACCTGGAATGTTTTCGAAACACTTATTCTACCAGAACACCAATTGAAGAAATTCGTTTTGTGGTATTTGATACTGAAACGACAGGTTTAGATATTAAAAAAGATCATGTATTGTCTATAGGTGCAATAGGAGTAAAAGGCTTTGAAATAGCTATAAAGGATTACCTGGAGTGTTATGTTAGGCAGCAATATGAGCCTAGCCAGGAAGCTGTAGCAGTACATGGAATAATATCTAGCCACCCTGCAACAGGATTAGATGCTTTGGAAGCCACTCAAAAATTTCTACAATTTACAAAAGATAGTGTACTGGTTGCTCATCATGCAGCATTTGATGTAAATATGATTAATCGTATTTTAAAGGAAAATGACCTGGGGAAATTGCAAAACAAAGTCATAGATACTGGCTATCTGGCGCGTAGAGTGACAATAAAGACCCAGGCAGAACGTAGAGGGACCTATGGGTTGGATAATCTCTGCCGACTTTATCATATTCCTATGAGTGATAGGCATACTGCAGCTGGTGATGCATTTATTACAGCAATACTATTAATGAAATTATTGGCCAGATTAAAGAAGAGAGGTGTTAATACGCTGGGTGACCTTCTACGGGTGCGTAGAGCCCTGTGATTTTTCAAAAAACCTGATTTATTATAAGGGATAAAAAAAATAGATACCTTTGTGAAAAAGGACTTCATGAGAAAAATATTATTCCTAGTAGCACTGGCACTGTTTGTATTGGCCTCCTGTGGAGGAAACGGATCAGAGCAAAACCCAGATGAAAATACTAGTTCAGCGGATACAATAGAAACTACTGTTACTGAACAAGGAACTCCAGCAGAGCAATCCATTAAAACTTCTTATGCGGAGGAAGATTATCAATTTCCAAAAATAGAAGGTAAAGTCTGGGAATTAGCATCCTACACGATGGACGGGAGTTCCAGAGATCTACAAGATAGCAGTATCCTTACAATGACTATCGAAGGAGATAAAATCTTCGGGAGTGGAGGATGCAATAGTTATAATGGAGGCGTACAACTGCAGTCAGACGGCGTCATAAAAATAGGGGAATTAGCTACTACAAAAATGCTTTGTCGTAATATCATGACTCAGGAACAGGTATTCTTACAGCTACTGCAAGAAGCACAACTGTACAGCGTCAACCAACTATTTATGGAAATCGAAAGCAAGAACGGAAGCCTGTCTTTTCGTTCGGGGATTTAAAAAAGTACAAGGAAGTTAGGCCCCGTTTTACTGATGCAAAACCAGCAAAGGGTGATGGGTACCTAGCGCCATATGCCTTGTCTTACTACGATGGAATATATTGTCCCAAAAACTACGCTTCTTGGTAGTAAAAATAACGATATCACTTTTCGTACTTTCCGTAAAATGAGTAATCCCTCTACTTACGGACCCATCTTCTACTTCTACCACATCATAAGAGATAGAGGAGAGTCCTTGTTCAGTAGCAGATTGGATCCAATCCTCTCCTAATGAGCTAGAAGATTGCTCGCTTTTTTCCTTTACATGTACAAAATGAATGTGGGCACTCCAGGCGCTATTAAAAGTAGCTAGTTTCTTTAGTGTATTTGCTTGTATTTTCTGCCCATCAATAGCGTAAGTCATACTTTTAGGGAGGTGAAACCTGCTTGCAGGAGGGATCAGCAATACAGGGCATCGGGCCCCTCTGGCTACACTGGCCGATACTTTGCCAAATATATTTTCAAGCATATTGCTTTCACCAGTAGTGCCCATTATTAGAAGATCATAATCTTCTGAAGCATTTTTGATCTCATCTGCTGCAAAACCCACAAGCACTTCACGTGTAAACTGTACAGGCGCAGGTTGTAATTTATCTTCTTGTCTGAGGACAAACTCTTTAAGCATATTCAGGCGAGCTTCCATTAAACCCGAAACAGGAGGAGCATAATCAAAAGCGGCAGTAGTTTCAGGCAATAATATGTATATAATATGAATGCTATCTGCTTTCATTGCCTTTGCCATTTCTACCGCATAAGCTAACGCATTACGAGAGTCTTCTGAAAAATCTGTTGGAAAGAGAATTTTTTTCATAGCAGAAAATTTGAACAAGCTAATCCACTTCAAATAAAGTTCCAGCTATTCCTGGAGGTACTACTCCGAGGTGTTTATATGCCTTTTCGGTAGCTTCCCGCCCACGAGGAGTACGTTGAATGTATCCCTCCATAATCAGGAAAGGCTCATGTACTTCTTCAATAGTACCTGCTTCTTCTCCTACTGCAGTACCAATAGTAGTAATACCTACGGGGCCTCCTTTAAATTTATGAATGATTGTGGAGAGTATTTTGTTGTCCATTTCATCCAGGCCACCTTCATCTACATTAAGAGCAGAGAGTCCATATTGTGCTATTTTCAAATCTATGGTACCATTGCCTTTGATTTGAGCAAAATCGCGAATACGACGCAATAAGGCATTCGCAATACGAGGAGTACCACGACTTCGCCGGGCTATTTCAGTAGCACCATCTTCAGTAATAGGTACATCTAATATGCCTGCGGAGCGGATAATAATTTTTTTAAGAGTATTGGTATCATAATAGTCAAGATGGCAATTGATACCGAATCGGGCACGCATAGGAGCGGTGAGTAAGCCCATCCGGGTAGTAGCTCCTATAAGTGTAAATGGATTAAGGGCAATCTGTATACTTCGGGCATTAGGCCCACTATCTATCATGATGTCAATACGGTAATCTTCCATAGCGGAGTATAAATACTCTTCTACTACGGTATTGAGGCGGTGTATTTCATCAATAAAAAGGACATCTCCCTCGTCGAGATTGGTTAGAAGGCCTGCCAGATCACCCGGTTTTTCCAGTACCGGGCCAGAAGACATCTTCAACTCCGCTTCCAGTTCATAGGCTATAATATGGGATAAAGTAGTTTTACCAAGTCCCGGAGGCCCATGAAGCAATACATGATCCAGGGCATCACCACGTTGGCGAGCTGCCTGAATGAATATTTTTAGATTTTCAACTATCTTAGGTTGCCCACTAAAGTCACCTAAAGCCTTGGGACGCAAAGACTTTTCTATTTGATGGTCCTCTGTACTGAGGTGCTCGCTGTCTGGATTGAGATTCGGATTTTGCATATGGGTGTAAATATCGGCTTTATTATATTATTCGGCAAACTAAAGTCAAGGGAAGTAAATTTATAAAGGCGTCGCCTCGAAGGCAGATTAAATAAGCTTAAGCACTTGCTGAGTGTAAAAAATTATTACATTTGTGCTGCTTTTTGGGCTTGGCTCTAACCCTTATGATTCTACCCTTTGGGGGAGGATAGATAAAAGCCCATCCTTCACCTATATTATATAAAGAAATGGTCAAAGAGTAAATCAATCATTTATGCTGAGTAACTTAAGCTTATAAGCTGAATATCAAAGCAAAACAAAAAACTTAATCGGCGGATTTATTTTTTGATTAGTACTAAAAACGTGTAATAACATGAGCGGATCAAAAGTAACGATTGAAAATGGTAAACTAAACGTCCCCAATGACCCAATTCTTCCTTACATTGAAGGTGATGGTATTGGGCCTGATATTTGGGCTGCTGCAGAGCGTGTATTAGATGCAGCAGTAGAGAAAGCATACAATGGTGAACGTAAAATCCACTGGAAAGAAGTACTTGCTGGACAAAAAGCATTTGATAATACAGGAGAGTGGTTGCCGCAGGAAACACTGGATTCTATCAAAGAATACCTTGTTGCTATAAAAGGCCCTCTTACAACCCCTGTTGGTGGTGGTATCCGCTCATTGAACGTAGCACTTCGCCAAAAGCTGGATTTATTCGCATGTGTACGTCCTGTACGTTGGTTTACAGGTGTACCTTCTCCAGTAAAAGAACCAGGATCTATTGATATGGTGATTTTCCGCGAGAATACAGAAGATATATATGCTGGTATCGAATATTTGAATGGAACGGAAGAAGTAGAGAAACTAAAGAAATTCTTGATGGATGAGATGGGAGTTAGTCAGATTCGTTTCCCAGACTCTGTTTCACTAGGTATTAAGCCAGTATCTGTAGAAGGTACGGAACGCCTGGTTCGTTCTGCAATTGAATATGCATTAGACAATAAGCTACCTTCTGTTACCCTTGTACACAAAGGGAATATCATGAAGTTTACAGAGGGTAAATTTAAAGAGTGGGGGTACGAACTGGCAGAGCGTGAGTATGGAGATAAGGTGTTCACCTGGGCACAATATGACCGCATTGCTGCTGATGAAGGCAAAGATGCAGCCAATAAAGCACAAGATGAAGCATTGGCTAGTGGTAAAATCCTAATTAAGGATTCTATTGCTGATGCATTCCTACAGCAAATCTTATTGCGTCCAAAAGAATATTCTGCAATTGCGACACTGAACTTGAATGGCGATTATGTTTCTGATGCCTTGGCAGCACAGGTAGGTGGTATTGGTATCGCTCCAGGTGCTAATATCAATTATGAAACAGGTATGGCTATCTTTGAAGCTACTCACGGTACTGCTCCTAAGTATGCAGGCCTTGATAAAGTCAACCCTAGCTCTGTAATCCTATCAGGAGAGATGATGTTGCGCTATATGGGATGGAAAGAAGCTGCTGACCTGATTGTAAAAGGTGTGGAAGGTGCGATTGCTGGCAAGCGTGTTACTTATGATTTCCACCGTTTAATGGACGGCGCTACACTATTGAAGTGTTCTGAGTTTGGTGATGAAATCATCGCTAATATGTAAGAACGTGTTGAACTGATTGGTGACAATCATTTCAAGTATAAAAAATCCCGAATGTTGACTAATGTTGACATCCGGGATTTTTTATTGTGATCAATTTCTTACCAACTTTAATGTTTTATAAAAGGTTCTGCAAATATTCCTGTTTTACTAAGGATCTTTATCACATAAGCACCTGAAGGCAATTGATCAAGGGGGATTTCAATCTCTTCCCCGTTTTTCTGTAAGGGCCAGTATTTTACTAATTGCCCGGTAGAGGTAGTAATAATAAGATCGCTATCAGACGAAAGAGGAGGAAGCTTAACCTTAATTAAATCAGTGGCAGGATTAGGGTAGACTGATAGGCCGCTAGTAATTGATATATCATCTGATTCCGAGGTATTAGAAGTAGTACGCAATTTCATTCTGAGCACAGCAGCCTGTTCGTATCCAAAACCACCCAGGAACCAATTATTGAAAAATAAGATGGTAGAAACATCATTATAAACGATGTCGTCATTGAATGCATGAAAGATTGTATTGGCAGTACCTTCGTATCTGATACTCAATACGTAGCGTTGTCCTGGTTCAAGTATTACTTCATCGTTGTAAAGAGGAATAAGCTGAGTAGAAAAAATATCAAAATCCAGGCTGCCGGGCAGGAATGTATAATTTTGGTAAGCAATCAGCTCCAGATCATCATAGGTATTAAAACTAAAATTGGAGAAATCTGGAAAAATCAATTCTGATACTCTATATAAATTAATGGTGACGGATTCTCCTTCAAGAGGGCCATCAATAGAATCACGAGCAACAGCAAAGCTTACTTCATCTACAGTCCAGTTATTTAAAGAAAAATCACCCATCTGATAGACATTGGCAATTTCATAATCACCACTTGCCAATGGCCGCAAGCCTAGATCATAATCACTTTCCTTTGCAAATTCATCTTCTGTTACCCGAAAGTTTGTCTCCAGTTCATTATTACTTATAATATAATCTATTCCGTCCAGCAGTTTGGTTCTATAGACTAATCGATATTCACCTTCTGGCAATTGAGGGATGAATACCTGAGGCAGGCTAATCATGGAATCAATACATAAGCCTGGTAGGCCATGCACAATCATGCTATCCATGTATATTAATTCTTGTTGTGCTCCCTGTTGCTGAAAGAGATCTACCTGAAAGCTGATACTATCAAGTGTCTCGGTACCTAGATTGGTAATATATGCATTAAAATGAAGCGTATCAGAGGGGATTTGGAAAGCAGGTTGTGCAAAACTGGATAATGGATAATCTATTTGTTCTAGTACGAGTTCTTTTTGAGGTGGCGATATTACTTTAACATCATCTATAATCCAGAAGTAATATCTGCCTTCCCATAAAAAACGAATTTTGACCTGTGGAAAACCAGCCGCTACTTCGGAAATATCCAGGAGCTCAATATCATTTACGGAAGTGCTTCCATTTTCAGTAGCTATTTGATTGATTGGGATGTCTAACCAGGTTTCTCCATTGTCATTAGAAATACTTACGATTGTAGAAGGTAGATTCCGATTTCCTCGTGCAAACTGATGAAATTGAAGATATACCTTTTCATCGAAGGAGCAATTGATGGCAGGAGTAGTCAATGATGCTCTTTGTTCTCCAGGAAAGGGCCCCTGGCCTATCCCCGTGCCTCCACTTTCGTAGGCATCAGAATTAAAGAAAACAGCACCATTATCAGCACTTTCAGAGTCGATGGCAGGGCGATTGTTCCAGAAAAGAGCACTGTATGTTTCATTGTCAACCCACACACTATCCGCTTTGCCATTAGAGGTCCAATGCCAAGTAGCGCCGATGGGGTTTCCCGGGCTAATATCCCAATCAAAAGGAATACCTCCATCAAAATCCTCTTCAAAGAGAATAGTCGGTTGCGCAAAGATATTCGGACTGCTAATTATTAGAAGACATCCGAATATAGGGTAGATCAGTAATGATTGAATCGACAAGATTCCGTATTTATTTAATAGGTTTAAGCAGAGAAAGATTCTCCACATCCACAGGTATCCGAAGCATTAGGGTTATTAAAAGAGAAACCACGGTTGTTTAAACCATTTTCCCAGTCAATTTCCATTCCCAACAAATATATAGCATGTGCTTTTTGCATCAAAATTTTAATTCCTGATACATCATACACATCATCATTTTCTTTGGGAGCATCAAAGCCTAAAATATATGAAAAGCCAGAACAACCACCTCCTTTTACACCTACTCTAAGGCCATGTTCTTCAGAAATATTTTGCTCATCTTTGATGCGTAATAATTCACGTACAGCTCCATTGGTCAAGCTGATTGGAGCCTTTATGTTGGTTTCCTTTATAGCACTCATATTTTTTCTAGGATGTCAATTTTAGTACCTGTTTGGAATTGGCTTTGCATTATTGAAATCCGAACAGGTTTATAATGATGGTGTCATTAATACACAAATATATGCTAAAGTAAGCTAAAGTCCTTCATTATATATAGATGTGTTTTTACTTCCAACACTAACACCTGCCTATAAGGTTTAGTTCGATTGCATAAGTTTTGTACTTTTACGGTCAAATATTCAATTTTATTGAAGATTAATCATACAACAACCTGACTTTAATTATATGCTATCGTTCTTTTTGGAGTTATTAAAGCTAACCATTCCGGGCTTATTAGTCTTTCTGGCTGCTTATTTTGTATTGAAAACCTACATGGAAAATCAACAAAAACTAAGTAGTTTGAAGATTCGCGAATCACAACTCAAAACAACGCTACCGTTGAAATTGCAGGCTTATGAGCGCCTGTCCCTCTTTTGCGAACGCATCGCCATTCCGAATTTGTTGTTGCGAATTCGGGCAGAAGAAATGAGCGTGGCAGAATTCAGGATCGCTTTAATGCTGGCTATTCAGCAGGAGTACGAACACAATATCACCCAGCAAGTATATGTCTCCCAACAGTTGTGGGAAATTATAAAAATGACTCGTAACGAATCCGTAGAAATGGTTACGATGGTTGCCGAACGCCTAGATGCTAAAAACAGTGGCCGTGAATTGGCAGCCGGTTTAATGCACTTACTCAGTCAGCGAGAAAGCACTGCTGTAGAGACCGCTTTGGTTGCTATTAAAAGAGAAGCTGCTACTAATTTTTAATTGCTTAGTATATCGCTTTTATTCCCTCTTGAGCATATAGAATTATTCAAATATTTACATACCATAAGTGAAAGATAGCAAATGCATGACATTTTTCATTTGCGCCCTCTCACTTGTTTGTAACTTATCTACTATGCCAAAAAGAAGGAAGTTTTTAAGAACACTATCAACACTTGCTGTCTTAGCACCCTGGGCAACTAAAATTCGTGCTAACAATAATACGGCTCTTTCATTAGACAGTTGGAAAGGCCTGACAAAAGAAGAGTTAGTTAAGGACGAGCGTTTTTGGCATCAGATCAAACAGGCATATACCGTATCACCTTCTATTATCAATTTGAATAATGGAGGTGTTTCCCCCCAACCACGAGTAGTACAGGAAGCTGTAGAACGCTACAATCGGATGAGCAATGAGATTCCCAGTTATTATATGTGGAGAGTATTAGACAAAGGAAGAGAGGGAATTAGAGATAAATTAGCAGAAATTGCAGCTTGTTCACCCGAAGAAATAGCTATTCATCGCAATGCTTCAGAAGCTCTAGAGACAGTCATTTTTGGCTTGAGGCTCAAGGCTAATGATGAAGTAGTAATGACCCACTACGATTATCCGAATATGGAAAATGCCTGGAAGCAACGGGCACACAGGGATAATGTAGTTATTAAATATGCTGAAATTGACCCTGTAAATGGGACTGCCGAGAATTTGGAAAAAGCATTTCTGGATCAATTCACCGCTCGTACGAAGGTGGTACATATTACACATATTATCAATTGGAATGGTTGTGTATTGCCAGTAGCATCGATAGCAAAAAAAGCACGTGAAAGGGGTATAGAAGTTGTCGTAGATGGGGCTCATTCTTTTGCTCATCTCAATTTTGCTATTCCCGATTTAAATTGCGATTACTTTGGTACAAGCCTTCACAAATGGTTATGCGCACCTTTTGGAAGTGGTATGCTATATATACGAAAGGAAAAAATTAAGAACTTGTATCCATTATTCGCTGCTAGTGATCCTGAAAGTGATGATATTCGTAAGTTTGAAAACATAGGTACTCGTTCGAATGCTATAGAGCAAGCTATCGGCCAGGCTATTGATTTTCATCTAATGATCGGTTCCGAACTGAAAGAAGAACGCCTCCGTTATCTCAAAGACTACTGGTTAGAACGATTAAGGAGAATTCAAAAAGTGAAAACTCACTCGCCTGCAAATATAGATTTAAGTTGTGCGATCGCAATGTTTAGTATAGAAGGAGTAGAGTCATTAAAATTATCTAGTTGGTTGTTGAATGATAATCAGGTGCATACTATCGGTATTCAAAAAGGCTCTTTGGACGGTATCAGAGTAACTCCCAATGTATATACACTTACTAGTGATTTAGACCGATTTATAAAAGCAGTAAAGAAATATGCTGAATAGTGAATTTTCGGATTTCTGATTGGACTCGGCTCCATTTTACTATCAAGGATCTTTCAGGCATCGGTTTTCAGATGTACTGTGAAATTGAAATGCCGTATCAAACACAAGCTCAAAACGCAAGCGCATACATTATCTTACCAATCACCAATCACCAATCACCAATCACCAATCACCAATCACCAATCACCATAAAACTTCCTACCGAAAAGGATTCAGCTCTTTTCTGATATTAGTCGAAATACCAGCGTAAACCAGTAAGAGAAGTTCATCGGCAGTTATATTAGCAGCATTAGAAAAACCAGTCCGAAGATCTGTTAGTGTATTACCGCTATCGTAGATTCGAATGACTTTATTTTGATGATTGGAGTGTTCTCCTTGTAGTGAAACCTGGATGGGAAGGGGGTTTCGGTGGGCGGTATAGAACAAATGAATACCTAGTTCTCCTGCAAGAAGTTTACGAATAGAAAAACCTTCTACAGCGATTTTCCCATTTTCCTTATCCACCGTATGAGAAATGTCTAACAGCTTAAAAAGTGCAGTATACTTCTCTAGTAAGAAAAGAGCCTCCTGTTGCCCTAAACCAGTGATATATGATTTTATATACATCTCACAATGATCAGGAGGGCCTGATAAAACGCCTTTTAACTGTAATTGTAATATGCTGGTTTTGAAGAAATTACTAACAAACTCTGTTTTGAGGCTATCAAATTGTACAATGGCATATTGGTAAGCTTCACTCAATTCTTTAATACCTTCTTTTTGAAATAAGCGGTCCTTAATATTTTCTCTGACACCCTTGGTAGAAAAATCACGGCGCGGAATAAGATTAACAGGCTTATATCTTAAGGGGATAGAAGGGCCTACTTTATAGTACCGATCCCTAAATCCAAGCATGATATTTTGTATGGCTTCCTTACGCTCTTCTATTTTGGCTTTGAAATGATAATACTGCCAATTGGTTTGTCCCGTAGCTTGCCAATCGACATAAACCATTGGTTTTTCAAGCTGTTCCTGTTCTGCTTCAAAACCTTGCAGTCGTTGCTTGATTCTGTCAATTTGTTTTAATAGAGAATTGTAAAAACGGCGCCCCTGTGTTTCATCGGGCAATTCAGGTAACCAATCTTCCTCAATAGAGGAGACGAAATCCAATGATCGAATATGGGGTACTAATCGATCGTCATCCAGAAGAATATCAAATAATATAGGTGTGTCTGTATAAGTGGCAATTAGTTGTTCTGCAGACAGTGCAGTCAGGTCTCTTTCTATTTGACGCTTGAGTGCCCTGCCTCCCATACGAGCATCGTATCCTCTTCTGGCAACCCACTCCAAAGCTTCCTGAGAAATATTTAGTATAGTGGCACGCCTTACAAAACCATCCCGTTGTAGCAGTTCCTTGATTTGTAAACGGGCTATATTTAGAATGTGCTCTAGCTGGAGTGATTTGAAGATGACCGTCTTATCGATACGATTGATAAATTCAGGGCGAAAACTCAATTCTACAGCTCTTTTGTATATACCTTCATCTATTTCACCATTTCCATGGAAACCTAGCTGGATAGCTGCCTGGCGTGCTCCCACATTTGAAGTCATAATAATAACTACATTCGTAAAGTCAATGGTACGCCCCAAACTATCCGTCAGGCGCCCATCGTCCAATACCTGAAGAAGGAGATCTAATACTAGAGGGTGTGCTTTTTCAATTTCATCCAACAATAAAATTCCAAAAGGACGATATCTGATAGCTCCGGTAAGTTGCCCCTCCGGATTGTAATAATCACCAATAAGGCGTTGTACAGCTCCTGCGTCAATATATTCATTCATATCAAAACGCATGAGGTAATCTTCGCTCCCCATTAGGTGTTTGCACAATACTTTTGCTGCCTGTGTTTTTCCTACACCAGTGGGGCCTATAAATAAAAGAGAACTTAGAGGGCGGTAACGATTAGTCAGTTTTGCTTTGATGAGATGAATTACACCTTCTAAGGCGTCAACAGCCGTAGCTTGCCCTACTAATTCCTGAGCTATAAGGTTTTTAATGCTGCCTTCCTCTGTAGTCTGAGTAGCATCAAATATGTTTTCTTGAAGCCCACTATATGCTTTGAATTCGTCTCTTACCTCAGGTGCATCAACCGTTTGGAAACGATATTTGCTAGATAATTGACGCATGAGTTTTACGATACTCCCAGGAAGGGGCTTATTTCGAAGGTAATTACGTTGTATATCTAAGAGTTGTTGTACCGCCTGTATTTTGATAATAGTTCCGCTGGATTGTTCCAGTTGTTTTCTTTTGCGGAGAATGATCTTGACAGATTTCTCAGGTACAGGCTCGTGTATTCGAACAACTCTGAATAGATTGCTAAAACGCCTGCCTTGCTCTTGTACTATCTTCCATTCTTCAGGTGTTGCAGCAATAATGACTTGTAGCTCACGCTTTTCAAGATACGGGCGTAAGACATCACTGAGCGTCATATTATTTTGAGCCGACTTTCCAATGCGTAGTAGTGCTACAGGATTATCAAAAAATAACTTATCGCTTGGAGCTTTTTTGGATTTGGGTTGGCGAACATATTCAATAATGGATTCAAAACGCTTTTGCCACATGCCTACAATGCTCATACCTGAGATGATGCGGGTAGGGTCAATATGCCATACTCGTTGTGCTTTGCCTTTTTGAGGTTGATAATAACTACTTTCATGCCGCCATATTGTTTCCTGCAAAATGGTATGTTTTCCAACACCTTCAGGGCCTACTAATGCAATAGGAGTATTGCCGGCCTGAAAGATAGCCTGATAAAGTTGTTCTACCAGTTCATCTTGATAGTAAGCCCGCTCCAACTCTGAAGGATAGAGGCTGTTGAGGTCTTGTCCGACTTTTTCTATTTCTTCAATTCCCTTGAAACTGGTATCTGTAACCAAACTGGTGAAAAACCAATTATCAGGTTCTTTCTTGAAATCAAAAGCAGTTTCTCCAATATTTATGGTGAGTTCTATTTGTGAAACGAATTCTCGTTTGCTGGCAAAATAGTCTTCAGGGCGAAAATTGCTTTCATCATCCTGCTTAAATCGCTTTAACAGGCGTTTAATGATCCGCTCCGTTTCTTGCCGGACTCTGGGTTTACGGCCATCTCCTGCATTTGCCATAAACATATAATTATTAAAAGCAGGAAGGCATACAAAATGTTTTCCCTTTAATTCAAAGGAAACGGAGGCAAAGCTTCCTTTGATTTGTTGCCGCCCAATGGCAAATTCCATTTCTAATTGCTGATATTTTATGTCAGTTCGAAACATAAACCAAAGCAATTGCTGAGTACTTTCATCGCTCAATACATAACCTTTAAATATCTGGCGGACTTCCTGACGGAATAGAGAGATTGCATTTTCATACCTGCGGTGAGTTGCTATTGGGTAAGGTAAAAAAAGCGGGCGTAGATAGTATTGTAGTTGTTCATCTATCTGTGTGTCAGATACAAGTGTAGGTATATTGAGTTTGATTAGGGACATAGTAAGTTTAAAAATAATCTTCTTAGACAAAATCCGGTGGGAAATGATTTAAGTATAAGAAATGTACCAAGATGGAGCAGAGCTTTTGCCTAAATCATTGGCTTGAAATCACAGGATTTATATAAGAACCAAAAATAAGGAAGGAAGATAGTAATTATTGATTTAATGAGAAGAAGTTGTTCGAAAATATCTCAATAACCTCTGGAAATACCTTTGCCTCTTTGAAAAAAATCACCCTCAAATTAAACCTATCCTTTAAATCCAAGTCTTATCCTACAGATTAGCCCAAGCCATATTTATTTTTTAGTTTAAAATTTGACTATTTATGGATAGACGTTCTGCACTGGCAGCTATGTTTGGAAAAAAACAGGCTGCAGAAGGGGCTTCTTATGCTCCTCCTCAAGTTTTATCAAGCCTGACGCCTTATTCCGGAACATGGGATTTTGCGGCAGCAAAACACCTCTTAGGCCGTACTACTTTCGGGCCTACGTATACCGAAATTAATCAAGCGGTTGAAGATGGATTGTCAGCTACTATTGCAAAATTATTTGCACCACAACCGACTCCCGATCCACCGATCTATTATGATTTTAATGATGATCCTAATGTTCCTTTAGGAGAAAGCTGGGTTAATACGCCAGCACCTATCCCTAGTGTTCAGGGTTTGAATGGAGCTCGTGCCCGCTCTTTTAATGCCTGGTTTTATGGACTTATGCTAAATGGAGGGACATCTATCCGGGAAAAACTGGTATTGTTTTGGCACAATCATTTTGTTACATCCCAAATAAACCGCTATGAGTATGTATACAACTACATAAAAACCCTCCGGGATAATGCACTCGGTAATTTTAAGACGCTAACAGAAGCAATCACTATAGCACCAGCCATGTTGGTTTACCTTAATGGGAATCAAAATACGAGACAAGCCCCCAATGAAAACTATGCCCGTGAGTTGCTGGAGCTATTCACGATTGGCAAGGGAGAGATTGCAGGGCCAGGTGATTATACCACCTACACAGAAGAAGATATAGCAGCAATTGCACGCGCTTTGACAGGTTGGGTGAATGGATCGCCATCTGATCCTGCAGCTATAACATCTACTTTTATCGCATTTCGTCATGACGTCAATGCCAAACAACTTTCTCATCGTTTTGGGAATGCCGTGATTGAAGATGAAGGAGAGGAAGAATACAAAAAAGTAATTGACATCATTTTCCAGCAGGAGGAAGTAGCTCGTTTTATCAGTAGAAGATTACATGTTTGGTTTGTTGGAGCAAATATAGACTCTTTTGTTGAGGCTGCAATCATTGAGCCGATGGCTGATCTGATTCGCGACAATAATTACGAAATACAGCCAGCATTGGAAGCTTTATTGAGTAGCGAATATTTCTATGAAGAAAGCCTTCGTGGCTGTATGGTCAATCACCCCATCGATCACTTATTCAAGATGGTACGCCCTTTGAAATTCAATATGCCGATGGGCGGAATAATTGCCCAATATTATGGCTGGATCAATTTGGCTCGCCTCACGAATACACAGGATATGGTCATCATGGACATCCCCAGTGTAGCAGGCTGGAAGGCATTTTATCAGGCACCTCAATATTATGATATTTGGATCAATTCCGTTTCTCTGCCAATAAGAGAAGGCCTGGTAGAGCAATTAGTATCAGGTTTTGAAATTGGGAATCAATCCTTTGCATTTGACCTTTTGGCTGCTATAGCTGAAATGGACAATCCAAGTGACCCCCATTCATTGATCAATGATTTGGCAAAAGTCTTTTTCTCATCTCCTATAGCTCAAAATCAGCTAGACTTCCTAACGGATTATCTGATTCAGGGAAGCCCTTATTATGTATGGGCGGAAGAGTACTATAATTATTTGGCCGATCCTGATGATGAGGACAAACGAGAAGCAGTGCTCAGTAAATTGAAAAACCTCATTGAGGCAATGCTGAAAATGCCTGAATTTTATTTAATCTAAACGGCTTACTTAAGCTGATTGATGAATCCAAAAAAACTTCTGATGAAAAGAAGATCATTTATAAAGAGAGGGGCGCTTGCATCCGTACCATTATTTTTAGGTGGAGTGCCTGTGTCGGCTGTAGCCGAAAATGCTTTTTCAAATTTTATCAATCCGGATACAGATAGAGTGCTGGTGCTCATCCAACTCAATGGAGGTAATGATGGCCTGAATTGTGTTGTTCCGCGTGATCAGTATAGTGCTCTGACGGCAGTACGTCCGGATGTAATATTGCCAGAAAACTCATTATTGGAAATTACAGATACAGTAGGTTTGCATCCGATTATGGAAAACCTGAAAAACGTATATGACAATGGCGAATTAGGCATTGTACAAAGCGTAGGTTACCCTAATCAAAACCGCTCTCATTTCCGTTCTATGGATATATGGCATACTGCTTCAGATGCGGATGAGTTTTTGCTTAGCGGTTGGTTGGGGCGTTATTTTGATGCCTATTATCCCGATTATCCAGGGGCCTATCCAAATGAAGAATACCCCGATCCTTTTGCTATTACCATCGGCACTACTGTTTCAGAAACATGCCAGGGAGAGGCAGGTAATTTTAGCCTGGCTATTTCCAATCCGGAAAACTTAACCCAATTGGCTACTCCGCTTAATAATGAGCTGGCAGCAGGATGTTATCTGGATAAACTGGATTTCCTTGCTCAAACAATTCACCAAACGAATGAATATGGAGAGGTAATTCAGGCCGCTGATACGATGGGGAGTAATTCATCGACTCAATATCCTGATGATGTATTGGCCCAAAAGCTGAAAATTGTCGCCAAGCTCATTAGTGGTGGTTTAAAGACAAAGGTTTACATCGTCAGCCTCGGAGGTTTTGATACCCATGCGAATCAGGTTGAAGATGGGGATACCGACACTGGTACCCATGCCGAGTTGCTACGTACGCTTTCTGATGCGATATATGCTTTCCAGGATGATATCAAAAACCTTGGGCTGGATCAGCGCGTAGTGGGTATGACCTATTCTGAGTTTGGACGACAGATTCGTTCTAATGCCAGTTTTGGAACGGATCACGGTACCGCAGCACCTCTATTTGTTTTTGGCTCCTGTATTCAATCGGGCGTACTGGGAGATAATCCTGAAATTTCTGAAGAAGTAGCAGCACAGGAAGGAGTGGCAATGCAGTATGATTTTCGCTCTGTTTATGGCTCTGTTCTAACAGATTGGTTTGAAGTGGATGCACAAATTGTAGAAGATGTTTTATTGGGCGAATTTCAAAAATTACCCATCATTAAATCCTGTACTACAACTACCTCAACAGAAGACTATACTACAACAAACATCAAGCTCAATGCCTTCCCCAATCCATTTGATAATGTTGCAATCGTTGAGTTTGAAAGCAAACAAGAGCGCGTCCGTATCAGCGTGTTTGATGCTATTGGTAGTGAGGTGCTGGTGATTTCTGATCGGCAATTTTCAACAGGTGTCCATCAGGTGAAATTAGAAGGGCATCGATTGCCTACAGGTACTTATTTTATCAGGGTGCAAACAGAGAACGGGCAGCAGACTAAGCGGGTGGTGAAGCTGTAGGATGTGAGCGTTTATGTTTAATAAGAGGTCGTTATTATGTGAAGATTATACTTATCTCCTCCCTGATCTCTCCAAAGAATGGCATGTTTTAGGAAGATGTGCCCCTTTGGAGGGGCTAGTGGAGGATTTTAAGATGATTTGGATGAAGTCGTATGTTGTCTTATTTGTACGACTTCATCCGTAGTCTCTACCCATCATATCATTGGTGCCTAGCATAAAAAATCCCGAACCCAGGCTTCCACCAAAGTTCGGGACGATACAACTAATTGCACTGTTGATAAATAATGACTGTCAAAGTGTACTGAAAGTTGCTTTGAAATTTTGATGCCACTATTTAAAAGTGCTCAATTTTATTATTTGTGGCCTACTGCAACGGAAATAGTTCCACTATTGTCACCATAACCATCAACTCTATCATTTACGGATATGTAAACAGGGAGATTAGGGTTAATGGTAATAGGAGTAGAAACATTGTTTATAGGATAGTTATGTATTTATAGCATGTAGATACTTTGTTGGAGTTTGTTTGAATTTTTATGATTGAGGGAGCGTTAGCAAATTTTGTTCTGAACAAGGCAGAAAACGTAAGTATACCTAGAAGGTACGGTGAGACTTTTTAACGAAGTACAGGATAAAATTTGCCACTCGTAGCCAATTAATGGAATTTTAAACAAGCTCCTAACTCTTTTTTGAAAAAAATCTGCCTACCACAATATTTAAACACCTACATTGATTATATTTACTAATCGCAATAAAATACGGTGCAGCAATTCTTCTTTGACTTAGAAGACTGCTTGCACCAGAATTATTTCCGGAAGGGAAAAATAAGAGGTTAAGATGGCGGAAGAAATTACAGCTCCGGACTATAAAAAATACAAGTTTCGTGAGCTAAAAGTATATTCATCCACGGAATGGCTGGCGGATAATAAAAAGAAGTACCGACAAGTCTTTGACCGGTATGAGACTACCTATGTATATGCGGAACTCTCTTTTTACAATAAGCAATTCGATATTGAAGATTGGGAAGTGGAAGTGGAACTAAGGTGCTACTCCATGAAGAAGAACCAGAAACTATTATGTGCGCTTCCTTTTCGCCGCAAGGTGAGTAAGTACGACAATATCATGTTTATCCGCGAGGGATGGGGCAATAAAAACGAAGGTGCTTTCTGGAAAAAAGGTACCTATTTTTGGGAAGCCTGGATAGAAGGAGAGAAGGTCGCTACCAAGTATTTCTATGTGGAAGATGCTGGCGAAGAAATGACGGATGGCTTTAATCCTTACCTTGAAGTACAGTCTATCAAACTATATGAAGGGCCTTATGATGATGTGATCGAAGATGAGCGCATCTACTATAAGTCGTTTTCCAGTGAAGAGACGAGGTATATCTATGTAGAATTGACCCTCAGAAACAGCTTCCTTACTAAAAACTGGCATTGCGAGCTTTTTACCAAGTTTTATAATGATGCTCGTGAACTAAAAGGGCAGGTGGTGCGGCTTCAGCGTATCGAAAAGAAGGATGAGCTGATTAGTATTACTGCCGGATGGGGGTCTAATGTGAAAGGCTCCTGGCGTAGAGATCGCTATACAGCCGAAGTTATTTTTATGGATAAATTGCTGGCAGTTGTTCCTTTTGAAGTGGGAGATCAATTTGAAGAAGGGATAGCGGGAGTATTGTTACCTGATCGCCAGTCGACGGTTGTATTAAGCCCCGAAGAAGGCCTGAATCAGACTTTCGAAGAGGTAATGGCAAAACTGGATGCATTGATCGGCCTGGAGTCTATCAAAAAAGAGGTGCGTGACCATGCACGTTATATCCAGTTTTTGCAATTGCGTAAGGAAAAGGGCTTTGATGAGAAAGAAGAAATCAATGTCCACTCTGTATTTATCGGCAATCCGGGTACGGGCAAGACGACAGTCGCCAAAAAGATGGGCTTGTTGTATAAAAAGATGGGCTTACTCTCAAAAGGCCATGTGCATGAGGTAGACAGAGTAGACCTGGTAGGGGAGTATATTGGTCAGACAGCTCCCAAGGTAAAAGAAGCTATTGAAAAGGCCAGGGGAGGAGTGTTGTTTATAGATGAAGCCTATTCGCTGGCAAGATCAAATGATGATAGTAAAGATTTTGGACGAGAGGTTATAGAAATTTTGGTAAAAGAAATGTCGAATGGAGAAGGTGACCTGGCAGTTATTGTAGCCGGTTATCCGAAGGAAATGAAGCATTTTCTGGATTCAAACCCTGGCCTGAAATCACGCTTCAAACTATACTTTGAATTCCCTGATTATTTGCCACAGGAACTGTCGCATATTGCTACCTATGCCTGTAAGGAAAAAGGGGTAATCCTAACGACTGCGGCTAAAGCCAAAATCAACGATATCATTATCAATGCCTACCGCACAAGAGATCGTTCTTTTGGGAATGCTCGTTTTGTGTATGACCTGATTGAAAAATCAAAGATCAATCTGGGATTAAGAGTAATGGCGCATGATGATCCTAAGTCTCTGCAAAATGAAATCCTGGAAAAGGTAACACTGGATGATGTTCGTAAGATAGATATTGAGCAAAAACCGGAATTGCCAAATATTCCGATTGACGAGGAGTTGTTGCAATTATCTCTAGATGAATTGGGCCGCTTGATAGGTATGGAAAATATCAAGGCACAAATCGAAGAGCTGGTGCGACTCGTACGTTTCTACCGTGAAACCAAACGAGATGTACTCAATAGCTTTTTCCTCCATACAGTTTTTATTGGCAATCCAGGTACAGGTAAGACAACCGTAGCTCGGATACTCACCAAAATATATAAAGCACTAGGCGTGCTGGAGCGTGGGCATATGGTAGAAACCGATAGGCAAGGCCTGGTGGCTGGACATGTAGGGCAAACTGCCATTAAAACAGCTGAACGGATCGATGAGGCAATGGGAGGAGTGCTCTTTATTGATGAAGCCTATTCTCTCACGATGAGAGCAGGAGGCAGCAGTGGAGATTTTGGTGATGAAGCTATTCAAACTTTGCTTAAGCGAATGGAAGATCATCGGGGGCGTTTCTTCGTATTTGTAGCGGGCTATCCTGATAATATGGAAGCATTCCTGAAAGCCAACCCGGGGCTGAATTCTCGTTTTGATAAAATGCTTCGCTTTGATGATTATTCTCCGGAAGAATTGCATCGTATCGCATTACAAATGTTATCGGAAGAGAGCATCGTTCCTACACCGGAAGCAGCCAAACACCTTAATAAATACCTGGAGTTCCTATACGAGTATAGGGATAAGTACTTCGGTAATGCTCGAACGGTCAGGACAATTGTCAATGAAGCTATAAAGAATCACAACTTACGACTGGCTGCACTCAGTCCGGAAGAACGGGAAGCAACTTCAGCAAATGTACTTGAATTGGCAGACGTTGAAAGCTTCAAACTAGATAAGAGTACGTTTGTATTCAATAAAAAGTCTATTGGCTTCAAGCGAAAAACGAATCAGCAAAGGCAGGGGAGTAAATGATAAATTTGTCAAAGAAGGGTTATTTGTTACTTTTGCCGCAAAAGAAATAAGCATTTATGAAACAGAATTGGTGGAAAGCATTGGGTGTTGTGTTGCTCATCTACGTTTTTATTATGGGCATGACAGTGCCGCTTACGCCGGGCATACTTTCTGTAACTCCTAGTAGTGTAAGAACAGGAGATGAAGTCAAGCTTGAAATTATTGGTTATAATACGATGTATGTGGAAAGTGATCCGGTACAGGCCTGGCTTAAACTGGATAATGAACGAGCTTTGAAGGCTAGTAGAATCGAGATTAAAGATGCCCGAAGCCTGAGTGCCGTTTTCCAAATACCTGAATATTTACCTGTTAATCGGAAAGTGCAGGATTTTGTGTTGGTATTAGATAGTGAACAGGCTGGAACTTCTGTATTACCTAGTGCGGTCTTTGTCACCCAGGATTCTATTGATCCTGCTATGGGACAAAAAACGTGGGTCAATAGCCCCATCAGTAATTTACATGAAAGATGGTCGATGACCTATCCTTTTCGGAACATCCTTTCGGAAACCATCCGTAATACCTACTTCCACGTTCCTTTGTGGTTTGCGATGATCTTTGTATTCATTGCTTCTGTATTCAACAGTATACAGTACCTTAGAAGAGGGGAACTGGACTATGACAATAAAGCGCAGTCACTTACTAAAGTAGGAATATTACTAGGCATACTTGGCCTTGTTACTGGTGCAATTTGGGCACGTTACACCTGGGGTGAATTCTGGAGTGGTGATGTAAAACAAAATATGACTGCAATTGCTTTGTTGATCTATTTTGCCTACTTCATTTTAAGAGGTGTTTTTGAAGATCCTGAAAAGAAAGGACGGATCTCTGCCGTCTACAATATTTTTGCCTTCACGGCTTTGATCCCTTTGATATATGTGATCCCCAGGCTGGTAGATAGTTTGCATCCTGGAGCAGGTGGTAATCCCGCTTTTGGTACTCAAGACCTCGACAATACTATGAGGATGGTCTTTTATCCTGCTATTATTGGCTGGACGCTGATTGGTTTCTGGATTGCCAGCCTATTGTATCGAATAGACCGTATAAATTTGCATTTTCTGGAAATGGATGAGTAAAGAGATTGGCCTTAATGCTTTAAATGAAAGAATCAGGAGAAGGGGGAGAGTCCACGAACTACTCAAATTGCCCGAAGATTGTGAGAATTCGTGCAATAAGTACCATTACTCGGTCAGGCGATGCCTGCTTCGTGAAAAGGTTCGTGGACTAATTACACCCAACTAATTTTCAAGCTTGATAAATTTATCAGAGCTAGTGCTTTGTCAAGTTTGAAAAGTCGAATTTGGACGGAGCACTTATTTCGGAGAAATTACATATTTTGCTATGGTGCGACTTCATCCGAAGTCGAAACTTCTATCACAACCATTTTTGCAAAATTGGGAATAGAAAAGTAATAATTTGAGGGTCCACAAATTACACTTATTTCACGAATTTTAGAGGCCTTCGTGCAATCTGAGAAATTCGTGGATATCACCTCTAACATCCAAGCTTTACTTAGTGCTATTACTATTCATCATTTCACCAAATTCAGCTTGATCGCTTTCACCAGATCACCGCTCTCCAACACCAAAAAGTA
>JAKSDI010000133.1 GCA_022360175.1 Chitinophagales bacterium
ATCAAGTCAATCACTGACTTTGGTATTTTTATTGGCCTGGATGGTGGTATCGACGGCTTGGTTCACCTATCGGACATCTCCTGGCAGGAAGCCGGTGAAGAAGCTGTGCGCAAGTACAAGAAGGGCGATGAGCTGGAAACGGTTATTCTGGCCATTGATCCGGAGCGCGAGCGAATTTCTTTGGGCATCAAACAGCTGGCGGAAGATCCGTTCTCCAACTATGTGGCCATGAATGACAAAGGCTCGGTTGTTAAAGGTACCGTGAAGGACGTTGATGCCAAAGCTGCTATTATTACTTTAGCGGAAGATGTAGAGGCGACACTGAAGGCTTCAGAAATCAGCCGCGATAAAGTTGAAGATGCACGCAATGTATTGAAAGAAGGCGACGAAGTAGAAGCCAAGATAGTCAGCATTGACCGCAAGAATCGCGCAATCAATCTCTCCGTCAAGTCGAAAGATTCTGATGATGAGAAGGCTGCGATTAAAGAGCACTCGGCCAAACAGGCTGAGCAGGCCCAGCCGGCGACAATTGGTGATCTGATCAAGGCGCAAATGGAAAGCCGGGATAAGCAGTAGGAAAAAAGGGCGGCGTTGTAGCTGCCCTTTTTAATCCCAGCCTGTATTAAGGAAGCATATTGCCTTAAAAATCACAATAAGTTTATATGCAACAGCACCAGGGAAAGATTATGACCAAATCTGAATTAATCGAACACCTTGCCGAGCACCAGGATCAGCTGTCAGCCAAAGATGTCGAGTTGGCGGTTAAATTGATGCTGGAGCATATGTCGCAGGTTCTTGCTGCCGGGGAGAGGATTGAGATTCGAGGGTTTGGGAGCTTTTCCCTACATTATCGGTCGCCGCGGATTGGGCGGAATCCCAAGACTGGGGATTCGGTTGAGTTGGCTGGGAAGTATGTGCCGCATTTTAAGCCTGGGAAGGAAATGAGGGATAGGGTTAATGAGAGCCTACATTGCTAATAACTCGGGTTGTTTGTAGAGTGCCCCAATGTGAAACGGCTTTACTTATGGTTTGCAGGCTTTGTTAGTATTGGTTCTCTTTGAAAATCTTGTATTTCCTTGATTTGTAAATATAAACTGTTTTGGACAGAAACCAGTTAGAAGCTATTGGTAGCTATTATATATTTGCGAAAGCCTAATTACCTTTTCGTAGTACAAGGTAATTAGACAGAATAATAACCCCTGGAATCCAATACAAAAACCAAATGTAGCCTGGTCTAGTTAACGGTTGCTGGCCGTATAACGACAATAGAAAAATTCCTGCTATGTACCAAAAAGTAAACCATTTCATCTCTTTGGTGTTTATCCGAATTATTGTGTATATTTGAGCCACTAAAAAAGTTAACCCAATGATACCTCCAAATCGAATGGTATCAATAAAGATGTTATGTGAATGTAACTGAGTATATTCGGGGTTCGGTAAATTGAGCTTATAGGTTAGACCCAGTCCTTGCCAAAATTGATCTTCGATTTGAGATATAGAGTCTGTCCACATATCAAGTCTTGCGTACACACTTCTTTCACTCAGCAGGCTTTCTAAAGAATAAAAACCAAAAAAGCATAGAGTTGCGGTAGCAATTAATGTTACCCAGATTGTTAGTTGATGCTTTACTTTCCATTTCCCTAGTAAGAAGATGAGAGGTATAAGAGGAATTATTAACCATGGAGCTTTTGCATCAGTGAGTAATATTAAAGCAATATCGAGAATTATAGCAGCGGTGATTAGGTACGTAGCGGTTAGTGATTTGAAAGGTTGCACATTGAAAATCAGGAAGTAACAGCATAAGGCCAAATGAATGGTGAAGTAGGCGGCGGTTTTGTTAGAGTCTCCGGTTGAAAACCCTCCTAGTGCGCTAATGAAAAACCTTTCCTCAGCAACTAGAAAGTGATGGATAATAGATATGAAAGCAAAAGCTGTTCCACTTATAACTATTGTTGATAGCAATTCCAGCAAGAAAGGTTTTCTCACTCTTATAACTGCCCAGAAGCAGAATACTAATATGAATATAAAAATGACTTGTTTAAAGAAAAAGAAAAAATTACGAGTAATATACTCTTCATTTGCCCACAAGTGGCTGAGGCTTAAGTAAACAGGTAGTGTGATAAAAACTAAAAGAAATTTGTCAGAGAATGGAAATCGTTTTAGTTCAATTGATAGAAGTATTAATCCTGGTAATAGGACCAATATATAAAAAGCTGATTTGACCCATGATACTTCGGGAAAACAGAAAAAACCGTTAATAAATACTATTAGACCAATTCGAATAACTTCATAAAGTTTTTGTAAGTGGTGTTTTATCAGCGAGGTGAATGTGTTTCTATTCATTAAGGACTATAGTAAGGCTATGATAGACATAGCTTGCAAGTTTAGTGGGCTGCAATTCTGCTCGTGCAGGCTTTTATACAAAGGGCTTTCAAATTTGGGTCTGGAGTTCGATTAGCTTTGTTGCCTTTTTTGCTCATTTTGGTTGGTTGTTCTATTGTCTTCATTTGTAGTCCAAACTGAGTCGACGATACTGTCTTTGCTTACAAAATCTGTTGGGGCTTCCATTAACAGTGTTTTTACAATCTTGCATTGCAAGCCTACACATGCGGCATCTAGTTTGTTTAAGAGTTTTTGGATTTCAGACCAGCGTAAATACTTTTCCTCGGCCCTAAGTATGCGGGAGTGCTGAGTGCCAGATACTCTGTCACCTACGAGTAATTCTTCGAATAGCTTTTCGCCGGGTCGTAGTCCTGTGAACTCAATTTCTATGTCTCCGTCTTGGTGTTCGGTATCTTTAACTTCCAGTCCGGAAAGGTGGATCATGCGCTTTGCGAGTTCTACAATTCTAACTGGTTCCCCCATGTCTAACACAAATACATCGCCGCCCACGCCCATTGCGCCGGCTTGGATTACCAGTTCAGCTGCCTCAGGAATCGTCATAAAATATCGAATAATATCGGGATGTGTTACGGTGACTGGTCCTCCTGCTTTTATCTGGTTCCGAAATAGTGGCACGACAGAACCTGACGAGCCTAGCACATTGCCAAATCGAACCATGGTAAAGCGCGTCTGTTTCTGTCGCTGCGCTAGCCCTTGAAGTACCAGCTCGGCAAAACGCTTAGAAGCCCCCATTATATTTGTGGAGCGTACGGCTTTATCTGAAGAGATCAGAA
>JAKSDI010000155.1 GCA_022360175.1 Chitinophagales bacterium
ACCACTACCGTAGTTCTCCGGTACAGGTACGAAGCTCAAAAAAAATATCAATCAGTGAAAAAACCTGATCTCAATCGACTCATCAGACATTCTTAAACAACTTCATTCTAAAAAGGAAAGCTAAGATAAAGGTTTTTTTCTATGTATGATGTAATTACTTACCAGCTGCCGAAGCCTGAACGATTTGTTCAAATATTTCTTTGGTGGAGATATTTCCCAGAGTAGTATCTCCATCTTCATCTGTTGGAGGTTTCATTTCTTTTACTTTCAAGCGCTTATTGACATACTGATAATCGGACTCATCATATTCATAAATAGACCATTGTCCCCATTTGTATTCCAAAGCAGTAAGGCTTTCTACCCAGTCACCGGAATTGAGATAGGTGACTTTGGTACCATTCACATCTTCTGTCCTCATCTGAGCCAGGTGAATATGTCCACAGATTACATAATCATATTGTTGCTCAGCAGCCATTTGAATAGCAGTGTCTTCAAAATCAGAAATGAATTTGACAGCTTTTTTGACAGATGCTTTTACCCGCTTGGCAAAGGACATACGAGGCAATCCCATTGCATGGCGAATATTGTTAATGAAACGATTCAACATGATGAGCCAATCATACCCTTTCCCTCCCAGCTTAGAAATGAAAGGAGAATATTGGATGAAGAGATCAAAGATATCACCATGAAAAATCCAGTAGGTTTTATCTTTTAGCTTTAGTACCAGTTTATCTCGAAGGAAGATATTACCAGAAGAAAAATCAGAATATCGACGTAATGCATCATCGTGATTTCCTGTGATATAGTAGACTTTAGTTCCCTTGGCAGCCATTTTTAAGATGCGCTGAATTACCTGCATATGCTCCTTGGGGAAATAGCGTTTTTTAAACTGCCATATATCAATAAAATCACCATTGAGGATAAGTGTATCTACCTTGATGCTTTTCAGGTAGTTGAGCAATTCCTTAGCATGACATCCATAGGTACCGAGATGCACATCGGAGATAATCGCAATATCTAGTTCTCGTTTCATTGATTCGCTTTACAATGGTAGGGTTTACATAATTAAATGCAAATTCCGTCTTTATTGTAAAGTGTATGTAAAACGGCGATTATCAAATAATTAAATATTAAAAGCTGCGATTTTTAGATAGTAATTCCTTTTAGAACAAGGTTAAAAATCGCAGCTTTTGATACTTGTCGTATTACTCTGTGCCAGTAGTCGTTCCGACAGGTACTAAAATACGAGTGTACTTGATTCCACTCTCTGGTGAAGGAGCCAATACCATTTTCTCTTCAGAAAGCGCTGTGATACCATTAGGTTGATCTGTACCACTCATGTTCATAAAGAGCGTTTCTGCATCATCACTAAGGTGCCACTTACCTACTTGAGTAGCTCTGTCTGTGATCATATTCAAGGTTCCATCCTCTTTGAATTCAAACACAGCAGTTTTGTAGAGGCCCATAGCAGCTTGCACTACCATTATATCCTGATCAGTGATGCCTTCTTGGTTTTGCATTTCAGCCATAATCGCATCGCCATCGTATTTCCACTGTCCAATAATGGTTTGAGTAGCTTGCTCATTACTTTGACATGCGGATAACAAGACAGCCATAATGCCGACTATCAAGATGTTTTTCATGGGTATAATTGTTTTAAAATAACGACAAAAGTAGGTTCTTTAATCCTAGTATAAAACTTTTTATCACTATTATTACTGTTCTTAGGCAACTTTTATTTCAATTGGAGGGGGAGAAATTTAAGCATGCAAAGGTTTAGAGGAAGTGAAGATTTTATAATAAATATTTGTCCAGGATATTATTTTCAGGACACCACCTTCTTAATATTTTTTCTGTATTCGCGCGGACTTGAGCCCGTGATTGCCTTAAATTGTCGATTAAAATGGGAAAGATTATTAAACCCGCTGTCAAAGCTAATAGCCGCAATACTTAGGCTTTCATCTCCTAATAATCTACAAGCATGTGCAATCCGATATTCATTGACAAATTGGCTAAATGTTTTCCTGGTCAGTTTTTTAAAGTAGCGACAAAAAGCGGGCGTAGTCATATTAACCAGACTAGCTACTTCATCCAGGCGTGTATTGTCCAGAAAATGTTGTTCTACATATTCATACACTACATTTATGCGCCCCTGATCCTGAGCATTAACTTCCAGCGTAAAGCCTTCTGCATTTAGGACTTCATATTCTGTTGATTGTGCTAATTCCTGCAAAATGGACAATAGCTCCAGGAGACGGTCAAAACTGTTTTTTTCATGTAACTGCTCCAATCGATGTCCTACTTGTTTACGTATACGCTCACTAAAGCTTATACCGTGCCGAGAACGTTCAAACAATTGTTTAATAGCACTCATCTCTGGTTTACTGATGAAAGCATTGCCCAGGAAATCTTCTTTCATTTGCACTACAATTTCAACATGTGGTTCGTAGATTTCTTCAGAAAATCCAAAGTGAGGCAGATTAGGCCCAAGCAAGATCAGGTCACCATCTTCAAAAAAGGAGATGTGATCTCCTATATGGCGTTTTCCTCTTCCATTAGAAATATATACAATTTCATATTCGGGATGAAAATGCCAGTACGGCTTATGATTACAGGCTGTATCTGGATCAAAACGTCTGATCGTAAATGAGCTGCCAAATACAGGTTCTATTTTTTCAAGCGTTGCTTTTGTTTTCATTATCAATCTCCATTAAAGCCGAACAAGCCATCAAGCCTGTTTGGAATCTATTAGAAATATAGAGCTATAAGGTTTTAATTAATAATCTGGGGAGTAAACCAGAGGAATTTATGATTCTGGCTTAACAGTGGTTAGGGCTACGGATTTATCCTCCACAGCAAGATAAATGGTTCATATTTCTATACAAGTATCTTTGTGCAAAAGTTCATTATCATTTAAGCCTGTCAATATCGTATAAGTATTGGTAAAAATTGATGAAGAAATAATCAGTCTACCTCCATTAACTTTGCCCTGATTAAGTTTCATACATTATACTGGTATCAGTAGCCTATACTTAAAGTGTCTAGGCTACTTTTTTTTCAGACGCATGGAAAATTATTCGTCACTATGATCAAAGCAATGAAATTGTTTGCTTATCACATGCCTAGTCTTTCAGTAGGGCTGACTTTCATGACGCTAAGTTTACTTTTTGGGAGTTGGCTGGCAAGAATTCCCGAAGTTCAAGTAGCGCTAGCTCTTTCTGAGGGGAGATTAGGCATAGCACTTCTAGGCTTGCCCTTTGGAGCTTTAACGGTAATGCCTTTCGCTACCTGGCTATCAAACAGGTTTGGTAGTAATGCTATGAGTATGAGCACGATATTATTTTGCCTGGCAGCACCATTGCCTGCACTTGCAGATGGCTTTTGGAGCCTTATGGGAAGCCTGTTTTTAGTAGGGTTGACTAATAGTTTTATGAATATTTCTATGAATGCCGCAGCTGCAAATGTCGAACGTGCTTACAAAATAAGTATTATGTCCAGTTGTCATGGCATGTTTAGCCTGGGAGCAATGATAGGAGCAGGTAGTGCAGGCCTCATAGCATCTATGGGTGTTCCTTTACATTTTCATCTCCTTGGAGTGGCTATTATAATGATTAGTATACAATTATTATTACGTCCTACTACCTCCCAAATACCGCGGGAAAAATCTGAAAGTAGTGCATTTGCATTGCCTCCTGTTGCTTTATGGGGCCTGGCTTTTATAGGTTTTTGCATTATGATAGGCGAAGGAGCGATAGCTGATTGGAGTGCCATTTATTTAAGCAAGTCTCTACACGCCAACCCTTTTATAGCAAGTCTTGGTTATGCCGGCTTTTCTCTTACTATGGCAATAGGCCGTTTTAGTGGCGATCGCATCACACTCACATTGGGGCGCCAAAAGATCATTACTATTGGAAGCCTGACAGGGACCGCAGGATTGCTTATTGCTATTGTCAGTACTTATCAGTTGATAGCGGTAATTGGGTTTACGCTGGTTGGCCTGGGGTTCTCTATTGTAGTTCCATTGCTCTTTAGCGCTGCTGCAAATACTCCTGGGATACATGCCAGTGCAGGTATAGCGGCAATTGCCAGTGCCGGAATTGTAGGTTTTTTAATCGCCCCTCCTGTAATAGGTATGATTAGCGAATATGTAGGAATGAAAGCAGGACTAGGATTTGTTGCAATACTTGCCTTTATAGCTGCCGGAGTGAGCTGGAGGAGAGAGGAAGGTGGAGGGGGTTAAGGATGTACGATGGAAGGTGGAGGATGTACGATGGGGAATGGCAGGTGTACGGTCAGAGGTGTAAGGATGTATGGTGGGATATGTTATTGGTTTGTTTTTATATTTCTGACTTCTATGGCCTGATTATAATGTCGCCATTGATGAGCAGTAATGATATCAAAAGCTTTCTCTAATTTGTAGCAAATATTTGGATTAGCGGGGGAGCAAATAATCTGGCCTTTTTCCAGTAAATCTTCAGAATCTGTAATCAACTGTTTCATTCGCTGCTGACTAGCTTCAAAATCGTGAAAAATGGTATCTGGTATTTTGCTCTTTGAAGGTTCCCATACAGCAAAAGTGGCAACTTTACGCCTGACCTCTGCTTTAGAGGAATTAAGTATCATATTTCCCATGGCGTTCACAAGGAAGTCTATTTTCCATATGAAGGATATATTCAGCGAGTTGGAACGTGCCTTATTTATAATAGGGAAGTAAGATTCATTGATCTCGATAAGGTGATCAATATTTTGAGCGATGCTCCAGGTAGTAGTATTAGGCTTCCAGTTTAGTTCTTCACCCGCTAGGGATTGAAAAGCTGCTTTAAAAGCGGTTGTTGCTTTATCTAGTTCGTTATGCCAATGGGTAACTTGCATATTTAGGATAGATTACTCAATCCCAAATCTACACTATTTCCAGTATTTTTTTCAATTGCTTTTCAATCGCTGGTTCACTAGAAGCATGGCCTGCATTTACACAGTAGTATTTAGAATCGGGAAGCAATTGATGCAAGCGCCAACTAAACTCAGGAGGGCATACCATATCATAACGCCCCTGGACAATATAGACTGGTAGCTCTTTTAAACTGGAAAGGTTTTGATAGATAAAGTCTGCTGGTAAGAAACAATTATTTACAGAATACCAGGATTGTAGAAGTGCACTATTAAGATAGCCATCTGCATGTGCCCTTAAATCATCTTCATTAATTGTAGGCTCCATTCTCGATAATTGAAAGCCGTAAAACGCCCATTCAAAATTATAGCGGGCAACCAGTGTTTCATCTTCCAACTGAAGCATTTTAAAATAGTAAGCTGCTACATTCGTCCTTTCATCATCAGGTACCATACTCACAAAACGATGCCAGGCTTCAGGGAAAAAGGACTGTGTGCCTCCCTCTGTAAAATGATGGGTACAGAATTTATTAGCAGGAAAAAAACCACGCAATATCATCCCTTCTACCCTACCTTTATGATAGATGCCAAATAAGGTAGATAATGCAGCTCCCCAGGAACCACCAAATAGCCATACCTTTTGAATGCCCAAATGATCTAGTAACAAAACTAAATCTTCTACCAGGTGCATCGGCTTATTTCCAGCGAACAAATCTTTATACCTACTCTTTCCTGCTCCGCGTTGATCAAGAAAAATGACATAATGCCTTAAGGGATCAAAAAAACGTTCGTCTGAAGAAGAACACCCCAAACCAGGGCCTCCATGCAAAAACAAAATGGGAGTGCCTGATTCATTCCCCCAACAACGATAATATAATTGGTGATGATGGCTAACGCTGAGATATCCAGTCATAAATTTCTATCTTTAAGCATTCGGCGCTGATAAATCGTTAACTAGCTCTTTATGAAAAAATCACTTACTTTTTTCGGATTATTATCAGTAATTACTACTGCTATTATTGTATTTAGCAGCTTCAAAAGTAATGATAATATATGCTCTTCATTAAATAATTTCCCCAAAGGGTGTACTCTTACCCAAAACCTTTATTCAGATAACCGTAGCACACATTATACTTATGACGACAATAATTTATTAGCTTCTATCAAGTCGGGAAAGTTTCTTCAATTCACTTATCAAAGAGATGAACTGGGCAGAGTTACTCAAGCTAATTTTATGGATTTAGATACCAAAACAAATACTTATACTGCTCGCTCTTTTACAACCTATACTTACAAAGATGACCTAACACTCCCTGATCACTCCGATATGTTTAATATAAAACAGAATGGGGAAACAATGCTTACTACATCTACAGAATACGAAATAGCAGGAAACAAAATAATCTCTAAAAAAGACCGAAGTTATATAGATGGTGAAAAAAACATTACCACGTACGAATACAAAGACGACGAAAACACATGGATTTCCAGAAGATATGATGAGGCTGGCACTTTAGTCGCCCGTCTTATCGTAATTTACAATCCTGAACTCCTTAATCCATATACAGGAACTTATGAATACACCTCTCTTTTGGACTATTACGCACCGATAAAAGTAGAGGAATACAACAGGCGAGGAGAATTAGACAATAATCGTTCCTATCTCATAAATTATAATATTGAAGAATCAAGCAAAAAAATACAGGCTACAAGAACATATTATAATGGAGATATAGATATTCAGCACTTTTTTTACGCTTGCAATTAATAAGCTAAAAATCAATGAAAAAAACGCTTAATTGGCAATTACAGGAAATTGCTAACATCTATGATGAAGCACCTTTATGGTCAGCACCTTTTGGCAAATTATTATTGGATAATATCCCAATGAAACCCAATTGCCAAATTGTAGATATTGGTTTTGGTACTGGTTTTCCATTGATTGAACTTGCACAAAGATTTGGAAAGGGATCACATGTCTATGGTGTAGATTTATGGCATACTGCTATACAAAGGGCTAAACAAAAAATTCAAACGCTGCAAATTGATAATATTAGCATTTTTGAGCAGAATGCAGAAAACATTCCATTAAAAGACAGTACGATTGATCTCGTTTCCTCAAACCTTGGGATTAACAATTTCGAAAACAAAATAGCTGTACTAAAAGAAGCTTATAGAATACTTAAGCCAGGCGGAAAATTATGTATTACTACTAATCCCATTGGTACTTTTCATGAGCTATTCTCTATTTTCCAGACAGTCATAGAAGGAATGCAAATTTCCACAAAAGCTTTGGAGAATTATATCGCTCATAGAAGCACTAAAGAAATAATTATTCATGACTTTACCCAGCATGGATTTCAATACACGAAAGCGGAAACAGATGCTGCTATCATCCGCTTTGCCAATGCACAAGCCCTCTTTGACCATGGCCTTCTTCGAATTGGATTTCGGGAGTCCTGGGAAAAATTGATCCCCAATGAATACAAAAATTCATTTTTTGAACAATCGATCGCACTAATACAACGTACAATAGACGAAGCAGGCTGTTTTGTCATGAGCATCCCAATTTTGTATATGGAATTTGAGAAGAAAGCTTGATTGTCTTTATTTTAGAGATGCTATGTTAGCATTTCTTAATATACTACTAAGGACAACAGCTTTATTTGACTACCAAGTTTGCAATGCAGCCTGTATGCACCAGCTGGAAGGCCTGACACATCTATCACATGTTTGTGTTCTCCTTCCTGCTGCCATTCATTATTTATAATAGGTTGGAGCATTCTACCTCTATTATCAAATAAGCTAATACTTACGTTTTGAGCATATTCTAGTTTATACGAAAGCTCCGCACTTTCTATAGCAGGATTTGGATAAATGATAGCAACAAATGTATCCTTTACAATCTCATCCCCAACGGGCAAAACCCCAGGATTGAAGCGAGCAATACGTTCTATATCTATAAAATGTCCTCCTGGTGCACCGGAGTACCTCCCCAACATATATATCTTCCCATTAGATTGTAAGCACAATCCTTCTAAACTAACATGTCCCGACCAGGAAAACACATTAAAATAATAATCAAAAAAAGAAAAGCCTCCTTCACCAAAAGCAGTTACCAGGTCACCATATTCATCCAACTGAGCTATATATGCTACTTGTTCGTCTGTACTTGCTGATAATGTAGTAGTGCCTGCGATAAAAATATTACCACTTTCATGGATTACAAAAGTTGCAATTGGTTTATCCGAATCAATGGGAATTAATCGCCTTCCTTTATCACCAAAACTTTCATCCAGCCTTCCATCAGGCCTCAGCTTTACTAAATTATAGGCATCTTCCTCTTTATGAATCAAAAAAAAGCTACCATCTTGCAAAATACGAGGAGTAGTTACGTCATCATGATCCCAGTCCAAATGTGCTAATAAGCCATTAGGAAAGCCATACAGTTCTTTTATATGATCATCTGCTACTTCATAAACCCAGATTTCATGCTTCGTATTATCTGTTGGTATATAGCGTGCTCTGCCACGAATTACTATTTTGCCACTTGCTTCATAAAAATCAAATGTTTTAAGCCTGAAGCTCTTGTA
The DNA here is from genome assembly GCA_022360175.1 of Chitinophagales bacterium. Lineage (GTDB taxonomy): Bacteria > Bacteroidota > Bacteroidia > Chitinophagales > Saprospiraceae > JAKSDI01. The sequence continues at coordinate 8,481 of JAKSDI010000155.1, forward strand.
CCCTTCTGTATTGATATGAAAGACTCCACCATTTCCAAAATTATTATCGAAAGTTCCATTTGGTAGTATCTGAATAAAGGAATAGCTATTTTCATTTCCAATTAATGCCAGGATCTTACCATCATCCAGCAGGGCTAAACCATTAAAAACATAGCCCTTCTTTTCTCCTTCATCAAAAAACAATCCTCCTTTTAAAAATGTACTATCCACAATACCATTGGAATCCAACCGTTGCATAAAGCCCCATTTTTCACCATTGTCTTCCTTGATATAACCTACAACAATATAGCCTCCATTTTTCTGCTGTTTTATAGAAGTAATAGTAGTAGTACAGCCTCCTAAATCTATAATACTCCTACCTGATATACCAAAAGAAGTGTCAAAGCGCCCATTTTCTAAATAGCGTCGGATAATTCCGTCCCAACTGCTTTGGATTGTGGTAATTTTCCCATCGCCTTGTATTATAAAGTCCTGTACACCCTCATTTCCCTCGGAAATAGTCCCTTTTACTGTACTATGATTCCAAAAATGAATATCTAAACTACCTGGCTGGGCATAAGAAAAGAGCGCACACACGCATGCTAGAAGCAAGGTGCTAATTATTGATCGTTTCATAGCTTTAATAATTGTCAGGCTATGAAAATACGGAAATATTTTTAGTTCCTCCTATTACTTAGCGTTAATCCGCTGCTCATAGGTATGTACAATATCTCGTACGCGGCCAAAGCTTGCATCTGGTAAATTGGAAAAGCTCAGTGCACCACTATTTGTCTCAGGATTAAAATAAAGGAAAGAATAGACTCCCATTGAACCGCCATTATGGAGACAATAACCAGCGGCAGAAACCGCCCAAAAAACACCTACATTATATTCATCATTTAAAGCTGAAGTATCTCTGGATTCGAAGTAAGTTTCATCCAATTGAGGGTTAAATAAGATGGCATAGGAAGATTGATTAAGCAATGCTCCCCTTCCCTCATAGCCTTTGATCATTTCCATTAAATACAGGCTGAGATCATGAGCACTCGTCTTTAGATCGCCAGATGGATAACCAAAGTACATATATTTTGGATGTTCGATCGCACGGGTAGGCTGCTCCCAGTCATCGGGCATATACAATTTTGAAATCAAAGCTGTATCCTTTATTTCATCATAATTCCAGTTGGTATGAGTCATTTGAAGAGGCATAAATATATTTTGCTGAGTATATTCATCAAAAGGAATACCTGATGCAACTTCTACTATCCTGGCTGCTAACTCCGCTCCTAGATTAGAATACTCATATTTTGTACCTGGTGGATAAGTTCGAAAATTACTTTCTGTATACCATTTTTCTCCACCTACGAGATAGCGGCGTATATTTTCATCCAGGCTTTGATATTTTCCCAGCTTATAATAGGCTAACTCCTCATCCATAAATGCCTGGGTGGCAGCGTCAGGATAGCTTATTTCCTCCAACAGCATAATATCAGCTTCTCCTACATCCTCCGGATCAAAATCATCTGTAATGGTAGCAGTATGGGTTACCAGGTGTTTTACCAGTATAGGTACATCAGGGAAATGAGGATTGATAATATCATATGGGAGCAAATTATTGATAGGTTCCTCCAGCTTTAGTTTACCCGCTTCTACCAACTGCATCACTGCAACACCAATGAAAGTTTTGGATATGGATGCAATGATGTTAATCGTTTCAGCAGTAAAGGGTTTAGCATTATTTAGATCGGCATATCCAAATCCCTTTTGATAGATGATACTATCTGCATTTACTAAAGCTACAGATAAGCCGGGCATGATAGATTTAGCAACCAAAGCATCCAATTCTATTGTCATGGAATCAAGCAAGCCTTGCTTTAAAATGGATTGTTTGTCATTTGGAAGTGCTGAATTTTGACAGGAATTAAGAAGCAAGAATGGAATAGTTAGTAGTATAATGGTGTATCTCATAAGTTGGAGTCTTCTTATTTGCTTACAAGATGCTTCAGTATGTTTACTTCCCCTATACTCGTTTTAATCATTGTAGTTTTGGTAAGTCCTGAACACCTCTGATATCTAGTCGAGGTGTTCAAGACTTAAGTATGTGGATCACTTACTTAAAGCGCTACAATCCCCATGTACTCTCCTGGTTCAAATTCAGAATGCAGGATTGTTTCAAAATGAACGGCAAACCCCTCTTTTTCCAGTAGACTCTGCCAGGTAGCCTTGGAAAACAGGCCATTTTCCATACGATCATGCTCGTGCCAAATAGCTCCATTCTCATCCCTGAGTATGTAGGCATATTCTGTAGTGGCCTTATGATCATCAGGATCGAGATCATAAGTCCATTCCAGGTATCGGATGCCTTTATTTTTATCATCATACCCTCCTGAAATGGTGCTAGGCTCATAGGTCTCCTCAAAAAAATCAGGAGCAATAAATAGCATCCCTCCAGGTTTCAGATGCTTGCGAACCACCTGAAAAACACTGGAGAGTTCTTCTTCTGAAGTCATATATGCAATGGCATCATGTATAAAAACCAGATCAAATTCCTGCTCCAACTCAATGCTGCGCATATCTCCTACGATATGTTCGCATTCAGGATTAATCTTTTGACTAGCCTGAAGCATTGCGGGAGAAAGGTCTGTAAGCGTAAAATGGCAATGCTGCTTTAAATAAAAAGCATTATTACCTCCTCCAGATCCCAGCTCCAAAGCGGTGTTTATATCTTGTTTATACCTACTTATGATCTCCCAATAAAGCCTTGCTTCTTCTTCATATTCTTCAGGAGGAGATAATAAATGCCACCAATCTGCCAGTTCATTGTATAACTTCATTTTTCAAGCATTATTAATTACTAAGGACTAGCCTTCTATACATTACTCCATCTTCAATATAAATTTTCATGTAATATATGCCAGGCGTTCCATTATGAAATGATATTGCTGCTGTTTCAGATTTCATTTTCATTGAATACTGATCAACCAATTTACCACTAAGGTCATAGATTTCTATAGCTTCCAATTGTTTATCTGCTAATTGCACAGTAAAATCTCCAAAAGCCGGATTTGGATATACCTTAACGTACTCTCCTAATAAGTAATCATCTACTCCACTAACAAATCCAACTACTGCTGTTAATTCGGAAAGGCAACCAGAAGCATCTGTAACGGTGACCATATATTCTCCCTGTTCTAAATTATCAATATCTTCAGTATCGGCACCTGTGCTCCAGGTATAAGTATACGGAGGCAAACCTCCATTTACCGTAAGGTCAATACTGCCTCCAAATTCTCCACCCACTTGTGGTTCGGTAGCGACAAACAAGTTTAAGCAAGCTGCCAGGCTCCAGATTTCACTACCACGTAGACCATCATCAGCAGCGAAGTATAGTTTGTCATTAAATACCACCAGATACTCCGGATCACTATCTGGCACCCCTGGCCTTATATCCGAGATAATAGATAGGGTTGTATCATTGTATTCCCATATCTCCCGGCCATAATCTTCTGTGAAGGCTGTGAAGTATAATTTATCGTTCCAAACAGTGAGATAATAGGGATTACTAGCTCCATTAGGGTTCAAATCTTCTGTCAGGGCCAGCTCGTCTGTATTGGCATCATAGTATAATAACTCTACATTCACTCCTGAAGAAAAACGCCCATTAAAAAAAAGTTTATCCCTGTAAACCTTCAACCAGCCGGGATTGAGATTACCACTCACATCCGTATGTTGATTTACAACTCCTGTTGCAGGATCATAACTGTATATATCATATGCCAGGCTAGGCATATAAGCTGAAAAATAAAGCTTCCCATCATAAGCGGTCAACCAACTGGGGTTGCTACCTTCTTCTCCGGGATTAATATCCGCCACCAAACTTATTTCATCTGTTGCTGCATTATACTGCCATAGCTCACGCCCCGATACTCCATCATCTGCCTGAAAATACAAGATACCATCAAACACTATCAATTCTTCCGGATTGCTGGAGCCATTGGGGTTGATATCTTCCAATAATTCATATTCATTAGTGGAAGGATCATATACAAATATTTCTCCATCTACCGTTTCGTCATCTGCATGAAAATATAGTTTGTTCTGATAAACTGTAATATTGGTAATATGCCCAATATTGCCTGGTGTAAGGTATGAAGTTGCCGTAATTTGCCCTGTAGCATCATCATAATAAAGCAAGCCATAGCCTTCTTCTGGATGTATCCCAGAGAAAAAGAGTTGACCATCCAATACTGTGAAGCCGTTAGGGCGTAGGCTAGCCGGTGTATCAGAAAGTATATCTGTATTGCCCGTTGCAGGGTCATACACCCAAATTTCCTGTCCACTTGTTACTTCATCCGCCCCAAAGTAGAGCTTCCCATTATAAGCAGTGAATTCATAAGGATCAGATCCTATTGTGTTTAAATTAATATCTGCTGCAATTTCAATCTCACTATCTCCTGGAGTAAAGCTTAACAATTCATTCCCCACTTCAGGATGCAGGCCTGATAAAAACAAGCTGCCATTAGCCGCAGCTAATACAGATAGATAGGTAGGAGCACCATCACTCTCTAAACCCGCCAATGCATTCAATTCACTACCAGCTGAGTTGTAAGCGTATAATTGCCTTTCTTCATCACTTCCATTGGCGATGAAATACAATAAACCATCCAGGACGGTAAAACCTGCCGGAGTAGCATTTCCATCTGGATTAATATCCTCCAGTAAACTGACTGATTGAGTTTGTGGATCGTATATTCTTACTTCCCTTCCGCTTGTCAGGTCACGCCCACTGAAATAAACCAAATCATTGAATGTTGTATACCCAAAAGGAGAACTACTGGCTAGCCCAGGGTATATCTCCGGAATATCCAGTATACTATTACTCACAATATCATACACCCAGAAATCACTTCCTGTGTCTGTAGTATACCCACTAAACAATATTTGACCATCAAGATGATGTAATTCATTAATACTGGGATATAAATTATTGGGGCTGTTATAATCCAGACGAGTAATGTCTTCCGTTACGGAGTCATAATGCCATAATCGACTATCGTTTATTCCATCCTGAGCATAAAACCATAGCTTATTACCTACAGAAATAAAGCCTCCCGGATTGCTATCTCCATCAGGATTGATATTTCCTACCAGGCTTATCAAATTCGTAGAAGGATCATATTTTCCTAATTCAATACCGGCGTCATCAAAATCGGCTTGAAAATAAAGCTGCCCTCCAAATGCCGTAACAAATGCAGGCTCCTTTATTCTATCTCCATTTACATCATCCACCCGCTCTACACTATTACTCTCAGGCTTGTATACATATAGATAATAGGTAGAACCCGAAACCCTTGCTTTGAAATATATCCTGCCATCTAATGCCGTGATTTCACTCAGATTACTTCCTTCATCATATAAGCCCAGATTAGCAATTAATTGTGCCTCTCCAGAAGTAAGATTGTAGGAATATAGTTCTTCTCCATTAATTCCGTCATTTGCTCTGAAATATAGCATACCATCCAGTTCTGCTACGTAGATAGGTTCTGAAGAAGCAGCTTGTTGATTAATATCCTTTTCTAAAACTAATTGAGCAAAAACAATAGAATGGAGCAATAGAAATACAGGGAGAACAGATAAGATTCTCATGTTTATCACTGATTTTGTGGGAGTTTTTGACGCGATGTGAAAATAGGGATTTTTTTTCCAATAATTCAGTATTCAGTGGGCAGTGTTCAGTGGGCAGTATTCAGTGGGCAGTGTTCAGTGGGCAGTGTTCAGTGGGCAGTATTCAGTAGGCAGTATTCAGTGGGCAGTTGTTCAGTGGGCAGTGTTCAGTAGGCAGTGTTCAGTGG
>JAKSDI010000202.1 GCA_022360175.1 Chitinophagales bacterium
CAGCCTATGTTTTGTTGGAAGAACACTCATTTAGCTTGCTCCTCCGCTAAAGCTTCGGCGGCACGCGGAAGGCTAAAATATATGCACCCCATCCGCTATGCGGTTCACTCGCTCAAAAGTCTTCAAGACTTTTGCTCTACGAGTTCGCTCGTTCATGCCTCACCTAAGCCAATTAGTGGCAAAATCGCCTCAAAGAACAAATTCCAAAACACGCTCTAAGTGTTTTACTTAATAGCGATAATAATGCCGACTATTAAAAGCTGCCTTTATGACACTACAATGTGCCATTATGACACCAACTCTTTGTAAAGTATGAAAAGCACTAGACTGAATTTCTCCAGTAGTCCTTTTCTATATGAATGAAATTGAAGAAAGCTAAATGTTAATTGTACACCCCCTAAATCCCCCGCCAGCGGTGGACAGTCAAGTATTGAATAATATTTCAAAGAAAAACAAGTGCCCCTAAGTTAATCTATCTGTACAGCTAATAACTAAGTACAAATTATATGCTTTGGGTATTCATTAATACACCAATAGCATGAACGCTCCTAAGAGTGAGTTCATGCTATTGGTATAATATATAAGTAAGTGCTAAGACAAACTATGCGCATTTAGTTGTCTTACTTAAAACCTGGGTAGCAGGTTAAATCATTCCTAGTTGCCTCCCATGATTAAAGGTAAGCCTCCAGAGTCATCATTACCCACTACAATAATTTTAGTATTGGCAGAATTGGCCAGTTCCATAGTAGCTTCAATACCTTTATCTCTAAGAATCTTATCTGTAAGACTGGCACTTAAAATCTGATTGGAACGAGCTTTTGCTTCTGCCTCAATAATTTTACGTTCTGCCTCTTTGCGTTCCTGAGCAAGAATGTAGTCATATTTTAAGGCAGATTGCTCTGCTTCTATTTTTTCCTCAATAGCTTCACGCACCTTATCCGGCAGCTCAATATCACGTATGAGTGTAGCTTTCAAAGAAATATAGTTAGCACCAAGGGCTTCTTCCATATTTTTTTGAATGAGCGTTTGTACTTCATCCCGCTTGGTGGAGTATAATTCCTCTGGAGAAAACTGGCCAATTACCTGGCGTACTGAAGATCGTACTTCCGGGCGTACCAGGCTTTCAGTATACTGAGGCCCAAACTTTTCGTGTAGATTTCCTATCTCTCTGTAATCTGGATTCACCCTCACTGTCACATCCACTTTAATGTTCAAACCATTGCTCGAAAGCACAGTCATATCTTCATCTATTTGCTTTTCGCGAATATCATAGACATACATAATATTCCAAGGAGCAATTACATGGAATCCTGGCTGATAGATATTTTCTTTCTCCAAGCCCCCGCCAAATCGCTTAAATAAAACACCTTTTTCACCTGCTTCTATCGTTAAGAAAGTCGCATTCGAAAAAGTCAAAATTGCGATAAGAGCAATAAATACAATAATTCCGGTAGTAATAAGGCGCCCCTGCCCCATACTTCGTCGATCATTATCCTGACTCATAAACTTGATTTATTTGATCTAGTAAAAACTTTAAATCTTGAAGATGTTGTAAAACTACTTCTCCATATTACTAAGTTAACAACTTTTATGTAATCCTGTTGCCTGAAACAGACACATGCCAATTAATCTCCGACAAAGAATGGCATTCGGAGCAAGAATACAGAATTTTCATTTACTTTACAGCTTTGATGAACACCCTCTTTGGCAAAACTTCACGGAAGTAGCTCTTTTCTATTTCCTACAAGATTCGTTAAAGAGTCGCAAAAGGATTATCTAAACATGAACAAGCTATTATTATTTTTAGGAATCATGGGGATTGTATTAGCCTGTGGCAATGCTGAAAGCCCGGCTAATAGTTCAAGTAGTACCGCAGAAGCCAAACCCGATGGCGAAAAAATTTACAAACAATACTGTATCGCTTGCCATGGCCTTTATGGAGATATGGGAGCAAGTGGAGCTTTTAATTTAAAAACATCTCAACTTAGTGTAGAAGAGCGCATCCTTGTTATTACAAATGGACGTAATGCAATGACTGCTTTTGAATCACTGCTGGATGAAAAAGAGATCAAAGCAGTAGCGAAATACACCATGAAATTAAGCAAGTAATAATTTTATGCCAGGTAACACCTGTTCTATCATTGGGGTAATGTCTGGAAGTTCTCTAGATGGATTAGATCTTGCCCTTTGCAATTTCTCCTCTGGAGAGCAACAACTCAAGTGGGAGATACAACAAGCCACAACCATCCAATTTAATGAAGATTGGATCAATCGCCTCCGCAATTTACCCAATGCGTCTGCTATAGAGCTAGCAAAAGCAGATGCTGATTTTGGTATTTTAATTGGACAAGCAGTGTCTGGTTTTATCGATAAGCACCAATTAAAGCCTGATCTAATTGCCTCTCATGGGCATACGATTTTCCACTATCCTAAAGAGCATTTCTCACTGCAAATAGGTGACGGTGCTGCAATTGCTGCTGCATGTGGATATTCTGTTGCTGATAATTTTCGTATGCAGGATGTTGCATTGGGCGGACAGGGTGCCCCGCTTGCCCCAATAGTTGATCAATTGTTGTTTCCTGATTACTCCTTGCTGTTGAATATTGGAGGAATTGCCAACCTTAGCTGTCGTACTCAAGAGGGTTATATTGGCTTTGATATTACCGGAGCGAATCAGCTATTGAATCATCTTGCCAGCTTATTGAGTATGAAGTATGATAAAGGTGGAGACCAGGCTTCTAAAGGACATTTAATAAAAGACTTGCTAGATCAAGTCAATCAACTTCCTTATTTTGCTACACTTCCTCCTAAATCACTTGGAAATGACTGGGTAAGAGAACAATTAATTCCTTTATTTGATCAATATGACACAAGTGTAGAGAATAAATTACACACGGCATGTTGGCATATTGCAGAACAAGTGGCAAAAGCGGTAAAAATATATTTGCCAGCAGAAAACATGGAAACATCCACCAATCAAATGCTCGTTAGCGGAGGTGGTGCTTATAATGATTTTCTCATTAGATGTATCCGTAGTCAAATCGCCCAACATAACAAACTAGAAATTCATATACCTGACAATAAAGTCATTGAATATAAGGAAGCTCTGTTGATGGCCTTATTAGGCTACCTCCGCCTGCAAAAATATCCTAATTGCCTTCCAAGCACAACAGGAGCAGCAAAAGCAGCATCAACAGGAGCCTTACATTTAGGCTGGAAAGTACTAAGCTATGAATGAGCAAACGAATAGAGATACTCCAGTATTAGTCACTGGTGCTACTGGTTTTTTAGGTGCTTACCTCATACAACACCTATTAGCAGTTGGCTATACCAATATTAGAGGGTTACATCGCCCTAATAGCCCTATGGAGTTAGTAAAGGCATTTGAAAAAAGAGTAGAGTGGTTTAGTGGTGACGTAATGGATATCTTCACATTGGAAGAAGCCCTTAAAGATGTGAAACTAGTATTTCATTGTGCAGCCATCGTTTCTTTCACTCCTTCTGATAGAGAAGAGATGATGCAGGTCAATGTAGAAGGGACTGCCAATATTGTTAACCTATCACTGGATATGGGTATAGACAAATTGGTTTTTGTAAGTTCTATAGCTGCCATAGGTAGAACCAAAGAGCACACTACACTGGATGAAAATTCAAAATGGGAACGGAGCTCTTTTAATACCAATTACGCAATAAGTAAATTTAAAGCAGAACAAGAAGTATGGCGGGGTATAGCAGAAGGTTTAAACGCTGCTATTGTAAATCCAGGTATTATCCTTGGTAGCAGCAAATGGAATGCTGGTACTGCCCGTTTTTTCGAACTCATGTGGAAAGGTTATTCTTTTTATCCGGCAGGTACTACTAGCCTGGTAGATGTTCGGGATGTTGCTGCATTTATGACCCTCCTCATGGAAAGTGATATCAGCGCAGAAAGATTTATTCTTCACTCCGAACACTTCAGTTATCACAAACTACTTTCCACCATTTCCAAATATCTCAACAAAAAACCTCCTACGATTAAAGTTAGTCCTATATTAAAAGCGATTGCCTGGAGATTAGCCTGGCTACAATCAAAATTAAGTGGCAAACCTCCTCTTCTTACCAAAGAAACAGCCAACAATTCAAGTCGTGTTTTTTATTATAATAATCAGAAATCGGTTGAAGCTCTTAATTTTGAATATATCCCTATAGAAAATACGATCAAAGAAACAGCTAGCCAGTTTTTGGAAGCTGCTGCAAATGGCTTTCCTGCGATGATGTTGCCGCCGAAGACAGGGGGAGAGTGATGTGGCGATGTGGTGATATCCCAACTACGCTTATCAGCTACGTTGGGGGGAGAGTGATATTGTGATATGGTGATGTGGTGTTTAGAGTTTAGGTTTAGGGAAGTTTAGAGGGGTTTAAAGAGGTTTAGAAGATAAGCGATTTATTACATGTATGTTTCGGACTTATTGGTGATTGGTGATTGGTGATTGGTGATTGGTGATTGGTGATTGGTGATTGGTGATTGGTGATTGGTGATTGGTGGAGTTCGGCATATTATTGATATAGTTTAGATGAATCAAGAAATTTTTAGGCCTAAGTATTTAACTGCCATAAAAATACAATCTTAGTGCTCTGTTAATTGTGAAAAGCAGAGTGTTGTCAGAGTAATGATTTCAGAGAAATCACATCTTTTTTGCCTAGGCAAAAAAGTTTTCGACTTCGGATGAAGTCACACAAATAACAGCATAGGCGACTTCATCCGAAGTCGAAATTTCCATCATAGTCTTTTTCAACAAACTTCCGACTTCTCCGAAGTCCTTACCCGTCTTTTCAGTGTTAATAGAGTACTAGGACAGCTAATCCATTTTCCGAAATCCGAAATTAAACACGAGCCCATTAAGGTAATAACAAACTACTGTCTCCATAGCTGAGGAAACGAAAATCCTGGCTCAAAGCATATTGATAGGCAGTTTTCCAATCATTGCCAATAAGTGCAGCGATCAGTAAAAGTAGTGTACTTCTGGGTTGATGAAAATTGGTGATTAAACCTTTAGCCAAGCGAAAAGTATAACCTGGAGCTATAATAATTTGAGTTTGTCCCTGCAAAACCTCTTCTTTCTCTTTTTCCAGCGCTTCCAATATAGCATTAATGGCATCAACAGCCTTCCACTTTACATCTGTTTCGTAGGGGTCCCATTGCCTTACATTAATGGTATTGGACGGATTACCATTAAGCAATTGTACGCCGTGCCAATACAAACTTTCCAGCAAACGCATGCTCGTAGTGCCTACAGGAATAATAGGACGATTATCCTTTAAGGCATTAAGAATCTGTTCTAGTTGGCTTCGCTTGATATAAATGGTCTCCTCATGCATATGATGCCCTTCCAATCGATCTGCTTTAACAGGCTTGAAAGTTCCCGCACCTACATGAAGCGTAATAAATTCACGCTCAATTCCTTTTTTATCTAATGCCTCAAATACATCTTCTGTAAAGTGGAGGCCTGCAGTAGGTGCAGCAACAGATCCCTCTTCTCTGGCATAGACGGTTTGGTACCTGCCTTTATCTGAAGGCTCTGCATCTCGTTTCAAATAAGGAGGTAAAGGAATGATTCCAGCTTCTGCTAATAATTCTCCAAATGAATAATCCTCATTATCCCATTCGAAACAAATTTCGAATGCATCTTCTACTCTACCCAGGCGGCTAGCTTTCAGATTTATAACTCCTGCTTTAGTAAGGACTTCCTTATTGATTTCTCGACTCTTCCATTTCCTATTTCCTCCTACCATACACTTCCAACGGACCTGCTCCCTACTAGAGAAATTTTGTTGGTATTCTGCCGGAGCTAAAGGTTCCAGGCATAGAATTTCCAGTTTACTTCCATTGGGCAATTTAAAATGGAGCCTTGCATGAATGACTTTAGTATCATTGAAAAGTAAAAGCGTACGATCTGGTAAGTGCTGGGGTAGTTCTTTAAAAACGGCAGTATCGATCTCGCCTTGCTTGTAAAGTAGTAGTTTAGAGGTATCACGAACTTCCAGAGGGAAACGAGCAATGCGCTCCTCCGGAAGTTCATAATCATAAGTATCTATTGATATATTTTTTGTTGATTCCACTTGCAGCCTTTTTAGAACCGCAAAGGTAAGTAATCACTACAAAATTTCAGGAATCTCTCAACAATCAGGATTTCTTAAAACGGATGATTTCGCTGCGATCCGCTGCTAAAATTCGTAGAAAATACATGCCCGATTGTAGCGTATGCACATCCATAGAGATGATATTGGAGGCAGGCTGTTGCTCTTCTTCGATTATCCGCCCTTTCTTATCCAGTATTTGCATAGATAATTCTCCTTCTGTCCAAACAGATAATTGAATATTTAGGCGATCATTGGCAGGATTAGGAAAAATAGAAACAATACCTGCTCCTCCTTCGAAGGTGACAGGAATAATATGATGATAAGTGAATTTCCCATCATAATCGACTTGCTTTAAGCGATAGTAGTTGATCCCATTAACAGCTTGCTCATGCTTAAAAGAGTAGTGCTGTATTGTAGTGCTAGTACCAGCTCCTGCTACTTTACCAATTTCTGTAAAGTGACGGCCATCTGTAGCATGCTCAATGAGCATATAATCATTATTGATCTCTGTGGCAGTAGACCACTCCAAAAGTAGACTATTACTTTGTTGTCTTCCTTTAAATGTCAGCAATTCAATAGGTAGCAAAGCAGCATTCGAACATGTCCCTCCAGAACAAGGCCCTCCGCTTCCAGTCGGATCACCTCCCGTATATCCAAAAAAGCTGGAAGAATCATTATTAATCATTGAAGTACTACCTGAGTAATTGATACTTCCAGAACCATTGATTGTCCCCCCCGCTTTATTCTCAAATTTACTCCCTGTAGTATCAAAAATACCATTGATTGTTACAGTCCCATTATCATTTACCAAATCCTGATTCGTTGTTAAGGTTACTCCAGATGATATTATTAAGGTTCCTCCTGGTTTAATATCAATTGTTCCTCCTGTAACTGTAATATTAGCATTGACCGTGACTGTTACACCGCCATTAATCACCATACCATCATTGATTGTGGTTGGTGAATTAATATCAGTATCACTACCATAATCTATTGCCTGAACGGTATGATTGAGTAAACATAGAAAGATAAAAAGAAAAAGATGCAGTGTCTTTACTTTGTACAAGTAATGTTTCATAAGACTTTAGCTTTTGCGAATATTTGAATAATATATTAGGTTGCTCTTAAGACGAGAAAAGCAGACCAGGTCACAATTAAATACAAACCAGCACTAAACAGCTACCCTTCTAACTAAGAACCAGTAACATATGGTACTATAAAATCAATACTAGCTAATCAAAACCTAGTTAATAGTATCAATTTGACAGATAATTTAGCAAATGGGAGAAATACAAAAGGAGGGAAATCATTACAATAATAACACTTATTAAACCTTTTTCAAAAGAAAAACATTGGAAAAACAAATAAAAAATATTCTTATAATTCTATAACAAATATCGTTTAGCACCTAAAATCAGAATAACTTATTGAACATTGTTTCTAGATATTCCTGATCCATTTCATCAAAAGAGTTCTTAAGCGTGCTATCTACATCAAAAACAGCTATTAGTTCTCCATTTTCATTCATAACAGGAACTACTATCTCTGAACTAGAGTTTGGATCACAGGCAATATGAGCTGTCCCCTGATCCAACTGATGGGTATCCTTTACGATTTGTGTTTGCTCTTCTCTGGCGGCTCTACCGCATACTCCTTTATTATATGGGATATGCAGGCAGCCCAAGGTCCCCTGATAGGGCCCTACGGATAACATTTCCGAGCCACTTACCATATAAAATCCAACCCAATAGTAGTATGGCAGGTAGGTTTTTAAAATACAATTGATGGTGGCCATTTTCAGGACAATGCTTTTTTCGCCTTCCAAATTAGCATAGATAGCTACAAGCGCTTCTTCATACGCCTGTTTCTTCTCTTCAGGTGAAAGATTCATGGAAGGTTTTATAAAATAAGGCATTTCAGCAGAAGCACTCATAGGTTTAAAGATTTAAAAAAGAAGTACAAATAAAGCTGGTAAAATGTTTCATTTCAAGACGGTATCTATCTATCGAAATCAATATTTTTGAGGGCTGAGTCAACTACACTTAGTGTATTTTTTACAAGATTACTTGTGGCTTACCACTTATAAATACTAATTTTGCCCCTCAATCAAAAAAGCTAATGAACATGATCGGACAACTTAAAGATCAACAAATAAGCTTAAAGAGAATATTTATCAAATCTCAATTGCCTAAGGAGCTAATGCCCCTTAATGAAATTGCCAGCAATATATGGTGGTCGTGGAATGAGCCCGCCATCAGCTTGTTCAAATATATAGATCCGGAAAGATGGATAAAAGACTTTCGTTATAATCCAGTAGTATTATTAGATAGTCTTAGCCCTGAAAGAATCAATGAATTGGTTGTTGACAAAGATTTCATGGCTCAATTAAAATCTGTTGAGAAAAACTATAACAACTATATCAAACAGCAGCCTGCTGCAAATAGTCCCAGCATTGCTTATTTCAGCATGGAATACGGCCTTCATATTTCCTTACGGCTTTATTCTGGCGGACTAGGAGTTTTGGCAGGTGACTATCTAAAAGAAGCAAGTGATTGTAATAGTAATTTAGTTGCGGTAGGCCTATTGTATCGCTACGGCTATTTTCAACAATCTCTTTCACTCCACGGAGAGCAAATCAATAATTATCCTGCTCAAAAATTCACCCAACTTCCTTTACACCCTGTGAAAGATCAAGATGGAGAGTGGGTAAAGATTAGTGTGGGCATGAAAGGCCGCCTGGTATTTGCCAAGATATGGGAGCTAAGAGTTGGCCGGATTTCTCTATACCTATTAGATACAGATATTGCGGAAAATAGCTGGGAAGACAGAAGTCTTACTCATCAGCTTTATGGAGGCGATAATGAACACCGGCTAAAACAGGAAATGCTACTTGGAATTGGTGGTGTAAGAGCTTTAGAAGCACTAGATATTCACACCGATATATATCATTGTAATGAAGGCCATGCTGCATTCCTAAATTTAGAACGCCTGAAAAGTTTCATTCATGGTGAAGGGATGAGTTATGAGCAAGCGCTTGAAGTAATACGTGCAACTTCTTTATTCACGACTCATACTCCTGTACCTGCTGGCCATGATTACTTCCATGAAAGCCTTTTATATAACTACCTGGGAAGTTATATTGACTATTTGGGGATAGACTGGCAAAGGTTTGTAGCACTTGGGAAAATCAACCCGGATAATAGAGATGAATTGTTCTCTATGAGCCATCTGGCCATTCGATTGTCTCAGGAAGTCAATGGGGTAAGTAAATTACATGGTTCTGTCTCTCAGGAAATGTTTAATGTATTGTACCCCGGTTACAATCCAGAAGAATTACATATTCACTATGTTACCAATAGTGTCCATTATCCTACCTGGATAGCTCATGAGTGGCACCAATTATACTCAAAAACTTTTGGTAAGGATTTTATCAAAGATCAATCCAATAAAAAGTATTGGCGCAAAATACAAGAGGTTGACGGTAGTGAGATTATGGAAATCCGCAATCAACTCAAACAACGTCTTCTCTCCTATGTAAAAGATAGTTTACAAGACACGCTTACGCGCCGTGGAGAGAACCCTCGTAGCATTTTTGAAGTAATCAATGCTATTGAAGATGATGCTTTGGTAATTGGTTTTGCACGTCGATTTGCAACCTATAAGCGGGCCCATTTATTATTTACCAATCTGGAAAGGCTATCAGAGATAGTTAATCAGGAAGGCAAACCAGTTATTTTCATTTTTGCAGGTAAAGCGCATCCTGCCGATCAGGGAGGGCAAGACCTAATCAAGCAGATATATGCTATATCAAAGCGTCCGGAGTTCATTGGCAAAGTCATTTTCCTGGAAAATTATAATATGGAAATGGCTAAGTTGCTAGTCCAGGGGGTAGATATTTGGCTGAATACTCCTACCCGCCCTAAAGAAGCATCAGGCACCAGCGGAATGAAAGCGGCCCTAAATGGTGTAATGAATTTTAGTGTACTAGATGGTTGGTGGGCAGAAGGATATCAGCTTGATGCAGGTTGGGCACTCCCGCTGGAGCGTACTTATGATGATCAGCAATTACAGAATGAATTAGATGCTGAATCGATTTACAATACCCTGCAATATGATATTGTCCCGAAATTCTACGACCGCCAGGAGAATGGCGTTTCTGAAATATGGGTAAATTATATAAAAACGATCATAGCAGAAGTAGCTCCTGTATTTACCATGAAGCGAATGCTCGATCACTACTATGAACGTTTTTATAATAAGCTTACTGAAAGAGGCCGGACTATTAAGCAGAAGAGCTATCAATTGGCGAAAGAACTTGCGAGCTGGAAAGCTTCTATTTATGATCGATGGGATGGCTTAAGCTTGATTAATGCCAAAACTTTTGATACCGATAATGAAGCGCTTCAGGTTGGCCAAATATTCACTGCCGAGTTACAGATAGCATTAAACGGTATTAAAGGGGAAAATGTAGGGGTAGAAATACTTTTTTTCCAGCGTGTTAATGATGAGCAGTTGGAAGTCAGAGTTAAAGAATCGCTCTCATTGGTAAGTGTCAGTAATGGTGTAGGTACCTTCGCTTGTGAAATCGATCCTCAATTGGCGGGTGTTTATGAATATGGGTTCAGAGCATTTCCAAAACACGAGGCACTTCCACACCAACAAGACATTCCATTAGTGAAGTGGTTGTAGTTTGTTTACTTTGCGATACAATTTTTTTGAAATCTTCTACAAATATTTACTTTTGTAGGAGACTAACTCTTTTCAAGTAACAAAATTCGTTAAAAGTGGACAACGAGAGAAGCCAAAGAAGATTTGAGAGTGTATACTCCAAGAAGGTGCGTGCAGGTAAGCGTAGAACCTACTTCTTCGATGTGCGGAAAACTAAAGGCGATGATTTTTACCTTACCCTAACTGAAAGCACTAAAAAATTCAATGGGGATGGATATGAACGCCATAAAATTTTCCTTTACAAAGAAGACTTCAATCGATTCATAGAAAGTCTGGAAGAAGCCATCAATCACGTTAAGACGGAATTAATGCCAGACTATGACTATGATGAGTATACCCGCCGCCATGAAGAATACGAAGCATTAAAGGCTTCTAATGAGTATAAGGACGATAAAGAAGAGGATGCTTCTGACGAACAGGCTGTTTCTTCAGAATCAGATAGCCCTAGCCTTGAGGCAGGTACTGATGAAGACATGTCATGGTAATAGTGATATTACAAGAATAGAATAAATAACTAAAAAAGCGCGAGCTACCAATTGGAAGCATCGCGCTTTACTCTAATAATAGCGATTTATTCTTAATTATAGGCGTATACTTAAACCTGCAGTGGCTAAAGCAGCGCCCATTCCTAATTCACCAAACATACCGACTTTGGGTGTGAAACTATACCTCGCTCCTAAAAAGCCTGTCATAAGCATTTTTCCTGAGTTATCTTTTATCCCCATGTGGTCTTTTACTTTTATCAAATCTCCTTCTATCATCTCAATGTTGGAATGACTATAACCTACTGACATTCCTCCATATAAATTCCAACCGTTCAAATCATTGCTCTGTCCAGCCATTCTTACGCCTGTGGCGGTATAACTATTGCGCCACTGAGCAGAAGTACCATCTCGCATCAACTTCAAATCTGTTTTAGTAACAGAATGTCCAATGTAAACTCCCAGGCTGAAGTTTTTTGCCAACTTGAAGTCAGTAGAAAGAGAAAGAGGTAATAACTCAGCTTTACCTGCATCTTTAAAAAAGGTTGGTACAATACCAATGCCAGCATTGATATTTACATATTTGTCTTTCGGTCTTGGCTTCTGCTTGTAGCTTTGGGCATTTACAAATTGAAAAGCTAAACATACACAAACAGAGAGCAGCATGAATTTTTTCATAGGATTTTAAAGTTTATGCGTTAAAAATTGATATAAGTATTCCAGGAGCTCACAATGCAATACATTTTAAGCTCAAAAAAAACAATAGAAAATCTCCTTAGCAGCAGTGCTACTAAGCCTATTTTACAACCTCAATTAACCGCGTGAGAAAGATGTTGATAGTGTTGAACGCTTCGTACTTTCTCACTCTATCCTATACCTGGATTTATTTATTGATTCCAGTATAGGGCGCGTTTGTTTTGTTACTGATCTGTTTTAATTACCTCCAGCAACATTGTGTGGGTGCAATTTATTACTATTGACGATAAGCTTCAAGTTATGGTTGGCTATTTAGCCTACATTTAACGATTTTTTTACTTACCTAACTTAATATTAATAAAATGCCTGCCATATCATAAACGATCTCTTACTACATATAATTCAATTTAACTAAATTTTTTATGCATCAAAAGCCTAATATTTTCAATAAGTCAGGTTTCTGATTCATAGAGAATTAGTTCGTCTCACATTACAAATGTGTTTATAAAGTAGGTTGAAAACAAAGACAAAAAAGCTGAATTATTGAAAAAAAAGCACCACTCAACAAGACACAAACAACTGAAAACCAAATAATTGAATTAAAAAATAATTATATTTTTTCTTCAATTATCAGCAGTTTTAGTTGCGTAAATTGTCATATATATGCTCTTTTGTTTCTAATACGCCCCAAAATAGCGTCTCAAAAACCACTCGGCTGTCAGCAGAGTCAATAATAAGAAAAACAGCCATTTGAGATTGATAAGTGGTTTTGTTTTGGCAGTTTCATAGATAACGGGCTTCAGTGTTTCTTCTGATTGTATTAAGGATGCTATAGAAGCAATATTATCGGGGTAAAATAGCTGTCCTCCGTATTTTTCGCTCAACAACTTCAGCATATTGTGATCTGCTGTCATTGCATAAGATTCCAATTGGATTGGTTGCACACTAAACTGCCCTGTGTAATTAAAGTTTTCGCTATTATAATTAGTATTCGCTCTGAAAGTGTAATCTCCAACGGGTAAAATCCCGGCATTTAAAGTGTATGCATTTCCACTTTTATTGAAAGTATAGTTAAACTCTCTTCCTTCTCCATTTGCAATAGAGAGGCTAACATCTGGTTCATTTACTAGTTCATAACTTTCATTATATAGCTCTGCATCCAAATAAATGGCCTCATTCTCATCAAAAATGTTCTTGCTTAGGTTTACCCTGAAACGACGCTTATCTTCTTTTAGGCTAAGGTATTGTACCGTTTTAGTAATTACCTCATCAAATATTTCGTGATTATTATTTTGCAGAAAATCAAACAGCCTCCATTTCCATATACCTTCCGCACAAAATACTCCGACTTTAACTTGATTATTTTCTCCGATTAAGCACAATGGATATTGAGTGTCTACTTTACCAATACGCTGATATAAGAGAATTTCACTTTCTCCTCCTATTTTATAGTCCCCAAAAGGAGCAATTACCGGGGCAAAGTTAGGCAGTTCATTTTTCAGTTCTTCAGTCAATTTGAATAGACTGAATGCAGGATTAACCCTTGCCTGTACCTGGTTTAAATTATCACTTCCACTGGTAATACTAACCAATGATTGAGCCTGATTAAAACGGCTGAGATCAGACTGAGCTCCGACGAAGAACAAATGAGGAATTTTATTATTTTGAATCTGATTGAGTATTCCTGCTGCATCATTTAATTTGCTAGGTAGTTGATGCAGGATAACAAAATCATAAGCAGAAAGCTGGCTTGAAAAATTTGAGACGTAATCAATTTCTACATCATAATTTTTATTGGAAGTTAAAGCCTGCTTGATAGACGTAATATCCGGATGAGGAGCATTGGCCAATACCAATACCTTCTGTCGGGCATCTAATACATCTACAAAAATATCTTTGGAATTATTGCGGGTACTTACTTCTCCCGTTACCTGGCCAAAGACTACCCGGTATCTTTGTACTCCTGCATTATTAGCTTCCAGTATTACTTCACGAGTGGTAAAGAAACTGCTATTACCAATGGAAACTGCTTCCTGATGCAGTAATCGAGTGCCGCTGCCATCTACTTTATAAACGCTCAACTGGCTGTTGCTTCCTGTAGCATTATCTGCAAGTAAATCAATTTGAACGCTGAACTTATCTCCTAAATAAGCAATCTTGTTATGGAAAACGCGCTTTACTATCAAATCACGACGAGGAGTTGTGTCTCCCAGCGCAATTGTGTATACAGGTGCTGCCAATTGAGCACTGGCATACACAGGATTACTTCCTTCGTTATAAATTCCATCTGATGCCAGAATTACAGCACCAAGATTTTGATTGCTGTACAAGTCATAAGTGTTGCTTAATAATGCTGCAATATCTGTTGACTTATCTTCAAAATTATACGTTATACCTTCTCTTATTTCACTACCAAAAGTATAAGATTTCAAATCATATTCATCTCCCAATTCACTTTGCAATTGATCTAAAGCTGTTTTGTAACTGGTTCTTTCTTCATCACTCATCTCCATACCTATTGATTCAGAACCATCTTGTGCCAGAACAATAACAGGTTTTTTCACATCAGTAATGATGCTTTTTAGTAATGGGCTGAGCAACAAGCTTGCAATCAGCCCAACTGACAAAAAGCGTAATATTCCCATCAGCCATTTTAGCCAACTGGCTTGATCTTTGAAAGTAGTATCTCGGTAATAAAGGATTAAAGCATAAGCAAGGCCTAATGCAAAACACAAGATAAGATACCAGGAAGGATACTGAAAGCTGATATTGCTCATGGAAGATGAATATTATTTTGAAGCTTGCAATAATAACGGATTTTGCGCGCTCAAGGATGCACTCTTTGTTACAGTTTTGTTAAAAATGAATAACATCCTTCCAAAATTTGTTTATTTCGTTTAAATGTTAAGCTATTATGCTTGTTCAAGATAGCTTTTATACGAATCTCGAAATTTTGAATAAATGATTTAGGTAGAAATATTGCTTCTTTTAGCGACTTCTCTACCTCTCAAACACATTTCTCACGAGATTTGTCTAAAAGGACTCTATTTAAAAGACAAAACTACAAATACAAATGAAGAAATTAGGTATGTTCATAATAATGGCTTTTGTAGCGATACAGTTGCAAGCAGCTTATATCCTTATACCTATGGATGCAGAGACCCAGCAGGATCACCTAAAAGCCTACGGAATTGCCTATTGGGTATTGGCTGGTGGGAATGAAGCCTGGTGGTTGCTTAATTACCGAGGAGGTAGTTTTGCCTTTCAGCATAATCGCGTTTTTGAGAGAGAATGCTTAACCAGGGGCGTTAGTTATGAAATCATTCCCGATGCTCAATTCAATAAGATGTTGGAAGACATTTCCCATCCCGAAGCAAATATGGATGCCATGAAATTGGAAAAAGCTCCTAAAATTGCTGTCTACACTCCAGATTTTAACGCGCGCGGTGAAAAAATACAGCCCTGGGATGATGCAGTAACCCTCGTTCTTACTTATGCAGAAATCCCTTATGAAACCATTTACGATACTCAAGTTATAAATGATGAGTTAGTGAAGTATGATTGGCTGCATTTGCACCATGAAGATTTTACTGGCCAATACGGGCGCTTTTATCGTTCTTATCACAACCAACAGTGGTATAGAGAGAATCAGCGAAAGATGGAGGAGCTCGCAACTGAACTAGGTTTTGCAAAAGTATCAGAGCTTAAGCTTTCTGTAGTCAAAAAAATTCAGGAATATGTAGTTGGAGGAGGGTTCATGTTTGCCATGTGCTCAGCAACCGACACCTATGACATAGCCCTTGCGGCGGAGGGGCATGACATTTGTGCCGATATGTATGATGGTGATCCAATGGACCCCGGAGTACAATCAAAGCTTGACTTCAGCAGAACTTTTGCTTTCGAAAATTTCAGGCTTTCTATGAATCCTCTTGAGTACGAATATTCTGATATAGATCATAGCCGAGGGCGTAATGTACCTGCTGAACAGGACTATTTTACACTTTTTGATTTTTCTGCAAAATGGGACCCCGTTCCTACTATGCTCACGCAAAACCATACTCGCACGGTGAAAGGCTTTATGGGACAAACAACGGCTTTTAGAAAAAATATTATCAAGTCCAATGTCTTGATAATGGGAGAAAACAAGCCTGCACAAGAAGCTCGTTATATTCACAATAGCATAGGCAAAGGTTTTTGGACTTTTTACGGTGGTCATGATCCTGAAGATTATCGCCACTATGTACACGATCCAGAAACAGACCTGGAATTACATCCTAATTCTCCCGGATACCGCCTGATACTGAACAATGTATTGTTCCCTGCTGCTAAGAAGAAAAAACGTAAAACTTAGTACATGAACTGGTTCAAAATTCCTGATAATTAATTATTGACCACAACCAATGAAAATCATATGTCTGGAAAATTTAGGTTTTTTATCTGGATTGCTCTTTTAGTACTCGGTTTTTTTGCTGGAGTATCCTGGACTAATCGTGCTCCAGAAGCTGAAAAAGAAACAGTAGAAACAGATACCATCATTGATGAAGAAGCCGTTAGCAAGCCCGCTACTACACTTCCTCATCAACGTGCCACAACTCCCAGCAATGGCCTGACCCCTCAGGAATTAGCCAATATTCGACTTTTCGAAAATGCAGCACCATCTGTTTGTTTCATTACAACTTCTAATGTAAGAACAGATTATTTTACCAGAAATTCAATGGAAATACCACGGGGTAGTGGTTCGGGTTTTGTATGGGACGACAAAGGCCATATTATTACCAACTATCACGTAATACAAGGAGCAGATAGAGCAACGGTTACTTTGAGTGATCGTTCTACCTGGCAAGCTGTTTTAGTAGGAAAAGCTCCTGAAAAAGATCTTGCCGTTTTGCGAATAGAAGTGCCTGCTGATCAATTATATCCGATTCCTGTAGGTACTTCAGAAGATTTGAGAGTAGGCCAATCTGTATATGCTATCGGCAATCCTTTCGGGTTAGATCAAACACTGACAACTGGTATTGTCAGTGCGCTTGGCCGAGAAATAGAATCCGTAGCAGGTATTCCGATAAGAGATGTTATCCAAACCGATGCAGCTATCAATCCGGGCAATTCAGGAGGCCCATTGCTTGATTCTTCTGGCAGGTTAATAGGCGTCAATACCGCCATTTATAGCCCTTCGGGAGCATCTGCTGGCATAGGCTTCTCTATACCTGTAGATGTAGTTAGTTGGGTTGTACCTGAATTGATAGAATATGGCATGGTTAAACGCCCGAGTATGGGGGTAGAATTAGCTCGCCCACAGATTGTCAGCAGGCTTGGTTTGGAAGGAGCACTGGTAATTGATGTAATCGAAAATAGCGGCGCAGATGCTGCGGGAATTCGCCCTACAATGAGGGATCGCCGTGGAGCTATTATCCTTGGAGATCTAATCGTAGGAATGGGAAATGAGCCAATCACCTCCAATAATGATCTAATTTTAGCACTAGAAAAGTATGAACCTGGAGATATCGTAAAAATTCGCTTAAGGCGTGATGATCAAGAAATAGAAGTTGATTTGCAGCTAGATTCAGCCAGATGATGATAAAATAATAAGATCTTATAAACCCTGGTTTTCCGCAAATAGTACCAACTCAAAACCTACCTAAGGATTGGAAACTGGTACTATTTGCAGGAAATTCATTTATGATCTCTTCTCTCCTTTTAAGGTACCAGCCAACTTCCTTCCCATCGGTCATTTTTCCATTCAAAAGCAGCATGTCGATGCCCTTGAGGATGTAGATGTAGGCACTGTACTTTGTCTATAATTGATATTCCCATACCAAAATACTGATATGCTATTTCTGCTATTTCTTCATTCCATACATCAGGCAGCCCATCAGCTGGGCCTTGTATACGAGTACCAGGAGGAAACTTTGCAGCGTAGTTTTTTTTGGCATCTAAAGGAAGCTTACTCCAAATTTTACGCGTAGCCGGTGTAGCTACTTCGAGACGCACTTTTCCATACATTCTAAGTTGTAGTTTTTTTTGTTCATCCCAAAGCAACCAACTCACTCTGGGAGCATGTAACATTTCCATCCACTTATCGGACCTTATATCTGTAAAAAACACCAACGCCCGCTGAGCGATTGTCACTTGTCGGAGTACGACAATACGTTGGCTAATTTTATTCCTTACTCCCTCATAATTAGTTGCTAACACCCCATTTCTAAAATTTCCTTCTCTAGTCTCAACAGCTTTAGATAACAGATACCAGGCATTATTAATGAAGTTTTCTAAACCATTAAGTCGATTCATTGTTTAAAGTTTTTACTGTCACTAATCATTCAGATTTTATCTTACTGAACAAGATAAATCCTTGAAATACGTGATATTGTAACCTACATCACATACTAAGTTTAAGAATTTTATGTAACTTTGCTTTCTAGAAGTCAGACAAAACACAAGCACAAAAAATTTTAATAAAAAAAATGTGACCTTCTCGGAAACCTGCGTCTCAAGGTCGTACAATTAAGGTGATAACGAAGTTTCATAAAGATTGAAATTAGTTAGATACCAGAATTCAAGGGGAATGCAGTTGTTTTCAACCGGGAAGGTGAAAAGCAATATTTGTCGGGGGGTGTTTACTCCCGGTTGAAGCAACATTTGACAAGAATTTAGGAAAGGTTTTCATGATATGAATATGGGTTTTAGGTGTTTTTCTCGGGGAGCTATTTTTTTTGGCTCCCCCTTTTTTATGCCTTCTCCTAACACTTTCAAGCCAAATGCAGCCCCTTCAACCTAAAAACCAGCCTTTTTTTCCTTGCTATTTATTTAGTAAAAACTTCTTCTCTAAAATTTTTTCATTCTTTTCTGGAACTATTTGACAATTGGCGATGTATTTCTATTTTCGCGCCCCAATTCCACAGATTGTGCTGGAATTAAGGGTTAGACGTCTTTGTTTCAGAATTATATTTTACATTAACAAAACATTTATCATCTTCACTCCTGATTGGAGTGATAAAAGAAAAGAAAGAAATGGTAGAATTGTTTTTCTCAGTATTGGTATCTCTGTTCTCCCTGGTAAACCCAATGGGAGCAGTACCGGTGTTTCTGGCCATGACACCTCATTATACCAAAGCCGAAAGAACTCAAACTGCGCTGAATACTAGCCTTTATTTTACTATGATATTGATGGCTTTCTTTCTGGCAGGTTCGCTTATACTAAGCTTCTTCGGTATTAGCCTCAATGCTATGCGTATTGCTGGTGGCCTGGTTATTTTAACATCGGGATTTTCTTTATTGAATGGCAAATTTGCAGAAGGCAGAGCTATTAACAACAAAGTAAAGGAAGAAGCCCTAACTAAAGATGATATCTCATTTTCACCTCTAGCAATGCCTTTACTCTCCGGCCCTGGTTCTATTTCCTATCTAATAGGAACTTTTTCAGAATTTCCGGAATGGCACTCCAGAGGTATCATCGCAGGAGTAATCATTGCAATGGGTATGGTCGTATATCTGATATTGCGTTCTTCTCCCTATTTACATAAAGTATTAGGAGTTGCAGGACTAAAAGCTCTTAGCCGCATTATGGGTTTCCTCGTAATGGCTATTGGCATTCAATACATTATAGGTGGTATTGTTGATCTTGTTAAAATTTTAGCATAAGATTTTATTATCTCATCAGCAACACCTCTCCTTCTATGATCTCAACCCTGCCGTCTGTTAATTCGATTTCTGCATAAAAGGCAAAGACGGCAGGGTCCATAGGGTATCCTTCAAAATTCCCATCCCAACCATACTGTTCATCATTAGGAGCAAAATTAGTTGCTTCATGCACCATATTTCCCCAGCGGTCAAATACCCTAAACTCATGGATCGTCACCACACTTGAGCCTGCAAAAAGTAGGAACACATCATTATTTCCGTCCCCATTAGGAGAAAAAATATTTGGAGCATAGATTGGTGCATCTTTTCTTACCTTAATCGTAACATGATTAGTTGCAATACAGTCATTTGCTGTGCTTACCCAAACAGAATATACAGTTGTAATATCAGGAGCAACAATATAAGATAAAGGATCAGATGGTATTTGTACCCCATCAGTAGGCCACCACCAAACAGAGTCAATCTCTGTAGTACTTGGTATAGCAATTAAGGTATCAGATTGTCCTAATAGGATAGTAGCATCCATTTCCAGGTTTACCTCAAGTGTACTAGTTTCTGGTACGACCAATGAATCTTGCCATGTACATCCATTACTATCTTCAATTGATAAACTGTAAATACCAGGAGCTAAATTGCTAAACACTGTAGCTGACATAAAGGGCCCATCATCAAATGAAACAAGATATGGAGGAGCTCCTCCAATAATACTATCTATCAATACTTCTCCGTCAAGCCTCCCTTTACAGGATGGAGGAATTATTTCAGAAAGTACATCTTCTATCGGCGCAGCAAGAACGACAACTTCAGTAGTATCTGAAGTTGTACAACCATTTGATATATCGGTGACCTCCAGCGCATACATTCCAGCAAATCCGGCAACAGCTACCAAACTATCCTGACCACTCAATAATACCGCATCTGGAGAAACAATTGTCCAATGATATTCATAATCATCTCCCACAGAAGAATTTTTTCCATCCAATACACTAGTAGTTATTATACAATCCAGAGGCTCTGGTGATAGGATAGATGCAATTGGTGCTACTGTATCGGCCACAATCTCTTGTGTCACAGAATCAAGACATCCATTTTCAGAATTTGTGACAAGGAAAATATACTCTCCTGCCTCAGATACTTCTAACACAAGCCCATTTTGCGACAATGTATCGCCATCAGGGGCAATCCAAATATATTCAAACTCATCTCCCACAGATGATCCAGTGGCATCAAGCGTAACCGATTCTCTGATACAGGTAATTGATTCAGGATTATTAATAGCTACTCCAGGAATTGTATAATCACTGGAAACATTAAAAGTAAGAGTGTCTTTACATCCGTTTAAATCATCTGTTACGATCAATGAATAAGTGCCTGTATTGCCGACAACTATGGTATCATCTATTCCAATAGTCCCCATAGGCAAACGCCTCCAGTCATAAGACAATGTTGCACTTGTAGATGCCATAGAAATACCCGCATCTAATACTATAGAATCTTGCTTACAATTCAGTTGTTGACTGGTATCAATAATAGCAGCAATCGGTGGGTCTATAAAATCAGTGACCAATGCTGTATCCTGAGAAGTACATCCATTAGCTGGATCTGTAACAGAAATTATATAGGTTCCCGCCTGATCCAACAATGGCATTAATGTCTGTTCATCTAAAATGATATTTCCGTCGGGGGTTGACCAACTAATAATTGATTGCCCGCTATCTGTTTGTACATCTCCCTGAAGGCGAACGCTTGTTTGTATACAAGTCAAAAACGTATCCATACCTGCATTTGCAATTGGCGCTTCGTCATCCAGGCTAATAACTACAGTATCGCTGGCTTCACATTGATTCAACAAATTAATAACGGTCAGTATGTAAGTATCCGGGGCATAAATAAAAGGATTGCTCACATTGCTCTCTGAGATAAGGCTTCCCCCTTGTGCTGTCCATGAATATTCAAATATAGCAGTATCTGGAGCAGCACTACCTATTAATTGCAGGGAATCCAGGGTACAGGGCATTTGGGCATCCATACCTGCATCTGCAATTGGTAAATCATAATCTTCTCCAACCACTACATTTACTGAATTGGAGCAATTATTATTATTATTCGTGACTTCAAATCGATATGTTCCAGGTATGCTCACTGGAATTGTCAACATGTCTACACAAGCACTAATAGGATTGCCCATATCATCTAAAAGATACCAGCAGAAGCTAAACTCATCACCAACCGGCAAAGTCCCCGTAAGCAAAACCACATTGGATGCACAATTTAAAGATGTATCTGGTATTTCAGGAACAGTAGGTATCGCTGCATCTACATTTACCAACACACTATCTATTGCAAAGCAGCCTGTCAGTGTATCTGTCACAGTCAGCGTATACCAACCACCCTCTCCTATTACAGGATTAAAAGCATTCACTCCTGTAATGATACCATCCTCAGGGCCTTCCCAGAAGTAAGTGATATTATTTCCAAAGGTCGATCCGCTGCCATCCAGAGAAATGATCGGTGATTCACATGTAATCATTGCCGTATCTCCTGCTTCTGCTACAGGTGGCTGCGTATTAATTGTAACTACCACTTCATCTGTGGCAGTACAACCCGTAATTATATTAGTGACTTCCAAATAAAAAGTGTCGGGAAAAGAGACTGTTATTTGCGGAAGCGTGTCTACCTCTAATGGCGCTCCACTCTCTGAAGTCCATTGATAAGTATATAGGCTGTCAATAGGTGCCGCTATACCAAGGCCAACAGATGGGTTATCGCATTCTAATGCTTGATCTATTCCGGCATTTACAGGAGGAGGTGTGAGGTTTTCGATCACATCTATTTGCAAGCTCTCAGAAAAGCCTAAAGTATCAAAAGCCGTAATGGTATAAAGCCCCGGGCTTCCTACTAATACTTCCAGGCTATCGGTAGCGGAAAGGAAAGTACCGCTACTACTTGATGACCATTGCACCGTACAACCTTCACAAGGTTCGCAGAAATAAGCAGAAAGCATTACTGTATCCACTGCGCAGGTCAGGCTATCAGCAGGCAGTGCTTCCAGGCATGGAATACACTGTTGTTGAATAACATTTATATCCCGATAAACGGTACAATTATTCGCTGGGTTTACTACTGTCAGCCGGATCAACCCAGCCGTATCTAATAAAACAGCAGCGCTATCTGTCATTCCAAGTATAACATCTCCTTCCCAGCTATATTCATAATCAGGGCCCAGTGGTTCTACAAATGCTTCCAGCCAAAAGCTTTCTTGCAGGCAAGGTATTACTGTACTACTAAAATTAATATCTGGCAAATCCGCACTACGTTGAATAATTACAACATCTTCATCTGTGCATCCTGTTAAACTATCTATTACCGTAAGGAAATAAGTAC
Organism: Chitinophagales bacterium; assembly: GCA_022360175.1. GTDB lineage: Bacteria > Bacteroidota > Bacteroidia > Chitinophagales > Saprospiraceae > JAKSDI01. The sequence continues at coordinate 23,052 of JAKSDI010000202.1, forward strand.
CATCATTATTTACTGTAGCCTGCAAACTATCATTCATAAAGAACTCGTCCTCCAGTTGAGTCCAGAGGTAACCAATATGTGCCCCTTGGGTAGATGCACTTCCATCCAGTATAGCAATAGGTTCATCACAAGTTAAGGTGTCAAAAGGGCCTGCTTCTGCCAATGGTGGGATTGTATCCATGTATACCGTTATTTGTGCCGTATCACTTATCCCTACTGCTGAATTGGCCACTACCAATTCATAAATACCTCCACAACGAACTTCTGCAATACTGGTACCCTGCCCATTTAAAAGACAATTTGCATCTGGTGCAATCCATTCATAGGTTATAGAAGGGCCAGCTGTCGAGTTACTGGCATCCAATAACACAGATTGTACAGCACAAGTAAGTGTATCAGGAGTGGCAATGCTAATTACGGGCAAGCAATCAATCAATACTGTCACAGAAGCAGTATCCGAGCAATCCTGCTCCATATTCTCTGCAATGAGTGTATATACACCAATACTATCTACCACTGGCATCAAGCCAGATAGGGTTGTCAAATTACCATCCAAATACCAAGTAAAAATACTTCCAACCGAAGCACTTGCATCAATAACAAGAGTACCATCATCACAAGAAAGCATCAAACTATCTGGCAAACTGGCTATTGGTAAGCTATCATCCCGACTTACAATAACCGTATCTAAAGATGTACAAGTACTCGCGTTATCATAAACACTTAGTACGTATATTCCATCACAATTTACCTCCACCTGGCTACTATCTGTTGCTGATATTATACAAGGGCCTGACCATTGGTAAAAAAAGTTGGCACTCATCATGGCATCATCAACTCCCAAAATAACACTTGGAGTCGCACAATCTAAGGTTTGATCAGGGCCGGCATTAACTTCAGGTGGCTGAGTATTATCAAATACTTCTGTAAAGGAAGTATCCCGGCAGCCATTTTCTGTATTTACAACAATCAATTGATAGATTCCAGCACTATCTACTGTAATGTACACCTGATCAGGCATAGAAACTATATTACCATTTTCTGTGGTCCATTCATAAGCATAAGGGCCATTTACAGAGGTTTCTATGCCTCCAATTTCAACCATTAAACTATCACAGGTAAGTACATCAAACTCACCAGCATCAGAAACGGGGCTTATTGTATCCTGTGTCACATTAGCAGTAGCAGTACTGATACAAGTATTGACCGTATCTGTTACCATTAAAGTATATTGACCGGGCAGGCCAATTTCCGGATATAAAGTATTACTTCCACTAAGGATTTGAGGCCCTGTCCAGGCGTATGTATAATTAACTCCCTGAGATGAATTTTCTCCATCCAGTGTAAGGGTCAAACTATCACAGGTAAGCACATAATTATTCCCTCCTACATCTGCCACTGGTACATTATCATCTTGTAAAACAATTACACTATCAACCGCCGAACATCCATTAGAAGTATTGTTTACCATAAGGTAATAGGTACCTGGACAGTCGACATCAATATCTATCTGTGTATTATCAACTGAAACGATACATGGCCCTGTCCATTCATAAGTAATCATTATTCCTGTCTCTGACCCACTGCCGCTCAATGTCCCTTCCGATACAGAACAATTCAGTTCAAACCCGTCACCTGCTTCTGCTAGCGGAGGAATGGTATCTATCAAAACCTCTATACTATCTATCCCGATACACTGTGTCAGGGTATCTTCTACGGTTAGATAATAAGTACCCGCCAAGGCTGCTGTAACTGAAGCGGTACTGGTATCTCCTAAAATTATTCCTTCATTTGTTGACCAGCTAAAAACCACATCCGGAGTGATACTTGCATTTATAGTATCCAAAGGAATTTGATCTAGTAAACAATTTAAGGAAGATACAGGCGCTATGCTTACTTGAGGTTGGGTAATCGTATCTTGTACTACTACTGCGGCCAAACTATTACAGCCTGTACTATCATTTATGATTGTAAGTGTATACATGCCTGCCGCCCCAATTGAAGGAGCAAGCGTGTTTTCATTATTTAGAATCACCCCTCCATTACTGGCTTGCCAATCAATACTATATGAAGCGCCTGCATTCATTACACTAGCATTCAAATCCAGTTCCTGAACACCACAGTTTAACATTCCTGGAGATTCAATAACGATAAGTGGACTAATCGTATCAATTGCCACATCAACAAACGAAGTATCCAGACAACCATTTTCAAGACTACTGACCAATAACATATAAGCCCCAGGCAAATTTACCGTAGGCGCCAATGTGTTTATACCCACAGGTGTAGAATCCGGAACATACAGCCATAAATAATCCAAATCGCCGCTCATAGAGGAGTTGGTACCATCCAAGGTCACAAAAGTGCTATCGCAACTAAGTGTTCGCATAGATCCCGCATCTGCAATCGGTGCTAAAGTATCCTGTACTACTATGATATCTGATGTGTCTGCACATAAAGTGACTATATCCTGAACGATCAATTGGTAAGTACCTCCTGCACTCACCTGTACTTGCTGTCCGGTATTAGCTCCTGCAAATTGCCCATCTGTAGTAGACCAAATATAACTGATATTACTTCCCTGAGTGGAACCAGCAGCATTTAACGTAATAGTATCATTAAAACAGTTAAGTGTATCTGCTGTTCCTGCATCGGCTATCACCTGATTGACATTCTCAACAACTGTTACTGTTGCCATTTGATCACATCCATTTAGCGTATTTGTTACGCTAAGGGTATAAGTACCAGGTGCATTAACAAGTGGCATCAATGTATTTTCATCCTGAAATATATTACCTCCATTACTCACCGTCCAGTTAAAGTCGGGCATCGTACCAGCATTAGATATGTTGGCCAATAGAGTCAGAGTCGTCTGCATGCAATTGAGTGTATCAGGCTCTAGAATAGTAATTTCTGGCCTTAGTGTATCATATGTAACAGTTACAAAAGCAGAATCTGCACATCCATTTATTTCGTTGGAAACTAGCAAGCGGTAAATTCCATCTACAACAACCTGAGGAGTTAAGGTATTTGCATTAACAGGGACTACCCCATTGTCAGATATCCAATCATAGGTAAAAGCAGTTCCCATTGAAGAAGCGGAACCATCCAGTTCCAGGCTTGTTCGATCACAGTTAAGTGTAGTATCCGGACCAGCACTAGCAATAGGCACCATCGTATCTTCTTCGATGAAAACAGCAGCAGTATCCGTGCAACTATTGTCCGTATTAGTGACAATAAGTGTATAAATTCCTTCTGTATTTACTTCCGTAAACGGATTATTAATACTACCTATAATTGTACCATCTAGTGTCTGCCATTCATAGCTATAAACAGGGCCCATAGAAGTGTTAGTACCTCCAATCACCAATGAAGTGTCATAACAATTTATGGTATCTGTAAGGCCTGCATCAGCGATAGGAGAGATTGTATCAGCTATCACAAAAACAGAGTCCCTGTGAGTACAAGTCACGCCTCCTGACTCCTGATTTACTTCTAATATATATAAACCTGCGCTGTCTATGTTTAAGGAATTAGAACTACCTAATGGCATAGCTTCTGCATCTAGCCATGTGAAATTAATCTGCCCCCCGGGAGTAGAAGTTGTCCCATCTAAAACGATCATTGTTTGTGCACAATCAAGCGTATCAGGAGGAAGAATTATAGCTTCTGGCTCCAGTACTTCTAAATTTACTCTTACAATACTATCACAGCCTGCAACAGACTGCGTATATATTTCATAATATCCACTCATTTCCAAGAGGCTATCTCCTACCATCAATTCATCACCAGAACAAATTACCTCATCAAGGTCTGTAAATACAGCTTGCAACACGTCCAATTCAAGTGTAACTATACTATCACACATAAATGCCCCTTCCAGGGTATCTATATAAATTCCTGCATCATAGTATATTGAGTCTCCTACCTGAACCGAGTCCCCTTCGCAGATAGCCAATTGTAAGAGTGTTGTTGCGGTGGGGACAACAGTCAAATCTACTACTACTGTGCTATCACAAGAAGCATAACTCTGTAAGGGGATAAAGTGCATCCCATCATTATATAAAACCGTATCACCAACCATCAGAGAATCTCCTTCACAAATCGTTTCCGTGAGAAAACTAGTATCGGGCAAAGGCAATATCTCCACCCAAATACAGGTATCTGTAACCTCTCCACAAAAAATAGGTTCTAAACCATCCAGGTTTGTCCGGATACTATCAATCGTAATAAATCCATCCGGGTTTGGAAAACTATCTAAATCTTCCCGCTGATAGGATAAACCACATATTTGATACATCCCAGGAGGATAAGTACTCAAATCTGGCATAGAATCATATTCTAACAATATAGCGTCTTCTGCAATAAGATAGGTATAACCATATTCATTAGAATCAGGGGGAGTACCGTTAAAGATAGGATCAATCTCAAATACCAGGCTGGAATCCCCTACACAGGTTAAAACATCATCATCAGAATCTAAATCACCAGAGGCAGCAAAACAACAATCTAATCCCCGGTCATCGCAAAATAATAAACGGAAGCTAAGAATTGCCCCCGGATAAGGAGATGGATCATTCATCACTTCTATAGACCATGTACCATTCACTGTACCTGTATTAAAATCTTCCAGGCACCCCTGGTATGGATAATAACTTCCAGTATACTGTCCTCCCGCGACAAAGTTATTAGGCTGATTGTTATCCCAGGCAGGTAGATAGCCAAAATCCGGTTGTGCAACATCAGCACAAGACACAAAAGTAATACGCCATCGCGCTGCTGGTGTAAAACTGAATTGCTCATTCGTATTAGGCCCAGTTAATGTAACTGTTTGCCCACCAGGAGAAGTGACCGCGATGACTAAATTATCTACAAACTGATGCAAGAAGTATATTTCTATGCCACAAATACCCTGATCAGCATTTGATAAATCGTCGTTGAAAATATTAAAAACTTCATAATCAAAGGTGGGATTGCTATTAGGATTAATTAGCAAAGTATCATTCAATCCACAGGGCTGGGCTAATGCCCATACTGCTCCGCACGATAATAGCCAAAGAAGTAGGATTCGCTTCATAAATATGTTCTTGGGATGGTGCTGATCATTTCAGCACGTCAAAATTACGGACTATTCTCTAAAATGAAGATGTAAATAGGGTATTATCCTTGGATGGTAAAGACAATATAGGCATTTTTTGAACATAATGATATATTCTTACTATGTCTGATACCGTTAAAGTTTTCCACTTTAACAAAACTGCAAATGGCCTATAGAAGCTTTATTAAGTGATATAAATAATTCTCTGGGAGTTATTGGAGGAAGTTTTATAGTCCCAATGCACTTCCTCCCTTGTTTTATGTAATAAGCTCTTTATTTTTTCACCACACTACCGCTACCTATAAGGGCTCCACTTTGAGTAGCCGACCAGTAATAAAGCCCTGTGGTTAAATCCGTAAGGTCCAATTCAATATTCTCTGTATTGAGATTATCTATTGTCAACTCTTGCACCAATGAACCAAGGCTAGAGAAAAGTTTGAGCTGAACTTCGGATTTGTTTTTAAGCTTTGGCAATTCAATATACAGTATATCCCTTGTAGGATTGGGATAAGATTTAAAAGACCATTCATCAACTAGGTTTGCTGGAATATCTGTAAGCGTAGGAGAAAGTTCCGCAACAAAGTTACCGCCCGGCGTAATGTATTCTCCATTGAATAGCCCATCATCAAGGATTATCCCCCCAACCAGAACCTGATCTTCTTCATTGATAGATATACTATTGGCTACGAGGTCTATATATTCCTGTTCTGGACCATAATAAGAGGGAATATCTACTACCCAATGCGCCTGGCCATCATCAGCACGGAATCCTGCTGTGAATCCATAAAAGGTGCTATTATTACCACTATATGGGGAAATTAAGTCATCAAAATGAATTTGATTACGATACGTCCCTGCTATTCCAACTAAATTACTATTTACAGCTATTTTTTTCGGATAAAGACTTCCTGTTTCTCCAGAAAATTTTGCGTATAAAGGATTCCCATCAATATCATATTTGACGATGAAACCTATGGAATGATAGGTATCTGATTCTAAAACAATATCATCACTAATAATTAAAGATTGGCCAGCATAACCTGTTGCATAAAAATATCCTTCATGATCCTGTTCTATATCTGTCAATATACCACCTGATGCCTGCTTTATCCAAAGCAACTGCCCATCCGTATCTATTTTAGCCAGAAAAATATTCCGACCTTCATTTGTTATTATTAACTGTCCTGCCAAGGAAACGTTTCCTCCCCAGGCACTACCTCCTATTATCATGCTATTATCGGGTAATGCCGTTATCCCTGTAATCTCACTGAAGCCTTCATCGCCTGATTGATGCGTCATCCATTCTACTTGTCCAAGGCTGTCAAAAACAGCGACAAAAGCATGCTGTGGATGATTTACTCCCTGATCAGGAAATGTAAAAGTGCTGTCCTCCATTGTAAACTGATGTCGAAAATATCCACTTACTGCCAGCTTATTCCCGGGCAGCGCAGCTATATCTTCGATCCTTCTAGCACTAAATGTATGGGCCCATTTAAATTCTCCGTTCAATGAATATCGAGCGATAAAGTTAGCTTCACCATCAGCTATCAAAACAGTATCTCCTATATGTACAACATCAGTAAAGCGCCCTCCACAAAGTAAATCACCATTTTCAAGCGAAGTTACTCTGGTTAATAAACTAATATCAACTGATGGACCGCAATCAATCGCCCATTTAAAGGTATTGTCTGGATTATATACCATCAGAAAACCAGTCAAAGTATTTTCAGTACTCCATTTCTCATGTTCAAAATCATACCAGACATTGCCAACTATTGCCCAACCTCCATCCTGGGTATGTGTCATGTCTAATAATTGACTACCCCACGGGGCACCAATTCCTTTTACCCAAGACCAATCCTGAGCTATTAATAAAAAAGGGAAGAGTACGCATAGAGTAATAAGATTAAAATTCTTTTTCATGATGTATATATTAATATGTGAGAAAACGCTATTCACCTATCATCAAAAGAAACTGGGTTGCAGTGACCAACTGCAACCCAGAAATCCACGTTTTGATTAATTACTCTTTTCTTATCGCAGCAAGGTCACATCTCCTTTAAACAGGATGACCTCTCCATCTTCAAATTCTATTTCAGCATAATAAACAAATACAGACGCATCCATTAATTTTCCGCGATGAGTACCATCCCAACCATAATTAGGGTCATTGGGCTGGAAGTTATCCGCGGAGAAAAGTTCTTCGCCCCAGCGGCTAAATATGCTGAACTTTTTCACTTCTACAATGCCTGCTCCTCCTTGTATGTAGAAGATGTCATTACGGCCATCATCATTAGGAGAGAAAACATTCGGAACAAATACTGGACGGTTCTTTTCTACTATGATTGTAAGATCATCGCTATCACTACAACCATTATCATCTATTATAGTCACAGAAAATGAGGAAGTAATAGCCGGGCTCACCCATGCTGATGAAGCATTATTGCTATCAAATCCAATACTATCTGGTTGCCACATAATAGTATCAAGCGACAGGCCTGGATTGTATACCGCACTCAACAATATACTATCTCCCAACTGAATGACATTCTCGCCTTCCAGATTTGTAGTTAAGGTCACAACTACTTCATCTGGTTGTTGCATATCCAACATCACCTGTGAAATACACCCATTCGCATCCTGTACAACGATATCGTAGCTATTGGCCGTCAGGTTGAAGAATTGGGTTTGATCTGCAAATGCTCCTCCGTTAAAGGAAACCTGATACGGTGCCTGGCCTCCATTGAAGTTAGACAATGTAATAGCACCATCCTCTGCTTCAAAGCAGCTGATTTCACTCAGTGCTGTCTCGAAGGTTGGTACTTCCAGATTAGCATCTACACTCACTTCATCTGTTGAGGTACAGCCAAAAGAGCTTGTAGCAGTCAACTGATAGGTACCAGGTTGCCCAACATCAATAAACTGATTAGTAGGATCAGTAATGATTATGGTATCTCCTGCAGTCCATAGGTAAGATACACCTGTAGATGCATTGCTTCCTAATGTAACCATACCCATATTACAGGTCAACTCCATATCATCCCCTGCTGCTGCAATTGGCAATGGATGTATGGTAATTTCAACAGTAGCTTCATCTGTAGGACAGACGCCACCAGCTCCAACTGTATAGGTAAAGCTATAGGTACCGGCTTGTTGATTTAAGGCAGAAAAAGTACCAGCAGTGCTATTAAAAGCACCTCCTGTTGAAGGTGTTGCACTCGTTTCTGTCCAGACGCCACCAATACTTGCTCCAGTGAGTAATGCATTCAAATCAAATAAAGAATCTAATGCTTCACAAAGTTCGTTTGCAGTAGCCGGAATACCTGCTGATTGAGGCTCTTCCACTGTAATTGACAAGGTATTGTTGCCACCATAAATACAATCTGATAATTGTATATTGGTAATAGAGACAATTTCAACATCTGTACTCTCATCCAGGGCCACTACTATATCTGTTGAGCCAAGTGGGAATTCATCTGTAAATGTATCACCATTGAGGCTATATACAACGGTATAAGGACCTGAATTATCTGATGTTATTTCCAGGCTAATGTTAGCGTTATCTCCGCTACAAATAAGTGACGGACCACTTAACATAGCTGTAAGAGGAGGACAATCTTGTGCTATACAATTAGCAGTATTAGAACTATTGCCACAAGCACCGTCTCCAATAGCAATAACTTCAATTTCTACCGCATCTCCTGGAGCTAATCCTTCTACCAAATAGGTAGTACCACTCAAGGTACCTGAAGCTCCCTGCAAGACGACTACCTGATAGTCTGTTGCTCCTGCTACAGCATCCCAGGTAAACAGAATAGATGAGCTTGTAGTTTCACAGTTTATCATAGGAGCTTCCAAAGGAGCTTCTACTTCGACTGACTGGCTTACTTCTTCAGAACTACATCCATTTTCTACTACTATGAGGCTGATATTGTAACTACCAGCGGCTGTCCAACTAAGCTCATGTGGCCCCTGGCCTGTTCCTGGATTTGCCATGCCTCCATCAAACGACCAGTTATAATCAGCATCAAAAGCAGCGCCTCCGGTATACGTAACCGTAGCCGTGTTGTCCAAACAAATAGGGCTTTCAACTGTAAAGCTTGCGTCTGGCACAGCATGCACTGTAACCATAGTATTTTCATTAAAAATACAAACTCCCTCCACATACTCTACGTTAATCGTATAAGTGCCGGGAGGTACTGTGCTAGGGTCATAAGTATCCCCTACTACACCAGGGCCTGTCCATGTATATGTCCCACTACCATCGCCACCCATAGCCGTAGCAGAAAGCGGAACAGGCATTCCATCTTCGCACAAATCATCAATCGGGTCAATTTCGATCGTCACCTCTGGGCAATCCTGAGCGATACAAGCCTGACTGGACATAACATCTCCACAAGGACTATCATTCTGTGCAATCACCTGAATAGTTACCTCATCTCCTGGGTTTAAACCTGTAATACTATAGGTAGTACCACTTAGCGTACCCGCAGGACCTGTAACATCTATGACTTCATAGCCCGTAGCTCCTGCCACTGGGTCCCAACTAAAGATAATGGAAGTATTATCCGTTTCGCAATCTATTACAGGAGGGATCAATGGTTCGTCTACCTGTACTGTTTGAGTAAACAATTCAGAAGCACATTCATTTTCTGTTACGGTCAAACTGATGGTATAAGTACCAGGCATATCCCAGGATAACTGATGAGGGCCTGCTCCTGTACCAGGGTTCACATTGGCTCCATCAAAATCCCAACTATACGTAGCATCTATACTTGCACTACCGGTATAAGCTGCTGTTGCTATCTGGTCCAGACAGATATTATCTTCTACCGTAAAATCAGCCGTTGGCTGTTCATTTAGTACAATATCGCGGCTAGCAGTATAAGTACAGTTATTCTCCTGATAAGTATAGGTAACACTTACTGGGCTAGAGGCCGGAATCGTTGGATCAAAAGTGCCCAATACAGGATCTATTACTCCTATGCCAGACCACGTCCCTGTTCCCATTCCATTATCACCATTAAGGGTAGCTGTCAATACGATATTCATCACATTAGCATCCAAGCAAATTGGAGGCACGCTATCAATACTCACTTCTACCATTGGGCAATCTGCCGCTACACAGCTCATGCTGGATATGCTATTTCCACAAGGCCCTGTACCAATCGCCTCTATCTGTATTTCTACCATTTCGCCAGGATCAAGACCTTCAACCAGATAAGTATTCCCTGTTTGTGTGCCACTTGGGCCTTGCAAAACAGTCACCACATAATCTACAGCTCCAGCTACATCCATCCAGCTAAACTCAATAGAGAAAGTAGTTGGATCACATGTAATTACAGGTTCAGCCAACAGCGTATCAACAAAGACCTGTAGGGATACTTCCTCTGAAGCACAATCATTCTCTGTCACTGTCAGGCTTACGGTTTTATCTCCACCATCAGGCCAGCTCACTTCATGAGGGCCAGCTCCTGTACCTGGATCAGCACTTCCACCTCCAAAGTCCCAGGAATAATCGGCTCCCTGTCCTGCAGAGCCCGTATAGGTTATTGTACTTGTTGAATTTATACAGATGCTATCATCTACTGTAAAGGTAGCTGTTGGTTGTTCATTAATTACAATTTCCCTACTAGCACTATAAGAGCAGTTACCCTCCTGATAAGTATAGGTAACCAGCGTAATTCCAGGAACAGGAATCGTCGGATCGAAAGTTCCCAGTGCCATATCCGTGATGCCAGTTCCAGACCAAGTTCCAGTACCCGTACCATTATCTCCCATCAAAACAGCAGTCAATTGTATCGACATTACACTTGCATCCAGACAAATTGGAGCAACCGAATCTATACTTACACTTACCATTGGGCAATCTTCTGCTATACAACTGGCGGTAGCCATACTGTTTCCACAAGGCCCTGTACCAATCGCTTCTACCTGTATTTCTGACACATCCCCCGGGCTCAGGCCTGTTACTAAATAGGAGTTACCAGTTTGTACACCTGCAGGACCCTGTATCACTGTAATCATATAATCTACGGCTCCATTCACATCCATCCAGGTGAATTCAATGGAAGAAGTAGTTGTATTACAGTTTATAACAGGCGCAGCCATTGGGTTTTCTACTGTTACATTCTGCGTAAATATTTCTGAAGTACATCCATTTTCCTCTACTATGAGACTGATAGTTTTATCTCCGGCAGTATTCCAACTTACCTCATGAGGGCCAACTCCAGTACCTGGATCCGCTATACCTCCATTAAATGTCCAGGTATAATTAGCAGCGGCATCAGCTGTTCCTGCATAAGTAATGGTAATCGTATCATTGATACATATGGTGGTTTCACTTAGCGTGAAATCGGCGGTTGGTGTATCAAATACATTCACCATAAGTGTATCACTCCCCGAGCAAGGCCCTTCAGTATAGGTATATATAATCTCATGACTTCCAGCACCTGCCATTATAGGATCAAAAACGCCTAAGGTATCATTAACGATTCCTGTACCTGCCCATATGCCTGATCCGTTTCCAGCACCTCCGTTGACATTTACCGAAAGGGTATCTGGTGCATTACTGCCATCCAGGCAAATGTCGGCAATGCTGGTAATTGATATTATATAGTCAGGACAAGGATCAGCAATACAAGTAAATACAGTGCTAACATCCGAGCAAGGCCCTGCATCTATAGCAGTCACTTCAATGGTTACAGTATCTTCCGGCATTAGATTTTCCACCAGGAAGCTGGTACCATTTAACATCCCTGTTTGTCCCGTAAGGACTGTTACATCATATCCAGCAGCTCCAACTACAGCATTCCAGACAAATTCAACGGAAGTTGTACTTGTTTGCCCACAACTCACCACGGGCGGCGTAAGTGGCGCCAACACAGTAACTGTATCCAGATATACCTCTGATGGACATCCGTTTTCTGTTACAGTTAATGCAACTATTTTATTTCCACTGGTATTCCAGCTAACCGACTGTGGTCCTTGCCCACTACCTGGATCGGCCATACCGCCATTAAAATTCCAGGTATAATTGGCAGAAGTATCAGCTGAACCTGTATAATTAATCATTAAGGTATCTCCCAAACAAATAGTATCTAAGGAGAAAGCAAAATCGGCAGACGGAGTCAGATAAACTTCAATGGTCATTGTATCCAGGAATACACAATCTCCTTCCTGATAAGCTACTATAATCTCATGGAAGCCTGTGTCTGCTACCGCAGGATCAAATATTCCTAATAAGGTATCTATGATTCCAGGGCCAGACCAGCTTGTATCTCCATCCATCATAGCGCCAGCAATAGTTACAGAGAGGGTATCTGGTAAATTACTACCATCCAGACAATGGGTTGCTACTCCAGAAGCTGTCACATCTACTGGCACACAATCCTGCGAAGTACAAGTAAATTGTGCAGAAGCATCTGGACAACTATTAGAGCTAAGAGCCGCTACGGTGATGGTCACTGCCTGTCCAGGAGAAAGGCCATTCACAGTATATGAAGTGCCATTCAAGGTTCCCATCGGCCCATTGTTTACTGTAACGTCATATCCAGTTGCTCCAGCTACCGGATTCCATTCAAATACTACAGAGTTAGGTGTAATATCTCCGCAGCTAATCTCTGGTGCTTCTATTGGACTTTCCACTACTACTGAAACGCTTGCTGTATTTTGACACCCGTTTCCATCTGTCACTACTACTTCATAGATAGTCGAACTAGTTGGATTAACGGTAATCGTTTGACCAGGAGATTCTCCCTGCCAATCGTAAAAATCTCCTCCTGTAGCTGAAAGCGTGACCTCTTCACCTGCACACACTACATCGGGCATAGCCGAAGCAGAGACCGTAGGAGGTGCGTTAACATTAACAAAGTGAACAGCATCTCCTACACAACCAAATTGATCTGTAGCAGTTACTGAAAATTCGGCTACAGGGCCGGCTCCTATTGTGGCTCCAACTACTGATCCACTTTGTGGACCATCAGGTGTCGTCCAATCATAAGTAACAGCCCCTACCGCATTTAAGGTTATGAGTGCCCCTTCACATGCTTCAGCAGGCCCAACAATTTCTACCTCTGGTAATTGGTGTACAAGAATATCTACTGTTTCAGTAGCTGTACATCCTTCTGCAGTTTGTATATCTACGGTATAAGTAACTACTTGTGTACCTAATACATCCGGGGCTAAAACCTGAATAGTTTGCCCAACTCCAGCTGCTCCCCAATCATAAAAATCTCCACCGGTGGCTGAAAGAGTAATGAGATCACCAGTACAGACCTCAACGGGATTACCCTGAGCAGATGTGCTTACTGGTACATAGCCAACCACTACTGAAGCCGGAACCGCCGGACAGCCATCTACAGTAACTTCCAGCGTATATTCTCCCTCCAGGAATACCTGAGGGTTTTGGTTAGAATAAGTGGCACCACTAGGCCCTGTCCATAAATACTGAACATCAGCGCCACCAGGTATTACATCTCCCATTAATTGAATAGCATCACCAGGACAAGGCATATCTCCTGTGGCTAGAGCTGTTGGAGGGAACCCATCATCTATAGTTACAAAGGTAGAACGAGAACAACCAGATAGTGCATTAACTGCCAATACATTATACATCCCTGCTGGCAGCCCTCCCAGTGTTTCCTGTCCGGGCACTCCATTCGACTGATAAATAACTCCTCCTGCTGCATCAAAAACAGTATAATTCCAGGGGCCACTTACAATTCCTGCCCCACCTAAAAAAGTAATAGTACCATCTGCAGCTCCAGGACAAGAGGTTGGAGTACTTGTTGCAATAGGATCGGGATCATCACAACAAGTAGCAGAAGCTAAAAAGTCATAGCTCACCCCTGAATTACATCCTACCTGGTTCCAGTTACCCGATTCACCATCTGATAGTGGTTCAATTATAACACTGAGATCCGCTCCATTATCATTAGGAGGGCAATCTAAGACCGTTATATACCAACAAAAAGTAAGTGCGGTCGAAGAACTGATATTCTCGCATCCGCCTCCACCGTATCCCCAGTTATTACCAGGATCTCCATCCTGAGCTCCGCCTCCACAACCAACTCCGGTAGTACCATCATAAGCAAAACCAGGCCCGAAATCATTTCCCGTAGCACAGCTCGTCCAGAAGTCAGTCCATACCCAGCTTCCTGGATTAGCGGGACAAGATCCAGCTGAAGTATTAGCCCAATCAGGAATCAATGAGAATTCATCCCAGCCAGAACCCAAGGTGATTTGTAAGCCATGGAACCATTCCACTGTTCCGGTAAGGTCCCAGTCAGATATAGTATAACAAAACTGCACCTGCGTACCAGAAGCATAGGTACCATTTGCTGGTGGTGGATTTACGGTTACAAATTGCCCATTTTCAGATGTACATAAAGAACAGTCATTTTCCGATTCAACCGTTAATGTAAAATCTCCCTGATCGTTTAAATCACCCCCTGATATTAGTAGGTAATAAGTTTGTCCCGGAGTAAGATTGACGCCATCAAGCGTCACTACATTCGTCCCTGGCATTCCTCTTGCACAAGCTATAGCTGTTAGGAATTGACAGTTTCCTCCGGTGAACACTACAATATTTGGAGTAGATAGTCCACCAGTAATGGTAAATGTCGTTGTATTACCCGTAGCGGTAAACGAATACCAGACTTCTGCTGCTGGTCCAGTTGTATTACCTCCAGGGTTACATCCAGAAAAAGTAGGGTACGGAGTTGTAGGTGTAGCACCAATATTCGTACTATTGATGACTGTATTCACACTTCCTCCAGTTGGGCATGACGGTGGAGTGCTTAACCCAATAGGGGTTGCATTATCACAATCATCATTAGAGGGTTGCGCATAACCCGATACACTAAAGATCAAAAAAACCAATAGAGTAAAAATTAACCTCATAAGAAATGTATTATTAGATTTGATACATTTCTGAGAAGCGAACATCAATCAAATGTTGCAATATAAGCGTAAAGGGTAGATGAAGAAATACCTTATCCTTTAACAACTAGTGTGCAATGGATGAGGTACCACGTTAGTTTCAATACAAATAAAAAATTGCCTCCTCATTTTTTTTATCACACGAACAATTTTACAGTATCCGTAAAACCAAAACAAGAAAGTATTTAAAATCGGTTTCCAGGTTAAAAAGGGAATTTTAAAATGCCGCTCTCTCAGAACAAAGTTTTACTAAATACGGAACATAATATTATATCATATCGCCCGTTTTACGAAGCGCAATTTACAATTTTTCCGTCTAACTGCTGCGTAGAATGGGCCTGCTATTTTTATTTGCAAGATGGCTGACAAATGAATCTCACCATCAGCCATCTTGAATAATGTATTTTATCGTTCCTCACAATTTCCGTATCCAAATATTGCGATAGCTCACCTTATTGCCATGATCCTGTAGAATGATGCCATCCTCTCCATGAGCAATATTCTTTGGTAGCCCGATATATTCCGTTGTCCCTCTGATTTCAAAGTGATTTTGAATCAGTACTCCATTTTGTAATACGGTAATATAAGCAGATGAGGTCTTGATTCCATCTTCATTAAACCGAGGAGCTGTATAAATAATATCATATTCTTGCCAGGTTGCAGGGGGGCGACAAGCATTAACCAAAGGAATAGATTGTTTGTAAATAGCTCCCGCTTGTCCATTAGAATAGGTTTTGCTTTTATAACTATCTAATACCTGTACTTCATAACGTCCCTGTAAAAAAATACCACTATTACCTTTATCCTGCCCCTCCCCTTCTACTTCGGTAGGAATGCGAAACTCAATATGAAGTTGTACATCGCCAAAACCCTGTTTGGTTATAATATCACCCGCTCCAGGCATGACAGTCATAGAACCATCTTTATTAATTGTCCAGGTAGCAGGTGCATCTTTATACCTCGATTTCCATTCATCTAAATCAGCACCATCAAAAAGGGTAATTGCATCCGAAGGGGTTCCATTAGCTGGGCTCTCTACTGCTCTTGGTATCGGTTCCCAAACTTCAGTTGCCACAGGATCCGTAATCTGGGCAGATAGCGCAATCCCTAGTAATAACATAAAAAGCGTGTTGATAAACTTAGGCATGTTTTATAATTTTATCTTTTTCTCGAAAAAGCACTATTATACTATAAAGTTGCCAATTTCTCAATACACTTCCCAAGCTATCAAGCAGCTACACTTTCTCTAATTTTTTCAATTTCTTCCTTCAACCAATCATCCAATCCTTTATACCAGTCCAGGTGTGGTGACATTGAAAAACATCCTCCTTTATGAGGTATGCAGGCGGTATGTTCCCATTGTTTTTTACAGGAAGGACAGCGAGCTGCCGTTGAAAAAGTATCCCATACATGGCCACAACTACACTGCCAGTATGCTCCTCCGTCTGGCTCCCAAGCACACTTTGGGCACTCTATTTTTACCTCTTGAGCCATAATTATGATTCTTCTTTTTCAATGACGCTTAAAAAATCTATTGTATCTCCTAATTGGATAGTTCCTCCTTTTACAACTCTGGTAGTGATCCCTCCATGACCTCTCATTGCATTATAACCTCCTTTACCAAGATTGGCCTCCATTCTTGAGCAGGGATGGCATAAGCCAGTAAACTCCAGTTCACAATCACCTATTCTAAAAGTGCTATCTTTCAAAGCTAAAAGATTAATACCCGATACAACAATATTGCGGCGTACCCATTCAGGAGGCACCGTTTCCATTCCTAGCATAGAGGCTACGGCATCGAGGTGTTCGGATTGAATGAGCGTCACCTGCCGCTTTCCACTTTGACCACTATAATGATCACCTATTAATCCTTGTTCTTTAGTAACACTTACAGATTGAACGGTTTCGAGCGCTGCTTTCTTTGCCGGACGAAGTCCAATCCATTCGACTTTCCCGCTTTGAGCAAATTGGCTTTTCATTACTGGTATAGTTGATGTTTGTTCCATAATGTGAGATTCAGTTAGCAGTTAGCAGTTAGCAGTTAGCAGTTAGCAGTTAGCAGTTAGCAGTTAGCAGTTAGCAGTTAGCAGTTAGCAAATTTACTTATTCTACTATTATTGGTACAAAAAACTAAGCTCTAATAGAATTTTTAACAACGAGCGCCTGGTTCATAAAGTTCTTTAACCGAATCATTTCATCTCTACCTAACCGTTCTCCTGTTTTAGCAGAAAAGTATAAAAATATTGCCAATCCTGCTCCTATAGGCAATACCCACAATACCGGAGCAGGTATACCAAGACTTAACTGAGAAAAACCAGTAATGGCTACGAACAAACAGATAGCCCCTATAACAGAATACAAGAAAGTAAATAACATCCAAACAGAAGGGCGAGGCCCAAACAATCCTCTAATTAGCGTAACGTTTTCTTCCCCTTCTTCAATGGTAAGGCTTAGTTGGGGAGACCAATAATGCTGTTCCTTTGCAGGAATTTTAAGTATCACATGATGATCAACAATGACTCCCTTTACATTCACATCAGGTTGCTCTAGCGCATTGCCTATATTAGCCAGTACTTCATCCACTGACAACGATACATTTCTCCTAAACCGTGGACGAATTTCTACTACTGTCATAAAAATTTGATTAGGGGATTAAACTTTTGCTTTACAAGATAGTCAATAAGGCGAAAAACAGAAGATATTAGTAAAACAAAATCGCCTTTTCGGCAAATGTTGTATTATCCTTTCTGCTTTTCATGATTTTTTTTAACATTCATCAACTCAATTAACCAAATTTATTATCAATCAAACAATTCCAACCATGAAAACGTCAAGCATTCAAGTAACCCTATTCGTATTTTTGATGAGCCTTTTTGCTGGCACATCCCTTTCTGCCAATCAATTGATTGAAACTTCTATTTCTCCTGTTGATTTCGGTATTAATAACAAATGGGAGAAACTAGGAGAAAGAAAGATCAACCGCAAGCTGGATCGGGATGAGATTTTTGTTACCGCAAGAGAAGGCCGTTTTTCAAAGATTAAAATTGGCGTAAAAGAGTCTGCTATTAATATGCACCGTTGTGTGATTCACTTTGCTAATGGTAGTACTCAGGAAGTAAACATCCGCAAAAATATCCCAGCAGGTGGAACAACTCGCGTGATTGATATCAATGGAGGCAAGCGTGTGATCAAGAAAATTGTTTTCTGGTACGATACAAAAGGACTGCAAAACAAAGCCCGTGTGGTTGTGTGGGGGAGACATTGAGCAGTGTTCAGTAGGCAGTGTTCAGTAGGCAGTGTTCAGTAGGCAGTGTTCAGTGGGCAGTATTCAGTGGGCAGTATTCAGTGGGCAGTATTCAGTAGGCAGTGGGCAGTAGGCAGTATTCAGTAAGGCAGTGGGCTCTATGGGTTTCGTTTTGCTCAATAGTAATGTGTAATGTCCCTACTTTATCGGGCTGAGCCAGTTAGGCCAGTGTGCTTATCAGTTACGTCAGGTGAAGGGGGATTGGTGAATAGTGATTGGGGATATAGGCTACATGGTAATATCATGATCCTATGGATTTCGTTTCACTTGGTCGATCCTTTTGGACTTCACTTCGCTCTGCCTTTTTGAGAAACGACTAAGCTGTTTGTTGCTATCCCCGGTATTTTGCCAGGTTTCAATAGTTGGCACAATGAGAAGATCATTGTGCCAATTTTGCTTATCTCTTAACAAGCTTTAACACCGCTCTCTTTGCAATCCTGCCTAAATAGTCAGAGCTTTGGCTATATTTTATGGTTCTTTGATATTTCCATAAACTAGAATTTATCAAAGAAGGTATTTTATAACCAAAGAAAATTCACATATGAAAAGTGCATACTCCACACTTGTTTTAATGCTGCTTTCTACCAGCATTATCTTTTCTCAAATTTCTATTGATGCATCTGACGCACCAACTATTGGTACCGTACTCAATTATGCTACAGATACCCTCTTGACTGGTGTAACTGCTGGCATGAGTGGAACTGATCAAAGCTGGGATTTCACAGGGCTAGATGCAGATGAAACACTTACCAATAATGTTGTAGATCCCACTACGACTCCTTCTACTGATATATTTCCCAATGCAGATATTGCCTTTGAAAGTGCTGGATTGTACAGCTATGCATCAATCGATGAAGTAGGGCTTTATGCTTTAGGAGGGTCAACAGACCAAGGAGGGGTTGAATTTACAGTAGCTTTCGAGCCACCACAGCAATTACTTGCAAACCCTACAGCATATGAAACTACCTTCACCAGCGAATTTGGATTTGAATTGGAGGCAGATGGTTCTTTGTTTGGGGTAGACTCCATTAGAGTAAGAGAAGTGGGTACAGCTTCCAGCGAAGCAGATGCTACGGGAACACTCACAGTACCTGCTGGCGAATTTGATGTATTACGCGTTTATACTGAAACCAATACAATAGATTCTATATGGGTCAAGTTTTTTGGATTCTGGAGCCTGCTGGATGTACAGGAAAGTACAAGCTATAGTTACGAGTGGTGGACCGAAGGAGGTATCGGCTCAGTAGCTACTATGGATGTTGACGTAGATGGGAATGCGCTGAATATACAATATTTAACAAGCTATAGTACAGCTGCTATTGCTCCGGTTGCTGCTTTTGAGTGGGAGCACACCAGTATGAATGATGGAGCTACAGACTTCACGGACCTATCTTCTAATACTCCCGAAAGCTGGTTGTGGGATTTCGGGGATGGCAATACTAGTGCAGTACAAAATCCATCTCACATATTTGCCGATCCAGGTACTTATACGGTATGCCTTACGGCAAGCAATACGGCGGGCAGTGATATGACTTGTGAAGATATTGTATTGGTGTTTACTTCAACGGATGAGTTGACTTCAGCATCTGGGATTAGCATTTACCCCAATCCGGCAAGCAATCAGCTTTATTTGAAAAATGACGCGCTCAATGGCAAAATAATAGAAGGTATCATTTACAATACAGCAGGACAAAGTGTACAAACATTTAAGCTGAATTCCATTAGAGAATTCATCAATATCAGCACTTTAAAATCAGGCAATTATTTCCTCGAATTGAAAGTAGATAAGCAATACTATCAGTCGATTCCTTTTGTAAAGGGCTAAGGCTCTTATACCAATTGGATCATAAGGCTGTCTTATAAGCCTATCTCCCACAGATTTCGCAGAACTTCACAGATTGGATTAGACCTTTAGCCTAATTCAATCTGTGGGATGCTATAGCAACAAACAAAAGTTAGTTGCTTTTGTAAAAATTACTTTTGGGATGGCATCGAGCAATTGGAGGTGTCGATCTGGAGAGCGGTAGTTACTTTTGGGTATGGTCCATTTGGAGTACCGATCTGGAGATCGGTAGTTACTTTTGCTCCAATTTTTTTCATCACCATCCCTCCCCTTATTAACCATACATAAATGAAACGCTACTACTACATCTTTTTTATCATTTACCTATTCCTTTTATCTCCGACTTATAGCCAAACCAACTACCTGGATTTCGTTAGTCATTATTTACAAGATTTTCCAGATGAAACAGAATTTAGTGTAGCCATTTGGGAAAATGGGGAGGCGACTCAAATAGGCCTGCGTAAGGAGAATGGGCATATTATTCAAGTTGACAATTTTGATCGCCTGTTTGAAATTGGCTCTATTACTAAGACTTTCACTGCAAACTTAGTCATGCAGCAGGTGGAAGCAGGCAATATTGACCTACAAGCTCCAATGCAGCAATACCTGCCAGTAAAAATTGCCAAGGACACTTTTGAGGGGCATACAATCACCCTAGAGCATTTACTTACACATACTTCTGGTTTGAGTAATGGCCCTGCTTCTTATACTTTACCTTATATCAAAGCCTTGATATGCTCTCCTAAAAACCCGAATAAGTACTTTAAGGCAAAGCATTACCATAGATATCTTCAAAAGTTTGAACTTGATTATATTCCTGGTACTGAGTGGAGTTATAATAATTCAGCTTATGCCCTCTTAGGTAGTATAGTAGAAAGGCAAAGTGGAATGAGTTGGGCAGAAATGACTGAGAAATATATTTTCACTCCACTAGAAATGAATGATAGTGATGTGTCTATAACCAAAGAAAATAAGAAAAAACTGGTACCGGGCATCACTAGTAAAGGTAAAAAATCTAAGCCCTGGGATATGAATTTCATCAATCCTGCAGGTTCTATTAAATCTACACTGAATGATATGCTAAAATATGCCTTGGCAGAAATCAAGATAAGCCCTTCTTATTTTCAAGAGGCGCAAAATCCTATAGATTATCGTGTAAAAATGCCGGAAGGAAAACTTTGGAACGGCAATGCCAATGGGTTGGGCTGGTGGCACAATTTGGAAGATAAAAACTATCCATTTATGTGGCATGCTGGTAGTACAGGTGGCTATACTTCTTTTGTTGGATTTAGTCATCAAGCCAATAGAGCAGTTGTTGTTTTATCCAATATCAGTAGTAGCCATCCTAAAAGCCGCGAAAAAGGGGAAATCCCCAAGCCGATTAAATTGGGGCATGAATTAATGAGGTGGAAAATGTAAGTGTCAAGCACAAATACACTTCAGCACGCCTGCGATTTACGCTTAAGTTTTTGAGTTGGCTCTTAATAAGCTTCTACTACTATTTTGCGCTTTTGCCATAGCATAGCAAGAGAGAAGCCAGAAATTAAGTGCCAAACGCCCCACCAGGCAGCAATAAGTGCCATACCTCCTAATCCGTCAAAGTAATTAAATATCAGCACTAAAGCCAATCCTGAATTCTGTATGCCTGTTTCTATTGAAATGGCCCGGGCGTCTCTTTGCGGCAAGCGATTCATTTTCGCCCAGGTATAACCACTGACTAAAGCCACTGCATTATGTATCAAAACAATCAAGAAGACAATATGTACATAACTCAGTAGGTTATCAAAGTTGACATAAATCGCAAACACCACAAAACCAAGAAAAATTATCATCGACAAAGAACGAATGGGACGTTTTAATACAGCAGCTATTTTGGGAAATCTATATTGGACCAGCATCCCTGCTATAAGTGGTACTATAATCAACTGGATAATCGTACCTACCATTGCCATTGGATCAACCTGTATACTTTGTCTCAGGCTTTCAGTACCAGGGATCAGTGGCGCCAAATAGGCAAAATAAAGAGGCGTGATAAGCACTGCACCCAGAGTAGAGACAGAAGTCATCAAGACAGACAATTCCGTATTTGCTCCTGATAGATGCACCGCAAAATTAGATACATTACCACCAGGACAGGCAGATACCAATAACATGCCTAAAGCTATACTAGGAGCAGGTTTCACTATTAATATCAACAATATTGTTAATGCTGGTAACAGTATCCACTGTGAGCTCAGGCCTACTATTGTAGCCTTAGGGCGTTTAGTTAATTCTTTAAAATTTTCCAACCTCAGATCAAGCGCTACCCCAAACATTATGAACGCAATACAGAGGTTTAGAATAAAGAGTTTTTCCTGATCAAAGTTGATCCTAATCGCATCTATAGCTGTCATACTTTCTTGCTGTGTTCATACGAAGATAAAATTTTTAGCAAGAATACAACTAAGAGAGATAGGGTTCTCTCTGTAGCATTAATTGAAATGGCAACGATATGCTGCCATCTCAATTAACAGGATTTAGTCGTTTAAAAGTGTTTTCTTATACCATTCAAGGCATCGCATCCAAATTAACATCTCCCATTTTAATCGCTATGAAATCTACCTCGTAAATACCTTCACCGGAAAAATTAAAACTGTCAGGCCATCCTTCTTCAAAGGGATCCGCTGGATCAGGAAATACATAATCTGCTCTTACAAAACGCCAACTAGGGACATCATTGGGAAACTCATCTATTATGCCTAGAATCAGTTTTCTTATTGTTAGTAAATCTAAGGTAGAGATTGTTGAAGAACCATTTACATCTGCCGCTATCATCTTATAAGGGCTATCCAAAAATTGTACTCCCAGTATATGCTGGGATATTAATACTACATCAAAAGTACTAACACCATTGAGATAATCGGCAAGTGGTGTATAAGGCATCACATCATACTCTCCTTCTGGCAAGCATTGAAAATCCGACGGACTCGCCAATGTATCAAGGAAGCCAAATTCATTGGTAACTATATACCATATGTCTTCTTCAAAATATCCATTTATTTCTGTAGCATATGCTGAAGTTATTGCCACGCCTCCTCCTCCCCCACTACAAGGAGTAGTTTCATCATCTTGCTGGATATCCAATTGAGTAAAACAGGTACTGCGATTGCCACTTTCATCCCAGGCATGTAATTCTACTACGGGCATACTGTTGCAATAAAAATCATGGCAATTAAACTCAATTTCCTCACGATAAAGCTCGGGCAATTCTTCTACCAGGTTAATGGAATAGATAAAAGTATCGGAAAAGCATGGATCCGTATCAGGAAGTATCCCGCTGAATAAATCTTCCACTTTAATAGTAGCAATTACATCATATGGCCATGAATCCTCCATTTCCAGCACCACTTCTAAATACGCTGGACAAGCTGGTACTGGAGGAGGAGTACAGTCTCTGCCTACCATAAACGAAAAATGTTCTTCTGATACTTCTCCACAAGCATCTACGGCATTAATGATTAAGGCATGTTCGCCTGCAATCGTTTCAAATTCAGCAGTATAAGACAAACCGTCTGCTTCCAGTGCTGATGAGGATAATGGCTCTATAAACAGGCCATCATTATTCAAATCCAACAACACATTCACCTCTACGGTATTGGGATCGGTTGTACAAAAGGATTCAATAGAGAAATCAATTGTAGCAATTCCTCCACAATCTAAAGCAGCATCGGCACAAAAATGCTCGGGAGCATCAATAATAATTTCTGGTGGAGTAATATTACCAGGTAGGCTTCCCAGTAATAAAGCAGCTACAAGCAGCCAGCTGGCTGCAAAGGCTTTGAGCGCAATCATAATAGATAAGTTTTTGGGACTAGTAGTAGATGTACTATCTATTACTTGTCCAGGATTATAAAATGTTAGTCATTCCTATGAGAATCTGAAGGGGGGGGACAATGTCATACAATTTAAAAACATACTGACATAAAAACAAGTATATCAGCATTTTACAAACACAGTATTTTTTATTCAATATGCAAATAAATTCACAGTCACTACTCTAGAATTGTATCTGCATCCAAATTTACATCTCCCATTTTGATAGCAATAAAATCTGCATCATTGATATTAACAGACATATTATTGATATTAAATTGACCAGGCACATTTTCTTCCCAGGGATTTGGGGGATTTGGAAAATTATAGGCTGTTGGTACAAAACGCCAGGAAGGTACGCCATTGGGAAATTCCGTCTCCACTCCTAATATCAGCTTACGAATTGCGATCAGGTCTAGTGTAGTAATACTACCTGAATCATTTACATCTGCTGCAATTCGTTTATAAGGGCTATCTAATGGGCCTATCCCTAAAATATGCTGGGCAATAAGTACAATATCAAAAGTAGAAACCCCATTTAAAATGCCTTCATCGTAAGAAGGAGTGACAGTATAATCATAATCTTCTGATAAATCTGAAAACCAATAGCCATCTTCATTACTTATATGGAATCGATTATCTTGCCCAGTAAGCTCTACAAACACCCCTTCTACAATTTCATTTATTTCGGTAGTAATCATTCCGTATACATAAAGAGGGGATAGCCCTCCACAATAGGAGTGCATCAACAAAACATAGGTATTGCAGGTACTTCTATTTCCTGCCTCATCCCAGGCATTAATATCCAACACTTTTGTAGATTCATTGCCGAAGAACCCCAAATCACTACAATCAAAAAATATAGAATCTGCCTCTATATCCGGCTCTTCATCAAAAAGGTTTATTGAATAGGTAATTTCCCCAGTATTACAAGGGTCATCATCTACTACAAGTTCTGTTAAGAATTCTGTAGGCGACAAATACACACCATATTCATCCGGGACTGAATCTCCATCAATATCAAAATGTATAAACTCAACTGCTTTCCCAAATACACAGTTTGGCACTGGTGGCGGTGTGCAATCTACTCCAATCTCCAAATCAAATTCTTCAACGGTACTATTTCCGCAATAATCAGTAGCATGTATTTCCAGAATATGATGCCCTTGTGGGAAAGTATGTGTGAATGCATAAATCCCTCCACTTTGAAGCGACAAACCAGCGGTCAATTCCTCATCAATGGTTTCATCAGCCTCATAATCTACAAATACACTCACTTCCGGCCGATCTATTTCGCCCAAATAGCTAAATTGATTATAACAAGAATCTATAGCCTGAAAAGTAATGGTATCTACCGTTTCACAACTGCCATTTGTATCCGCACAGATGGCATTGGAGCTTAGCACATTTACAACAGGAGGGATCGTATCAAACACATTAAGTATTTGGATGTATCTTAATGGCCGACTCAAGTCATTATCGATTGCACGCCAATAGCCTTTTATACCATGACAGTTATTTTCAGTTCCAAAAGGTTCTAAATTTTCCTCATCCGAATCCCGGTCCAGATAAATCGAATCATTGCGAATAAGTGCCCATAAGTATTCATCACCAGGATTGCCGTCACAATCTTCATCCCTATGCAAAAATTGATCTTCACCACTTTGTACTTCACAGGGAAATTCTACTTTTATAGTTCTAAATATTTTAAAGCATTCTTCTACAGAAGATGAGAAAAAATCATCCTCATAATCTGCCAATACCACAGAGTCACAACCATAATTATATATTTCTACCATTTCTGGTTCATTCATTTCTACATAAATACTGTTATCTTTTGGAAAGCGGATTTCTGTATCATGAGAAGGAGTAATCATCACGGATTGCCCACAAGTATCTCCTGTCAATCCATTATTATCGACAGGTACAAACCGCCGGATAATTTGCCCTATACCACAAGCGTTAAGATCAATAATAGGTTCAATTTCTGTGATATACCCTCCACAGTTATCAATCACACCAGGGGTACCGAACAAATTCTGCATTACCATGGTGTCTAGTGGACTAAAGTCTTCTGGTAGTTCATTACAGGCAAGACTGGCTGGGGCTGGAGGTTGGCAAATAGGCTGTGCTCCATCCAGGACATAGATTTCGGAATAACAGATGGAGACATTCCCTGCAAGGTCGATGACCATCAAATCCACATCAATTGTATCTCCTACATCACAACAGAAGATTTCAATAAAATTGCCCCATGGAGAAACCTCCAGGCCACAGTTATTTTCCAGTGTATCATATTGATGTCTTCGGATTTGCAAACCGTCCAGTCCGCAATAATCATTAGAACCTGCATTAAAATTGTCGGCAGGTAATTGCCCAGAACCTTGCGAAGTCAGATATACATTCCGCCCTCCATCACAGATAGCGGAAGGTGCAACCTGATCTTCTACACAGAAGCCACAGTATTCCATCAATACATCTTCGCAATCAAAGGTTACCGTATAGCGTATCAAATGGCATCCGATAGGTATTCCTGATAATACTCTTGTTGGAGCATCCCATCCTACTTCATCAAAATAGGTTGTATCCACCAGTGTTTCCACTACCTGGCCATTTGTATCCAATACCATAGAATCCTGTAGTAAAAACACCTCCGTATGTATCTCCCAGGCACCACAGACCTGGTCACTAACTACATCTGGAAATGGAAACTCAATAGTTGCCGTACAGGAAAAAGGATCCGTACTATAAGTTAGATCGCCCGTTGGGCAAGCAACCGATATTACATTTGCAGAACTTAAAAAACCTAGCATTGCCATCCATAAATAGGCAATAGAGTGATATGCATAGAGCGCGGCCATCTTTTATTTGTTAAGAGAGATTATGAAATATAATTATCAAAGCAGATGACAATGTCGCCCTAAAGTAAGGAATTATTAGAAATTATCAAATATGCTCACATCTGGCTTTGATTGCTTCATTCATTTTGACAAATGCCTGCTCTGTTTGCGTTCCGATCATTTTCATAATCAAACCAGATAGTATGCCTCTGAAGTTTTCTCCATGAATAAAACGAGTTGTGCCATTTCCGATATCTTCCAACAAAAAATAATGCTCTCCATCAAATAGCCCTTTCACCAATAAATGTCCTTCCCAGCGGAAAGCCTTATTTTCATTTACCTCCAGTACCTGGGGCTTAAACACCTGAGGTTTTTGCCCTTCCAGCATCATCGTATTTTTAAGGCGACTTCCTTCCATAGCCTCCCCTTCTATCAGTATAAATGGATTCCATTCAGGATAAGCAGAAAAATTAATTAATTCCTCCCAAACTTTTTCTGGGCTTGCGTTGATGATGATTTCTGTTTTAATCTTTTTCATTTTTTTTTATTTGTAGGGCGGATTGCAATCCGCCCATGACTTTGAGTTGAGATTTGTTTGGGCGAATTGCAATTCGCCCGTGGCAGTGAATTGCAATTCGCCCGCAACGCCACAAAGATGTCCTTCTTTCCACCTCTTTTGATGCGCAGTAAATGCCTAAACATTGACATTTCATGCCAAACACATATCTTTGGGACATGTCATTTCGAGCCCGATTTATAGCGAATGTTATTCAGTTTGCCGCTCAGCAAGGAGTTAGTCGGCAGCAATTATTGAGTATTACAGGTAAAACGATGGAAGAATTACATGATGAAACGCTTTCCTTTGAGGCACCTGTGTACAATCAGATCATCGAGCACATCGTTGGCGAAAGCAGTAATGCTCATTTTGGACTTCAATTTGGAGCATCTCTTGCTTTATCCGCTGCGGGTTTAGTGGTACAAATTGTGCAGAGCAGCAGAACGGTAGAAGAAGCATTACATTATATGGTTTCTTTTAATAATCTCGGCTGTCAGTCTCTTCCCTTTAGCCTACAACAAATCAATGACGAGTGGCAACTTTCGGTGCAACCTAATTTCCAATGGGAGCAACAGTCTCCTATAGCAGTTCGACATACAATGGATGGAATGATGGTTTTTACTTTAAGACAATTTCAATCATTGACTCGGCAACGTTATGAGCCTCTACGTATACACTTCAGCTATCCACGCCCCAAGCATTTTATGATTTATGAGCGCTACTTCAATTGCTCAATATCGTTCAGTCAACCAACTACTGCCCTCTTTTTAAATAAGCGCCAGGTAGCGGAGCCAATTATTACCAGTGATTATCAGTTGTTGCAGTTATTGGTTAGTTATGCGGAGCGGAAACTTACATTTTTACAAAAAAATAAAGGCTTCATCAATGGCGTACGGCAAATTATTCTGCAATTGTCTACACCTCAATTTCCAACTATCGAACAAGTAGCTGATAATTTAAATCTGAGTGTAAGGAGTTTTCAACGCAGGCTTAAAGAAGAAGGATTAACTTATAAAAAGATGATAGATACGCTCAAACATCAGTTTGCATTAGAGTATCTGAAAAATATATCCCTTCCGGTAAAAGAAGTAGCTTATTTACTAGATTATGCGGATACCAGTTCATTTATCCGCTCATTTAAAAGATGGGAAGGAAGCAGCCCTGAAGAATGGAGAAAATCATTGGACTAAGTCATTTAAAATACCCATAATGTATATGTACTACCGAATAGCCATATTTTTTTATACCTCACTGCTAGCGTTTGCACTAAACGCTCAAAACCCAATTGCGGATCTCAAAGCCAGCGCAAAAGCCAGCCACTCCGTTTTAGGAGGGGAACAGGATCAGTATGAAGCCTTAAAAAAGGCAATTGCGGAAGATTATTCTTATCTGGAAGCACTCTATATCCATTATCATCAAAATCCCGAATTATCCTTTTATGAAAAGGAAACCTCCAGGCGAATGGCAGAAGAGCTGCAAAAAATAGGTTTCGAAGTAACTGAAAAAGTAGGTGGTTATGGCGTAGTAGGAGTTTATAAAAATGGTAATGGGCCTACCATTCTCGTCAGAGCTGATATGGATGCTTTGCCAATTGTAGAAGAAACCGGTAAATCCTATGCCAGCACAGTTACGACTACTGACGAACAAGGCAAGACAGTAGGTGTAATGCACGCCTGTGGCCATGATGTACATATGACCGTATGGACGGGAACTGCACGGCGGTTGATTGACCTAAAAGATCAATGGTCTGGTACATTGGTTTTTATTGGGCAACCAGCAGAAGAAAGAGCAGGTGGAGCAAAAGCGATGCTCGGAGATGGACTATTTGAGCGTTTCCCTGTACCTGATCATGCAATTGCTTTACACGTCAATAGCAACCTTGCAGCAGGAAAAGTAGGCTATTGCCCTGGTTATACCATGGCCAATGTAGACATGATGGATATTTCGGTATATGGAGAAGGAGGACATGGTGCTTATCCTCATACTACAAAAGATCCGGTCATACTTGCTGCTCGCATTGTAGTAGCCTTGCAAACTATTGTAAGTCGGGAAATTTCTCCTCTAGAACCTGCAGTAGTCACCGTAGGAGCCATTAATGGTGGAACAAAAGGGAATGTCATTCCCAATGAAGTGCAATTACAACTTACAATGCGTTCGTATTCCGATGAAGTGCGCAATGCTATCATTGAAAAGATTGAGCGCATTTGTAAAGGGGTGGCCATTTCAGCGGGGCTAGAAGAAGATCAATATCCAAAGATTGTACTTAGAGATGAATTCACGCCTGCCACTTACAATCAACCAGCACTTACTGGACGCCTGGCAAGTGTATTTCAGGAAGCACTAGGTGAAGCTAATGTAGTAGAAACCAGCCCTGTGATGGGTGGTGAAGACTTCAGTATGTATGGCCGAACAGAACAAGAAGTGCCTATTATGATGTTTTGGCTAGGAGCAGTAGAACCAACTAAGGTAGAAGCTGCCGAAAAAGGAGAGATCAATCTCCCATCTTTACACAACTCGGGTTTTGCACCAGAGCCCAAAGCTAGTATAAAGACTGGAGTACTTGCTATGACCGCGGCAGCACTTGATTTGCTAAAGCCTAATTGATAATATGGATTATCAAAAAATCATACATCAAATTGCAGAGGAAGCTAAAAAGGAATTGGGTAAGGGAAAGATAGCTAATTACATTCCAGCTTTAGCTAATATACCTTCCGATAAATTTGGCATTGCAATAGAAACTATCAAGGGAGAGCGCTATAGTTTTGGAGATTATGACGAGCCTTTTTCGATACAGAGTATCTCTAAGGTTTTTACACTCATGATGGCTTTCACCAAAGAAAATACAAAGCTGTGGCAACGAGTAGACGTAGAACCTTCCGGCAATCCCTTCAATTCACTCGTACAATTGGAATTCGAAGCAGGCATACCACGTAATCCCTTTATCAATGCCGGTGCACTGGTGGTTACGGATATTTTACTTGACCATTACGCTAGCCCCAAAGCTAGTATTCTTGACTATGTGCGCCGTTTATCGGGTTCTGATGATGTCTATTTTGATTATGAAGTTGCTGCCTCAGAACGGGAGTTCGGTTATACCAACACCGCGCTGGTGAACTTCTTGAAAAGCCACAAAAATATACATAACCATATTGATAAAGTCCTGGATGTTTATTTCCATCAATGTTCTATAAGAATGTCCTGCCAACAATTGGCTCATGCTTTTCTAACGCTTGCCAATCACGGTGTACATCCAGATACAAAAGAACAGATATTAAGCCGAAGCCAGGCAAAAAGAATCAATGCTATTATGCTTACCTGTGGGTTTTATGATCAGGCTGGAGAGTTCGCATTTTGTGTAGGCATGCCAGGAAAAAGTGGTGTAGGAGGAGGTATTGTAGCTGTTATTCCTGAAGAATTGGCGATAGCTGTCTGGAGCCCTGAATTGAATGAGCATGGCAACTCTAAAGCAGGAATTAGTGTATTGGAGCAGTTTACAACTCTGACGGGTTTATCTATCTTTTAATTAAGCATTTTTTATCAGTAGCCTATTTTTATGGCTAAAGCAAAACATTCTATTATGTCTCGACCATTCCATTGGGGAATTATTGGACCTGGAAAAATTGCTCACAAATTTGCACAGGATATTGTAAAGCTGGAGGGAGCAACAGTTCACGCCGTAGCTTCGCGAGCAAAAGAACGCGCCAATGCTTTTGCTGAGCGTTATAATATCTCCCATGCTTTTGGATCTTATGAGGGAATCCTATCCTGCCCTGACCTCGATGCTATCTATATAGCTACACCTCATAATAGCCATTACGAGCATACACTTCGCTGTATAGATGCGGGGATACCCGTACTTTGCGAAAAGCCTTTTGCCATGAATAGTCATCAAGCCAGAGAAATGGTAGAAAGAGCACAATCCAGGCAAGTATTTTTGATGGAAGCACTATGGACCCGTTTTTTACCGACTACCCTTAAAACGCTCGAATTAATAGAAAGTGGTGCTATAGGCGAAGTTGTGTCACTCAAAGCGGACTTTGGGTTCCAGGCAACCTTTGAACCCGAAGGACGCCTTTTTAATCCAGATCTGGGAGGTGGAGCATTATTGGATATTGGAATTTATCCCGTATTTCTTGCTTTGCTGATCCTGGGCAAACCTTCGCAGGTAAATGCACTGGCAAAAAAAGGAGCAACTGGTGTAGACGTAGATACCGGAATGCTTTTACAATATGATGATGGACGCATAGCTCACTTACATGCCAGCCTCTTAGCAAGAACAAAAACAGAGGCATTTATATATGGCGAGCATGGTACTATACATCTGCACACACGCTGGCATGAACCTACAAGTATGAGTATTATCAGCCCTGACGGACGCCCTACAAACTATCACTTCGAATGGCCCAATAATGGTTATGGTTTTGAAGCTCAGGAGGTCATGAAATGCATCCGTCAGGAATTAACAGAAAGTCCTTTATGGCCTTTGGCAAAAACATTAGAATTAATGAATTTGCTAGATACTATCAGAGCAGAAATAGGCCTTAGCTATCCTGCTGATATGTAATCGTGTGGTACATTAGAGTATTGATTTCGGAGAAATTATATTTTTTGACTGGGCAAAAAAGAGGAGATTCCTCCCAAGGATTAAATGAGAAACCAGATAGTATCGGCTGCTATATGACTCTCCGCTTTGCTACGATAAGTTAACATCTTTTTCCATGGTCCACGAATTGCTCGAATTACACAAGAATCATAGTAATTTGTGTAATAAGTGTAATTCGTGGACCAATCAAAACTCATCGTTTTACACTTAACAAAACACTTACAAATTCTATTCTTCTGCAACTACTACTTCTGCTTGTTTCAGCACAAACCGTTTATAGTAACTGATTAACAAAGAAGTAATAGGGAGTGCTATTACCATGCCTATAATCCCGAATAAACCACCCCAGATGGATAATGATAACAATATAATAGCCGGATTAAGCCCGGTTGCTTCTCCCATAATACGTGGGACTAATACAATTTCCTGAATAGCTTGTACCACTGTAAATACTAATAAAACTAAACCTGCAACAGCCCAAAAGCTTTGTCCTGTCTCAGCAGATTGTATAGCCGCCAATGCAAGGGCAGGTACAAAACCCAGCATTTGTAAATAGGGTACAAAATTGAGCAATCCAACAAATATTCCTAATGCGATCCCCAGCGGTAGATTAATGATTTTAAAACCAATTGCAAATAAGATACAAACCCATAACACCACATTGGCCTGTCCCCGAAAATAAACCTGCATTTCTTTTTCAACATCCCGCACCAACATAACCAAAGTCTCCCGGTAGGTAGGAGGAATAGCAGACTCCCAATTACCTGCAAAGTCATCATAAAAAAGCATGATAAATACCAGGTACAGCATGAAAGTAACTACACTGAAGAGTCCTATCAGCAAACCTGCTGCACCACTAATGGCGCTCCATAGGTAACTGAGTACGGCCGCTCCATAAGTAGTAATATTTTCCTGATTGAGCATATTCTTCAGATCGTCACTGGCTAAAAAGTTATTGACCTGTTGTAAAAACTCTGCTGGCAGGAGTTCCTGATATTCGAAATTGGATAGGCTATCACTGAGAATTGCCTCTAGTTTGGCTAATTCATTGATCATGGACGGCAGTATTGCCAATCCCGCAATAACGATTAATGACAACAGGGAAAAAAGCGTAAGTATGACAGCAATCCAGCGGCGGCGAATCTTCAACCTTTTTTGAAAAAAAAGTACTATTGGTTCCAGTAAATAAGCAAATAAGAGTGCAATAAAAAAACTGGCCAAATAAGGACTTAGGTAATCCAATACCCAAAGAAAGATACCAATACCGCCCAGGTATAATAAAATATTCATAATGCGATCAAGGGTCCAGGTAGATTTTTGCATTTCGGTTACTTGTTTCTTTTATATGTATAGATGTTGCATTAAAACCATTTTCTTAACAAAGTAGCAAAATCAAGATTTAATTTGCCATGATCAATTTTTATAGTATATTTTTTGATTAATAAGCATCAAGTTTGAAACATGACGGAATTTACCAAGGCTTTTTGGTTCAAAGATATAATAATCTATGCCCTCCCAATTTATTCTTTTTATGATAGTAATGGAAATGGAATTGGAGATATCCCTGGCTTGATACAAAAACTGGACTATCTGGAAGATTTAGGTGTTAATTGCATATCTCTTCTCCCTTTTTATAAATCTCCATTAAAAGATGATGGTTATGATGTTTCGGATTTCGTTAGCGTCCACCCTGATTATGGGACGCTTGAAGATTTTCAGCGACTCCTGGCTGAAGCACATAAAAGGGGGATGTACGTGGTGATTGATTTGATCATGAATCATACTTCTACCGAGCATGAATGGTTTCAGCGAGCACGTAGAGCAGAAGAGGGTTCAGCCGAACGAGACTTTTATATCTGGAGCAAAAGCCCTGAAAAATATGCTGATGCTTCTGTCATATTCAACGACTATGAAACCTCTAACTGGGAATGGGACAATGAAGCAAAGGCTTATTACTGGCATCGCTTTTACAGCCATCAGGCTGATCTCAACTATCATAATCCCGCTGTAAAAGAAGAGATAATCAGAGTTATTGATTTTTGGTATAAGCTGGGGGTAGATGGTGTCCGCCTCACATCTATCATGTTCATTGCCCGACAAGAAGGTAGTAATTGTCAAAACCTACCTGAGGTTCATAACTACTTAAAGGAACTCCGGCACTATGTAGATCAAACCCATCCGGATAAAATCCTTTTAGCCGAAACTAATTTATGGCCAGAAGAAGCTGCCCAATATTATGGACAAGGAGATGAGTGCCATATGAACTACCATTTCCCCCTGATGCCGCGTCTCTATATGGCTTTACAAACAGAAGATCGCTATCCTATTATTGATATTCTTCAGCAAACTCCCTCTATTCCTGAAAACTGTCAGTGGGCATTATTCTTACGCAACCATGATGACTTGATGTTGTCCATGGTAACAGAAGAAGAACGGGATTATTTATATAAGGTATTTGCACAAGATCATGGAGCAATCATCAACGAAGGAATACGACGGCGCCTGGCTCCATTATTAGGCAATGACCGTAGAAAAATAGAACTCCTTAATAGTTTGTTATTCAGTCTTCCAGGTTCTCCGGTTATCTATTATGGAGATGAAATTGGAATGGGGGATAACATTTATTTAGGAGATCGAAATGGTATTCGCACTCCTATGCAATGGAATTCAGATCGCAATGCAGGCTTTTCAAATGCTAATCCGCAAAAACTTGTATTACCTGTTATTAGTGACCCTTTGTATCGTTATGAAGCGGTGAATGTTGAGATACAAAGTAGCAATTCATCTTCTTTATTGTGGTGGATGAAGAACATCATTGCCATGCGTAAACGCCTGAAAGCCTTTAGCCATGGGAAAATTGAATTTCTGGATTCTCGCAATGGGAAAATTTTATCCTACATACGCTCTTATGCCGGAGAAAGCATTCTGGTAGTTGCTAATTTGTCAAAATTCTCACAAGCGGTAGCATTAGATTTAGAGCGATTTAAAGGTATTAGGCCGATTGAGATTTTTAGCCAAAATCAATTTTTTGAAATCGGAGAAGAGCGCTATCAATTTACCTTAGGCCCCTATGGCTATTATTGGTTCTTGATGGAAAGTAGCGAGGATTTCGAACAAGTCCCTAAAGAAAGAGCCATTCAAGAAGTTGTTTCTGAAGTAGAATGGGATCAGGTATTCAGTACTTATACCTCTAAGCGCAGTATTGAAAAGAAAATTCTACCTATTTACCTGAAATCCTGTCGATGGTTTGGTGGAAAATCCAAAAAAATCGTTTCGGTTGATATCACACATTTTCCTAGTATATCAACCGATAAAAAAGAAGCCTATTTCCTTAATATATTTATCCGCTACACTAATGGCCTCCCGGAAACTTACTTCATGCCGGTTACTTTTATCACAGAAGCCGAATCAATTGTCCATTATCTGAAAAATGAAAACAAAAGTGTTGTTAGTTATTTGAAAACACCTACACAAGAAGGCATCATCATAGATGCTATCTACGAAGAAAGTTATCGCACTGAGCTGTTTTGGCAAATCAAAAACAATACAGAAATTAATGTTATAGGGGGCAGGCTTCGTTTTGAATCCGGTAAAATATTATCGCAGGTAAATCTTGAAAAAGAGGATATCGTATCAGAAGTGCTAAAGGTGGAACAGAGCAACACTTCTGTCATTTATAACAATGAATATTTTTTCAAAATATATCGAAAGCTGGATACAGATATTAATCCAGACCTTGAATTAGTGAGGTTCCTTTCTGACAAAACAGATTTTGACAACTCTCCCCGCTATGGAGGCGGAATTGAATTTTATGATTCTAAAGAGAAAGCCTCTACAATCCTGGGATTACTACAAAACAAAATTCCAAATCAAGGGGAAGCATGGACGATGATGCTGGAAGCACTTAGCCGGTATTATGACAAAGTCCTGGCTAAGGTTAAAACCAAGAATAATCCATTCCCTGAATTAGTAGAAAAAGAACAGCTTTATTTTCAGGATGTCCCTGAATTGGTACAAAAATTGATTGGTAGTGTGACCTACGAACGAGCAGTATTACTGGGAAAGCGCACAGCAGAAATGCATATAGCCCTCGCATCTGCCTCGGAAAATGAAGATTTCCGCCCTGAGCGATTTAATCAAAATTATCAACGTTCCCTCTATTCTCAGCATCGGAAATTAGCCAATGAAAAAATCACTGCCCTGAAGAATAGAATGAGTAGTCTCCCTCCTCACATTGCTACAGAAGCTCAACAAATTATAGATATACAGGATGATATCCTGGCATGTTTTAGTCAAGTTTATAGTAGAAAAATTGATGTAACCAAAACAAGAGTACATGGCGACTATCATCTTGGCCAGGTACTTTTTAATGGTAAAGATTTTTATATCATTGATTTTGAAGGAGAACCGATGCATTCTATAAGCGAACGCAGGCTCAAGCGCACACCTATGAAAGATGTAGCAGGAATGATTCGCTCCTTTCATTACGCGGCATTTGGGCAATTGGTACTCAACCAAAACTATCGGCCTGAAGATATGTCTTTATTAGAAGCCGCAGCTCAGCAATGGTTCCATTATGCTAGCCAGTTTTTCCTGACTGCTTATCTTGAGACGACTAAAGGACAGGACTTCATTCCAAAAGACAAAGATTCCTTTGATCTTTTGTTGCGTATTTATACGCTGGAAAAAGCCATTTATGAGGTAGGATACGAGATGAATGCCCGTCCAGAATGGCTAAGGATACCAATACGAGGAGTACTCTATGCTATGAAGAATAGTGTAGATAAAAACGCATCAACAAGTGATCATATGTAGATACAATTATATTTTATGTACCTTAGTGTTCACAACTGATAATGATTCCATAAAAGAAAGTAAATTAAGATATGCTTTCCAAGAAGTCAAAATACGCGATCAACGCATTGTTATATATAGCTCGTCATCAACATGAAGACAGGCCGGTACTAGCATCAGAAATCGCCAAAAATGAAAATATTCCCCATAAATTCCTTGAAGCAATCTTATTAAACCTGAAGAATGCAGGAATACTAAGAAGTAAGCGAGGCAGGAATGGAGGATATTTTCTAAAAATGCAAGCTGAAGAAATCAGTCTTATCAAGGTAATGCGTTTATTCGATGGCGCCATTGCCTTACTACCTTGTGTTTCACTCAACTATTATGATACTTGTGAAGAATGTAAAGACGAAAGCACCTGTGGCATCCGCACTGTTTTTCTCCATATAAGAGATCAAACCCTGGAAACATTGCGTAATAATAACCTTCAAGCTATACTCGATAAAGAAAAAGAATTGAATAGTGGAAAGGAAGAGTGAGCGATGGGCGGTATTCAGAGGGCAGTAGGCAGTGTTTAGTCGCAGTAGGCAGTGAGCAATAGTAGGTAGGAAAGCAGTGGGCAGTGTTTAGTCGCAGTAATGAGTAGACAGTGGACGGTATCACTGCCTACTCATTATAAAATAGAGCGATTAATTCCCTAAAGAATCAACGCTCGCCTCTGCTTCACCAGCATGGCGCTTATTCAATATCTTAAGTACATCATTAGTAATATCATAGCTGCCTTTAGCACTAAGGACTCCACTTCCCTGACCATACTGCAGGATATAATCGTAACCTTTTTCCGCACGAAGCTGGTCCATTAGCTCAATTAGCTCTTCCTGAAATTCTGCATTTAGTTGCTGAGTTTCTACCATCAACACTTGGCTCATTTGCTCCTGCTCTGCTAATAATTGTTGCTGTTTACGTCCCAATCTTTGCTCCTCACCTGCAATCTGACTTGGAGAAAGCAAACCTTGCTGAATCTTTTTCTGTACTGCTTTAA
This sequence comes from Chitinophagales bacterium, assembly GCA_022360175.1. GTDB lineage: Bacteria > Bacteroidota > Bacteroidia > Chitinophagales > Saprospiraceae > JAKSDI01. The sequence goes on from JAKSDI010000202.1 coordinate 60,926, forward strand.
ACTCATTTTCCAGCGCAGCCATCTGCTGTCCAATCTGCTGAGAAGCAGCCGACTCACGCGCCTGCAAGTCTTCCATTTTTTGTCTGAAGTAGGTATAATTATTCAGTAGAGAATCTGCATTTAAATATACGATGCCAGCAGTTTCAGTGCTAGTACCTGTGTTAGTAAACTCCTGAATGTTTTTTGATCCAGGCAGTTGCGTAAATAGATATATTACAGCAATTAGAAGTAGAGCATTTAATGCCAAAGAAATATTTGCTTTCATTATTTGATTTAATTTTCGGCAAAGGTAGGCTTTTAAAAGGAATTCTATGCAGCTACTTCAAGGTTCAAATCCATCCCATTCAACAATTTGAGCAACTGTTGAGTCAATTGAGCTTTCAGTTCCTTATACTGTTCTATGGCCAAATCATCTTTATTTTCCATCACCTGATGAAAATGAATGGCTTTATTTAAACGCTCTATTTTTTCTAGTGTATGAAAAATTTCAATATGACGCTCGTTATGAATTTCCATTAATTAAAAATTAAGTTGTAGAAACCCCTTATTTATCCTTTTCTATCTGTATTAAACAAAGATAACCATTCTGTTTGGACAGTGATTAAGAGCATGTTTGGGATTTATTAATCGGACTTATTTCGTCACTAATTAGCTTATATTTTGTTGAGAGAACGCTCATTTAGCCTAAGCTAAAATCGCAACCTCTCGCCTCATCTAATCCAATTAGTGGCAAAATCGTCTCAAAGAACAAATTCCCAAACACGCTCTAAACTTTTGTTTGAGTAATAAAAGCTTTACCTTTACATGCTTTTTAGTAATGTTTTTTTATTTTGCTCAAATAATATCAAAGATAGTTCAAAAAGATATGGGAAAAGTCATTTCACTACTCAATCACAAAGGAGGAGTTGGAAAAACAACAAGTGTGATCAATTTGGGAGCAGGCATGGTTGAACTGGGCAAAAGAGTACTCTTGATCGACCTTGACCCACAAGCCAATCTAACACTTTCACTAGGAGTAGGCAGGACCCCCAATACAATATATGAAGCGCTAAGAGGAGAATGTGAGCTTAGCCCGGTCACGGTAAGAGAAAATCTAGATGTAGTCATTGCTACACTAGATCTTTCTGGTGCAGAAATGGAGTTGATAAATGAAGCTGGAAGAGAGTTCATTATGCGAGAATTACTTGCTCCGGTACGAGAGGAATATGACTATATCTTTATCGATTGTCCTCCTTCTTTAGGCTTACTTACCTTAAATGCATTGACTAGTACTGACTATGTAATCATTCCTCTGCAAACAGAGTTTCTGGCGATGCAGGGATTAGCAAAGATCAAACAGGTCATTCAAAAGGTTAAATTGCGCCTAAACAAGAATTTACAAATTGGAGGCGTTATACCTACTATGTACGACAGCAGGAAAGTACTAAACAGAGATGTTGTAGAAACTATTCAAAAGTACTTTGGTGATCTGGTGTTCAATACTAAAGTAAGAGATAATGTGGCACTTGCAGAAGCTCCGGCTCAACGCAAAGATATTTTCTCTTATAATAAAAACAGCCCTGGCGCTGAAGATTATCTCAAACTTTCAAAGGAACTTGTTGCAAGAGTAAAACGGTTTGAGAAAATTAGAAGTGAAGGGGTTTAGGGTGATTGGTGATGTGGTTATATAGTGATGTGGCGATATAGTTATATAGTCCTATCGTGATGTCCCTACTACGCTTTATCAGCTTTGTAGGACGAGGGGTGAAAAGTGATTGGTGATTGGTGATTGGTGATTGGTGATTGGTGATTGGTGATTGGTGATTGGTGATTGGTGATTAAGTTTATTTTTTTTGTTCTAATAAAACACGGAAGCATTGAGTAAGAAGCGATTTACAGAGGGTTTGGAAAGTATTTTTGGCGAAGCTGCGGAGGAAACCTTGCAGGAGAATAGCCCTTTATTGTCTTCTACTCAGGAAGAGAAACCTAAGTCTACTGAAGCAAACAAGCGTTCATCTGGAAAGAACTTTTCATCTGATTTACAAGGCTTTTTGCAAGATGCATTTGAAGAATCACTAGGCAAACAAATAGAAGAACGCAAGAAAGCCAATAAGCTTCAGGAAAAAGCGAAAGTAAAGAAACGCTACCGACGCCCTATGGGAGGCCTGGACGCACTAATCCGAAGCACTATAGAGCCACAAAACATGAGAGTAGCTCCCGAACGAGCCAAGCGAGTCACACTCACCTTTGATCCTCAAAAGCTTGAAAAGCTAAAGGAAATAGCCCGCCTTAAAAAATCTTATCTCCGAGATATTATTGATGAAATTGTTGCTGACTTCCTGGATACATACAAAAGTGAGGACGATTGATAGGGGGATTATAAGAAAAGGAGCATCTAAATAGTCAGAATACCTTATTATAATTTTTTGAACCACCCAAAATCACCTACTATGAAGCTTGCTTCTACTTTATTGCTATTACTCGCCACCTGTTCTATTAGCGTTGCACAAAGCACTAGTTTAAAAGTTTATCAAATATTTCAGGATAAGTGTGCACAATGCCATAGCAATGCACAGCCACAGGCAGGCCTTGATCTCGAAGGACAAGGTGCTACGCTCGAAGCAAAAGCATTGCATGTATATAATAACCTGGTTAATGCCACACCTGCCAATGCAACTGCTGCTGCCAAGGGAGATAAATATATCTATCCGGGCCGTGCGGATCGCAGTTTTCTTTTCCGAAAAATCAATCAGGGCCTGGAGCCATTAATAAACCTTGAATCTGGGGAAAACCAACCGATGCCGCCTTATGGGCAGCCTTTACTAAACGACGTTGAAAAAGAACTCATTCGGCAATGGATACTCTTTGGAAGCCCTCTTCAAGATGAAGTGGTGGAAGAAAGTGTATTAGAAGACTATTTCTCTGGTAATGCCCTCCAGAGTTTTCCGGAAGGGGCACCTGAAGCTCCTGCTCCATCCGAGGGGTTCCAGATAAAAATGGGGCCTTTCTACCTGGCTCCTGGAGAAGAAGTAGAGTACTTTCAAAAATATGAACTTGATCTACCTGAAGATCAGGAAATAACTCGTGTTGAAATTGAAATGGGAACTTACTCCCACCACTTTATCATATATAATTTCAATCCAGGAGGTGATGCCCCTATCCCTGCTGGCCTACGCCTTGATGCAGATCATTCTGACATCAGCCTGGTAGCAGCTGTTCAGGAATCTACGGACCTACATTTGCCGCAAGGCACTGCTTTTTTCTGGGATAATCAACTGGTTTTAGACCTCAACTCTCATTATATCAACTATTCTGCCAGTGCCAATTATCAGGCAGAAGCTTATATCAATGTGTATACCCAACCACAAGGCACCGCAGCACAAGAGATGTATACGGAATTGCTGGTAAACGGCGATATCCCTATCCCTAATAATGGAGATATCATTACTCATACCCAACATATCAATTACAATCTGGGAGAAATATATGTTTGGGGGGTAATGGGCCATACCCACCAATATGGTACAGGTTATAAGGTATACGAACGCTTGCCAGGCGGGATGCAGGGAGATCTCATATACGATGCTTCATGTCCTCAGGGTACTCCTGGTTGTGTATCGCCATTTTTTGATTATCAGCATATCCCTATGCGTTATTTTGAGCCACTGCGCCCTACCCTCATGACTCCCTTATATGGACTGATTCATGAAGCTAGCTGGGTCAACGATGGGCCTTTCCCTGTCAATTTCGGCCCTACATCTGATGATGAAATGATGGTAATGGTCATCATGTACACAGAAGATATAACCGGAGTTGTAGATACGGAAGAAGCCATTATCCCAGAGGAAGGAGCATTGGTTTATCCCAATCCTGCAAGCAATAATATTGATTTCCAGTTGCCTGGAAATGCGAAAGCTTCACAAGTTCAATTGCTAGATGCAAATGGCAAAATAGTCCTGGAGAGAAACAAGCTGGAAAATACTTTTTCAATGGATGTTAGTCCACTTCCTTCAGGCCTCTATTTTTATCGACTTACTAGTATGGAAGGAAATCTATACACAGGAAAAGTTGTAATACGCTAAACTACAGTCAAAAAACATAAATATTCCTCTTTTCCGGGCAACTCTTTTGCACGTCTTTCCGTTGTCCAGAAAAGAGGAATATTACTCGCCTAGTGCTTGCTTATAATAAAAACCCAAAGACGTGAAAGCTCCAACACTTGCCCTTTTCATAATATTACTATGCCTTACCAATGCCTTTTCCCAAAGTCAGGATACTCGGCCTAAAGTTGCACTTGTACTTAGTGGTGGTGCGGCAAAGGGTTTTGCACATATCGGTGTACTAAAGGTACTGGAGGAAGTAGGCATTGAGCCCGATATTATTACAGGTACCAGTATGGGTAGTATTATAGGAGGCTTGTATGCTATTGGTTACCGCGCAGACACACTGGAACAATTAATCATTGAGCAAGACTGGAATCAGGTGCTTAGTGATCAGGTCCCTCTACAAACTGTCATTTTTGAAGAAAAACCCTACTTCGAAAACCAGCTACTAGAGTTATCTTATGAGCATGGTAAAATACAATCCCCATCGGGCCTGATTTACGGCCAACAGGTGGATCTGTTATTATCTAAACTAAGCCTGTCTGCCTACCCCCTTACTGATTTTAAAGAATATCCGATCCCTTTTCGTTGTGTAGCAGCAGATATTGCAAAAGGAGAACCCGTAACCATTGATAGTGGCTACCTGCCTACAGCAATGCGCAGTAGCATGAGTATACCTACTGCCTTTACGCCTATTCAAAGAGATAGTGCGCTTTTAATAGATGGTGGTTTAATTCGCAATTTCCCTGTAGTTGAAGCAGTAGAATGGGGGGCAGATATTGTCATTGGTGTATATACTGGCTGGCAACAAGCAGATGTTGAAGGCCTAAAGAGTTTTTCTAATATTCTGTTACAAGCAGGTTTTTTGATGAGTGTTAAGGATGCAGAGGAACAAATGCCTTATGTAGATATTTATATTGCTCCAGAGCTTAGCGAATACGGAGCACAGGATTTTTTAAAGGCAGATTCCATCATTGCTCAAGGCGAAAAAGCAGCTCGTGCTCAATTACCACTTCTGAAGCAATTGGCTGATTCACTCAACCTACTGAAGCCTGCACCAAAACGAAAGTCTCTAAATAAGATTGAGTGGCTATATATCAGTCAAATCAATGTAGTAGGAAATCGTAAACTACCTGATGAAGAAATCATTGAACGCGCAGGCATCCAAACAGGAACGACCACCCTCATTGAAGACCTGGAACAAGCAATCAACCGCCTGGTTGGTACCAATGACTTTGAAAAGGTAAGTTATCAATTGCATCAGGAAGAAGGACTGACCATTTTAACGTTAGAATGCATAGAGAAAGCCCCCAATCTGATCCGTACAGCCATACATTATGACAAATATACTGGTGCTGGTTTATTATTGAATTTGAGTACTCACAACCTCCTCTTACCCACTTCCCGTTTAATGGTAACGGGCATGATAGCAGAAAACTATCGATTCCACCTCAATTACTTGAAATACCTGGACGGATTACAGCAAACCAATCTTTCCACAACACTTTCCTATACAAGAGATGAAATACCCATTTTTCAGGATGGCCGGCAAAACGAGACCTTCAAAGTGAAAGAATTCTTAGTAGACTTCAAGTTGCAACGGCGTATTGGCATCAATAATATGATTGGAATAGGAGTACAAAGAGAGCATTTGTTTTTTTCACCAGCAGTCAGTAGTACTCCCATCTTTGAATCACTCAATTACACCAATCACAATGCCTATGCATTTTGGGAAATGAATACCCTGAATAGTAATAAGTTTCCTACTAAAGGGACCGCTTTGTCTGTTGAGTTTAAAGCCATCAATAACAATCGTATAAGATTAGAGTTAATTGATGGAGAAGATATTTCAACGGCAGACAGCTTATTTGCTTTTGATCCTTATTTGAAAATAACTACTCAATTAAAGACATATATTCCCTTGCACGCCAAGGCATCCCTTGTATTATCTCCTTTTATTGGATTGGTATTTAATCCCAGTAATACTTTTGGCGATTTTTATCTGGTAGGAGCCCCTACCCCTCTTACAAGGCGATCTATTCCTTTTTATGGCTTAAACGCCAATCAGCTAATCGCCCAGTATGCGCTTGGTACCGGATTGGGATATCAGCATCGCCTGAGAAATAATTTATTCCTTTCTATAGATGCCAATGCTGGTTGGTTTGCCAGTCCTGACAATCCAGATACTCCTTTTCCACTGCCTGCTAATTTTACAGCAGGGATAGGTACTAGCATTGGTTATGATTCATTTCTCGGCCCTGTCCGTTTTACTACTATGTTTCCCTTTGCAGGTGATGATTTGCCAAGTACGCTCAATTTTTTCCTAACTCTGGGGCATAACTTCTAAGGTTCTTTAAAAAAATGCCTTCTTCTGATGACGGCTGACAAATGAGCAGTGGATATTTATCTATTTTAGCTGTTAAAAATCTGAAGATGAAAAAAATATTACTCCAATTATTTACGCTCTTATTGCCGCTCTTTGCTATAGCTCAGGAAGAAGCTAACTTACTAGGTACCTGGACAGACCTTGAACTGGTAGGTTCTAGCTGGTATGATAATGCATTCAATGAAGTATGGGGCATTACCGTCAATGGACATGAATATGCTATTGTAGGTAGTACGCTTGGAACTCATTTTATTGACGTTACCGATCCTGCCAATCCATTTGAAGCTCATGTTGTAGAAGGGGCATCACAGGGAGATCATATTATACACCGTGATTATCATGATTATAATGGCTACCTCTATGCCGTTTGTGATGAAGGTAATAGTACCATGCAAATCATTGATATTTCTCAGCTTCCCGAAACGATTACTGTTGAATACGATTCAAATGAAGCCATCCGTACGGCACACAATATATTCATAGATACGGCGAGGGCTCATCTATATGCTTTTGCATTGGATGGTGGCCCACAAGGGTACTCTGCCATGCGCATTTATGATATTAGTGAACCTACAGAGCCTGAATTTCTGGCAGAACACAATCAGTTTGGCGGTATTTTTGCAGGCCACGTACACGATGGTTATGTACGTGATGGAGCCACCTTTCTCAACTGTGGAAATGACGGTTTTGCAATCGTTGACTTTACAGACCCTCAAAATCCAGAAACACTTAGCACTTTAGACAACTATCCTCATCAGGGGTATAATCACTCTGGCTGGCTTTCTGATGATGGTCAATATTACTATATGGCAGATGAGAATCACGGCTATGACATCAAAGTAGTAGACGTAACTGATCCATGTAATGCAGAAGTTATAGATCTTTTTGATGCAGAAGTCACTGCTCCTACCAGTATCCCACACAACCAGTTGGTAGCCTGCAATTACCTTTATGTATCCTACTACTATGATGGAATGATAGTATACGATATTTCAGATCCTGCTGCACCAGAAAAAGTACTGTATTATGATACTTCCGTTGAGCCAGATGGCAGCAGCTACAAAGGCGCCTGGGGAATCTTTCCTTATCTTCCTTCCGGGAATATTTTGGTAATTGATATGCAGGAAGGCTTGTTTGTATTTGAAGGAATGGGTGATAACTGTGATCCAAATGCTGCATTAGAACCTGTTAATGTTGACTGTCTTACTCCTACTTCTACCGACGAAGTACAAACTCCTGATCAAATCACAGTATCTCCTGTACCAGCTCGCGAGCAACTAAATCTGGACATCAATCTATCTTCCGCTGATAAAGTAAATGTGCAATTGTATAATGCGAATGGGCAAATAACACAAAGCTGGGAGCCTCTGCAGCTACAAAGTGGCACTCAACAAATGACCTTGCCACTAGCTAATGGACTTACTTCTGGTTTATATATTCTCAAACTGGAAGGAACGACTGTTAATTCAACGGCACGGGTTATTATTCAGTAATCCTGGCGGTCATTATATCGGTAAAATCTCTTATTAATTCTATAAAACCTGCCTGTAAATTACCTACAGGCAGGTTTTATTATTTTCAGTCGTTTATTAGGGAGATCATCTGAGGAGAAAACACGACAAACCTATTTTTTAGATATTTTTCCAATTAATGATGCTTCATAATGGTTTAAAACTAAATTCCGAACAGCTTTTGACAAGCGGCCGTAAATCAAAAAACTGGGAGTACTATGAAGAAACTCCCAGCCCATAAATGCGTGCACAAAATCTACGCTGAATGACTGAAACGTCTCCATGCTTTCAGCATGAATCCTATTTTAACCTTAGACTCAAAATTATTGTTTCAATCAATCTAAAAACCGGAGATGGGAGAATAAGTCTCCGATAACGTAAACAGTGCATACCAAATGATAACACCTACTATTAAACTATTTCTGTAAATTCTTTTCCTTACTTTTTTCTTATGCTCGCTCTAACAGGGATGCATAAACTCTAAATTGTGTACTACGATATAATGCTTCCCTAAACCGGCTCGCTTGGTCGTAATACAAGCCTCCCTGAGGCCAACTGTTAATTAATTGTAAAGCTTTGGGTATCTGGTGCAATTTCAAATAAGTAAGAGTTAAATGCCATCGAACGATTTCATCCATTGGTGGTTCTACTTTGCCTTGAGCTATTATGAGCCACTTTATTGCCTGATCAGGTTCGTTTGCCAATAAGGAGCTAATCCCAATATAAAGTGCAACATTAGTATCCTTTGATTTAGACCAATAAGTCTCTAAATTGTCTATAGCGCTCGCATAATCTTCATTGCTGTAATCAGCAAACCCTGGCTGAAGGTTTTCATCATTGGTATCATCAGCATAGAGTACTAATTCTAAAGAAAGGAGTTCAGGGGCTATAAGTTGATCTAAAGCGGCCTGCTGTTTTTGTTGATAAAACAACCAACCACTTAAGCCTAGTAAACCAACTAAAGCGATCCCCAAACTCCAACGAAAAAAACTAGTACACTTAAAATTATTCTCGCCATTTATACTTTTATCTATACCCTGATTAATCCAACTTTTAATTTCTAGAAGTTTTTTGCCTCTCTCGCTTTGTACAAGCTGGGCAGAAAAATCTAACTCTTCTTTTAAATCCTGGTCACTAATCAAGCGTTCTTCAAACACACTACGCTCGTTTTCTTCCATTCGACCGCTCAGATATTGGTTGACCTGAATTAGTTGGTTTAATTTATTCGATTCCATGTCAACATTTATCTGTATAACTGAGTAATGTGTGGGTTTGTACCTTTAGCTTATTACGACAATCATGAATACGTTTTCGTAATGCATTATAATTGTAGTCTAATCGCTCTGAAATCTCTTTTAATCCGACTTGCTCCAAGTGAAACCACTTAATTATTTGTTTACAAGGTTCTCCCATATTTTCCAGTGCCTGATGAATTGCTTCCAGTCGCTCATTTTTGACAACTGCTCGAGCTAAAGCATCCTCACTTTCATCCATTATCGCATAAGCCGTACGGTCTAATCTTTCTGTAGGTTTTCTTTTTTTTCGCCTTAATTCTTCTTTCCAAATATTAGCTGCCAGTTGAAAAATATAACGATTTAACATTCCTTCCTCTTTATATCTTCCATCTCGTACTGCTATCCATAGACGCATTAATGTGAGCTGAACAATTTCTCGGCCTTCTTCTTCTGTACCACTATTTTTTCTAACATGCCCTATGATCATAGCACTATAGGTTTTCGCTAAGTAGATAAATACATTATCATCTTTTGACTTTAACCCTTCCAGTATTTCTGAAGTAGTACGTTTCATAAAATCTTACTAGTCTTTTCTCGTTTAAGAATACAAAACAACATGACCTCTGAGTAGTATTGTTACTTATCTACTCAAAGAAAACTTATATAATAACTCACTATTTCATTGTAGCAGAGCGTCTTTCAAATCATGAATTCAATTAAAAATCAGGGCCGGTAATGATTATCGGAGATCATAATCTGTAATAACATAACAGGCTATATTTGCTGAGCTAACACTAATGAATAATGGCCTTTTTTACTGCCTTTACTCCTAAATAGGCGACACAAAGGAAACAGGCATCCACTCGCAGGTGGGGTTCAATTCCCATTATTTATGATCAGGTTGTAGTGACTTAGTAATAGTACGATTGCGAATTTGGCCAGTGACATTAAATACCTGCCAATTCTCTAACTTTTAAAACATGAGAAGGAATTTTTGTTCCATTGGCAACTCCTTCAGGTGAAACAAGCTCATCATTATCCGATACTATCGAAGTTACGTGTGCAGCTGAGTTTTCTATCCTGTATTCCTTTCGGAAACCAATCAGTTGTACAGAAATATTACGTTCTCCTGCGCCTTCATTTACAAATTCCTTTATCATTTGAAGCACATCATGGTCAATATATACCGTGCTTGAAGCATCAACTATAATTTTGCTACCTTCAGGTAGATGAGCTAAAGTTTGCTTTATAGCTGCTTTGTTCAGAAAAGATACTTCTTGAGCTAGTTCAATATTAATAGTTTCTCCTTCATGGTGTTTGTCTTTTTTAAAGAAGTAAGCTAACTTCATATTTCCTCGCAAAATGAAGTAAACACTCACCGCTAAACCAATTCCAACACCAACCAATAAATCTGTCATTACTATTGCTACAATGGTAACCACAAATGGTATAAATTGAAATTTTTTACTATTTCTCCACATATGGATAAATTTTTGAGGATTGGCCAGTTTATAGCCAATGACCAATAAAACGGCCGCAAGTGATGCCAATGGAATCTTATTCAATAAAAATGGAATTGTAAGTACCGCACCCATTAGAAAAACACCATGCGAAATTGCTGCAATTTTGGTTTTACCTCCAGAACTTACATTTGCTGAAGTCCTAACTATTACAGAAGTCACGGGAATTCCACCTATTAAACAACTTAACATATTTCCTATACCTTGAGCTTTTAACTCTCTATTTGTATTTGTATATCGCTTCAAAGGATCTATTTTATCCGCAGCTTCAATACATAGTAACGTTTCGATACTCGCTACTGCAGCAATGGTAGCTGCAACAATCCAAATCTCAACATTCGCTATTTGGGTAAAATCCGGTGAGCTAAACTGATCCCAAAATTGTGTCATGGATTCAGGTACTGGAAGGTTTACCAAATGGTCTTGACTTATTACCAAAGGTGAGCCTATTGTCTTAAAGAATTCATTTATTACAATACCTGCCAATACAGCAACCAAAGCCCCTGGAATCGCTTTCATTTTTTTCAAAAATGGCACTTTTAAAAATGCAATGAGAATAGCCAATGAAACCAATACTACAATAACGGCTCCTGGATGGATGAAATTAACAGCATTAACTAAGGTTGTAAAAATTTGATGATCTCCTGCTGCGTTGATGAAAAAATAATCACCTTCATGCATTTCATCAAATCCTACTGCGTGTGGTAGCTGCGATAAAATAATAATGATTCCTATCGCTGCCAACATCCCCTCTATAACATTAGATGGCAAGTAATTAGAAATCACTCCTGCTTTAATAAAGCCCAAGACAATCTGTATAGCACCTGCCAAAAAACCTGCCAATAAAAAAGCCTCAAACGACCCTAAACTTGCTATTGCCGCTAAAATAATTGCCGTCAACCCCGCAGCTGGCCCAGAAACGCTAAGTTGCGAACCACTAAGTGTACCAATGACAATTCCAGCAACCACACCAGAAATAATACCTGAGAATAACGGTGCTCCACTCGCAAGGGCTATACCCAAACACAATGGTAGAGCAACTAAAAAGACGACCAAGCCGGATTTTAAATCTGATTTCAAATATTTTGTTGTAAAATTCTGCATATCTATGATAGGGTATATCCTATTACGTTTTATAAGTTGAAAAGGCTTATCAATGAATATTTCCTCTGTTGAGTTTCTTCCTTAAGCTCAACAGGAACTTCAATGATATTTTTTACGGTTTTTTTAATAAACCTAGTCGTGTTAAACCATTTATTGTTTTGGAAACTTAGTGACTTATCCTTTGGGATGATTGCGTTCTCAATGCCCAGTCGATCTATAAAGTTTTGGAAAGCAAGCAAGTTGACACCTGTAAACAGTTCAAAAGAAATCGCTTCAATATTGTTTTTATGTTCGCGTACAAAATGGCGTTGAGAATCTTTGAAACGATCGCTAAGTTGATTGTTAATTTGTTCTCTTTCGCTAAAATGAGTAACTCCCCAGCGTGTGTCTGGCAAGCTGTAGCCCACGATGAAGATAATATCCAGCTTTGTATCTGGGAAGTTTAAAATAGCATACTCAGCAAGTTCCAATGATTCAACGGTAAAATCTGTGGGAATGAGTATTTTTCTCATTTTTTCTAACTTTTGGGCAAACATAATTGCCGATTGTTAGATTCACATAAGAGCGAAATTAAAATGAGATTAGAATTTTAACCCATCTTAAAAGTTATAGTATTTTTATTGGGTAGCTTTACTTTTACAATGGTTCCTTTTTCTATTTGTGAAAGCACACGTATTTCTCCTGAATGCATTTTAATGATACGGTATGCAAGCGGAAGTCCAAATCCAAACCCTTCTATTCCTCTTACGTTGGAAGCACGGAAAAAGGGTTCAAAAACATTTTTCAATTCATTTTCAGGGATGCCAATACCCGAATCTTTTATTGTAAGTGATATAAAATCGCTATCCGAAAATATCTTAACGGTCACCTGCTTGTTTTCTGAAAATTTACAAGCATTCTCAAGAATATTTTCTAACGCAACATATAAAAGGGATTCACTGCCCAACAGTGTGATAGTGTCTGCATTTTCTGGCAATTCCTCAAAATTCAGTTCAATTTTATTACCGGGAATCGCTACATCGATATTCTTTTTTATGTTCAAGACTAGTTCATCCATGCGTATTGCCTCAATGACAAAGCCTTTAGAATCAAAATTGGTCTTGGCAAGTTTCAATAGTCCATTTACCAGCAGGTCAAGACGTGATGCCTCAAGGTCTATGTTTTTTAGAATGGCATGATACTCTTCTTTGCTCCTTGCTTTGTTAAGTGCAATTTCAGTCTGTCCCAATATTGCAGAAAGCGGATTTCTGAGCTCGTGAGATGCGTTATTTATGAAGTTGCTTTGAAGATCAAAAGATATCTGCAACCTGTCCAACATATTGTTAAAGGTTTGTGCCAGTTGTGCAAGCTCATCCCTGCCATTTGCCGTATTCAATCGAAGTGATAAATTTTCGGCACGAATTGAGTTAACTTCATTAATGATTTTAGAAATAGGGCTTAATGCTTGTTGCGCATAATATCTTCCTAAAATGAATATAAAAAGGATGCTTATAAAGAATGTAATAATCAGCGTATTTCTCAAATTATCAAGCTTCCCAAATCCATAAAGGTCCGTTGCAGATAGAACGACTATGAAATCTCCTTCATTATCGTGATATAACAAGCCTGTATAATAATATTCGCCTTGTTTTAATTCTGCGTATTCCTCATTAAATATTTTTTCAAAAAAACTTTTTGGTAAAGAGCTGTCTAATTTTATTAATGGTACTTTGCGTTTAGCATCAACCTGATAAATAACCTCTTTTTCATTTGGTAAGGTTTGCAAATGGCGGATCCTAATATCCTCATAAATGTCAATGTTTAATTCATCTTCTTCTAAATACGTTTGGGCAGCGATAGTAGCTCTCTGACTTAACCGTAGGTAAAACTCACTCTCTGTATATGTTTTTGAAAAATAATATATAAGTATAAAAATACCTATCAGAAACAAGCTGGTAAGAACTATGAAAATTGATGTGATTTTTGTTCTTAACTGCATAAAAAATGATTAATCTTTTAGTACATAACCCATTCCTATTACGGTATGTATAAGTTTAACCTCGAATTTTTTGTCGATTTTATTTCGAAGGTAATTGACATAGACATCGACAACATTAGTGCCCATATTAAAATTTATATCCCATACATTCTCAAGGATATCCACACGACTTAGTACTCGGTTCTTATTTTTCAATAAATACTCAAGCAGCCTAAATTCGGTAGAAGTCAATTTAATTTCTTGCCCCGCTCTCTTTACAATCTTCGTATCCCCATCCAACTCCAAATCTTCTATAACTAATATTTGATTATTGTTTTCAGCAACAAATTTCTTTCTTGTGTGTGCACGGATTCTAGCCAATAATTCTTTAAACTTAAATGGTTTCACCAAGTAATCATCGCCCCCAGAATCCAACCCTTTTACGATATTTTCAGTAGTTCCCAGAGCTGTGAGCATAATAATTGGAAGGTTTTCATAACCAATCTGCCTTATTCTTTTTGCTACTTCAAGGCCGTCTATACCAGGTAATATGATATCCAAGACCACCAAATCAATTTCCTTTTGTTTCAATAATTCCAATCCGTTGACACCATCATAAGCTACAAAGACTTTATAACCAGACTCTCGAAGGCCTTGACTTATAAATGCTGCCACATTGGGCTCATCTTCTATAACTAATATTTGCTTTGCGATTATTGTAAACTTAAATTATTGAAATGATATAAAGATAATTGTTTTACGTTGTATTTCAGCAGAACGTTAAAATTAGAAACAAGTAAGCGGGGTAAATCTTTTACCTAAAAATATACCTCCCACCTGAGCAAGCACAAGTGAGATCAACATGTACTTAACAGCAAATAAATACTTTGTTGTGTTATAAAACGCTGTATACTTATTTCCTATCATCATTCACAATGCTGACAGGAATAAAAATTTTAATTCAAATGGCCAATAAACTGAGCAAGCCTGCTTATTGCTTCCTTTAATTGTTCTTTGGAAGCTGCATAAGAAATTCGAAAGCAGTTATCTGCACCAAAGGCACTCCCAGGTACTACAGCCAGATGTGCTTCCTGAAGTAGCAATTCACAAAAATCATTAGCATCTCTGATCATCATCCCCTTGTAGCTACAATCAAAATAGTTGCTGATATCAGGAAAAATATAAAAAGCTCCTTCCGGGCAATTCACCTTCATTCCTGGTATTTTTTCCAGTAGCTCTATTACCATATCTCTACGTTCTCTAAACGACTCTTTCATTTTAAGACTAGGCCCCATATCTGCCAATAATGCATGGGTAGCTGCCTTCTGGCTAAAAGCAGTAGCACCAGAAGTGAGTTGGCCTTGAATTTTTGTACAAGCTTTGGCGATCCATTGTGGTGCACCAATATACCCCAACCTCCAACCGGTCATTGCAAAACCTTTGGAAAAGCCATTGACGGTTACCGTGCGGTCTTTGATTAATTCAAGACTACCTATGCTAAAATGTTTATTGGTGAAGTTGATGTATTCATATATTTCATCAGCAATGATTACAATATTGTCATAGGGTGCTATTACTTTGGCAATATTCGTTAGCTCTTCAGCTGAGTATACAGAGCCGGTTGGATTGCAGGGAGAAGAGAAAAGTAACATTTTTGTTTTATCTGTAATAGCAGCTTTTACCTGAGTCGCGGTCACTTTGTAATCGGTTTCAATGCTGGCACTTACGAAAACAGGGACCCCTCCTGCCAGCTTTACAAGCTCAGAATAACTTACCCAATAAGGAGCAAGAATAATAACTTCATCTCCTGGATTAAGCAGGCTTAAACAAAGATTAGCAATAGATTGCTTAGCACCATTAGATACAACTATCTGATCTAAATCAAATTCGAGTTGATTATCTCTCTTAAATTTGATCTGAATGGCTTTTTTTAGTTCTGTCAGGCCTGCTACTGGAGTATACTTTGTAAATCCATCATCCAGTGCTTTTTTCGCAGCCTCTTTGATATGTTTAGGAGTATCAAAATCTGGCTCTCCTAAGCTTAAACTGATTACCTGATGGCCTTTTGCAGCAAGGTCTCTTGCCATTTGTGCCATTTTCATAGTTGCAGACTCCTGCATGTTCAGGAGCCTATCTGATAAATTAATTATCTGTTCACCTATCATAGTGATATGTTTACAACTTTAAAGATGAAATATTGAGGGAAAATTAACTTCAATGCAAGTTTGACGAGCTGCTGCGCATTAAAAAACTGGGAGTACTTATGAAGAAACCCCCAGCTTAAAACACATATGCACAAATTAGTCTTGAATGACTAAGATATCTCCATGCTTTCAGCATGAGTTCTATTATAATCCTGGTATTGCAGTACCAAAAGTCATTTTTTTTACAAACGTAAAACCGGAGGTGGGGGAAAGATCCTCCGGTAAAATAAACAGTGCGTACTAAATGATAACACCACTATAAACTACTTTTATAGCCTCTCCGGCTTATCTATCGATTCTTTCTTCTTCCCCACTTTTTCTCATGCTCGCTCTAATAGGGAAGCATAAGCCCGCTCTGTAAAGTATCCCTCTACCTCTTCACTTATTAAATCATTCAAGCCTAAAATTGGCTGGTCGATTTCATAACGTACCTCCTCAACTAAGAGCGGGCTTGCCGTAAATAAGCCCGTGACAACACGTGGACTAATACCCCACGTATTCAACCTATCAATAGCTGCTAATACTCCTAAACTATCTCCACAAGATAGAACTGTAGCATGTACAGTATCCATAAAAGCTTTCGACTGAAGTAAATCGCGAGTTTCTCTTTGTAAAATACCATCAGCAATTTCTACGACTACGTATTCTGCCTGGGCTTCCTGCCAAACTGCATTTAACAGGGCCTTATGTATGCGCATCAAGTCTGGCTGATCCAGTAAAAAGGTAGAAGGGAAGCCGAAATGGGAGAAATCCAGTCCAATATCCGCGCCCCTATTCAACACATAATCTATATCTTTCGGAAAAGAAGTACCCGTTAGTTTTACATACGCTACTCTTTTACCAGCTCTTTGCAATCCTGCACACAAGTATGCGGCAGTGGTTGTCTTACCACTATCCATCGACGTCCCTATACTTAATATTACTTTCGCAGGCTGAGAAGGAAGTATTCTACTGGCATCATATAATTTTTGCCATTCAATCGTGTTGAGAATATTACCTTTAACATCTGTAGCATAGGCTACTAATTCCAGCTCGATTACTTTCCTTTTGTAGTTTTTATTGATTGTCTTTATCTGCCCAACGACTCCTCCTCTACTGAGTAATTGACATCGAAGGCTTGGGCTTTCAGGTACATAGCCTTCTACCTGATTGGTTGCATAACGATTGCCAAAAACGCCCATGATGAGATCATCTGTAAAAAGATAATGATTACTTCCATCTACATCCTTTACATATTCTCCTTCTGCCTGTACAACTCTAAAAATTCCGACATCACCTACTTTAGGGCTATGGGAGCGTATAGGTTGACGATAAATACTAAAAGTTTTTATGTTCGATGTGACAAATGTTTGCTTGATATTTTTCTTATTCATAAGGCAGTCAATTTATTGGTTACATAGAGATATGACTACTTTGAATGGATGTTACCAAAAAAAATCCTTTATTTTTCTTTCCATTCAATTGTACTGGCTAAATCAGTTAAGTAAGCGAGCATAATTAGGTTACTTTTTTGGTGGAACAGCTTTTTACTCAGATCAAGGCGCGGCGGAGTGTAATAGCCAAAGTTATTAACACGAGTACGCAACGCAGATATGGGTAAAAAGATGCCACCATAAAAAGATGAATTAAATGTGCTCTCTTACTTAAGTGCTAAGGCAAATTAAATCACATATTATCTTGAGCCAATTTTCATCCTATGCAGCGTTAAAAAGCCTCGCCGAAGTACCACTTCGCCTACGTTTCTTGCCTTGCCTAGAATAAAAATTCTTCTCAATATAATGGTAACACAATTTTGTCTTAGCACTTAAAGAACTGGTTCACCTTAAAATAAATTAATCCAAAAATTGGCGGCGATTCGAAACAGGTATGAATGCACAACTTTCTCTTTTTCCAAACCATTTATATCTGTTTCTAGAAACAAAGCGATAGGCTGCGTCTCTAAAAACACTGGGAATAATAATAAAAGCATAAAGCCAAGCCCAAGGGCCAGGTAATCGACGAGTGATACGTAAAACAGCTTCACTTTGAAAATATGCCACTCCTTCCTCAATCAGTACAATGCTCGACAAATTGTTGGGCTCATTGTAAGGTTTCAATAATTTCTGTCCAATATCTGATTGTAATGAAGCAAATTGAAAAACTTTTTTCTTATCACGCTCCATTAAAAAGCGGACGGAATCATTACAAAGATTGCAAACCCCATCAAATAGTACGACAGGAAGTCCTTCTCCTATAGTATTTGCTTGACTTTGATTTGACCCTTTTGTGGAAGGAACTCCTCTAAACCAGAGTTTTTCTATATCGAAAAAGGATAAAAAAATGATTCCTGTCATTTGATAACGAAAGCGAATTCCCATAAGTAAGAATATACCCCAATGCATTAGCCATGTGAGAATGGCCCAAATCATAGCCAATCGTTTTCTAAACAAAACGAAGGGTGCCCCTACCTCTAAAACTAAAGTCATCACCCCCATCACCAAAAACAGCCAGGTATATGGATATATCCAATCAAATAGGATTGGTGCATCTGTACCTAATATTTCTTTGCGAATAGCATCAACGGCAATCTGAGAGCGCATAGCACTTCCGCTGGCCCATTCAATAGCTAGATCATTGGCTAACTTGGCTACCCCTGCCAAGAAGTAAGCAGCCAGGGTAGCTGCACAAATCAAGCGGATTGGCCAACCATATCGCCAATGTTCTCGTAAAGGCCGAATGCCATTCTTAATCTTTTTTCTCCAAGCATCAATAGAAAGGGCATCTGCTGAAGCCACCCAGCCAATAACCAGAACATGTACTATAAGAGCATTCCGATTGTGGTAAATCATCGACCAGGAATTGCGGTAGGTGAAGAAAAACAAGAGTGCAATAGCAAATATCGGCCCTGTATATTTAAACTTCCACCCTAAAATATAAGCAAGATTAAGGCCAATCAATGCTAGTGAAATAAAATAAAATGCTTCTGGTTCGATTGGTGTATCCATCCATTTTAGTATACCAATAGGTTCAAAATTAGATGAATTAGAGCTTGCTATTCTTTGAAGCATCTCAAACCGACTCAAAAGATACCATAAAGCAAAACCACCTGTTGCAATACGTAACAAAGCCAAACGCTGTGGTGGAGCTGGTGCAAACCAGAATTTTTGAACACTGAGAATAAATCGCTTGATCATCTTTCAATTTTTTGAGATACTAATATTTTTTCACAACGGGGCATTGTCTCTTTCTCCAAGAAGTAGTTTTCTAAATGGTAGCTCCCTTTGACTAGTCTTATTTCAGTAATCTTTGCAAAGTGCCCATCTTTTTTTCCTACTAAGTTTTGAATAACCTCCTTAGCGAGTTGTTCTCCTTTTCCCTGACGTGCACTTTTTTGAAGTTGGCGGCGAACTTGATTAAAACCTCCTGTGCCTATTAATTCATAGGGGATATCATAACGATTGTGCAAAGAATCATATCCAACAAAATAGTACATACTGTAAATCTCCGCCCGTTTCTTAGAAAACATCGGATAATAAGACAGTGGAAAACTATCTTGTGGTTTTGCTCGCCAGTTTTCCCTAACCGGAACTAAGAGAACAGTAAGAAAAAGCACGCTGGCTATAGTTGCCATTTTTTTAGAAAATTCCATTGATCCGTTTTTATTTCAAAGAGATAGGTTTTCACTCTTTTTGTCCACAAAATCTATTCCTTTCAAGCCGCAACTCTCTTTGTACTATCTAGAGTCAAACCAACCACTTTTTCTGGTTTGAGAAGATCTTCTAATTTAAAAATGGGTGTACTAATTTTATTTTTCACTTCCTGAACTAATAGGCCACTAGCCGTAAACAAACCCGATAAAGCATAGGGCTTAAGACCTATATTCTGTAAATAATTTAGCCCTGCCAACGCTCCCAGGCTATCACCACAGGAAAGTACTACATCCGATATAGTAGACATAAAAGTCGGATCTTGTAATAGCATTTGCGTTTCTCTTTGAAGAAGGCCATCTGCGATTTCTACAATGATAATATCAGGATCGCACTCCTCTTCTAATTTCAGTTAAAGAGACTGATATATGTCCAGTAAAATGTTTTTACTACAGAGATAAGTAGAAGGAAACCCAAGGGAAGAAAAGTCAGTCGTTAGTGCAGCTCCCCGGTCGTAAACTAACTGGGTATCTTTGTTGAATACAGTTCCCGTTAATTTCATGTAAGCTGTTTTGGCACCAGCATTCATCAATCCTTTACATAGATAGGCTGCTGTGGTTGTCTTACCACTATCCATAGAAGACCCTATCGATAGTACAATTTTTGTTTTAATCCGTTCTGGAGAAAAAAAATCTAATTGTCTCAGTTTGGTAGTATTGATAATTCTTTGGTGAGTATCAACCGCATAAGCTTCTAATTTCAGGTAAACTCCTGAATACTTAAATCCACTATTCATTGTTTTAACAACACCTGCTACTCCACCCCTACTGATCAATTCAATTGGATCAGCTGCTGACTTTGGTACATAAGCTTCAACCTGATTCGTGGCATACCTGTTACCAAAAACAGCTAATATCAAATCTCCTTCAAAAATATATTGGTTGGCACCATTTATATCTCTGATGTATTTCTGGTTTCCGTTCATCACTCTAAAAACACCTACGTCACCAGCTTTAGGGGTATGATCATGCACCATAGATTCGTTGATCATAAAATCCTTAACCAATGCCGTAGACAATGCTCTCTTGATTCGAGTTTTCATAATTCTAGTTTTATAATTGCTCAATTTTGTATCTTCACTTCGCTCTTAGAGGGAAAAAATCGATTTATCATCCATTACTGCATTTACCAGCAAATTTTCTTTTGAATTCAGATGAACGACCTTATTGGCATTGACCTGCACTTCAAGTTCAGGTTCCAAGCCACAGCTCAGCAACAGGATCAGTTTGCGACTTCGATAAGTTTCGATCATGCTTAAAATTCTGCGTTTATCGCTAAGGCTTACTTTTGGAAAAGGCTCATCTAGAATCCAAATGGATCGATCGTGGACTAGCAAACGAACCCATTGTAGTAAAGTATGTTGATTTTCAGAAAGGGTAGAAAGCGGTGTGTCCATCTCTACGTCTTCTAGTAACTCAAAAGAATCAGACCATTTTTTCAGGATTTCCTGAGCAAATGCTCTCCGTTCACGGTTTCTTTCCCGACAAATGGCTTCTCCTACGTTTTTTCCAATTAGTGGAAAGAATTTAGTGTGCACACTTATTACACGCCGTATTGACGTAGGGTTCAATGTAGTTGTATTTTCTCCATTAAACTGAATATCTCCATCAGAAGCACTCAGGAATCCCGTCAACAATTTGACTAATGTGGACTTTCCACTTCCTGCAGAACCTCTAATCAATAATAATTCTCCAATTTTAGCACTAAAGGATATGGGGTTTAAAATATATTCTTTTTCTATCCTGTAGTCCAAGTTTTTTACTTCGAGAGCGTCAACCTTTATCTTTTTTACTGGTAAGTCTAAATTTTCTTCTTTAGGTTGAATCAAGAGTTTTTCCAATTTACGTAAAGAGATCATTCCTTTTTTCCAAACTAATCCTACTCGTAATAATCTGTTAATGCTTGGCCGCCATGATATGAGTATAATAACAACCGCAAAAAGATAGGTGGAATCGATTAATGTATCCGTCTTTTGTATCCAGCTTACTGCTAATAAAACGGAAGCCATTAGTAAGTATACCCCTCCAGAAATAGTAGAATTTAATCCTGCTCGTAAACTCTGAAATTCCTTGCCAAGCGTATACAAATCTTCCGCACGACGGTCAAAGCGTTTACCATAGATATTCTTTTGGTTGAAAACTTTAATGGTATTTAGATTCCTGAAACTCTTTGCTACTACAGCCAAGAGGCCTGACTTTTTATTTCGGCGATGAGATTCTACCTTTCCAATCTGTTGATTAATCTTATAAACGATCAGCCATAATGAAAGGATGAAGAAGACAATGAGACTGGAAATCAACAAATTGAAGTAGCTGATAAAAGCTAATCCCGTTAAGAGTAAAACCAGATCACTAATGAATTGTAATATGCCTCGGCTGATAAAATTTTGCACACTACTTAAATCTCCACTAAATCTCAAAAGATAACGATCACCACCTTTTTCTTGATAAAGCTGTGGATGGAGTAGGAGTTGATGATTAAACAAGTCTTTTCTAAGTTGTACAAGGATGGCTTCGCTTAGTAAGCCTTTGAATTTATTGAATAAATACTCAAATCCCGCTTTGAAAGCAATCACACCCAATAGGACTTGCATCCACTCCTGAAAAGAAAAATTCTCAAAAACTGATGAAACATTATTCAATAACTGTCCCCTACTAGAATTCAGGCCAAACAACATGGTATAAGATTGGGCAATAACCAGTGAAAGAAAAATTGTAAGTAGGCTAGATGTTATACCTATGATTAAAATAGCAAGCACACGTGCAATATGAGTACTCAACCAATCATAGATTAAAGATTTACTAGTAGGCATCACTTAAGAGTTGTTTTAAGAGTATGACTTAAAACTTGTAATGTTACTACGTTCTTAATCAGAGATTTGAAATTAAAGTTGAGAAGAAAACAGTAAGCCATTAATAACCCAACCTTCTATATCTCACTTAAAAGGTATCAATTATTCAGGCACGTATGAATTCAGCCTTATCACCGATTGGATAGGTGCATGTTTACCAATAGGAAAGCTGATAGCACTACGATTATTGTCCAAGAATAACGGTTGTCCAGAATAATATCCTATCTATAAGTATCTAACTGAACGCTTATCAACAACTCATGAGCAGCGCCAAAAGGGAGGTCAAATGCACTGATATTATAATCAAATCCATAACCTATTTTCCCATTCGTATCTTTTCCAAATAAACCTGGAATATTCAACCCTACCTCTAAATGCATCATTCCATTAATATTTCCTCCTAAGCCAAACCAGACCGTTCGCCCAGGCTGTAATCGTGCATTTAAATCAATATTATAGGGTGCTCCCTTTGCATACTTTCCCCATAAGGATAATTCCATAAAAATATCCTCATTAAAGAAATGATACCATCCCGCATTTGCATAGATATGTGGTATTCTGCTAAAATCTATTGCCTGGGTTCCTGTCAGGATTACTTCCTGAGCATTTAATATTTGGGGAATGGACAAACCAAAATAGATGTTGTCCTGATGAAAAAAACCGCCACCTACCCGTTTGTAATAAAAAAGCCCTACACCTACATCTGGACGGCTAATTAGCAGGTTATTCAGAGGGATATTAGGGTCATCAGGATCTTTCCAGTTGATTCGGTTTGCATCAATCCGGTATTGAACGTAGCCAGCAGTCACCCCTATTCCCAGGCCTCCAAAATAGGCATCTTTGGTAAGTAAGCTACTGATACGAGCATAAGCACCAGTAAGGCTGGCTGGCCCAGTTCTATCTTGTACAACATTGCCTCCAAATACTAAATCAAAGGCGTTGCCTATATCTGATACAAATTCGCCAGTTACGAAAAAGGTTCGTGGGGTTTCTTCCTGACTAAACCACTGTGCTCTGCTGGTAGAGGTAAAGTTGAGATTATACTCGTATAAAAAAAAATCACTGCTCACTGAAGCAGGATTTAGTACGCCCTGAGCATAGCGATATTGGCTCACTAAAGGCAACTGCTGAGCAATTAATGAACAAGGTATAATTCCCCAAAGGCTAAAAAATAATAAAATCCTATAGCGGCACATAAGCTATTTATTTAGGTAACTTGACAACAATTGGACTTGACTGAGTCCTTGATGTATGCATTAGAGGAACTTGAGCAGTAAGCGTTTTCGGGCGCTTACGCGCTACTAAGGCTTGCGTTTTCTGCTGTACAAACTGGAACCATTCTGAGATATCAAGTTCAGCATTTTTATTTTGATCTATTGCAGTACTATTCGTGGAAAATAATGTTAAGCCTTCAATTAATGCTTCTGTAAAGGCGCCATTTTCCCATTGAGCATCTTCATAACTATACTGACCTGGCTGACAAGATAAAAGCAAATGTCCAGGCAATTGTTTTTCCTCTAAATAGCTTACTAAATCTCTGGTACTTTGGGTAATTCTCGCTTCGGCTACGGTGGTAGACGTGCCACTGTGGCAAGCATCAATCACAAATATTTTTTGACAAGGAATTTCGGCAAGGTAAGCCACTAATTCTTTATTAAAATCCAGGCTTGTTTCCTGCATAAACGGCCCATCATAATCGCTCGCTGCAATTCTAAATCCACCATCATTACCAACTAAACCATGTGATGAAATAAAAACAATTAATAAATCAGAGGCACTAATTTGATTATTGAGGTAACGATATTGATATCGTTTCAGGCTTTTGAGAATAGCCGTTTTTGTCGTTCGCTCTTTATTGGCTAAAGTATCAATGAAAATATGCTGAAAAGCATGATTTTGGGGCTGAGTCCTGACAATTGCTTCTGCAAAATCTACTGCATCATAAGCTGTATATTTCAGATCATAGCTCGGAATCCCTATAGATAGAAGGTGTAAATTGGGTTTTGAAAAAGAAGGCGTATATATCACCTCAATAGGAATACTTTCTACTTCCCCCGCTTCATTTTTCACACGAACAACAATTTCATTATTTCCTTCTCGCAGGCCTGCTTTATACAAAATGGTTTTGCTTTTATTATTCCCACTTAGCTTTACTTCATCCATTTTAGCCCCTTGTTGACAAGGTACCTCATTGACCGTAAAACAGAAGGTGGCATTTTCCAGCGTATGGCTTGAAATAACTTTTAGTTGTAGTACAATTTCTGCATCTCGTGATACAATAGCCTGATCAAAATTATCGGGATTAGGCGCTAACCAAATTGCTTTGAGAAAAGTCTCTGTGGAGGGAGTTTGTTTGTCTGAATCGATAGTCGTTATCGATTCTTCTGCTGGCTCCTGAGGCGTTTCTGCCCGAGGTTGCGAAAAATAATATGGCTGCCCGATTGGTTTATCTGATTGAGAAAGCTCGCAAGACAACAACCTGTTTTTATTATCGTAATTAATGGGGCTTCGTACTCCAATCCAATAAGGAGTATTGGGAGCAACTGTAAGCTGTTGTTCGGTTATAGTTCTCCCAAGTGTATCTTTTATATTAGCTCGTATATTCGATAAGAAATAGTCAGTATGTCGAGCTTGTACTCCAACAAAGTATCGGCGTAAATCCAGCCGGCCAGGAGGAGACACTGCTATTGGTGGAGAATAATGTAATTCCACTTCCTGATTTGCAATCGGCCTGGAATAATCGATTTTACCGAATAGGCAAATCCAAGCCTGTTGTTTTTGTAATATTTCCGGATTGGCATAGCCTCCCATCAACCATTGCCCATTGTGAAGAGCTAATAAGCTGATACCACCATCAGCCAGGCTTCCTCCATAAAAGGCTTCTTTTGATTGTTTTGTAACAGGGTCATAGAGAACTAGCCACGCTTTGGGCCTTCTTGCCCCTCTTTGGAATGAATGGCTTTCGCCTGTCAAAAGAACTTTGCCACGGCTTGTTAATGCCATTGCACCAATTCGATCAGCTTCCCGGCCACCAAAAAACTGATGTTTAATCATTCGTCCATTATCGTCTACTATTGCCAGAAAACCATCCGATCGATATCGGCCATACTGTCGATTGCCCGAGATAACTAATTGATGATGATTGAGCAATAATATATCTATACATTCGGTGCCTCTTTCTGGAGCAAACGCTTTTTGCCAGATCACTTTCCCTTCGTGATTTCTACGTTCTATCCAACAATAGTTGTCGGCCTTAGCCTGATTAGTTTGACCACAAAGGTATATATGGCCATCCTGATTCAAGGCAATACTACTCACGATAGTAGCCATATCATCTACTTGCCATTTTTTTTGCCAGCTTATAGCCCCATCAGCTTGTAAGCAAACCAACCAGGCTTGCTCTCCAGAATAGCCACTCAACAACCAACCACCACTTGGGAGAGCACAAGCTGCCGTAAAAGTATCATCCGCTGAAGATCCCAGGATAAGCTCTGCTTCTGTATATCCTTCTTCGTCTAACCACAATACCCAGCCATCTTTTTTGCCAAAGTAATTGCCATGTTTAGGGCTATTCTTTGATGGTTGTTCTGAATACCCAACCATTAAAAATCCTCCTTCTGGCCGCCTAACAATCTGCCTGGCTTCATCATCATTTTCTCTTCCTAAGTGTACTTGTCGCCAGGCTTGCAGGTTATCATCCATCAAAACCAATGAAATATCCTTTCCTCCATTGGATCCTTTGCGAGCAAGGCCGGCAGTCGCAATTATCCCTCTTTCATCTTCTACCATGCTGATTATCATTTCGCTCGTACTCGTTGCTAAATGTTCACTTTGCTCTGGCTGATCCGGCAGTTGAATCTTTTGGGAATATATTGTAGTACCACAACACATCAATAGGCTAAACAATAAGATTCTAGTCATACGATCGATTATTCTGCATATACCTGGAGTATAATAGGAGCTACATATTGTTGCTGTGCAGGAACAGGAGCTGCTGTAAACTCCATCTTATCTGCTTCCCATAGAATACGGGAAGCAGGGATTAATACGTCATTAAACACTTCCTGAAAAGCAAGCGGAAATGGCTCCGTTGAGGTTTCTAATTCTAATAGACGCTGTTCAATATCTAACATTTTCTTTGTACTGTATAAAATACATAGATGGTCATAACCTTTATGGCTCAATTGCAAGACCGTTTCTTCTCCGGGAATAGCAACTTCCACCTGATTAGAGAGAAAAAAGTTGGCTTGATGAGATTTTGGAAAATGTAGATTGACCCGTTTATCCGGAGCCTGGCTAAACACATAAGCAAAATGCCCGGTTGGTATTTCTCTTGCAACTAATTGAAAAATATCTCCTACCTGCTGATGCCCAGTGCTCAGGGTATAAATGTGGTTTTCTGGATTAAACTGCGTAGTGACTTCTTCAAAAAAAGGAGTCTCTCTTCCATCTGCCAGCGTTATATATCCAACCGGTTTGCGGAATACAAATGAGCCTTTTAGATAATAAGCCTCTGCCTCTATATCTTCTTGCTTTACCAGTTCCACTTGTTGTTCTGGAAGGGTGCAAACGTATGCATATCTACAACGATTTGTTAAATCTTCATAACTCATTCGAATGATTCCCTGATCTCCCCAGGTAGGCCCAAAACTATTGAACAGTTCAAATTCTTTTTCAATATTATCATATCCTATGACCACCATCGCATGAAATCCATTAGCAGGTTCTCCCTTTTGTGGAAGCCATTTCTTCTGTCCTGGTTTCACTTGCCAAAAACTCGAGCTAACCTGTAGCCCTACTATGACGGGCACTCTAGCAGCTAGTGTCTTACAAAGTAAAGCGCTCTTCTCATTCTTAGAAATCCCAAGAGGGAAAAGAGCTGCATAATCTGCTATCCTGTGGAACTGAGCTTCTGCGATCGCCTCCTTAGAAGGGATCATCTCACAATTCCCTTCTACAAAATTAAACGTTTGTTCCAGGCAATCTCCCTGCTGTTGCAGCAAATGTAAAGCATCTTCTATATACGCTCCGCTAGTGCAGTAATCACCAGGCAATTTCACCTGATTGTAAATATAAGCAGCAGAGTTTGCTGCTGCAGTAATCGTACTAATATCACGGAGATCGTTTTGTATAGCTCTACTAATAGTTAATGCTCCATATCCCACAGCCCAGCCAACACAAGACCCCATACGCCCTTGATTACCCGCTATTGGACAATGCTTTCTCAGGCTCATTCTCAGGGGAATTTCATTATACTTTTCACCGCTGTATAGTGGTAAAATACTTAGCGATTCATATCGCTCATCGGAACAACGCAAACCGGTATATTCCTGTCCGTTTTGCGCCATTACCGAAGGGCTACAAATACTACCTAAAACAAAGAATATAATTAGCCGAAAGCTTTTCATAAGATATATATTGTGAACTACAAAGCCTATTATAATGCTTCCTTGAGCTGGCTGACCTGATCGTAATATAATCCTCCTTCTGGCCAACCCTCCATTAATTGTAAGGCTTTAGGCCTTTGGTATAATTTCAAATATGTAAGGGTTAAATACCATCGAACAATTTCATCCATTGGTGGTTCCACCTTACCTTGAGCTACTTTGAGCCACTTTATTGCCTGATCAGGTTCGTCTGCCAATAAGGAGCTAATCCCAATATAAAGTGCAACATTAGTATCCTTTGATTTAGACCAATAAGTCTCTAAATTGTTTATAGCGCTCGTATAGTCCTCATTATTGTAATCAGCAAATCCTAGCTGAAGGTTTTCATCATTGGTATCATCAGCATAGAGCACCAGCTCTAAAGGAAGGAGTTCAGGGGCTATAAGTTGATCTAAAGCAGTCTGCTGTTTTTGTTGATAAAACAACCAACCACTCAATGCTAGTACACCAACTAAAGCTACCCCCAAACTCCAACGAGAAAAACTAGTATATTTGAAACCACTCTCGCCATTTATACTTTGATCTATACCTTGATTAATCCAGCTTTTGACCTCTAAGAGTTCTTTACCCCGCTCACTTTGTACAAGCTGGGCAGAAAAATCTAATTCTTCTTTTAAATCCTTGTCACTACTCAGGCGTTCTTCAAATGCACTACGCTCTTTTTCTTCCATCCGCCCGCTCAGGTAGTGATTAATTTGAGTTAGTTGATCCAATTTATTCGATTCCATGTCAATGTTTATCTGTATAATTTAACAATGCGTGGGTTTGTACTTTGAGCTTATTACGACAATCATGAATACGTTTCCGCAATGCATTATAATTGTAGTCTAATCGCTCTGAAATCTCTTTTAATCCGACCTGCTCCAAGTGAAACCACTTAATTATTTGTTTACAAGGTTCTCCCATATTTTCCAGTGCCTGATGGATCGCTTCCAGTCGCTCATTTTTGACAACTGCTCGAGCTAAAGCATCCTCACTTTCATCCATTATCGCATAAGCCGTACGGTTTAATGTTTCTGTAGGTTTTCTTTTTTTTCGCCTTAATTCTTCTTTCCAAATATTAGCTGCTAATTGAAAAATATAACGGTTTAACATTCCTTCCTCTTTATACCTTCCATCTCGTACTGCTATCCATAGACGCATTAATGTGAGCTGAACAATTTCTCGGCCTTCTTCTTCAGTACCACTATTTTTTCTAACATGCCCTATGATCATAGCACTATAGGTTTTCGCTAAGTAGATAAATACATTATCATCTTTTGACTTTAACCCTTCCAGTATTTCTGAAGTAGTACGCTTCATAAAATCTTACTAGTCTTTTCTCGTTTAAGAATACAAAATAATATGACCTTTGAGTAATATTGTTACCTATCCACTCAAAGAAATCTTATTTAATAGTTCACTATTTCATTGCAGCAGGAAGTATTTTTAAGCCATCCATATTCGTAAATCCAAGAAAAATTTCTTATTTCAAGTAACAATAAGCAAAAACGGTCATTTATATAAAAACAGAGAAATGTTAAGGTATACCTTCTATATTATTACTCCTTTGCTTATTCATTTTAGTTCCTTATGTGCTCAAGTACCCATTGCCTTTGGTACATCAATGGGTGAATCTGTCACCATTGATGCTCCACGAGGGCTTAATGCTAGTGATGGCATTTATGATCGCTTTGTTTTACTCCGTTGGGAAGCTGTCAATCACGCCAAAGGCTACAAAGTCTTTAGAGCTAATGATGAAAAAGGGAGTGGCCTCCAGCAACTTGGCGAAGGTATCCAGCATAGTACCTGGTTTTGTGACTATTCAGCGGTGCCAGGAGTTTCTTACTTCTACGCTATCGCTACTCAGGGAAATCAGGGTAAAGCTTCCAGCTTATCTCCTTTCGACAAAGGATATATCCGTAATAATCCGGTAGCTGAAGATCCATTAAACTTATTAAGTGACAATAGTGCAGTAGCCGTTCCTTTGTATCAACGTTTTTTGATGATTGCGGATACATATACAGATGCGAACCTATACGCGAAAGCCTCAACGGTGACAGTAACAGTTGATTTGCAAAATATTTTCACCAAAGAAACGCCTCGAACAGAACTTCGCTATTATCTTTCTAATGATGCCAAACTCCATTGGGATGATCAGCTGCTTCTTTCAAGGTATTATAGTTCTCTTCCCGGAGAAAAGACTTTTTCTCTTACCAATGAAGTCCAGCTTCCTAAGGACCTAATTGCTCAAGAGTATTACATTATTATTGTAGCAGCTCCTGAAGGGGAAGTGATGAGAGGAGAATTGGGTAGTACCATCATAAAGATTCATTAAGGACATATGGACCGATTCATTTTTTATAAAACTTCATTTTTCGTACTGTTATTTGTCAGTTTGCCCTTTACTATATATACTCAAAATGAGTGTGACCCTGATGATGATGATACTCCTGTAGGAAGCCTTTCATACAATGGTCCTGTATGTGCCGGGACTCCTATTATTTTAACTTTTATATTGATAAGCGATGAGGATGATAACGAATATGATGTTACTTACTCCATTGGTGGGCAACAGTTTCAATTAGATGATATTAGTGATGGTCACCAGGAAACTCATGTCTTAAACAACAGTACAAATGCCATTCTTGAAGTTATCTATAATGAGGATGACGATTGTGTTGTGAATAGTAATTTTGTACTTCCTATCACGATTTGGTCAAATCCTACGGTAAACACATTTACTAGTCCAGCTAGCTGTGGAAGCAGTAATGGAAGTATCACGCTAAGTGCTTCCGAAGGCACGCCGCCATATACTTATCAATTGGTTGGAGGGGGGTCACAAACAAGCCCTACTTTCAATAATCTTGAAGCTGGCAATTACAACTTCATCGTCACTGATGCCAATAATTGTTCTGCTTTCACTTCCGCAACCGTAATAGATCAAGGGGCTCCAATGCTGAGCGTAAATAGTACTAGTCCAGCTAGCTGTGGAAGCAGTAATGGAAGTATCACGCTAAGTGCGAACGAGGGCACGCCGCCATATACTTATCAATTGGTTCGAGGGAGTTCACAAACACGCCCTACTTTCAATAATCTTGAAGCCGGCAATTACGACTTCA
>JAKSDI010000093.1 GCA_022360175.1 Chitinophagales bacterium
ACGGTTCGGGTAGCAGCAAGAGCTGACGAATGGAGACTATTGACTGCTAACCATTGTTTGTAGCAGTCTTTCTCTCTTTCAGCCATTTTAGAAGTTTAATGTAGGTAGGTTTTCTAAATGGTATTACTATTTCAACTAATTCTTCCATGTCAATCCAACACCATTTAGAAAACTCATTGTTTGGAATATTTTCTAGATCTAATTCTATATCATCATTCATTACTTTATATAGGAACCACTTTTGAACCTGGCCTCTTCCTATCCATTTTTTTCTCATTTTCTTAGGTAATTCATAAGCAATCCAATCTTTATATTCGTCTAGGTATTTCAACTCAGAATTTGGCTTAATTCCTGTTTCTTCATGAATTTCTCTTTCTATACTTGTTTTTGGTGATTCTTTTCTGTCAATTCCTCCTTGTGGGAATTGCCACGAGTTTTCATGCTCAGTTCTTTCAAAAGCAAGAACTTGTCCTTTCGAATTTATTATAATTACCCCTACATTAGCTCGGAAAAATTTATCCTTATGCATTATTTAGTTTTTTGAATTTTAGATTAATTGTTATTCTTTTTTGATATTTTCTTTTAAAGTAGTGATTGTATAATTTTTTCAACTTTCTTGACTTCAAATTCATTCCTGATTGCTACCAACGGCTCGGGTATGTGGCGGTGGCGACGAATGGAGCCACTGATCGACATACCCATTGTGTGTGCCCGGCATGGGCATCCTTAATTATCGGAAGATAATTAATAAAACTAGAGGGTGCAAGTCCCTTATGGGCAGGGGTGACGCCTTGAACCATTAGTAAGTCGCCAGCTGGTTTGCCGTGAGGCATGCAGTGAAGGAAGCGAGACTGCAAAGCTCGGTACTGACGAACAGGAACCATATAAGAGGCTATGAGGCCGGATGAGTAGGCACATCACCATGACGTCCAAAATGCTAGCAATAGTAAGCACCAAAATAGTAGATATGGCAGGCATTGAGCGAAAGAGGATGCTCTTACCCGGGAGATCTCCATAAGCACGAGTTGCTAGAGTGGAGAAGTCAGCAGAAGTCATAGTAGCTGCCAATCTGGTAAAGGTAGTGAAGGACGGAACATTAACGGCCCTTAATGGACATGGGAGCGATTACTGCGTCCAGGATAGTTTTTCCAGCAGAATAGTAGCCCATGATCAAGCGGGACAAGAGAACTTTATGTGTATTGTGATTAATCAAATTACATCAAGAAGGAACCTAAACTATGCTTATTTGCAAGTGGTCAAGAATCGGGGCGCTGGAGGTGTAGATGGTCTTCAAGTAGAAGAACTTGGAGAATCGCTACACCAAAACGGAGCCAGGTATTGCCAGCAAATAAGGGAAGGCCACTACCAGGCCTCACCGATATTGGGGGTAGAAATACCCAAGAGCAATGGTGAAACCTGCTTACTAGGCGTACCGACAGTGATAGATCGACTACACCTACCGATCAATCGTGAGAAGAGTGGAATACGTCGGCCTGTCAATTTCAACCTATTAGGCTATGGTTTTGTACCTACCTACAAAAAGGGAGAAAAAGGCAAATATCAATTCGTCGTGGAAAAGTTCAAATGGAAGAAGTTAAAAACAAAACTTAAACTAATCACCAGGAAGACCGTCTAGATGAACGACTGATATTACTCAACCAAACGATAAGAGGCTGGATCAATTACTTCAAATATGCTTCCATTCACGCCAAATTAAAACAATTGGATGAATGGCTGAGAAAACGTTTGCGTTACTGCATTTGGCACCACTGGAAGAAACCGGAGAAGAAAAGGCGAAGCCTCATTAGACTCGGGGTACATCTAGGCATGGCCTATGCATGGAGTCGTACCAGAATGGGAGGATGGCGAACCGCTCAAAACCCCATCCTGATTACTACAATCACCATCGAACGCTTAAAACAAAGGGGCTATTTCAGCTTGGCGGACTACTACCATAAAGTGAAGCATCGTTAGTGAACCGCCGTATACGAGGTCCGTACGTACGGTGGTGTGAGAGGTGCACTCCGATCAGTTCAATGGTCGGAGCCGTCTACTCGATTGTACACAGTGTTTTTTCATTAGCATTTGCATAGTGTAAGTGGTTTTGTGTTGCTCATAATAGTTTTAATATAATAAAAGGTTGTTTTATTATAAATTGTAAATGCTTTATGTCTAAATTACATATTAGATCTACTTTTTGGAATAGTATAACTATTAAATGGACGCTAAATGCATACTTACAATCTTTCAAAAGAAAAAGATAAAACAGTAGAATTTATGTTTGATGTAGAAGGAGAGCACCTTGACGAGGTTCTTTCTTCTATCTGTTCATCTCTGAAACAAAATTCAATCATTTTGGGTGAATTACAAGATGAATTAGATCAAATCTTACATAAATCTAACGTAGTTGATGATATCCATGCTGGTGTAGCGGTTATACATCATAAAACTTCAAAAATTGATAATCTTGAAATAATTGTCCGTACCAAGAATGAAATTCCATCATCTAATGATGCACCGATCCGTTTTGTTTGGATTTTGTTGGGAAAAGAGAAAACACATCAGCATCTAGCTCAAGCATCAGAGTTTTTAAAACTCCTAGAAGACAAAGAGCTAAAAGAAAAGTTTCTAAATGTAAAAACAGGAGAGGAGTTTGTCGATGTTTACGTTCAAGGAGTTAAAGAAGAAGTAAACTTCAAACACCATATCCCACCTGAATTGGAACCCACTGGCAAGTTTGCTGGAGGTTTGATAGCGGATATAAAAAGAACCTCAGAGACTTATTTTCAGGATTTTAAGGATGGGATGAATAGCAAGAGTTTAGCATCCATTTTTTTCCTCTTTTTTGCATGTTTGGCACCCGCAATTGCTTTTGGTGGATTGCTTGAAGTACAAACGGATGGTGCTGTAGGGGTGACAGAAATGATTGTTGCTACAGCAATTTGCGGTGTTTCTTATGCACTTTTTAGTGGTCAACCATTGACTATTTTGGGAAGTACAGGACCTGTAATCGTTTTTATGGGCTTATTATACCCTCTCTGTATTCAATACAACATACCCTACCTGCCTACACTTGCTTGTGTTGGTTTATGGACAATGTTGTTCTTAATCATATTGGCAGTAATTGATGCGTGCTCATGGATACGTTTTTTTACTCGTTTTACAGACGATACTTTTGCTGCATTGATTAGTTTGATATTCATTTATGAAGCAGTCAAAAAAATGTTAGGTGGTTTTGAAGCCGATGAAACTGGAATTATTCCTTATGCTGCTGCTTTTTTAAGTTTATTATTGGGACTAGGGACTTTCTATATTGGTTCTGCCTTGTCTAATTTGAGAAGTGGGATTTACCTTCGTAGAAGAGTAAGAGAGTTTTTAGCTGATTTTGGAACCACAATCGCTATTCTACTAATGTTGTTAGTTTCACTTTATTTTAATGATATTTCAATAAAAAGATTGGATGTTCCTGAGAAACTAGAACCTACTAGTTATGTTATTACAGAGGATGTTAGAAATGAATTTGGTATTTCTGAGGAGTTGGGGAATGCTATACTATACAATCCTTCTCTGTTGAATTCTAATGAAAAGAAAATCAGATTTTCATCCCTGTCAAGTTCAGCACAAACAGAACTCACGGACTTGGCTAAGTCTAAAGAACAAATCATTGAAAAAAGTGCCAAGCGATCATGGTTTGTCAATCCATTCGAAGCTCCAACATGGGTTATTTGGTTGAGCATCATACCCGCATTATTGCTGAGTATCTTATTGTATTTGGATCAAAATATAACAGTACGCTTGGTGAATCATTCTCAATACAAGCTAAAAAAGAGAGGTGGCTATCATTTAGATTTGCTTATCGTTGCTTTATTAGTTGGGGTTTGTTCTCTTTTGGGTTTACCTTGGATGGTTGCAGCAACTGTTCGATCCTTGAATCATGTTCGTTCTTTAGTAAAAGTTGAAGAAGATAATGAAAATGAAGTTATAGTTGGGACTGTTGAAACTAGATTAACAGGACTATTGGTACATGTTACTGTCGGAGCAAGTTTACTTTTACTTGGTTTCTTAAAGTTAGTTCCTATGGCAGTATTGTTTGGATTGTTCCTATATATGGGAATTACTTCCATGAAAGGAAATCAACTTTTTGAGCGAATGAAGCTTTGGATTATGGATCCCTCCAAATATCCTGCGACCTATTATCTAAGAGCTGTGCCAACAAAGCAAGTACATTTATTTACTTTAATTCAAACAACTTCTTTAGGAGTACTATGGTTGGTTAAGACAAGCGCATTGGCCATCTTATTCCCATTGTTTATTGCTTTACTTGTCCCAATTCGGATATTGATGAATCGCTTTTTTAATTATTCACATTTGGCATTATTAGATGCTGAAGAAGAACCTGATGAAGAACAATTTGGAGAACTTGACTAAACTAGCTGACTTTGCAGAATTATTATGTTGAACAACGGTCTTGCATAAACGGCGTGACCAGCTTTTGCTGGGCATGACAGTTTTATGCGTTGTTATCTGCATTTTTTTCCTTTCTATTTGCCCCTAAAAACAGACCAAATGCAACATTAATTTCCCTCATGATATTGTTATTTGTCGACTCTTTCATTAATGATGCTTCAGAGGTTTGATAACAGGAAATGGAATTTTTACGGAACAAGTAAACTCTAATATCATATGGCTTAATTGTTTTTGTTTCATGCAATTCTAACCTTTTAAAATGTTTTCCATTTTCCCCTTTTAAAAGCTTTAGAATATCAACTCCTTTTGATGTTATGTGTTTATAGGTTTTTTTCAAAACAAATTTCTGACCGCCGCTTTTAACATATACAGAGGGAATGTTATAAGCAATCGAAAGGAGAAAAAGTTGAGGATTTGCAAAATATTCTATTATTATTTGGAAAATATTTGAATCATCAAAATAAATTTGCTCTGCTAAAGAATAATTTTCTAATTTAAATAATTGTTGTTTAGTGTTTTCGTATTCCTTTGAAATATTTTTGATAGTTGAAATGTTTAAATTTTTGTTATTTATTTCTTTTTCTATGTCCCCCCAATATTTCTTTGACTTTATTTCTGCTTCTATTCTTTTTTTCTCCTCTTTTTCTTTTTCAAATTTAGTTAATCTTTTTTCTATCTTTTCATTGATTGAATTATGTGTAAATCCGAGGTAAATTAATTCTAATAAAAAAATTGCGACTGTAAACTTAAAAGAGAATTCAATTAATTTTGGAATTACATATGATTGGTTAATTTCAAATTCACTTAAACTTGCAAGAAAATAATTTGAAAAATCAAATGTAATTACATCCAAAATTAATTTACCCATGTATTTAGTAGAATCCAGAAATGATGGGATGGTGTCGTTTTCAAAATATTGATAATTGCTTGAAAGGTGAAATATAAAAAAGATAAATACAATTAAAAATCCCCCATATGAAGTAAGTAATAGTGAAACAAGATTCTGTTGTGGTTGAGTAAACGGAATAGCTATTTTAATTATATTTTCAATCCCAAACAGTAAAATATATATTGCTTGCCATATGAGGAATGCAATTGATATAAGATATAGGATAGACCATATAATAATAGCTGATTTACTAAATACATAATGATTAAGAATAGCTGAGAATACGAGACACACTATAATTAAGCTCAAACATCCAATAGCTTCTTTTCTATGACTCTTTGCTATACTCAAGTCAAGCTTTACCCAATTAGGAGTTTCAATAAGTTCATCATTTTCAAGTTTTTCTAATATGCTTCTTATTGTAATTTCCTTATATCCAGACAAATATTGGGAAGTCAAATAGATTAATGGAAAAGTAAAGCAAAAAAAGGAAATCCAAGTTATGGATTGAATTTCTAAAAAATAAACGACCCCGAATAAGAAAACTATTAAAGCAATTATTTTGTCTATATAAATAGACTCATTTTCACTATCCTTAAGTATCTTTTTAAATTTAAATGCGTTCGAATCATGAAGGGATAAAATCACTTGTTTTCTCTCATCTTTCTCGCATTCTGAAGGGCTAAAATATGTTTGCCTACAATTCTCACATGATAAAATCTTTCCTATTGCGTAGCTCTTATCTTCAAAGTGCTTTAATTGTTTGAAAAAGTCTTTGGCAAGTTCTTCATACTCACAATCCGATAGTTCGCATTTTTTCATACTATTTTATTATTTCAAATTGCAGATAACGCTACGGCTATGCGCCGTAACTACCCTATGTTCCCCTGATATGGCGTATAGCCTTTGTTAGCTGCTGCAATTTATTCATTCAAGGCTCTTAATTTTATCTTGTCTAAGATTTCTATTGCCATTTCATCTGGAGTTTTTCTTGAATCTAAATAAAGATCATAGATTGATTTATCAGTATAACTTTTATCATATAATTTTTTTGATCTTTCAAAATTTAGCCTATCAAGTTCATCTACTTTTTCGGAAATATACTTAATACTTTTTCTCTCTAATTTTTTACTATATCTTTTAATCCTTTCACTTACAGGGCAATCAAGATAAACTGAGATAAATCTTTTTGATAACTCTTCCTGTTCTTTAGCAAAAATCCCTGAAAATCTACTTTCTACAATTATACCCTTATGTTCGATTAATATATCTCTTTGAAATTCATCAAACTCCATATGTAGTTCATCAGGTAAATACTCAACTCCTTTTTCATCTTGAATCCCTTTAATATCACAAAATTTACTAAACATATGATTTATCTGAAATTCCTGCCACCCATGGCTTTTAAGGGAATTTAATAATTGTATAACTAAAGTAGATTTTCCTGAGCCTGCTTTACCAGAAACTGTAATTCCTGTAATTAACTCCAAACTCCTTGGATCATATATAATCCGACTTTTGAGGGCTTTGTAAATATATTTTATATGAGTACAATATTCTTTAAGTCCCTTTAAATGTTTTTCAGTAAAAAATTTTTCTTTAGAGACCGATACTGAAAGAACCGCAACCGCATTACTTCTAACTTTCCCATTTCGATTCATTGATTCATCAAAAATTGGAATACAAATTATTCCATTGGCCTCATGCCTCCTTTTTTGCATATTATAATCGGTCAAATAATACCATTCTTCATATTTTGAACCTCTTAATTCCGAACAAAAGATTAATTCTTCATTTGCTATGCAATATCCAATTACACCCTTCGGGTTTCTAGTATCGTGAGAAAAATTTTCTTCTAAATCAACAACTCTTCTTGGGCTAATATTTTTTTGTGCAAGTACTCGAAATCTACCGTTCCCTAATACTTCAAATAATCCAAGTCTAGCATTATTTTCATTATTTATCACTATTGTTGTAGAAATAATTTGATTAAGTATTTCATCCATTGCTGATTTTAAATCATTAATGGTAACTATATTTAAAGTCAAATAATAGGGAAGAATTGATGAGTTAATATGATCAATACCTGTACTTATTCTAGGACTTGATTTTATTTCTAACTCTCTTATCTTTTTCACTAATTCGTCCTTTTCTTTTTTTAAGGAATTGATTAGTTTAATTTGACTTTGTATTTGTTCTTGAAGTTGATGTATATCATTTTGAGGTTCAAAATCTGATATCAGTTCTAATAGTATTTTCGTGATCTTCAATTCTTCTATCTCATCTTTTTCTTCTACTATTCCACTGTAGTTTTTGCCTTTAATTTTGGAATATCTCTTTCTTAATAAAATGAAATCGTTATAATTTTCAGAAGTCTCCTCAAAAAATTTAGATGCAGCTTCAAAAGCCTTATCTAATTGATTCTTTGCAATTAGTTTTATTACCTGATTCATTTCTTCTAAATATGAAGTACTTACTAATAATTTACATATTAAATATAATTATTTTTTTATTTGTTGCAGCTAACATCCCAATACACGCATTGCGTGTATTACCAGTTGTGTATATTTCCTATGTCTCCAGATCATCCAAAGGACTACGAATTTTTCTATGATTACTTATATGAGTGTAAATTTCTGTTGTTCAATAGCTAATATGGCCGGATAATTCTTGGATGTAACGTAAATTACCACCATCCTCTACCAAATGCGTTGCAAAACTATGACAGAGTGTATGGACAGCTGCTATAGGACTCACCTTCATCCTGACCTTCGAATAAATAATGTATAGGCTAAGTTGTAAATATTCTTTTAATATTCCAAGTGCTTTTTCAGATGGTACAGTGTTTCTATCTTTTTCGCCTTTTCCTCCTTTTATATGGAGTAAGCTCGTTTGTCTTCTTATATCTATGATACGGGAGTCGGGTGAATTTGTTGAGGCCTAATCCAGTTGAATAAATCAAAGTTAGTATACAAGGATGTTTTACATTTTAAAAACTGTATACCTGCTACATTATATTTAGATACCTATACTGAATACTTCTCCACTGAATACTGCCCTACTGCCTGCTGAATCACTGATTGCCCATTGAACACTGAACTACTGAATACTGCCCACTGAATACTGAAAACTAAACCACGGAACACTTTCTACTAAACGACTGCCCTACTGATCACTGCCTACTGAATACTGACTTACTGCCCACTGAATACTGCCTACTGGATCACTGCCTACTGACTTACTGAAAACTGAATATCGCCTACTGATTACCCATTGAACACTAAACAACTGCCCACCGAACACTGAATACTGCCCACTGCCTACAGAACACTGAACGACTGATTACTGCCTACTGACCTACTGAATACCGCCCACTGCCCACTGACTTACTGATCACTGAATACTGCCCACTGACCTACTGAATACTGCCCACTGACCTACTGCCCACTGAAAACTGAATCACTTCCCCTTCCCCTGCAGCAGCACCAATACCGTATAAAAGAGTATCTTAAAGTCTAGCGAAAGCGACATGTTCTCAATGTAAAGAATGTCAAACTTCAGGCGTTGTAACATCTGTTCAAGATTGGAAGCATAGCCATATTTAACTTGCCCCCAGGAAGTAATGCCGGGACGCACTTTTAGTAAGTGTTTATAGTGAGGCGCTTCTTTCATGATTTGATCAATAAAATGCTGCCTTTCAGGCCGAGGGCCTACTAGCGACATATCTCCCTTGAGTACATTCCAGAATTGTGGGAGTTCATCCAGTCTCCATTTACGCATGATGCCTCCCCAGGGAGTACATCGATTATCGCCATCATGAGAAAGCCGTGGCCCGTCTTTTTCCGCATCTGTATACATAGACCGGAACTTATAAATCGTAAATGGCTGACTATTTATGCCAATGCGTTTTTGCTTAAAAATGATAGGCCCTTTAGATGATAAGCGTACTCTAATAGCAATGTAAAGATACAAAGGAGATAAGATGAGGAGCATGATACTGGATGTCACAACATCTATTAATCGCTTTATGATACGTTGCCATTTAGGCATTAAATCCTGGCGTATTTCTATAAGTACGGCTCCATATACATGAGACATTTTTACTGTACCCAACATAATGTCGTACATGTCAGGGATTATTTTTACCAATACCTGGTCATCAAAGTCAAACAATATATTGAGGATATCCCTTAATCGGTTGTGTTCTGAAGTTTCTATTGCAATAATAGCTTCCTCAATTTGATGTTCCTGAATAATGCTTCCCAAATCAGTGATGCTTCCTAATAAAGGGAGGTGGTCTGATAAGACATTAGTTGATGAAACATTAACATCAATGAAACCAATGAAATTATTTCCCAGCCCTTTCTCTCTACCTGCAATCTCCTTGTATAATTCTACTGCATTTTGGTTGCCACCTATCATAAGTGTATTGTAGGTGATCAGTCCTTTTTTTAATCGCCGGCTAGCCCGGGTCAGTAGATACATTC
This sequence comes from Chitinophagales bacterium, assembly GCA_022360175.1. GTDB lineage: Bacteria > Bacteroidota > Bacteroidia > Chitinophagales > Saprospiraceae > JAKSDI01. The sequence goes on from JAKSDI010000093.1 coordinate 9,844, forward strand.
GGGTGGTTGCTGTCAGGAAAAAGTGTAAGAAGAAAAGCGTAAAGAAAGAGGCATAATAAGTCGTATAATTGGTAACAAAGTCATCAAGGATGAGCGTAAAAAACAGGAACAAAACTCCCAGGAAAGTTAAAAAGAAAGTACGGGCGAGTGTAGCCAGTCGGGATAAGCGATAGATATCTTTGTATCGATCGAATATGGAATAAAATAAGAGCCACCCAATTGGTATGATTACAATGCCATACCAGAAATTGATATCAGAAATAACCTCTTCCCAATGGGTATGGGTTCCTTCTAAGTTCTTCCGATATATAAAAAAACATGCCCACGACAACATGGCGGTTATGAAATCGGATACCTTATATATCAAGGTATGAAACTGTCGTTGATGGGTCATGTTTTTGTTCATAAGACTTTTGCTTTATACTTTAAAAGTGTACCAGCTTGATATTATCCAGCCATACTTTCCCGCTACTCCTGGTCAATTCTCCATTTTCAGAGGGAATGAATGCCTGGAATACTACTTGATATTCATCCAGATTGAGCTGACTAATAAGTAGCGATAAGTTGAAGTAAATTTTATTCCAGTTCTCAGAAGGTAAAAAACCATGACTGAGCAGTGCTTGTCCAGCAGAATTTACACCTCCTTGTCGATGCCCAATCACTCCAAAAACAACAGGCACATCAGATTTATAATTAACTTCTAAATATACGGTTGTACTACTAAGGTTGACCAGGTTATTGTATCGATTGGTAGAAGCAGCTTGAAACACAAAATTGGAAGAGTCAAGAGAAATTACAGCCGAGGTACCTCCTTCAAATCCATCATCAGTAGATAATTCAAACTGAGAGGATTGTCCTAATCTGATATCTTCGAATTCGTGAATAGCTCCTTCAAAATCTTCAATAAAAGCAAATTTGGTGATGTCCTTATAAGAAAATTGAGGAGTAATTTCCTTTACATCATCCCGTTCAAGATTAATAGTAGTAGTAAATGGATCGAAAAAAGGATAAATCTCAGGCGTTGCTGTAATACCGTTATCCTTAATGCCTGCCTGTATGGCAATCTCATGTTCTCCTTCTTCTAGGATAGGGAATGTACTAGGGATGGCATATGCGCCTAAAAAATTACCATCAACACTCAACCATGCTTCTGTGATTTTATGAGAACTGGTTCCTTCCGTAGCAGGATTACTGCTTAAACTTACTCCCGTTATATTTACATACGAAGGGATGTCTTCAGCAGGATTAATAATATCACAACTACTGAAGAAGCTTGTTAAGCACAGAAGGAGTGCACCAAATTTCAATGTTTTTTTCATTTTCATAGCGTCTATATTTTAGTTCTTCAACTCATTTTGTCTCCAAATGTTTTTAAGAATACTGAATGATACCGCCTATAGAGGACATCATTTTAATTAATTGCAGCTGACTGGCTACGTCGTTCAATATCCTCCATAATTTGGTAGGCCAATTTAAGAGCTTTGTAACCATCATTGATACTTACAATAGGCTCAGTGTCTTCCAGAATACTTTGTGCCAATGTTTCTAACTCCATTTTTATAGCATTAACAGGCTCTATTTCCGGCATTGACATGTGAATGTATTTGCGGCCTTCGTTCGTTTCCAGTTCCATCAAATTATCGTCGGGGAGCTTTTCATTAGGAACTTGCTTGTCAAAAAGACGCACTACCTGAGCTTGCTTTTCTAAAAAGTCAAGGCTGATATAGGCATCTTTCTGAAACAGGCGAATTTTACGCATTTGCTTTAGGGATATCCGGCTTGCAGTCAAATTGGCTACACAGCCGTTTTCAAATTCTATCCTGGCATTGCAAATATCAGCCGTACTGCTAACAACGGGGACACCACTAGCACTGATATGTTTAACCTCAGAATTAACAAGGCTCAATAAAATATCTAAATCGTGGATCATCAAATCCAAAATAACAGAAACATCAGTACCTCTGGGATTGAAAACAGCGAGACGATGGGCTTCTATGAACATCGGATTGAGGGCAGAATCACCTAAAGCAAGAAGCGCTGGATTGAATCGTTCTACGTGCCCAACCTGCACCTTAACCCCTGCTTCTTCTTTTAGCTGGAGTAATTGTTCAGCTTCTTCTATTGTGTGAGTAAGCGGTTTTTCGATAAAAATATGCTTCTTTTTCTTCAATACTTTACTCGCCAACTCAAAGTGCGAAATCGTAGGAGTAACAATATCAATTACATCAACGGCATCAATCAGCGCGTCGAGGTCCGTCCAGCGCTTTATTCCAAATTCCTTTTCGACATGAGTAGCAGTAGCATCGTTTGGATCAAAAAAACCTACCAATTCAAAGGTTTCTTTAGCAAGATTGATACATTTTAAATGGATTTTTCCCAGATGTCCAGTTCCTAGTACCCCAATTTTGAGCATGGTATTTAGTATTTATCTGTAGTACATTAATATCGCACCAAATAAAGTAATCAGTGCTGTTAGTACAGTCGCCATTTTCATAGAATAGCGAATGTGATTGACAAAAGTTTCTATTTCTTCTCGCATATGCGGATACTTAGGCATAACTTCTGCTTCCATTTTTTCCTTGTCAAAGAGGTGGCGTGCGCCAAACTCTACCCTATTCTTTACCAATACTCTATATGTTCTCAAAACCTTCATTCGGAAATAAAGGTTAAGAAAAAGCATGGCAACAAATAAGCCAATAACAATGGAGATAAGCAATATATACATACCTTGAAAAGTACTTTTGTGGCTGCAAAAATATATAAACCCCTCTGATCCCTTCACTTAAAAACCTTATTTTTCCCATTCATTGATAAAATAGTATTTACAATAGCATGATCCGATTAGCCCTAAGCCTAGTATTTTTGGTCTTTTTGACCTTTGAAACCTATTGTCAAAAAAATATAACATATTACCTCCCGGACATAGAATATGATTCAACTATTCCAACTCCTGAGTCTGTTTTCGGTTTTCAAATTGGTGAATGGCATCTGAGCCATGACCAGTTGGTGATGTATATGAAAATGCTGGCCAAGTCATCTCCGCGGGTTAGCCTACAGGAATATGCCCGGTCTTATGAACAGCGTCCGCTCCTCTATTTGACCATTACCTCTGAAGAAAATCACCAACAGCTTGAAACCATTCAGGCAAACCACCTGGCTATCTCAAATCCAACGACTCCTAATAAGATAGACTTAAAAGAGCAACCTTCGGTTGTTTATCAGGGATTTAGTATACATGGAAATGAGGCCAGTGGTGGTAATGCGGCACCATTAGTAGCTTATTATTTAGCTGCAGGAAGAAGCCCGGAAGTCCTTTCTATTCTAAAACATACCGTCATTTTATTAGATCCGTGTTTTAATCCCGATGGATTTCAACGCTTTTCTACCTGGGTGAATATGCATAAAAATGAACACCTCATTGCAGCCAATGAAGATCGGGAATATCACGAAGCCTGGCCAGGAGGCCGCACAAATCATTACTGGTTTGATCTTAATAGAGACTGGCTGCTCTTACAGCACCCTGAAAGCCGTGGCCGTATAAAGGTCTTTCATGAGTGGAAGCCCAATATTCTTACTGACCATCATGAAATGGGGACCAATCGTACTTTCTTTTTTATGCCGGGTATTCCTCAGCGTACAAATCCAATCACCCCTGCTTTAAATCAAGAATTGACAAGGAAAATAGGCCTGTTTCATGCTAATGCACTAGATGAGATAGGTTCGCTGTATTACAATGAAGAGAGCTTTGATGATTTCTACTATGGCAAAGGATCAACCTATCCTGATGCGAATGCATGTATAGGTATCCTCTTTGAGCAGGCTAGCGCTCGAGGACATTTGCAGAAGAGTGAAAATGGTTTCCTCAGTTTCCCGTTTGCCATTCGAAATCAGGTGCGTACGGCTTTGTCTACTCAGCGCGCCGGGCTTGAGTTGAGAGAAGAGTTATTGACTTATCAACAGGATTTTTATGACTCTGCTTTAAAAGAAGCGGATAATAATACAGTAAAAGCTTATGTATTTGGAGGTGAAAAAGAGAAATATCGTACAAGCCAACTAGTACAGTTGTTACAACAGCATCAGATCGAAGTGTATCCGCTAAAAAAGGAGGTGGAAGTCAATGGTAGAAAATACGTTGAAAAACATTCGTATATAGTACCCACAGAGCAGTCACAGTATCGCCTGATACGAGGTGTTTTTGAGCAGGCAACATCCTTTAAAGACAGTATTTTTTATGATGTATCCAGTTGGGTGTTACCACTGGCATTTGATCTCTCATATGATGCTTTAAATTCTAGAGTGTATTCTAAACAGCTTATTAATGAGGAGATGGATGCAATGGACACAACTCCTGCTGCTGGCAGTACGGAATATTCTGATTATGCTTATCTATTAGAATGGGAGCATTATCAATCTCCTAAAGTATTATTTCAATTAATGGCGAAGGGGCTTAGAGCAAAGGTTGCAACGAAGCCTTTTGAGATAGCGGGCAAATCTTATGATCGGGGTACTGTAATGATACCTGTTCAAAACCAGTCAAAGCCACCCGCTCAAATATATAACTGGGTATTAAATGCTTCCAACTTAAATAATATACCGCTTACTGCTTTGAAGACAGGGTATAGCACCCATGGAATAGATTTAGGGAGCCCCAGTTTCAAACCCCTCAGGCTGCCTCGTGTACTATTGGTAGTAGGAAAAGGCATTAATTCGTATCAGGCAGGAGAGGTGTGGCATTTGCTCGATCAGCGATATGGTATACCTGTAAGCAAAGTAGAGTGGGATGATATGGGAAAGGTGGCACTACATAATTATACAACAATTGTAATGGTGAATGGGAGTTATGCTTCTAAAGAAAAGAATGGAGAAAATATCAAACGATGGGTGCAATCAGGAGGGACGCTCTTAGCTATACAGGATGCAGCGGCCTGGGCAAAAAAAATAGGTGTTTCAAATGCCAATCTGAAAACTTTTAAGGAAAAGAAAGAAAAAGGACTGCGAGCATATGAATTATTGGATGCAGATCGAGGTTCTAAAAGAATTGGAGGAGCTATTGTCAACTTGAGTATTGACCGTAGTCATCCACTTTTTTATGGTTTTCAGCGTGATGATTTACCAGCTTTGCAAAGGGGGAGCAATGCGTTCAACCTTTCCTCCAATCCTTATGCTACTCCAGCTCGCTATAAATTTCAACCATTAATAAGTGGATATATTAAAAAAGAGCTGCAGTATCATCTACGGGGAGCAGGTGCCGTTTTAGTAAGCGGATATGGCAGTGGGAAAGTTATCTGTTTTTCTTTTAATCCCAATTTCCGCGCTTTCTGGTACGGAACCAACCGTTTATTTGCCAACGGCATCTTTTTTGGTAATGTGATCAATTCAAGAGCAATAGATTTGGCAACGGGTAAGAGAAGAGAATAAACAGCTCACTGTCGATACACTCATTATTTTAAACAGTGCAAAATGTTTTACAAACTACTCCCGATAATAATTTTGCTGTTAGGGCTTGGTAGCTCCGTACATACTCAAGTACCCTATCATGAATTGGCAAAAGATACTATCATAAGCCATCGCTTTCTATTAGGTACTACCTACTTATTAGATGGTAAGAAGCTAAACCTGGAAGTTATGCGATGGTTTATGATTGATCACCCGCAGGCTTATGATCATATACAAGCAGCATTAGTAAGTGATCAAGCAGCTGCTATTGGGTATACCATCGGTACCTTATCTTTGCTAACAGGCTACCTTGTGAGCCAGGAAAATAAGGCAGCAGGACGAGATATGATGATTATAGGAGGAGGGAGTATAGGTGCCGGGCTCATTTTTACTATGGTATCGAGAGTTTATCAAAAAAGTGCTGTGCAGCGCTATAATAAGGATATTAAAAAGATGTATTTTAAGAAGCAGGGAATTGGAGTGCATCTCCAAATCACTCCGGCAAAGATAGGCCTTATTGGTAGCTGGTAACGCTGATATAGTATTTGAGATATAGGGCTGGCTATTTGTTAATCAATCATCCTTGCAGCTTCTTTTCTTTCCTGCCCTCTTTCTCTCCACTTAAATCGGCCTGCATAAGGATTGTCTTTCCCTTCCGTTACATCTGCTATGATATCTCCTAGTATAGGGGCGAATTTAAAACCATGTCCGCTACCACCAAAAGCTATTATGAGATTTGATTGTTTCGGGTGTGGGCAGATATAGAAATCACTATCCCAGGTATCAGCATAATAACATAAACGAGCACTGGAAACAGGCTCATATTCCATACCTGGAAGATGATCAGCAAGGAAAGTGTTTAAATCCGGGTAATAATGAGGTGCAATCTCATTCTCTTGATTAAGGTCTACTATTTCACCTATACCATGATGAGCCATTTTTAGATAACCCTCCGGATGATAGGGAAAACCATACCATCCTGTTTTAGAAACATTAGCAAACCAGCATGGAAAAACATCTGCTTTATATGGCTGAGGATTTTTGGGTTTGAAAAAATAAATAGGATGTGCTGTTATGGTCACTTTGTCTGCCAAGTTTTCAACTAACCTACTCGACCACACCCCCGAAGCTACTATTACTTTATCTGCACTATGCACCATCCCATCAGTAGTAAATAAACCACCAACTTGATGACTATTAGTCATGAGGCTCATAACCGGAGTTTCTTCATGCAATTCGACTCCTTCCAGAATGGCTATATCCGCTAATTGTCGTATTACCTTTCCACTTTGTGCCCATCCTCCCTTAGGGTTAAAATACCCATCGGTAAATTGCGAAGCATTCCAGTTTGGAAAGCGATCTTCCAATACTTGAGCATTGATACTATCTACTGTAATGCCTCGTTCTTCCAGCGCTTTTTTACTATCATATTCAAGGCTCCCGGCCTGCATTTTTTCATGAGTAAGAAAAAGGCACCCTGTAGGATGATAAAGTGGAGTAGGCCATTGTTCATTCCATTGCTCCCAACCATTAAAAGCATCGAGCATCATATCCATATAAAAGGTATCATGCCCATAATCTGCCCGGATCATTTTAGATGCATCTGTAGATGAAGCATCAGGATTGGGAATTTTTCCTTTTTCAAAAAGATGAACCTCATATCCCCTGCGGCGCAAACTGATAGCTGCGGTAATACCAAATATTCCACCCCCTACTATAAGTACTTTCTCTTGTTTCAATATTTATTGTTTTTCGCGCAATTACATGCTGAATTAATAGCCTAAACATAGCATTTTAGACTTGCTTTACCAAAGTGAATACTGTGAGTTGTATATCTACTGTTTAGTTTTTTGCATAGGGTTGTTCGTTATGCCTAAAGAAAGAGAGTAGGAGTTAATTGGAAATTGTAGAAGATAGAATTTTCAGGCACGAACCAGATAGAAAGATGTGTTTAAAGCGAATTGGTGCTATGTTTTGATCTTTGTTGAGTTTACGGAATTATAAATTGTTATTTTTTGTATTGTGATATTATGTTTTGATTTAATAGATTTGGGCTTTTTTTTGTGTAAAAATCAAATCATCGCTTCTTTCATTTTGATATTGTAAAAGCGGAATTACTTGGTTTCAAAACGAAACTAATTGATCTTATCTTCATATCCTATTGGAACTTCATAGAAGCTTATCCTAAATATACATACTCTCCATACGGGGTTCATTTAAGACCTAACCAGGTTTCCAAATTATAGCACATACCTGTTTTACGATAAAGCAGGTTGAAGTTTTTTCCTAAAACAGTAACTAGAGACATATGGATCAACCTGGTCAGCAAGGGCTTTATGTGCCTGAATTAGAAAGTGATGCCTGTGGTACTGGGCTTATAGCTAATCTGAATGGTATCAAAACTCACCGATTAATAGAAGATGCGCTTTTAATGCTCACCAATATGGAGCATCGTGGTGCTTGTGGCTATGAAGCTAATACTGGAGATGGCGCTGGAATTCTTATCCAGACACCCCATGAGTTTTTTGTGAAAAAGTGTAAGGAAAGAGGTTTTACATTGCCTCCATTTGGAGCATATGGAGTAGGAGTCGTTTTCTTTCCTAATGATAAAATATTGAGACAGCAATGCCGGGTTTTGTTTGATGATTATGTGGATGAACTGGGATTTGATTTACTTGGTTATCGCAAAATACCTACAGACCATGAGGAATTAGGGGAGTCTGCTATATCTGTAGAGCCGAGAATGGAACATGTATTTGTCAAGCCTAAAAAAGAAATAGATAGCAAAGCACTAGAGCGTCGGTTATATGTATTAAGGAAATTTGCTACTCATAATATTCACAATACTTACCCTCAATCAAAAGATCATTTTTACATCACTTCTTTTTCCTATAAGACAGTTATTTATAAAGGACAATTGACAACTTATCAATTACGCCCTTATTTTCCGGATCTGCAGGATAATCTGTGTAAATCGGCAATAGCTGTTGTGCATAGTCGCTTTTCTACCAATACAGTGCCCAAGTGGAAGCTGGCACAACCATTTCGCTATATTGCACACAATGGAGAGATTAATACAATACGTGGTAATCTCAATTGGTGGATGTCTAAAGAAAAACTATTGGCCTCTACTAACTTCACAGAGGAAGAGCTGGATAAACTAAAACCCATTTGTGGTGATAAACTCTCTGATTCCGGCAATTTTGATAATGTATTAGAGTTTCTGGTGCTTAGTGGTTTTTCTCTACCGCATGCTTTGATGATGATGATTCCAGAAGCATGGCAACATGATGGCCAGATGGATGATCATAAAAAGGCTTTTTACGAGTATCATAAAACTATCATGGAGCCCTGGGATGGGCCTGCATCTATCTGTTTTACAGATGGGATTCTTGTAGGGGCTACGCTCGATAGAAATGGCCTTAGGCCTTCCCGGTACTGTTTGACAGAAGATAATGTATTAATCGTGACTTCTGAAGCAGGGGCGCTACCTATTGAGCAAGCAAAAATAGTACACAAAGGACGTTTGCAAGCTGGACGTATTTTGATCGCCGATTTGGATGAACACAGAGTAATAGGCGATGAAGAACTAAAATCTACTATTTGTCAGCGGCTTCCTTATAGAGATTGGTTAAATAAGTATCGTTTATCTCTTAGTGAGTTGTCACAGCAATATGAGCCAGATGAGGAAATGGGAGCGCAAACACTATTTCGCTATCAACAATTATATGGCTTCACTAAGGAAGATTTAAAGGTGATTATTGGTCCCATGATTGAAACCGGAAAGGATCCATTGGGATCAATGGGGGCAGACATCCCATTGGCTGTTCTTTCTCATCAATCACAACATCTGTCTAATTATTTCAAGCAACTATTCGCTCAGGTAACTAATCCTCCTATTGACCCTATTCGAGAGCGTTCTGTAATGTCACTTCATGCGATGCTGGGAGGAGCAGGCAATATGCTTGATATAAAACCGGAAAGAGCTCAATTTATACATTTACCAAAGCCAGTATTGACAAATAGTGAATTAAATAAGATCAAATACATTAACCATCCTCATTTTAAATCTGGAGTAATACATACTCTTTTCAATGCAGATGGGCAGGAAGGGCGACTGGAGGCGGCTATAGATCATATTTGTGCTGTAGCAGAAGATTTAGCAAGGAATGGTGTAAATATCTTGATTCTTTCAGATCGCAATGGGGATGCTTTTCATGCACCCATACCTTCTTTATTAGCAGTAGGAGCAGTACATCATCATCTAATTAGAAAAGGTTTGCGTAGCCTTACTTCTATTGTTGTAGAAGCAGGTGATACCAGGGAAATGCACCATTTTGCAACTTTGATAGGCTACGGTGCTAGTGCTGTGAACCCATATATGGCATATGCCACCATAGCAAGTTTGCGGAAGCGAAATTATTTTGGTCAGAAAAGGAAGCAAGAGGAATTGATTGCTACTTATAATACATCGGTGGGTAAAGGCTTACTGAAAATTATGTCTAAGATTGGTATTTCTACTTTGCAATCGTATCAGGGCGCGCAGATATTCGAAATACTAGGGTTGAATAGAGAAGTAGTAAATAAATGCTTTTATAGATCGGTTTCCCGTATTCAGGGGATTGGATTTGATGGTATTGCCAAAGAAGTACTTGCTCGCCATGAGGTCGCTTTTCCGGACAAAGCTGTCAGTGCCCAGCAATTAGATGCGGGAGGTGTTTATCAGTGGAAGCGTCGTGGTGAAGAACATTTGTTCAACCCACAGTCAATACATTTATTGCAATATGCTGCCAGAAAAGGTGATTATCAGGCTTATAAGAAATACGCTAAAATCATCAATAATCAGTCTGAAAAGGCGATGACCTTAAGAGGCTTACTTACCTTTCGTAAAGGCGAAAAGATAGATATAAAAGAGGTGGAACCAGTAGAAGGAATTATGAAACGCTTTGCTACTGGCGCAATGTCTTTTGGTTCTATTTCCTGGGAAGCTCATACTACATTGGCTATTGCTATGAATCGGATCGGTGGGCGGAGTAATTCGGGTGAAGGAGGAGAAGATGTGAAGCGTTATAAGTTGGATGAAAATGGAGATAATCTTTCTTCTGCCACTAAACAGGTCGCATCAGGCCGCTTTGGTGTCACTAGTTACTACCTTAGTAAAGCTACAGAATTGCAAATAAAAATGGCTCAGGGAGCGAAACCTGGCGAAGGAGGCCAACTTCCTGGTCACAAAGTAGATGAGTGGATAGGGAGCGTGAGACATTCCACCCCAGGTGTAGGTTTGATCTCTCCACCTCCCCATCATGATATATATTCTATTGAGGATCTTGCCCAACTCATATACGATCTTAAAAATGCGAATAGAGATGCCCGCATTAATGTAAAACTGGTATCCAAAGCCGGGGTAGGTATCATTGCTTCTGGTGTAGCAAAAGCTCATGCTGATGCCATATTGATCTCAGGGCATGATGGTGGCACAGGTGCTTCTCCGCTCACATCAATTCGTCATGCAGGATTGCCCTGGGAACTGGGTTTGGCAGAATCACATCAAACACTTGTCAAGAATAAATTACGTGACCGGGTTGTCTTACAAACAGATGGACAAATACGCACAGGGCGTGATTTAGCGATCGCTACACTGCTTGGAGCAGAAGAATGGGGCGTTGCAACGGCAGCACTGGTTGTGGAAGGCTGTATTATGATGCGTAAATGTCATATGAATACATGTCCGGTAGGAATTGCAACTCAAAACCCTGAACTCCGAAAGCGCTTTACTGGTAAACCTGAGCACGTGATTAACTTCTTCCGTTATCTCGCTGAAGACCTGAGAGGAATAATGGCAACATTAGGTTTTCGGACAGTCAATGAGATGGTGGGAAAGGTAGAGTTATTAAAGGTAAAGCCGCAGTTGAAATATTGGAAATACAAAGGTTTGGATCTTACTCCAATTTTATACAAGGAACCAGCAGATGAATCTATTGGCCAATACAAGATGGTGGAACAAGATCATGGATTGGAAAATGTGCTGGACCGATCACTAATAACACATGCAACGGATGCATTGGAGAAAAGAAAATTAATAAACGAAGTATTTGAGATCAAAAATACAGACCGGGCAGTAGGTACTATGCTCTCTAATGAAATTTCTAAGCGCTATGAAGGAGAAGGCCTTCCAGATGGAATAATCAAGTATCACTTCAAAGGTTCTGCGGGGCAAAGTTTTGGTGCTTTTGGTGCAAAAGGACTGGAGTTTGTGCTGGAAGGAGAAGCCAATGACTACTTTGGGAAAGGACTGTCAGGAGCTCGCCTGATATCTATCCCTGATGAGACGGCAAGATTTGTGCCTAGTGAAAATATTATCATTGGTAATGTCGCATTCTACGGGGCTACATCTGGTGAAGCTTATATCAATGGCATGGCAGGTGAACGCTTCTGTGTACGAAATTCTGGAGTATATGCAGTGGTAGAAGGAATAGGTGATCATGGCTGTGAATACATGACAGGAGGAGTTGCAGTTATTCTTGGAGCCATTGGTAAAAACTTTGCAGCGGGTATGAGCGGGGGAGTAGCTTATTTATACGATCCTGAAAATGGAAAATCGATTAACATCAATCAGGAAATGGTTGATATAGAATCTTTAGACGATACTGATCTTAGATGCCTTAAAGAATATATAGAAGGGCATTTAAAGTATACAAATAGTGATATAGCTAAGAGCATATTGAAAGAATGGGAGATCAATAAGATGCAGTTTCTTAAGGTGATGCCACGTGATTATAAACGTGTTTTATTAGAACGTAAGGAGACGACAAATAAGCAAGAAAAGACGGAAATAGTAAAAGTGTAACTCTGGAAAACTTAAATCCAAAATCATTATGGCTGATCCTAAAGGTTTTTTAAAATACGAAAGAGAACTTCCAAAAACGCGGAAGCCCGAAGAGCGTGTAAAAGATTATAAAGAAATATACAAAGATTTTAGTAGCAAAAAGACGGTACACCAGGCTGCGAGATGCATGGATTGTGGGGTTCCTTTTTGTCATAATGGGTGCCCTTTGGGTAATGTTATTCCCGAATTTAATGACGCAGTATATCAGGAGGATTGGAAGCTGGCTTTTGAAATACTGAGTAGTACCAATAATTTTCCGGAGTTTACGGGCCGTATATGCCCTGCACCCTGCGAACAAGCCTGTGTATTGGGGATTAATCAGCCACCAGTTGCTATTGAGCACATCGAAAAAACAATAGCTGAAGTTGCGTTCGAAAAAGGATATATTCGACCGCAGCCACCAAGAATTCGTTCTGGTAAAAAAGTCGCTGTGGTAGGGTCCGGCCCTGCTGGATTAGCTGCTGCTGCTCAATTGAATAAAGCTGGACATACAGTGACGGTTTTTGAAAGGAATGACAAAATAGGAGGGCTGCTACGCTATGGGATTCCTGATTTTAAACTGGAAAAATGGGTGATAGAACGCCGAGTGGCACTCATGGAGGCTGAAGGAATCCGGTTTCGTACTAATGCTGATGTAGGTAATAATATAGAGCCTGCTGAATTGATGGAAGCATATGATGCTTTGGTACTTTGTGGAGGGGCTACGATTCCCAGGGATTTGCCAGTGCCGGGAAGAGCGTTGGATGGTGTGCATTTTGCCATGGAGTTTTTAGAACAAAATAATAGACGGGTAGCGCAAGAAATGATTCCCTTGTCCGACCTAATCCATGCAAGTGACAAGAATGTACTGGTTATAGGAGGAGGAGACACAGGTGCAGATTGTGTAGGTACCTCCAACCGACACAAAGCTCATTCTGTTACACAAATTGAATTATTATCAAAACCTCCTTCAGAGCGAGATTCGTTTAACTGGCCGAATTGGCCAATGATCTTACGTACGTCTTCTAGTCATGAAGAGGGCTGTGATCGTCAATGGGCTATTCTTACTAAAGAATTTGTTGGTGATGAGAAAGGGATGCTAAAGGCAGTTAAGATCGTAGATATAGAATGGGCAAAGGATAAGAAAACAGGCCGATTTAGTTTTCAGGAAATCAGTGATACCGAGCGTGAAATACCTTGCGAGTTAGCTTTACTAGCTATTGGTTTTGTACACCCTCAGTTGGAAGGTATGCTCGAAAAGCTAGGCATAGAAGTTGATGAACGGGGAAATGTCAAAGATGATGCTTATCAAACCAATCTCGATAAAGTTTTTGTAGCAGGCGATATGCGCCGTGGACAATCCCTTGTTGTATGGGCAATAGCCGAAGGACGTGAAGCTGCCCGTAAAGTGGATGAATATCTGATGGACAGCTCTATGCTCGAGGCAAGAGATATGGGGATGTTGGAATTGGGATAATATAAGGCATTAAAGAACTTATATTTTGCTTTTTTCGTTAACTTTACAATAACTGAAAAGGCAAAATATGGATGCTAAACAATTTTATAAACTTCATTTAGAAAGGCTAACACTTAAAGAAAAGCTGGAACTTTTACAGTTATTAATGCAATCAACTCTTGCTGGGTTAAAAGTGTACGATGAAGAAAAATCAATTAGCCCTGAAGAGTATCCTGGCGATCAAAACTTAACATCTTTTCAGAAAATCTTATTAGAAGGGGAAGTAATGAAAGATGAAGACTACAAGTTGTATAAGGAAAAGAAAGAAAGTTTTGCACAATGGAAATGATATGCTTGGACTCTTCTGTGTTGATAGAGTATTACAGAAAAATCAAAAAAGAAAAAAGCTTCTTATTTCAGTTAGCAGCAACTTATTCATTTGCAATTCCTGCTATAGTTAAATATGAAGTCTATAGAGGAGGGGATTCCGGTTTATATTGGGATAAGATTTTTAAAAGTACTCCTATTCTCCCATTTGATAATGGTTGTGCAGAAACAGCAGCTAAAATCTATCTAGATTTAAGATCTTGGAATAAAATAATAGGAACAGATGATATATTGATTGCTGCAACAGCAATTAATAATAACCTTAAACTCGGAACACTTAATAAGAAAGATTTTGAAAGAATAGAGGGGCTCGATATACTTACTCCTCCCCTCTAACATAAGCTTCTAAATATCCAAAATCCCTACCTAATTGCCCATTTTCAGCAACAGTAGCCCTTTTTATAACTTCACTTTCTGATTTTAATAATTCGGGTAGAATATGTTGAATGAATTGCTCTCCAAATGCTTTGGACGCATCCCTTGGTAGTTCATTAGGCAAGTTGTCGATAGTCATCATGTCTATGGTATGGCTTTGATAAGCAGTCGCTTCTGTACCATTTGAAGGATTAAAACCGAAGACTGGGTCTGCAATTGTAGATGCTTTCAGAGTAGATGGGATGGATGAAATAGGTGCGATATCACAAGTCACATCTGCAATCACCTGAATGGCAAATTCATCTTTGGTCATATCATCAACAGTGAAGAAAGCAGGAGCTGCATTATCCCAGTATATACCATTGATCATGATATCGCTTCGTTGCGTGTAAGGCGCAAAAATGCTCTTGTATGTTTCCGGATGTTGGTAAAATTCTTTTTTCTCAAAAGCTTCCCCATTTTTAGGAGCGACATAATCTTTACACTGTAGCTGTGTGAAGACCGCTTCATCGTAGGTATTGTTCAAATACTCTTCAGGGCTCACTTCTCTGATACCCATGTCTTTTAAAACCAAAGCAGCACCCATTCCTACTCTTCCTGTTCCTGTAAGGACTATTCGCAATGCAGGCCATTTCATCTCTTTATAAATTGCTTTGGCCTCGGCATAATCAAGACAGTCTTTCATTCGCTTTAACTCAAAAAGCCCTGTGCGTTCGCCATAGGTATATAAGCCATTATGAGCTCCTACCATTCCTGCGAATTTACCAAATGCTATGAGGCGTTTCCCCTGATCATTAGTCAGCACTTCATAATCGATAAGGCGAATATTCTTTGCAAGGATAGCCCGCAATAAATCGCGATTATAGGATTGCTTTTTTATAGTATGAGAAAAGAAAAAATAAGTTTTATTCGGGATGAGCTGATCAATAGGAACTTCCTTAACACCCATAAGGACATCACAATCTCCTAAATCTTCTTCCAGAGGAATACTTCTTTTTTGATAATCAGTATCAGGAAAACAGCGGCCTGGTGAGGGCTGAACAACAAGCTCCATATGTTCATTATCCTTAAGAATCTCAGCACACTGTAAAGAAGTCAATGGTACTCTGGAATCTGGGGGAGTTTTACCTTCACGAATAATACCTATTTTCATGGGCTATAATTTGGTCGATTAGCTAAACAAGCCCCAAAAATAGATAAAAAAGATTATACATCCCAAGTTACAATTGCACCTGCATAAGCCAATCCGCCACCAAAGCCAAGTAACATGATTTTGTCACCTTTTTTTACTTTTCCTGCTTTAATACCTTCATGGAGTGCCAAAGGTATAGAGGCCGAAGAGGTGTTGCCGAAGTAAGTAATACTTTCCAGGGCTTTTTCTACTGGCAGGTTTACATTCTTACAGATGGCCTCAATAATTCTCATATTGGCACTATGGGGTACAAACCAGTCAATGTCCTCTACATTGAGCCCCTCCATTTCCAGTAGCTGATTGAACTTAAGTGTCATTTGTGTTACTGCCCATTTAAAGACTTTACGGCCATTTTGGTATATTTTTCCATTCGGATGAATCTGTTCACCATTTACTTGAGAAGCATTGGTAGAGATGTATAAATCCTGGCCACCACTTCCTTCTGATCCGGTGAGGCTTGCACCGATATTGCCAGCCTCTGTTGCTTCAACAAGAACTGCCCCTGCACCATCTCCAAACAAAATACAGGAAGTGCGATCAGAAAAATCTGTAACTTTTGAAAGTGTCTCAGCTCCTAATACAAGTACTTTTTTGTACATCCCGGAATTGATCAGGCTTTTAGCTAATACAAGGCCATAACCAAAACCGGCACAAGCAGCAGAAATATCCAGAGCTCCGGCATTGGGAATATTTAAATGATGCTGAACCTGACAGGCCATACTGGGCATAATCTGATCATGAGATACCGTAGCTACCATGATGAAATCTATATCCTCAAGCGATTTATTATAAGTCGCTGACAGGTTTTTAGTGGCTTCTATGCATAAATGACTGGTATATTGATTGACATGTGCAAAACGTCTTTCTTTTATACCTGTACGAGACTGAATCCATTCATCGCTAGTCTCAATTATCTGTTCAAAGTAATGATTGTCAATTACTTTTTCTGGAGCATAGGTGCCGATGGCTGTTATTTGTGCCTCCATAGGTCTTCATCTTATTTTTATGTTCAAATAAGGCTTGGTATTTGGCTTTTGCCTAATAAGTTAGGCAAACATTAAGGTTAGGGGAGGGGCTGCTGTTGTTATATTATTATGAAAGCAGCATTCTTGCTTACTAAGGTTTGTTGAGAAATTGTTTCTATTACAAAGAAAGGAATTTTCGAGAAACTTTTTTTTAATTATTATAGTTAGTAGCTTTGGTGCTTAAACAAAAATGACCGCCATATTGTCAGCATCTGAACTTTTGGACTGGTTGTTGATGTTAAGTATATGAAAAGAGATGCTAAGATAGTATCTCTAAAGTTCTTTGAAGGCTGATATTTATTTTGAATTATTCAGCTTTTACTTCAGAAAATGGGGACGTAATGGAATCGACAGGGAAGTAAACTGATAAGTAAGCATGTCGGAGTATGATAGCTCATCTCCGTTAACAAACGGCTATTAACCTTTTCATATGGCAATACTCAGTATGCCATGGCTGCCTAAGACTAGGTCTTAGAATGCCTTTGTGCCCTACGCTTGATGTCTGATACACAGCGTACCGCACATCAACCAACCCTTCAGGCTAGTGATGTAGTTTGTCTCGCCTACATTGCGAAACTCAGAGGATAAGGTGTGAACCGGAAGGTTTCCAATCCAATCTCACACTCGAAAACCTAAATTGGGAACTAAACATGTAGAAGGCTTATGAGTGCTTTCGCTGGACGCGAGTTCGACTCTCGCCGTCTCCACAATTAATGATAATGTACTGATAAATAAGAGATATGGAAGAAAATAGTTTTGCTTGTTTTACCCTTGTTATCAGTACATTATGTTTTTGTCCTAAAACAAGGTTTATAGATAAATAAGTTTTAACATAAACGGTTGTATCTTGTATAAAAGAGCGATATAATGACTATCCAAAGAATAGATAATGAAATTATTATAAGACTTCCAGGTAATATCAATACTGAAGGGGTACAGCGTTTAATCGATTTTCTGATTTATAAAGAAGCAACCGTAGATTCTAAAGCCACCCAAGATCAAGTTGATGAACTTAGTTCAACAATTAATAAAAATTGGTGGGAACAAAACAAAGTGCGTTTTCTCAAATAATGGAAAAAATTGTAGTGGATACAAATATTGTATTCAGTGCCATCTTGAATACAAATAGTAAAATTGGTGATATGCTTTTAAATTCTGAAGGCATATTCGAATTCTATAGTGCTTCTTATCTTAAAGATGAAATTGCTAATCACCACTCCAAATTACATGTTATTTCGAATCTTATTCCTGAGAAAATTGAGGTTTCTATAAATGAAATTTTTAAGCATATTCACTTTATTGCTGAAGACCTAATTCCATTTAAAATTTGGCACCATGCAGCTCAAATCGTTCGAGATGTGGATATGGATGATATTGCCTTTGTCGCTCTAAGCGAACACTTGAATTGCAAACTCTGGACTGGAGATAAAAAATTAAGAAGAGGTATTATTGAGAAAGGTTTTCAAAAATCAATAACTACAGAGGAGTTATTTGAATGGAGAGAAGAGCTGGAGAAGGAATAAAAAATAGCCACCTTAAATTTTGAAATAACCTTTTTTTATTCCTTCGTTTCAAACCATACCTTATTTTTATCTTCAGGTTCACCATTGTAATTGACGGTGATTTCTGAACCAGCAGGGATCAATTTTAAGGCATGGAAATTAAGGGTTTTGGACTCAAAATCAGCTTTATATATAGCATTAGGCTGAAAAGAATGATTGTACAGAGAACCATACCCTAAGGCGATAGCGCAATCTTCATCATCCGGCCCCCACAGAAAATAATAATCATATATTCCTGTTTGGTTGATGATGGGTAATTCATCTCCTGGAAGGACGATCACAGGACATATTTCTATAATTGCTCCTTCTTCTATATCAGCAGCAGTAAACACTCCACGTCCTCCCAGGGGGCTAAGCGCAACAAAAAGAGAGGGGACTCTTTGCATGGCACTTCGATTTTATCTGGAATTAGTCTTTTTTGCGATTTAATGCGAGCGCTTTAATCATCCATCTTGGTAGAGATTTACCAGGCGCACGCTTTTTAAGATTGAGATACCAGCCTAATTTTTTCATGATAGGTACTTTGTGTGTTTCAACAAATTCGATAAGCGTCCCATCAGGGTCTTCTATATAAGAAAAACGGCCAGCTGCTTCACCCATATCAAAACTGGAACTACTGTCAACTGTAAAAGGAAAACCTTTCGCTTCACAAGTTGATTTAAGTTGTTCCATGCCTGTTACATCAAAGCAAAGGTGTATAAAACCTAAATCTCCCCAGTAACGGTCGCGAAATACTTTTTGAGGAGTTCTACCTTCTATAACTTGCACTAATTCAATTTCAGTAGGACCAAACATTTTTGCAAAAGCACCTACCCGAGGTTTACTATGGCGAAGTAATACCCGTCGTAATGGATGCTCTCCTCCTGGTACCCCTTTCATTGCCGCAGATGTATCATTAACATCATAGATGATTTGGTCATACCCAAGTACCTCCTGATATAAGGGGAGTGAATTATCTATATTAGAAACACCTATAATGGACCCGTACACTCCTCCTGTTGGTTGATTCCGATCTGAAAACCATTCTTCAGCTTCAACAATTTGAAAGATATTACCATAGGGGTCTATCGTGAAAAAACTTGCAGGAGCATTACCAATTTGATGAATTTCTGTAAGGCATTTGACTCCCTTATCCTGATACATCTGGTAAGTATCCTTCAAATTTTTACACTTGATCTTGGTGGCATAAATTCCAAGGTCTCCAATTTGTATTTCAAATGAAGAAGCCTGGGGTTCACGGCTGGTATATTGCCATATTTCAAATCCTCCTCCTCCTTGCATATTGAGTGCTAAAATAGCATAGCGGCTTCTAGGTTTTCCCCCTGTATAAGGGAGCATCAAATTAGCTTCGGCTTTTTCTTTAAATACAGGGACATCAACGCCAAAAAATTGGCGATACCACTTCCAGGCCTCATCTGCATTGCTAACACCTACTCCAACTTGTTGTATCCCACTTATAATATAGTCCATTGATACTTAACTTATTTGTTCTGTTAAAAGATCACTTGTATTGTTTGTTTATTCATAGGTTGTTTGGATCTTTCGCAGCAATATATGACAATTGTCAGTCATTTTGATAATGCTGTTGGTACTTCATACGACTTGTCATGCAGGTTGACAAACTTTCTCTCCAGTGTGGGATATTAAGTGAAAATGTTTCCTTGATTTTATTTTTATTTAAAACACTAAAATGAGGGCGCTGTGCAGCAGTAGGGTATTGACTGCTTTCAATGGGATATACAGAGCACTGAATACCGGATAATTCAAAGATAGCTAAAGCAAAATCATACCAACTACAAACTCCTTCATTACTGTAGTGAAATATGCCCTTCATGCTATTTCTTTTATGTTCATCGGCAGTAGCTTGAGTAATGATTTCTAAAGTTGCTTGCGCTAAATCTCTTGCATGGGTAGGCGTACCAATCTGATCAAAAACTACCTTTAATTCGTCTCTTTCCTGTCCCAGTCTAAGCATCGTATTTAAAAAGTTATGTCCCTGTTGGGCATAAACCCACGATGTTCGGATGATCATAGTGTGTGGATGATGGGCTAGTGCAAGTTGCTCTCCCTCCAGTTTAGTACGAGCATAAACACTTTTAGGGGAAGTAGGGTCCGTTTCAATAAAAGGTCGATTTTGCTCATTGTGATAGACATAATCAGTAGAGTAATGGATCATTGGAATATCCCTGGCGGCACAAGCCTGAGCTAATATACTTGTAGCTCTTACATTTACTAATTGTGCTTTCTCAATTTCTTCCTCCGCTCTGTCAACTGCTGTATATGCCGCGCAGTTGATGAGATAATCTACTGAATATGTATCCAAAAAATGCTTAATGGCAGCTTCATTGGTAATATCCAAAGTTGATCGGTCAGTAAGGTGAAAATTAAACTGTGGATAATGCTGCTGTAATAGCTTCAGTTCGTTACCTAATTGCCCTTTTGCTCCAGTTATCAGAAGGTGTTTCATGCCTGCAAAGGTAGAGTAAATAGCCTAAGAAAAACAAAAGTGTATTAATAAAACAATACAACAACAGCTTGAGAAATGGACTCATCACCATTACTCATACGGATATAATAGGTACCCTGAGGCCAAGGTTTAACGTCTATCTGAAGTTCTTTAGCCGTGAATCGGGGAGGGGTTTCTTCAGATTGATAAACAAGTTGCCCTAATGCATTATATACCTCAAAAAGGTATGGTTCGTAGTCAGGAGTTTCGTATTCAATGTTAATGTAAGAATTGGTTGGATTTGGACTGATCGATAGAATGTCCATTTCTCCATTTGATCCTCCACAGGATTTATTAATATGATCTACAGCTCCTAAAACATTTAACCTCCCTCCAGTAGTCGTGTATTCTTCAAAAGAGGCTAGGATGTCTACACCAGCTATGAGTGCTTCACGAATAGCGAGTGCGGTCTCTTTCGGTTTAGTAAGTGCTTCAGCTGCTATGTTTTCGCATGGTAGGCTATACAGTAGTGCAATGGCTCCTGTAAGGTGTGGAGCTGCTGCTGAATTTCCACCAAAAGAATCGTATCTGTTATTGGTATCTGTAGAAAAGGAACCTTGCCCTGGAGCAGCCATATCAATTGAAACATTGCCATATCCTGTAGAAAAGTATTTCTCATCACTTTCCGTACCATTGAGTACAGTAATAATGAAGTCACTTTCACAGGTAGTAGGCATATCCCCTTCTTGATCAACATTTAAATCATCATTGGCGGTTCCTGCACCCGTTAGTATGCCCACTTCTCCCATTTCGTCATACATGCCTCCCCATACTGGTAATTCACTGCAAAAAGTAGGGGTTGTCAACCCAAAAGAGGCATTGGTGGCTACTATAAAGGAACCTTCTTGTCCATTACTCTTATTATATCGATCTCTCTGATCAATGACATATTCATAAGCAGAAACAATTTGATCAACATTAATAATAGGAAGAAAAATCATTTTTACATTCCAGTTGATCCCGCTTACTCCTATTCCATTATTACCTTTAGCCCCAAGAATACCTGCTACCCCAACTCCATGGCTATCATAGAACATCTGATTGGAGTTACCTCTAAAATTCCATCCCCAGGTATCATCGATATAACCGTTATTGTCATTATCAACACCATCATTTGGTATTTCTCCGGGATTACTCCATATATTTGAATTTAAATCTTCATGATCTAATGTAAAACCCTTATCTAGAATTGCAACTACGATAGTATCTCCTGCAGTAGTTACTCCTCCTGTACTAGCATTCCACACTTCGGGCAGGCCGATACGCGTAAGGCCCCATTGCTGAATGTATTCGGGATCATTGGGTTCTGTACGAAAATCTATTTCATGATTAGGTTGGACTGCTTTGATATTGCGCTGTTGATAAATCCAGCTTTGCAGTTTATCTTTATTCCATAGGGTATCATCAAAGGCAATTAAATGAATATTGAATCTGGAAGTCACTTTCCTTACATACCAGGCAGAAGCAGCTTGTTGTTGGTTTATCTTGGTAAGAAGTGTTTCTATTTCACCATTTTCCTGGAGCCAAATTAATAATTCTGACTCAATATTCCTTTCTGTAGTTGATTGTGAGTAGCTAATATAATTACATGAGAATAGGATCAGCGCTAGTGCTATTATTCGGATACTTGCCATAGGATTACCAATTTCTAAGTTCTTAAGTTGACTCCCAAAATTAGCGGTTTTTTAAATAAGAAACACAAACTGGCTTAAACTGGCTTATCAGAATAGGTAAATTATTGTGCAATGACATGTGGGAGACATACTGGCACAAGCTATTTATTTTTATAAACGTGTAAGTTGTTCTAGAAATTGAGCACGCCTTCTTTTGGAGACAGGTACCACAGAACCATCTTCAAGATAGGCATTGCCATCTTTTTGATATTTCTTAATGTAATCCAGGTTTATTAAATGGGATTTATGGGTAGCAAAAAAGCCGTAAGGTTCAAGTAGACGGATGTATTCACCTATGTTATAGGAACTTATGATGTTCTTCTCCTCTTTGATATAAATTCGAGTACATTTTTGTACACCTTCACAGCGAATGATATTTTCTGTACGTACAAATTCCAGCCCTTCTGATGTAGGAATACCTATCTTGTTGCCTTTACTACCAGGGTTCGAAATATTTGTTAATAATTCCTTATTCCTTTGGTTATCTTGTTTGCTTAATATTCTTGCTTTAGCATTGTGTACTGCCTGCAGGAGGCTTTCTTTTTGTATTGGCTTGAGTACATAGCCTATCGCACAGAAAGTTATAGCGTCAATAGCATATGTGTCAAAACCAGTAACAAATATAAGTTCGAAATTTACTTCAGGTAATTTTTTTAAAAGATCAAAGCCACTTTCTCTTGGCATTGCAACATCCAGAAATACCAACTCTGGTTGCTCTTTTAAGATAAACTCATAAGCGGAGGCTGCATTTTCTGCCATTCCAATGACTTTTAATTCGGGGCAATAATCTTCTATTTTCCCCTTTAGAGTAAGTCGTGCATGTTCTTCATCATCTACGATCAATGTTCTAATAATAGTCGTTGTATCCATCATCTTAATCAATTTCAGGTATTGTAATAATAACCCGGGTTCCTAGTGCTTTTTGATATTGATCCAATAAATCTTTGATTTCAAGTTGTATGTCAAAATCTTCAATTTTTCTAAGGGCATTTAGTCGTTCTTCAGTGATTTTGGTAGCTCTGGATTTGTAATTTTTATTGGATTGTTGTCTTATTTCTCCAGCTTTTTTTCTGCCAATACCATTATCTTCTATGACGCATTTTAAAGCCCCATTATCTTCTTTTTTAATGCTAATATTCAAAAAACCTTCTCCATCTTTATGAAATAATCCATGATTAATAGCATTTTCAACGAAAGGTTGGAGTAGCATAGATGGTAGGAAGGTATTATGGATATTTATATCTTCAGCAACTGTGAGGTGGTAATCAAACTTTTGCTTGAATCTAATTTTTTCTAGTCGTATATATAGACTTAGAAGCTTTATTTCTTCTGATAAACGGATGTATTTGTTTTTAGAAGACTCCAGAAAAAGCCGCATCAAATGCCCAAACTGAGCAAGGTAATCGTCAGCCAATTCTTTTTTATTGGTTTGTATAAAATATTGGATGGCACCTAGTGAATTGAAGACAAAATGAGGATTCATCTGGGCTTGAAGCGCCTGTAGCTCTAAAACAGCAAACTGTCTATTGATATTAGTTTCCCATTCTGCTTTTTTCTCAATGCTTCGAACTCGCCATAGATATATGCTAATGATTATTGCTGTAACAACTAGAATAAGTACCGCATAGAAAAAATTGGTCTGCCACCATGGGGGAGAAATAATAATTTTTACAGGATTAAGTGCTTGGCTTTTGTTTCCTTGTATGTCAGTAGCGATAAGGTTGAAAGTATAGGTGCCAGGAGCGAGATTACTATAACGGGCGGAGCGATTAGTGGTAGTAATAATGGAGCGATCAGCTCCTATAAGTTGATAATCATACTGGATATTACCGAAGCTTTTGTAAGAAAGGGCTGTAAAGAAAAATTCGAGCTCATTCTGTTCGTAAGTCAAATGATAGATACTATTTTTCTCTGTTTTATCCCCATTGATAAAAATCTGATCAAAATATAAGACAGGGGCCGTACTGTCGTGATGAGCCATCTGCCTGTTGATACGAGTAAGGCCTTCATTGGTGCCGACAAAAATATATTGATTATCAGCTGCTACACAATTAGCTTCTCTGGTTATTAATCCAGAATTCACATTATAAGTATTGACTACAGTTGATTGATGAAGTACTTTGTTTTGTTCAATTTGTTTGACACCATAGTTGGTCGCTATCCAGATATATCCATCCTCGCTGATAAATATATCTTGTACTATATCATTCTCTGTTCCTGCAATATTAAAGGCATTTTTACCATCAAATACTACCAGCCCGTTTCCATCTGTTCCTACCCATAGTATATTATTTTTACTTACTTCCAGGTCCCAAATATTTTTACCATTGAGTTGTCCTATTTCGTCGTGAAAGGTATAAGAACCGTTTTTAAAACTACCCAGGCCATCGTTATGGCCAAGCCAAATGGTTTGAGTCGTATCTATTGATATGCTATAAGTACGATGGTAAGTGAGTAACTGAATGTCTGAGCTGTCTCTTGAAAAGGTACAGAGATAAGGATAATAACCTCTGGCAACCAGGAGTTGGTTTTTGTCTTCCAGCCAGATTAAATCTTTACCTAGGTTTGAAATATGTTTAATCGCAGGTGTGCCAGGTGTATTGTAATTAGGAATGTTTTTATAGTCGATGTTATATTTATAATTCATTACCTCTTCTAAAGAAGATACAGCCTTATTGCTTAAATCTATCTGCATGACCCCATCACTTTGTTTTATAAACCAAAGAAAGTCTTTTACAATAGATATAGATTTAATAGTAGTAATATTATCATATTTAGCACTTGCTTTTTTATCATATAGGGCTTGAGGTTTTAAGTCGTTCGTATTGGTACCGAAGATGTATCCAGCTTTAGTACCAAAGTATAGCCTTTCATTTGAGAGTGAAAGACAGCTTACCTCCATATCTTTTGTATTGAGCATTTTTGCTACTAAGGTGTTTCTTTCTTGCGCTGTAAGCATGTATACACCTTTTTGAAGGCTTGTCACCCATATATTGCCTTCTCTATCTTTAAATACCCGATCGAAATGGACATCAGCGGGTAATTTAGGAGAAAAATGATCTATTACCTGATTATCTTTTTGAATAATTAAGACCCCTAAATTAGTTTGTATTTGTAAGTTTTCATGATTGGGATAGAACCTGACAAAGGTAGGGACGTCATTAAAGTATTTTTTTAAATTAAGAGTAGTCATTAGTCTCTTATCAGGAGAGATAATATATATCAAGCTATCGTTTGCTGGTCTGATATAGTAATTGTCTTGATATGCATGATATGATTTTAGATTGCGGCGGTGTAGTTTTTGAATATCTATAGAGGAGCTATTAAGGAGGGAGAAACTATCGACGATTTCATGTATGTGGTCAATATATATCAGATTGGAATTATTAGAAAAGCCTATTGATATCCCTGGTTTGTATTGGTAAAAATGTTCAAGTGAATAAGTTTTACTTAATTTATCGGCTAAAAGAGAATCCTTGGGAAGTAGCTTTTTATAATAATTAGCGCTATCTACAGCATGGAAAGATGGAGCTCCTGTCCATACATTTTTTCCATCCGAGTATATTTTTAAGTGACGAGATTGCCTATTTCTTTGTCTCCCTATTAATATGAAGCTATCTCTTTCTACATCCATTAAGACAAGTTCCTGGGCGAAACTGTGAAGCCACAATCGGTCATATTTATCTTCAGAGATATTGAATATATCGTTGGTTGGCAATCCGTCAGCCATCGTATAATTCTTAAATCCATAACCATCAAAACGCGCAATTCCTTTATCGGTATAAAACCAGATATAACCTCTACTATCTTGCATACCACCATATACTGCATTAGTGGGGAGTCCATCATCTACTGTATATCTCTTATAGCTATATTCTTGAGCATGGGTCATGATACTCAAAAGCATTATAAAGAATATGAAAATAGATGATTGATACATTGCGGAAGGGCGCTTTTATTAAAATTTCATCAAATAATTTTCGGGTTTATGATAAAACAAAATTAGCGAACTTGATAGTGCAGTTCGCTAATAGGGTTAGAAAGTTTAAAAGAGCGCAATAATTTTCGTTAATGTGTTATTCTGGTGTAAAGATAAATTCATTGGCATCGAAAATGAAGCTACTTTTGACTAACGGGCAAGATTAATCGAGTAACGGGAAGAAAAAATCAGTCTATTTCGGGAATATTAATAATAACTTTGGTACCCTTAGGATTTCCAGAGTGATCAAATAAATCTTCGATATTAAATTGAATGTCAAAATCTTCAAATTTCCTGAGAGCACTAAGCCGTTCTTCGGTGATTTGGGTTGCCCTGGATTTGTAGTTTCTTTTTGATTGTTTTTTTATTTCACCCGCTTTTTCTCTACCAATACCATTATCTTCTATAATACATTTTAAAGCCCCATTATCTTCTTTTTTGATATTGATGCTCAATAAACCTTCTCCATCTTTGTGGAATAATCCATGGTTAATGGCATTTTCGACAAAAGGCTGAAGTAACATAGAAGGCAGGAAGGTATTGTGAGTACTGATATCTTCAGCTACAGTTAGTTGATAATCAAATTTCTGTTTAAATCGAATTTTTTCCAGCCGTATGTATGTATTTAGAAGTTCGATCTCGTCTGCCAGTTTGATATATTTGTTTTTGGATGACTCGAGGAAAAGCCGCATGAGGTGGCCAAATTGTGCCAAATAATCATCCGCCAATTCTTTTTTATTGGTTTGTATAAAGTATTGAATGGCCCCAAGAGCATTAAAAACAAAGTGAGGATTCATTTGAGCCTGAAGTGCCTGTAGTTCTAAAGCTGCAAACTGTTTGTTTATTTTAGTTTCCCATTCCGCTTTTTGCTGAATGTTGCGTATCCTCCATAGGTATATGCCAATAATGATAGCCGTAATAGCTAAGACAAGCGCTGCATAAAAAAGTTTGGTCTGCCACCATGGAGGGGAAATTATAATTTCGATAGGATTAAGTGCTGCACTTTTAATGCCTTGTATATCAGTAGCAATCAGGTTGAAAGTATAAGTTCCAGGAGCTAGGTTACTATAACGGATAGAACGATTGGTCGTAACAATGGTAGAACGATCCGCTCCCATGAGTTGATATTCATATTGGATATTGCCAAAGCTTTTATAAGAAAGAGCAGTGAAGAAAAATTCCAGTTCGTTTTGATCATGAGTCAAATGATAGATATTATCTTTCTTTATTTTCTCTCCATTAATAAGTATTTGATCAAGGTATAGGGTAGGAGCCGTACTATCATAATGAACCATTTGCCGCTGGATTTGGGTGAGGCCCTCACTCGTGCCAACAAAAATATATTGACTATCAGCTATTACAGAATTAGCTTCCCTGGTCACTAATCCAGAATTTACATTGTAGATATTGACCACTGCAGATTGATCAAGTGGTTTTCTTTGCTCAATTTGTTTGACCCCGTAGTTGGTCGCAATCCAAATATATTCGTCTTCACTGATAAATACATCTTGTATGATATCATCTTCTGTTCCAGAAATACAAAAAGCATTTTTTCCATTATATGCGACCAGCCCATAACCATCGGTACCCGCCCAAAGAGTATTGTCACTGCCTACTTCTAAGTCCCAGATGTTTTTACCATTGAGCAGCTTTATGTCATCATGGAAAGTATAAATGTCATTTTTGAAACTCCCCAAACCATCGTTATGGCCAAGCCAGATGGTTTCAGAAGAATCATAGGCAACAGAATATGTCCGCTTATGAGCTAAGAACTGAATGGTAGCAGTATCACTTGAAAGGATGCAGCGATATGGAAAGAAACCTCTTCCTACTATTAATTCATTTTTATGTTTATTCCAAAAAAGGTCTTTACCTACACTAAATAGATATTTAATAGTGCCAGTACCTTCAGTGGGGGGCGATTTTCTTTTCAGACTTTTAGCATCGAATTTAAATAGATTCTTTATCTGACCTTCTAATGACTGGACTTTTTGTGTAGATAGCTCCATATGAAAGATACCGTCACTTTGTCTGATAAACCAAAGATTGTCTTTAGATGCATCAATGGATTTAATAATTGGGATATCATTATATTGAGAAGAACCGCTACACAAGAGCGTAGTCGTTGAATATGGAGGAGATAATTCATAAATATTGCCTTGACGGCTACCTAAATAGATTGTCTGATTAAAGTAATCCATACAATTAATGGCATTGTCACCTTTAACAGCCAGAGATAATTGTAAAGTGTTTCGTTCTTGAGCACTTAATAAATAGACACCTTTTTCTTTACTGGTAATCCAGATATTGCCTGCTCGGTCTTTGAAGATTCGTTCTAATTGTATATCAGAGGAAATCTTGGGCTTAAAAATGTCAATAATATTTGCTTTCTCATTTACGATAAGTAAGCCAAGATTAGTTTGTATTTGTAATATATCGTCTTGAAGATAAAAACGGACAAAATCAGGTAATCCGCCCAGATGCTCTTTCATGTTGATTTTATTGACATGCTTTGATTCTAAATCTAAACAATAAATTAGGCTATCATTAATGGGCTTTATATACAATTTATCCTGAAAGAACCGATAGGAATTAAAAGTTCGATTAGAAAGATTTTTAGTTTCTTTTTTATTGAGATTGTGAAAGAAAAATGTATCGATAAGATGACCGTGGGAAGTTCCAATAAAAGCTTGCTGGTCTTGTTCTTTAAATCCTAAATAGTGACCAGGAGCAAAATGATAACTGTAATTGGTCGGGTATCCTGACTGCAGCAGCTGTGCTGTTTTGGGGTAGTCCTTCATCAAAGTGTCTATAGTATGAGCACTTGTAAAAAATAATTCCACACCTCTGTTTTGAAGAGCCCACACCTCTTTTCCATTAGAAAGAATACTATGAGGATTATAAATTGGAGTATCTATCCTGGAAATAGTGATGAAACTATCTCTTTCGACATCCATTATCACAAGTTCTCTGGCAAAACTATGAAACCATAGCTTACCATATTGATCTTCTGTAATATAAAAGATGTCATTAGTTGGTAGGCCATCCTTTACTGTATAGGTTTTAAATTCATATCCATCAAAACGCGCAATTCCTTTTTCGGTATAAAACCAGATATAGCCTCTACTATCTTGCATGCCACCATATACGGCATTGGAAGGAAGTCCATCATCTACCGTATATCTTTTATAGCTATATTCCTGAGCATTAGAGGTGAATCCTAGGAATATCAAAAAAAGAATAAGGATAGAAGATTGTTGCATTATTGAAAAGCGCTTTGCAGATTATTTTATTGAATAGTTTAGGGTTTGTGATAAAACAAAATTAGCGAACTATTTGGTACAGTTCGCTAACGGGATTAAAATAAATTGAAAGAGCGCGATAATTTCGTTAGTGATATAGTAGTATAATAATATAAAGATATATAATGTTACATTGTTAGTAAACTCACTTTTGACTAACGGGCAAAGTGGTAAGAGTATCGGGAAAAAAGTATTATTACTCTATTTCAGGAATGATAATAATGACCTTTGTACCGTTTGGATTACGTCCATCATCTACCGTATATCTTTTGTGTTTGTACTCCTGAGCATTGGCAGTACATCCCAGGCATATCAGAAATAGAAGGAGGGCAAATGATTGGTACATTGTAGAAAAGCGCTTTGCAGATTGTTTTATTCAAATAATATTTAGGTTTGTAATAAAACAAAATTAGCGAACTATTTGATACAGCTCGCTAATGGGATTGAAATAAATTGAAAGAGCGCGATAATTTCCTTAGTGATTATTGCGAATCTAAAGATATATCATATTGCATTGTTAGTAAACTTACTTTTGACTAACGGGCAAAATCATGAGATTATCGGGCAATAAAAAAGCCAAACTATTAGGAAGTCTGGCTTTAGTCAACTTTTATCCTTTTAGTGTATCCCTATACCTTAATATTCAGCTTGTCAGCTAGGTATTTGTGATAAACGAACAAAACTATGATCGCACCAACAGTAGCAATAATAAGGCTACCGAGTAGCCCACTACTTTGAATGCCTACCAATCTGCCTGCAAAACCGCCGACAAAAGAACCAATGATACCAATTACCAGAGAAGATATCCAACCTCCGGTTTCATTTTGAGGTGTAACTAATTTGGCTAGTGCGCCTGCTGCTAAACCAATGAGCAGCCAGTAAATCAGACCCATAGTAAGTAGTTTTTCGTTGGAAAATTGAATACAGCATAAAACTGTAGCTTCAATATAAGAATAGTCTGCCTTTACTTCAATAGTTGAATGAATTCTTCTTCTGTAAGAATTTCTACGGTTCCCAGCGCTGTTGCCTTTTTTAACTTGGATCCTGCTTTCTCACCAGCTACCAAAATATTTAGATTACCACTTACTGCGCTAATATTTTTTGCACCTGCTGCTTCCGCTTTTTCCTGGGCCTCTTTTCTTCCCATTGTTTGAAGCGTACCCGTAAAAAGGATTGTTTTGCCAGCAAACGGGCCATCTCCAGAAACAGCTTTAGGTATATCGTCTTCCGTTTGTGTCAGGTTGACGCCTAGTTCTTCCATCTCCTGAAGCAATGAAACATTATGGCCTTCTGTAAAGTAAGCAATTACATTTTCACCGACCTTGGGGCCAATTTCGTGAATGTTAGTAAAACTTTCCAGCGTCCAATCTTTCAGTTCTAGCACATGTTTGATTTCTGCTGCTAATAATTTAGACACCTTTTTACCCATATGGTGAATACTCAGGCTATGCAGCAATCGATGAATAGGATTTTTCTTAGCTTTTTCGATAGAGGCTTTTAAGTTTTGAGCTGACTTCTCTCCAAAACCTTCCAGTTGGGATATCTTTTCATAGTCCAGGCGATATACATCCGCAAGTGTCCTTAGCCAGCCTAGCTCATAAAAGCGTTCAATAATTGATTTGCCCATGCCATCAATATCCATGGCATTTTTCGAGACATGGAAGATGATTTTCTGCAGATTTTGAGCTCCACATACACAGTTAGGACAGCGCCAGGCAGCTTCTCCTTCTTCTCGCTTTAGAGGTATTGCTTCGTCCGTATCATTGATTGGGCAATAGCGTGGAAATTCGATTGGAGTTTCAGTACCATCTCTTAATTCATCCATTGCTTTGACAATGTAAGGAATCACATCACCCGCACGCTCTACCAGAACGGTATCACCCAATCTTAAATCCTTTCCTGTAATGAAATCTTCATTGTGAAGAGAAATAGAAGAGACGGTAACACCAGCAAGCTGTACGGGCTCAATTTTTGCAACCGGAGTAATAGAACCTATTTTACCAACCTGATATTCTACATGTTGCAAACGACTGGTAGCTTGCTTTGCCTTAAACTTATAAGCGATTGCCCAGCGAGGGTGATGACTGGTATATCCTGTGCGCTCTTGTAATACGCGGTCATTTACTTTGACTACCATGCCGTCTATCTCATATTCATAAGACTCTCTGCGTTCTTCCCATGCTTGACAGAACTCAACGACTTCTTTTATATTCTTGCCTACTTTACGCTCCGCTTTATCTTTATTAGGGACTTTAAAACCAAGTTGAACCAACATGTCCAGGCTAGCTTCATGGGTAGCAAATTGATCACTTATATCATTACCGGATTCGTCTACAGCATATCCCAGTGTATAAATAAAGGCTTCCAATCCTCTTTGCTCTACTTCTTTGGGATCTTTCATACGTAGTCCACCAGTAGCTGTATTTCGGGCATTTGCGAAAAGCGATTGTCCTTCTTTTTCTCTGGCTTCATTGATTTTTACAAATTTATCTTTCCTAATCAAGACCTCGCCCCTCAATTCTACCTTATAGATACCATATTTTTGAAAATCCGCCTTTAAGGGTATCGACCGTATTACTTTGGCATTATTGGTGATCTCTTCTCCCATGGTGCCATTTCCCCGCGTAGCCGCTCTGGTTAATAATCCATTTTCATAAACCAATGCGATACTACCACCGTCGTATTTTGGTTCTACAGCATATTCAATAGCTTGGTCTTCTGGTAGATTGGCATATCTTTTTATCTGTGCATCAAATTCAAAGAGGTCATCCCCATTGTAAGAATTAGCTAATGACAACATAGGTGCCAAGTGTTCTACTGACGAGAAATCACTTGTAAGATCAGTAGATACTCTTTGAGTAGGCGAGTCTGGAGTAATCAGCTCAGGAAATTCCTGTTCTATCTTTTCCAACATTTTGAATAACTGATCATACTCATAATCACTAATCACCGGATCATTTAAAATATAGTATCTGTGTTCGTGATATATGATCAAATTGCGCAGTTCTTCCGCTCTTTCAATTACAGGGCGCTGATTAATTGCACCTTCTTCCGATAGAAATTCCTTAGAAAGATTGTAAAAGAATCTTTGTTTTTCCTGGCTATACATGGACGATTATTGTTTGTAAACGCAGAATACCTGATTGGTTTTGGCTTCCTGATAATTGTTTAAATGAATAGCGACTACTTCTTCATAACCAACAGCATCTTCTTCACAGGTGGGAAGATTGTCAATCTTATCGGGATTGACAAAACGTAACACATACAACCACCCGTTTTTGAGTAGTACATTATTATACTTGGTATAGTAAGAGAAATTACCATTCTGGATATCAAACAAACGGATATCTCTATTGATGATACTACTCCCTTTATCTATAATCAGGTGTTTCTGGGCATCATAACCTAAAAAAAATAAATGATTTTCTTGTGAAACATCGATCCATTCTTCCATCCCTTTCGGTCGATACTGGATATTTTCTCCAGAAAGGGCACTATGTCCTTGTGTACGTACTTCTACTGATCCATAATCAAAATAACGGCCATTACCAGCAATTTTAACAGAGTCAGGTGACTGTGTACCATTAATGATACCGACATTATATTCTAAAATAAAGTCAGTCTCGGGATCTATGAGATCAGGAACTTCTGCAGAGCTTGGTTGATGATCATCCGTATTTTGATTAGTTACTGTGGGCTCTGTATTTTGAGTGACATTGGGCTCTGAGTTACAAGCTCCCAATAGCAACAGTAATGGAATGAGGAATAATGAATTGAGTTTCATGAAATGGTTTTTGTAAAGCGACAGAGGTATATAATATTTCAAAAAATTCTAAGCAATGATCAAAAAGATTTACTGTTTCTCGGTGAAGGCAAGAAACATAAAATATAGACTAATTTTTGAAGAGTATGAGTACTAAGTAAAATGCTTTAGCATAATAACTTCTTTCTCACTCAAATGGCGAAACCATCCTCTGGGAAGGTCTTTTTTGGTCAAACCAGCAATATAGACTCTATCCAATTTCATTACCTCATACCCTAAGTGTTCAAAAATTCTCCGTACTATGCGATTACGGCCTATATGAATTTCTATTCCTACTTCTTTTTTATTGCCTCTTTTGTTATAACCAACAGCATCTACAGGGGTAAAGCCATCTTCCAGAGTCAACCCTTCTCTAATACGTTCTATATCTTCTTCACTGACCTCTTTGTCCAATACTACATGATATACCTTTTTAGTTTCATGGCTGGGATGGGATAGTTTTTTGGTTAAATCCCCATCATTGGTCATAAGCAGGAGCCCTGTAGTTTCTCTATCTAGCCTACCCACAGGAAATATACGTTCTTTTACACGATCACCTATGATATCCATTACCGTTTTTCTTCCTCTTTCGTCTTTTACAGTAGTGATATAACCTCTGGGTTTATTAAGTAAGAGGTATACTTTTTTTTCTTCTGGCTTGATCAGTTTTCCTTTAAACTTTACAACATCATTTTTTTGTATCTGGTATCCTGGCTCTAGGATTTTTTCTCCATTTACGCTTACCAATCCGTCTTTGATATAAGTAGCGGCTTGTCTTCGAGAGCATATACCACAATGCGCAACGTATTTATTCAAGCGCATTCCTTCTGTAGATTCGGTATTAGGCAAAGGGGCCGCTTTCTTCTTTTTTTGATTAAAAGAAGAACGTTTCTTGGAGCCTACATTCTTTCTCCCCCTGGAATACTTGTTGTTATCTCTAGGCATTTTTTTTCTTTTGACCACTTATATTAATTGCTGAAGCTATTTCAAAAGCTAGAAAGGTATATCCTCGTCATCATTCATTTTGGAAGGGCGAGTGATGATATTGGTTTGTGGGTTTTCAAAGGTATCATCTGGCAGATTACTAAAGTCTGGATCATCCAAATCAGCAAATCTGGCATATTCAGCATCAAACCGCATACGTATGGTTTCTAATGCGCCATGACGGTGTTTGGCTACAATAACTTCCGCCACTCCTTTTAAAGACATTCCTTCTTCATCTTCCAGTATGTCGTAGTATTCGGGGCGATAAATGAAGGAAACGATATCGGCATCCTGTTCAATAGAGCCTGATTCCCTCAAATCCGACAACTGTGGCCGCTTCGTTCCACCCCGCGTTTCCACCGCACGGCTCAACTGTGAAAGTGCAATAACAGGGACATTCAACTCCTTGGCCAATCCCTTTAATGCGCGAGAAATAGCACTTACCTCCTGTTCACGGTTTCCTTTACTATCACCACCGCCACTCATAAGCTGCAGATAATCAATAATAACCAGGTCGATATCGTGCTGCATCTTCATACGGCGGCATTTTGCTCGTAGCTCAAATACATTGATACCAGGTGTATCATCTATATAGATAGGCACTTCGCTCACCCGTTCCAAAGCTGCATTCAATTGCTCCCATTCATATTCCTCCAACTGACCATTACGCATTTTCATACCCGAAATCTCAGCTTCCATCGCAATGATACGCTGCGCTAGCTGTAGAGCTGACATCTCCAATGAGAAAAATGCAACGGGCTTTTTAAAGGTCATTGAGGCATTTCGAGCAAGGGAAAGTGTAAGCGCCGTATTGTGTGTAACGGTCATATCACCAAGTAAAAAACGTCTATTACCATCTATTTCGAATCCGTAATAATCATCTACTTTGTCATATTCTAGTTTTATACCTGTCACTTGCCAGTTAATATTGCTTTTCCAGGGAACAGCCTGTTTCCTGACTATCCTTACAGGAATTTCATCAATATTACCATATATTCTCAGGCGATAAACCTCCGTTTCAAATCCTATCGATTTAATACGAGCAATTTTTGGTTTGAGAGAAACTCTATAGCCAAGGCTATCGCACAAGAATTTAATCTGAAGTGCAAGCTTTTTATTTTTCTGAGCAATTTCATAGCCATTGGACTGTTTGAGGTAATGCCCATCAGAATCAATTAAACCTGCTAATAGTTCAAGTCTTTTTCTCTTGCTGTTGCAAAGGTATTGATGTGGGATATGTTTATTTTGTAGCAATCCTAGTTTGCGCAGTTCTCCTTGTAGTGAATATCCATGAGGGCTACCATAAGGGTTACAAATGCGGTGTTCTGGACATTTATATTTATAAGTGTACGTTTTGAGCAGAAGTCCAAGTTCATTTGCATACTCTTCTAAATATTCAATTACTTCTTCATCTCTATTGATAATATTACTTTTATAAGAAGAACCATCTCCCAACCATAATCCCAGGAAATAAGACGCTATAGGAACTCTTTTTTCTTGAAAATCGATTGCTACCTTATATCCTTTATAATTAGATTGGAATTTGGAAGATTTTCCAAGATATTCTGCAACAGAAATGTCAAGTATACTGCCTCTCTCTCCTTTTCCTTCAACTCTACTCTTTTTTAGAGATAGAATATGGCTTTCATTTACCCGATAGTCCATCCCTTTATTTTGGCGAACCCAATACATCCGTTCTCTTCCTCTTGCAAGGGAGAGTACCTTACGTGGAGTTGAATTATCGCCCATGAGTAAATCTCCAACACTGATATCCTCAACTTTCTTGATGGTACCATCATACATTAAAACAGGAGTCCCTTTGCCAAGGCATTTCCCCATCCCCGGTCTGGCGGCTATGATAATCAAGTCAGATCGCTGCAATCCAGAAGTGAGTCGGTCAAAATCAGTAAAGCCTGTAGGTACCCCGGTTAGGCCATCTGTTTTGGTACGCAGCTCTTCCATTTGCTTTTGAGCCTTTGCAGCAAGAGAAGACATACTTTCAAAGCCTCGGCTCATATTTTGCTGGGCAATAGAGAAAAGCCCCTGCTCTGCATCATCCAACAACTGAAATACATCAGAAGTATCTTCAAAAGCGTCCTTGATGATTTTGGTAGATACGCGAATTAGTTCACGCTGTACAAATTTCTGAGCGATGATACGAGAATGGTATTCTATATTGGCTGCGGAAGCAATCTTATTGGTAAGCTCTACAAGGTAGTAGGGGCCTCCAACTGCTTCTAAATCTCCCGTTTTTTTTAGTTCCTCAGTAACAGTCAACAGATCTATAGGCTGCGATTTTTCAAATAAGCGCAACATCGCCTTATAGATCAACTGGTGAGCATCTACATAAAAACTATCAGATCTGATGATATCAAGTACTATGGTAAGGGCTTCTTTATCCAGCATCAGTGCACCAAGCACAGCCTCTTCTAGTGGAATAGCCTGAGGTTGTACCTTGCCAAACACAAAGTTTGACAGGTCTTCACCGCGTTTTTTTCCTCGGTTGCGTATACTTGGTAATTTTTTGTCCTGATCCTTTTCGCCGGCCATAATTCTATCTGTGATCTATTCTTTAACACACAAATCTACAAGATAATGAATAAAGTTGCAGGTAGTACGCATAGCATTTTTGGATGCTAAATGAAAAAGACTTATTTTGAAATATCTAACCTTTTATGCCTCTTCGTTTTATGTGAATTTGCTGTAACAAATTTCTATAACCCCATTATATAAATATACACTTTAATTAACACAGCCATATTTTCTTGGCTGAAATCCAAAACACCATGAAATCAGAACAAACCCCTCGTTCTTCCAGAAACAAATCACTGCTCTTTTTTCTATTATTATTAATTGGTATTGGTACAGGCATAGGTTGGTGGATCAATCGCGATACCTCAGAACAACAAGTAAATGCTGAAGATCATGAGATAATAGGAACAAATAATGATGCGGCAAGCACCCAAAAAACAATAAAACCTCCATTCCCGTCTTTCCAGCTGGAAGGGACCCAATTAATCATAGAACAACCTGAGCAGGCAAGTGTCCATAGACTACCTTCAGGAACAGTACTGGAAATTCCTGCAAATGCTTTTGTTGATGCAGCTGGCAATTTGATTACGGAAGCAGTAGAAATTACATTCAAAGAGTATCGCGATGCGGCGGAAATCATTACTTCCGGCATTCCAATGCGTGTTTATAATAAAGATGGCACCGAAGGCTGGATGCAAACTGCCGGAATGTTTGAAATGAGGGCAAGTAGCCAGGGAGAGATTGCTGAAATTGCGAATGGTCAATCAGTTGAAGTACAGTTCGTATCTGATGTAGATGGTGCATATGATTTCTGGAATTATGATGAAACAGTGGGCAATTGGGTGAACCTCGGAGCATCTGAAGCACCTCAGGCAATTGCCGTATCTGATGGAGGGCACGGTAGCGATGACTCGGAAGAGGTAAGTCGTCTAGAAGAATTAACGCGTACTCGCCCAAACCAACCAGAACTCGAAGAAGGAAATATCCTTGGGTTTACAGATTTGGATGTAAGCCATATACCTGAATTACAAGGCCAAAGCCCCGTTATGTTGGCTTATGCAGGGAATGATCCTAAAATGGCACCAAGCAAAAACGAATGGGTGCACAAAGCTAACTGGTTTAAGAAAAAGATTCACCCAACTAAAAAAGCAGGGGTCTATGAATTGACTTTGCTTGGTGAAAAGATGTACAGTATTCCGGTAAAAAAGGCTTTGACAGGGGCCGATCTGGAAAGAGCAAAAGCAAAATATGCTCAATTGATGGCAGAGTATGAAGCAAATATAGCTTTATTGAGAGACCGGAATGAAATGGTTCGAAAAGCGCAATCCTTCCGTCGTATTATGAGTTTGGATGCAACGGGGATATACAATTATGATATCCTGCTCAAACAAGATAATGCAGTGCCTCTTATGGCTGATTTTGATTTTGATGATTTACCTGCTGCTGCAAAATCTTATGTTACGGTTTATCTGATTACTGGGGATGGCAAAGTTGTAGTAGGTTTACCTCAACATGATTGGAATAAGATAAGAATTAATACATCAGCAGATAACAAAATGCTGGCGGTACTTCCTAATGATAAAGTAGCTCTTTTTTCACAAAGTTCATTTGAAGCAGAAAAAGAAAATATAGAATCTGCACGTGGTAATGATTATCTTTTTGAAATGTCTGTCGAGGATCAATCTGTTAGCTCAGTAGAAGATTTAAAAGCTTTATTGGAAAAAGCCAGTTCATAAGTTTGAAAGATGAATAGGCTAATATTTTTGCTTTGCCTGCTATTATTTGTTATTAGCAGGCAAAGCTATTGTCAGGATGTAGTGCAGAATTCCAGTACTGTGATCGATGTATATCCAGTAAGGGTTAATCATAAATTTGGGTTTGTCAAATTTTATCAGTTTGGCAATACTGTAATTACGGATACATTGGTAGCACCCCGCTATGATTATATCGGAGATGTTAACCTCCCCTGGAATACTGCTGGTAGCCAGGTAGATAGGTCTCCTTTTCGACTATTTGAATTGAACGAAAAAGTAGGCCTGTTAGATCCTTTTTTGAAAGAGGCGCTCCCCAATCATTATAAGCGTATTCGACCATTAAGTGAACGTTATTTTGCAGTAGAATTGGATTCTTTGTTCTTGTTGTTAGACCATAAACAAAACAAGATACTCTTTGAAAGTACCTGCTATGATGATATTCGACTGGCAGATACACTGGAGAATGGGACTGCCTACTTTTTTGTAAAAAAGGGTATTCAATGGGGAATAAGGAGTAGTGCAGGAAAAGTGCTGGCAAAGCCTTCATACCTGGATATCCGACAAGCTGGATTTAGTGGGTATTATAAAGTAAAGCCCGATCAAAAAGCAGGCTGGTTGTTAGTTGATATTCATGGCAAACGGATACTTGAAAAAAGATATACCGATGTAATGGCTGCGGGGCCTAATTTAGTGGCTTTTTTAGAAAATGGACGCTGGCAGTTGTTGGCTAGAGAGGAGAATGAAAAAGACAAGGGCTTTAATGCGATAGGCCCTT
The DNA here is from genome assembly GCA_022360175.1 of Chitinophagales bacterium. Lineage (GTDB taxonomy): Bacteria > Bacteroidota > Bacteroidia > Chitinophagales > Saprospiraceae > JAKSDI01. The sequence continues at coordinate 49,449 of JAKSDI010000093.1, forward strand.
TTATGGAAATGCTGGAAAAGGTAAATGATAGCCTCCTCATTGCAGTGACGGTAAAACCACTAACTATTGAACTTTGGAGTATTACGGGGCAAGAGCCCATCACGAGCTTTAATGACGTTTCTCCAGCAGGAGAAAATAAGCGTCCTGTAGATGATGAATCTGGTAGGGATAATCCTTATTATCCATGGGTCTTTCCTTTAGATAGTTTATATGTTACCTTTTGTGCTGGTTATACCGGCAATGGTTATAAGGACCGCCTGATGGACATTAAGGAAACTTATCGCTCTCCAACGTATACTGCTATTTATCCTACTGGAAAAGTTGGCTTTTATAAGGCAAACTTATTTGGCAATTGGGGGCTTTTGGTTCCAAGTAATGGGTCAGATTTATTATTACCATTTGAATATAGTGAGATAAGTGATTTTAAAGGATCTTTTCTATGGATGAAATCAAAGGGAGCATATGGGGTCTTAGGAGCAGAAGGGTACCGCCTGGATACTTTACCTTGTGTTTATGATAATATATCCCTGGTGCCAGGCAAAGATTCGGTATATGTTCATTTATCTGGGCAGACTATTCTCTATTCATTGGATGATAATATTCGTTTTAAATCAGAAGGGATTTTTGACAATTTATCAATTATCGCTCAAAACTCAGCAGCAATAAAAGAGGCCGTCACAATTGAAAAGACAAGGGCCAGTCAATATAGAGGAGAGGCCGGGATTCAAGGTGAATTAGTAACCATAGAAAAAAATAACGCAATTGTAGTTGAAAAAAGGATGCGAATACAGCGTGATTTTGGAGGTTATGATACCAAAACGAAGTGGTCTGCTTCTATACCTTTGAACAATAAGCCGGCCTGGCTAATGGAAATTAAGGAGGATAAAATAATTGCATTCCATAAAGATGGAACATCAGTAAGCAATCCACTTATCTCATCTTTTTATGAAGCCCCTGTAAAGGAAATTGTTTTTTTTGATGTAGAAAGTGGAATGATTATTCCTACCCCAAATATAATAGGTATTCGTCCATTCGATAAGCATTACAAGTATACTGCCTTCATTGATAGAAATGGCCTAATGGGCTTGATAGATAGAGACGGGAAGGAGTGTATAATTAATGGAGAAGCTCTACGCTATCCTTTTATAGGCCCCTTTGTTGCTGGTCGGGCACGTGTTTGTAGAGATGCTCAGCTTACTTGTATAGAACCTGAAGAAAACCTCAGTTTACCCTACAAGTATCGCATTAATAGCCCCGCTTTTTTTAAACCAGAATTTAATCTTCAATTCAATGTTGATCGTTCTCGGGAAGAACGTTCTAAAGCAGGCCTGATATTTGCGATGGCAAAAACACCCGATGTGCCTTACAGGTGGGGGTATATTAATGGAGATGGAGAATCAGTTATTCAGACGGATGCCGGATATGTAAAAGATTTTGGAATCGACAGTACGGCACTAATTTTACGCTCCAATAAACGCAATGATGCCTATGGCCGGCCAGATGCAGATTATGGTGTTTTGAGTTGGGATGGTACAGAAGTTTTAGAGACAGATTTTTCTCAGATTATCCGCTTGGAAAACCACTTTCAGGTGTCCGTAGATAGTACACCTACTTTTTTCTTCACCCAAAAAGGGCATGAAATTTTTATAAATCCTACCCGTTTACGCCCGTTCTCCGAAGGAATTGCTCAGTTTAAAGATGAATATGGATATTGGGGATATGTTGATACTGCCGGACAAATATTGATACCACCGCAGTTTACTCAGGCACGGCCTTTTTCAAATGGAATGGCATTAGTAGCAGATACGAGTGGCCAATGCATATTTATCAATAAAAAAGGAGAAACTGCTTTTAAAACTGACTTCAGTGTTAAGCAATGGCGTGGAATAGGTGATTTTCATAATGGATTAGCCTGGTATAAAGGATTGGGGTGGTCCTGGGGAGCTTATGATAAACAGGGACAGGCGATCATTCCTGCTTCGTATTATTATCAAATTAAAGGAGAAGGGCTACCAAAGTTGGATGAATCTTATTCCCTGCCAATGGATTTTGTAAAGGGGATAGCAGCGGTCGCTAAAATGGATGAAAGAGGCCATGCTTATGCCGCAATTATTGATACAACAGGAACACTCATCTTTGAGGATAAAAACATCAGCCATATCAGCTCTTTTAATACAATAGGGTTAGCTACCTATACTGCTAAAAGTAATCAGCTTAAAGGCTTGATAAATGATCAGGGAGAAATTGTAATGAGAGCTGCCTATTCAATTATAGGAAGTTTTGAGGATGGAGTAGCTAAAGTGCAATCCCAATCAGGTAAGTGGGGTTTGATAAATTATAATGGAACCTTAAAGGTTAAACCTGCCTATGCTTTCCTGGGTACACCTTCTGAGGGATTAGTTGCTGTTAAAGCTTCCAAATACAGTGGATGGGGATACCTGGATTATGAAGGGAACATTCGGATAAAAGGGCCTTATAGAAGTGCAACTCCTTTCAAAGGAGGGGTAGCTTTTGTGAGTACGGATGAAGAGCAAATAATTATAACCAGAGCGGGATTAAGAGTAACTACTGAACAAGGGCATCCTGCATTTTTTGCAGAGGGACTATTTGGAATGGAAAATAAAAGAAAAAAGCAGCAGTCTTTTTATGCAGATGCTTCAGGGAATAATGTTTTTGGTCGGTTTTTTGAAGAAATAACACCATTTCAACTAGGCGTAGCTAAAGTACGTCGCTTATCAGAGAAGGAGGGCAGGCGGGAACTATTAGGTGCTATCAATAGGAGAGGAGTTATGATTGTGCCTCCCAAATATCGTATGCTGCATATACAGCCAGATGGAAATATCATTATCAATCCTCAGCGTTATTATGGAATTGCCACCCGTTCGGGAAATATTATTGTTGAACCAGAATACGACCGTATTGAAGCTTTTGAAGAGGACGGTTTATACAGAATTGAGCGAGGCGAAAAAATAGGTTATATCATCATTGAAAATGGAGTATCCAGAGAGGTTTGGCCTTTGCAGTATTGATGAAGTGCAGCATCTAGCTTTGGACAAGTATTTATAAACCCATACACCAACTTAAAATTGGTGTATGGGTTACAAATATTATCTATTGATTACATTCTTAAATCGAGGACGGCGAGGAGTAGTATCTCCCATCTTTTCTTTCTTCATTGCTTCGTACTGTGAGTAATTCCCTTCAAAGAAGATCACTTCTGCTTCATCTTCAAAGGAAATGATATGAGTTGCCAAACGATCGATGAACCAACGGTCGTGAGAAATGATTAGAGCACATCCTGCAAAATTATCAAGTGCGTCTTCCAAAGCTCTCAGTGTATTTACATCAATATCGTTGGTAGGCTCATCAAGAAGCAGAACGTTACCTCCTTCCTTTAATGTCATAGCAAGGTGTACTCTGTTGCGTTCACCACCAGATAGTACTCCAAGTTTTTTCTGTTGATCTGAACCACTGAAGTTGAAGCGACTAATATATGCTCTGGCATTGATACTTGCACTACCTACCTGGAGGATATCATTGCCATCAGATATTGCTTCATACACCGTCTTGTCTCCATCTTGCAATTGCTCATGGCTTTGATCCACATATGCTACCTGTACGGTATCTCCGATACTAAGTGCACCGGTATCTGGGGTTTCTTTTCCCATGAGGATTCGGAAAAGAGTAGATTTACCTACTCCGTTAGGCCCAATGATTCCTACTATGGCATTTTTTGGAATGGAGAAGTTCAGGTTTTCGAATAGTACTCGATCACCATAGCTTTTACTAATGCCTTCTATATCTATAACAACATCACCAAGCCTTGGCCCAGGAGGAATATATAACTCTAGTTTAGCCTCTTTCTCTTTCATCTCTTCCCCTGCGAGCTTTTCGTAGGCATTCAAACGAGCTTTACCTTTGGACTGCTTAGCTTTTGGAGCCATTTTGATCCATTCCAATTCTCGTTCAAGTGTTTTACGTCGTTTGCTGGCTGCTTTTTCTTCTTGCTGTAGTCGGTTTGATTTCTGCTCAAGCCAGGAAGAATAATTGCCTTCCCATGGAATACCCTCACCTCTATCTAATTCCAGGATCCAACCTGCAACATTATCCAGAAAATAACGGTCGTGTGTCACAGCTATCACAGTACCAGGGAAATTTTGAAGGTATTGTTCCAGCCAGTCAACAGATTCTGCATCCAGGTGGTTGGTAGGCTCATCGAGTAATAAAATATCAGGATTGCTAAGAAGCAGGCGAGCTAAAGCGACTCGGCGGCGTTCACCACCGGAAAGCACATTGATGGGTGCTTCATCAGGAGGGCAGCGCAATGCTTCTAGAGCCGTATTGATACGGTTGTCTAATTCCCAGGCATTCTGATGATCCAGTTTCTCCATCAACTCACCCTGCCGTTCAATGATTTTCATCATCTCATCATCACCCATAGGTTCTGCAAGCTTCAGGTTAATATCCTCATATTCCTGTAATAAGTCAACAATAGGCTGTACCCCTTCAGATACGATTTCTCTTACTGTTTTACTTTCATCGAGCTTAGGTTCCTGCTGGAGATATCCTATTTTGTAGCTACCATCAAAGTGAATATTTCCTTCATAATTCTGATCTTCCCCCGCTATGATTTTCAATAGGGTAGATTTTCCTGAACCGTTAAGGCCGAGCACTCCAATCTTGGCACCATAAAAGAAGCTTAGCCATATATTATTGAGTACTTTTTTTCCTTGGGGGAAGGTTTTAGATACTCCCTCCATAGAAAATATTACTTTATTTCCTGACATACGAATATTTATATAATTGCTTTTAATGGTGCAAATATACGCTTTCCCCCGAATTGATTTAATAACAGCAAAATTTGCATGTATACATTAATATTTGCAACTTTGTTGGGCACAAGTCTTACACTAGTTATTTTAGTTCCCCTAACAATCTTATTATATTTATTTGCTATCCACATACTGATATTGTGGCTCCCCCCTAGTACACGCTATTGAATTTTATAACTATGAAAGACACGAATTATGTGGTAGTCAAAGGGCTACCTGCTGATGTTGTATTTGGTGATCCTCGAAAAAAGTGTGCAGGTCATGGGATTTGCAGAGTTACTACTCTGGGAGCTTTAGTAGAGGAAGGTTGCGGATGTTTATACACCATGGCGTTCTTAAGACTCAACGAATTTAATGATACAATTACTTTTTCTTTTCCAGTAGAGTTGATTCATCGCGAATTGCGGGAAACTTATTTCAAAAACAACACATTCCTCATGGAGGAAGATGTGTCTATTGAATCTTCTGTGATTAAAAGCAGAGCGATTTTACTTAAAAAAGGAATCTACAATGTAATTGCGGATGATAATCATCTCATGGTGACCATTAAATTTACCAGAAAAGAACTGTTTAGAAACTCCGGTAAAACAACAGCCAGAAAAGAAGTTATTGGATCATTATTACGGAATTAATATGGCCTGATCCATCGTGTTCCCTGATCGGGTTTTCAGGGTCAGTGATCCATTTTCCATCTATAATGAATTTATACCAGTGCTTACCACCTGTAAGCTCTAGACGTTTTACCCATGCATTACCTTCTCTATGCATAGGGTAGGCGTTCATGTCCCAATCGCAAAATGAACCTGTAAGAATAACAGACTCTGCTTTTTCATAGCCATCTAATAAGAAGGTAACTTCCTGATAAATTTCTAATACAGAATTCCAGGTATGATGCTGATTAAGTACCTTATCCGGGTTGTTAGGGTCTTCCATCCACTTGCCGTCTACAATAAATTTATACTCGTATCTGCCCGGAGGTAAATCCAGTGTGATTTCCCAGCCTTTGTCTGTTTGTTTCATTGGAAACCCTTCCTTGTCCCAATCGATAAAAGTACCACTAAGAGTGGCCTTTGTTGCATCACTATAAGCTGGAAGGAAAAATCTTGCATTGCCATCTGGAGTAGCAGTTATTGTGAATAAATCCATATTATATACATCCTTCCAAAATTTATTGTGGTAAGTAAGTTTTGATTTATTGATAATATCTTCTTTGGGTTCTGCCCAATATTTTCCGTTGACAATATATTTGAACTCCCATTTAAAGGCATCATTAAAGTCGGCAATTTTTTTTCGCAATTGATAACGATTTTTTCCAACCTTTTCCATCTTCCACTTCTTTCTGGACCAGTTGTTGAAATCACCAGCTATCGCTACTTCATATATATCAAGATCTTCAAAATCTAATTTTTTATTGCTATTGTGTTTTGTAAGCTCCTTATATTCACTGATGTCAAACTCAAATACGACTTCATCACCTTCAAAGAAATAGCCCTTTTCCACCTGAGATTGTACACTCAATGCAAAAGTCATTAAAAGTAACAGGAAACATGATTTTTTAATCTTTTTCATGGATGGTACCATTTTAAAAAATACAATTTTTTCTTCTTATAGTTGATAATTGTACGGCGCATACACAGAAACTCAAAACCTATCAACCCATCGAGATTAGTATTAAAAGCATCATTCATCTCATCCATATTAGTAAGTAAGGTACGCATTCCTGAAAGCCGTTGATTTCCGCAAGTGAATTTATAGAGCTTTCCTGCTAATACCTCAACTTCATGCTGCCCCATGCCATTGAGCACGGTTCGTTTCGATATTTTAAAATGGTTCAGCACCTTCCTTCTAATGCCTTTATGGAGTAAATTTAGCTCAGCTCCTGTATCTAGGCCAAAAGTAACAGATGTATTATCTACTTTACCATCTATTGCGATGATATGAGCTTGAAGCCTGAAATTCAGGCTGTCCATTATAGGTTCGAGCAGGGCGAGGCTATCTAACCTGTTTCCTTTTTTGTCCAATCTGATGAGTGTAATTTGTTTAAGCTGAAAATCAACTATGATTTCAAATTCCTTTAACGGTTCATAGCCAATAAGCCCTAATATTTCAATGTTTTTTTTCCGCTCCAAATGACCCAGGTCAATTACATCTGCATACAATTTTTCAAATATCAAACCGGGGAAACTGAAATCTTCGACAGCTTTTATTTTTACATCATCTACAGCGCCAGTGGTGCCTATAGATACATATCCTCTTTTTTTGACCCCTCCTTTAAAATGTACAGAATTAAGAATTAAGCTGCTAGATCCGGTGTCCAAGATGAAATTTCCGATTTTTTCACCTAAACCAGCTTGAATCACTATAAGCCTGCCTGCCATTTTAAAAGGGATTCTTATAGTTAGAGCAGAAAGAGAGTCTGCATCGGGAAAATATAGCTGAGGAGTAGGAGGAGGCTTGGTGTTAGTTTGAGTACCAAAGCACGGGACATAAAAAGTTAGGCCTAGAAAGAATAGACATAAAAGGAATTTAAGGTAGTACATAGTCGGGCAATAAGTATTGCCTGCAAATTGCGGAAAAAAACAAAAGCATTCTACTTTTTTAGATGAACAATATTCAAAAATAGAATGAATTTCCTCTTTGAAGGGGAAAAGAAATCAAATGCCTACTAAACATGCTTAGTGTGTCGTGATTTTTTCATTTGCTGCTGCGTGTACCGCTGAAGGCAGCGTGAAATAAATAGTAGTACCTTCCTGAATCGTTGATTCTACCCAGATCTTACCCTGGTAGTTTTCTACTATTCTTTTTACAATAGCAAGCCCCATTCCCGATCCGCTGATGTGTCGGCCATAGAGGCGGAAGAAAGGATCAAATACTTGTTTGTGATACTTCTTTTCAACACCAATGCCATTATCTTTTACAAAGAAAATACTACGATTATCTTTCTTGATTACTCCCACGTCTATAATAAGGGGAACCTGAGGCCTTCTAAATTTAATGGAGTTTTCAATCAAATTGGTAAACACCTGTTCGATGAGTGGTTTTGAAGCAAAAAGAGGTGGGAAATTGCCATTATAGGATAAATGAATGATATCAGATTCATTTTCTCGATTAGTCCATACGGATTGTATCGTTTCAATGGTTTCTCTAATATCAATCTCCTCATTTTGCTGATTTTGAGAAGGTTCATCTGTAAATTTCAGCAGATCTTCAAGAAGCCGATACATATTCTTTCCTCCGCGAATAATTTGTTCCAGGTAGTACTGGATTTTATCGCTATCCTGTAGAGATTGAATCTTCTTTGCAATTAACTGGCTATAGGCAGTAATATTTCTTAGTGATTCTTTGAGGTCATGCGAAGCAGCAAAAGCAAATTGCTGCAGCTTATTATTGGCAATATTGAGTTGTTGATTGGAAGAGGCTATATCGAGATATGCTATTTCCAGTTTTTCATTGGCCTCGTATAATTCTTTATTACTTCTGGTTAGCTCATCTTTAGCGTTGCGTTGTTGGCTTAGACTGTAGTAGGTCATCACTAAGATGATCAGTAAAAAAAGAGAGACAAGGGCCATTGCAAAAAGGAACCATTTATTGGCTGCCGCTTTTGCTGATCTGGTATCTTGCTGGGCATGAGAGATTTGTAAGTCATAATTTTTTTTAGCCAATTCAAAATCGTGTTTGGCTTTGAGTGTCTCAATTATGCCACTATTATTTGCAGTGTACACACTATCATTGTGTGCCTGGTACGATTTATACCACGAATAAGCCTCTTTTATTTGCCCCCTTTGTTCGTATAATTCTGCTAATTTTTTCTGTGCCTTGGGAATATCTTCATTGAAAGAATACTGTGTAAACACCTCCAGCGCCGCATTGGCATATTCTATAGCTTTGGCGTAATGACTTTGTTTTTCTTCAAGCTTTGCTAATTCAAAAAGCGTTTTCCCTTCACCAAATTTTAAATTATTAGTACGAGCAAATTTTAAATTATCGATTAGTTGGTGCTCTGCCTTTTCATAATAACCCCGATCTGAAGCTCTTTCTCCCTGATTTATCCGAATATGCATCAGCATGAAGTTATGTCCCATTTCATTGGCAATATCTTCAGCTATACTTAAAAGACTGTCAGCTTTGTTCGTTTCTTTTAGTTTGTAGTATACCTCACTCATATTCATTGAAAAGGCACCTATATGTAATTTGCTACCGGCTTCTTTTGCTGCAGCCAGTGCTTTTTCAACAAATTCTAATGCTTTAACATGATCTTCTCTTTCGGTATGCAGATTACTGATGAGGCCGTAAGTAATGGCGATGCCCTGTGGGTCTCCTATCTTTTGCTTAATTTTCAGAGACTCCATTAGAGATGCTAAACCTTCTGTTTGTAAGCCCAGTCGCATATATATGATGCCTATATTATTGAGTGCTTTAGCATGAAGGTTTTCATTGGGCGCAGCTCCATTTGTAGCAGTAATATCTTTAGCAATACTCAAGCCAGTAAATGCTTTACTAAACTGGCCTTCTTGCTCCAAAATAGCAGCCTGGTTTAATAAATTAGCCGCTACGATACTGCTATCGCCAATTAGCCGAGCATAGTATAAAGAGGTGTCGATGTATTGTAGAGCCGTTTTATTGTCGGCTCGCTGGTGGAATATGATACCGCGCTGCTTGTAGTATTCACTTAAGGCTTTTTCGTGATTTGCTTCGTGAGCCAGCTCTTTAAGCTCTGCCAGCAGAGTAAGGGCTGTATCAGGTTTGATATACAAATACCTTCCACTTATTTGACTGAGAATGTCTGCCTTGTCTTTAATGTAATTTGCTTCTTCATATGCATTACGAAGGCTATCAAGCACAGCAGGTTGCGCCTGAGCAAACAAGGAAAAAAGTAGAAAGAGTAGTGTGTAGTTTATTGGGAACTTGAACATACTTTTTACAAAGCTATTATCTAATAAATAACAGCCTCCTTCCGTTTTTATATTGAAAAGTCAATATAGGACAAATAATACAATTTTGATAATCAAATACCCATTTCATGGTAAAATAATTATCGAATCGTGTCTTCAACGGTGATAGAATCTGTTAATACTTCGTTTGTTATCTCCGGATCTTCCATACCTAGAGGGACTCCCAATGTATAATGACGATAAGCAGCAAAACACAATAGTAATGCTATGAAGGCTCCTCCAATAAGAGAAAATTTCCATCCCCATATATTTCCGATATACTCCCCATCAAAAGGATCTTTCCTATTTTCATTATTTTCTGCCATAGACTATGATTATAGTGCTAGATAATAAAAACGAGCGCATATTGATAATGTTTCCATTATTTTCTAGCTTTGTAAAATATGCATAAGTATTTAGCGATCATATTATCCATTTTGGTCTCTATGTCTATCATACAACCCTGTTCTGATTCACGAGGCTGTGGATCAGATGTTTCTATTGTGAAAAACTGTGATAGTCATGATCATTGCCAGCAACAAGATAATAAAAGATCGGATGATGATCATCAGGGCAATGCAGAGGATGATTGCTCTCCTTTTTGCATATGTGCCTGCTGCCACGCGCCTGTGCTGTTAAGCGTTCCAGTCTTACCATCAGCTCCCGTTGCTTTACAGGCAACTCATGTATCCATACATTTTGATGATCACACACTTGAGTTTATTCCAAGTATCTGGCAGCCTCCCCGTGCATAACCATTTCTGTATTTAGATTTTTAATTTTTTTCTGCTACACCTCTGTATAAACCAGTGTATAGTTTATACCTGTTGTGTAGTTAATTTTTAAAGGTGACAAAATGAAATGGTTATTAACCTTGCTTAGCTTACTTTGGCTAAGTACTTTCCATAATAATATAAATGCACAAAACGACGAGACTATCCAAATATGGGTAGATGGTATTTGTGGTATGTGTAAAGACAGAATAGAAAACGCAGCCCTTACTACTATTGGAGTGCGTTTTGCAGATTGGGACGTAGAAAGTAAACAATTAACAATTACTAAGAGTCCAGAGCCTCTGGATATCAATCAGTTACATGCTAATATCACTGGAGTGGGGCATGATACTGAATTGCAAAAAGCTACAGAAGAAGTTTATCAAGCCTTACATGCTTGTTGTAAATATAGAGATGAAGCGGTAATCGCAGCACATAAGCCAGCAGAAGGAAATAGTGAGCAAAGTAGTGATGAAAAATATCTCAAAGGAGTAATTGTGGAAGAAAATGCCAAAGGAGATGCAGTTCCTTTGATTGGTGCTAATATACGCTGGTTAAATGTTAATGAAGGAGCTGTTTCTGATTCAGAAGGAGGTTTTGAAATTGAGCGGATAGAGGGAGTCAACCAATTAGTAGTAAGCTATATTGGTTATGAATCGGATACCTTGCTGATTGATCAGGGAGGGGAGGTCGTTATTACCCTTTCAGATGCAGTTACACTAGATGAAGTAAAAGTGACTCACCGACGAAAAAGCACCTCGGTTTCATTCCTTGAAGCAGGCAATATTCAATACTTGTCAGAAGATGAATTTTTGAAGGCTGCTTGTTGTAGCCTGGCAGAAAGCTTTGAAACTACTCCCTCTGTTGATGCTTCTTTTACAGATGCTGTTACAGGTACAAGGAAGATTGAAATGCTGGGGCTAGCTAGTCCTTACCTGCAAATCACAAGAGAAAATATGCCTGATGCACGTGGTTTATCTGCATTGTATGGCCTGGATTTTACAGCCGGAGCCTGGATTGAAGGAATACAGCTAAACACAGGAGCAGGTTCGGTAGTCAATGGATTTGAAAGCATTACAGGCCAGATAAATGTAGAGTTGTGGAAGCCAGATAAGGCGGTACCTGTTTATTTGAATTTATATGGAAATGCAATGGGGCGTCTTGAGGGTAACCTAAACGTAAACCATGCTTTAAACGAAGAATGGCATACTGGCTTATTGCTACATGCTAAATCACAACAGCGGGAGAGCGATCGCAACGATGATGGCTTTTTAGACAACCCACTTACCAATCATTTCATAGGTATTAATCGCTGGCGATTCAAAGGCAAGAACGGATGGATGGGGCAGGCTGGTATCAAAGGTACTTTCATTGATAGTCAGAGTGGCCAGATGCCGGATTTAGAATCTCCATGGATAGCAGATCGGAATGTTAATCGTTGGGAAGGATGGTTAAAAACAGGCCATGTATTTGAAGGGCGGCCTTATGCAAGTATGGGCTTTCAGTTTTCGGCAGCTTATCATGATCAGGAGAGTGATTTTGGACCCCGTTCTTATATTGCTAATCAGCAGTCATTATATGGTAACTTCATCTACCAGAGTATCATAGGTGATAGTAAGCACCAGTTTAAAACAGGGATGAGTATTCAAGTGGATGAATATGAAGAATCCATCAAAGAACTTTCTGCAACAGAGGCTGATACCTACACACGAAGTGAATGGGTGCCAGGTGCTTTCTTTGAATACACTTATGGAAAAGGAGAAAGTTTTACAGCGGTAGCTGGATTAAGGGCCGATCATCACAATCAGTACGGACTGTTTGTTACACCACGATTAAACCTGCGTTATGCGATTAATGAGCAGCTGGTTTGGAGAGTATCCGGAGGTAGAGGGCAACGTACAGCTTCTATTTTTGCCGAAAATATTGGCCTTTTTGCTTCCTCTCGTAATATTATAGTCGAATCAAAAGAACAGGATACTCCTTATGGCCTGGATGCCGAGGTAGCCTGGAATGGAGGAACTACACTGAATTGGGAATTTCCAACAGGAAAGACAAGTGCTTTGTTAAGTTTAAGCTACTTCCATACTCATTTTATTAACCAAATCGTTGTAGACTTTGACGAAGACCCGCAAAGTGTTTATTTTTATAATCTGGATGGTAGGTCATTTTCTAATAGTATCCAGGGACAAATAGACTTTGAACCAATCCCTCGCTGGAGTGTTCGTATGGCTTACCGATACAATGATGTAGAAGTTGATTATAAAAAAGGACGCTTACAAAAACCATTAGTTTCCAATCATAGAGCGTTTCTTAATACAGGCTATGAAACCCAAAATGGCTGGAAAATAGACGGGACTTTGAGCTGGCAGGGCGAAAGAAGAATCCCTTCCACAGAGAGTAATCCATCAGATTATCAACTGGACACTTATTCACCAAGCTTCTTCCTTTTGAATGGGCAGCTGAGTAAAGCCTGGGGAGATCAATGGGAAATTTATTTAGGTGGAGAAAATCTTCTTGATTTCCGTCAGGAAAATCCTATTATTGCCAGTGATGATCCTTTCGGAGCGTATTTTGATGCTTCTTTAGTCTGGGGCCCAGTATTCGGAAGAAATGTTTATATTGGAATGCGTTACCGTTTGACGGGAGAGCAAAAGAAATAGCAACTTTAGTTTACGACCGATAATATTCGAACTTGTTTCCAAATAAGAGACTTCCTTCAAAAGAATCAAGTCCTTATTTGGAGGCAGCTTCGGATATACCCAAATATCAAAGCCATGAAGCAATATCTTATCATTGGTATCAGTTCGCTGTTGAGTGCGTTGCTGGCAATTGCCGCTTATCGCTATTTGGAAGATCCTCAGGAAGTGATCATTCGAGAGACAGTACCTGCTCAGTATACCAACTTTGACCCACTGGAATACAGTAAACAAAGGCGTTTTATTGCTTCTGCACCTACAGACTTTACAGCTGCAGCAGAGCTTGTTACTCCTGCTGTTGTTAATATAAAAACGGTACAGGGTGGTGGCAGTTTTGATTTTTGGGGCAGTTCTTCTTATGGAACCTCTTCTGGTTCCGGGGTGATTGTTTCTCCTGATGGGTATATTGTGACTAGCAATCATGTCATTGAAGATAGCGATGAAATAGAAGTTACGCTCAATGATAAGAGAGAGTATCGTGCAGAAGTAATTGGTACCGATCCTTCCACCGATTTAGCACTTATAAAAGTAAAAGCGAAAAAACTACCTGCTGTTGAGTTTGGCAATTCTGATTCTTTGCGAGTAGGGGAGTGGGTATTAGCTGTAGGCAATCCCTTTAATCTTGAATCTACTGTTACAGCAGGGATTGTAAGTGCAAAAGGGCGTAGCATAGATATTTTGGAAGGGCAGGACCGGATAGAATCTTTTATTCAGACGGATGCTGCGGTGAATCCAGGTAATAGCGGTGGTGCACTGGTGAATACAAATGCAGAATTGATTGGAATTAATGCTGCTATCATTACCCGATCTGGCCGCTATGAAGGATATTCTTTTGCCGTGCCTTCAAATCTAGTGCGCAAGGTGATACGTGATTTGAGAGATTACGGTATTGTACAACGAGGTATATTAGGCGTTTTTATTGATGAAATGACTAGCGAAAGGGCAAGTGAATTAGGGCTCTCTTCTGTAGAAGGTGTTTATATCACCCGTGTGACTCCTGAAAGTGGTGCTGATGATGCTGGATTACAACAAGGAGATGTAATTATAGGCATCAATGAAGTCGTCACCAAAACATTACCCGAAATGCAGGAACAACTTGGACGCTATCGGCCTGGAAATACGATTAGTGTAGATTATATTCGCGACGGAAAAACTCAACGAGCTAAAGTGATCTTGAAAAATAAAAGCAATGGCACTACTCTTGTAGCTAGTGAGAACGATGATATCTTAATGGATCTCGGATTTGAACTGCGCAATTTAACAAGAGAAGAACGCCGGCGTTTTGGTATTGCAGGGGCAAAAGTAATCAGCATTTATAGAGGTAGCCGTATTGAGCGAACCAATATGGATCCAGGGTTTATTATTACTAAAGTAGATAATGAGACGGTAAGCTCTGTAGAAGAATTGATAGAGATATTGAAAAATGCGAGTGGGAAAGTAATGTTGGAGGGAGTTTATGAAAATTATCCTGGCGAATACTACTATGCTTTCCCTGTAGACTAGTAATAGAAACAACTAACCAGATAAGAGAATATGGCCAAAATCGACCTAGAGAAGAGCAAGAATGAAGATAGTATGAAATTGCTCATCTCTCGCCTGAATCACAGACTGGAACGAATCAAGCTGGGAGGAGGAGAAGCTAAAATTGAAAAGCAACATAAAAAGGGCAAAATGACTGCCCGCGAACGCATTGATTATCTGATAGATGATGGAAGTTCTTTCCTGGAGATAGGAGCTTTTGCCGGATTTGAAATGTATAAGGATTATGGCGGGTGCCCTGCAGGAGGAGTGGTAGCCGGAATTGGATATGTGAGTGGAAGGCAATGTATGATTGTTGCTAATGATGCAACTGTGAAAGCGGGTGCCTGGTTTCCAATTACCGGAAAGAAAAACCTGAGAGCACAGGAGATTGCGATGGAAAATCGTCTACCCATAATCTATTTAGTAGATAGTGCGGGGGTATTCTTACCAATGCAAGATGAAATATTTCCAGATAAAGAACATTTTGGCCGCATTTTCCGCAATAACGCGCGCATGTCTAGTATGGGCATCCCTCAAATAGCTGCAATAATGGGAAGTTGTGTGGCCGGTGGTGCTTATCTTCCAATCATGTCAGATGAAGCTCTGATTGTAGAAGGAACGGGGTCTATCTTTTTGGCAGGCCCTTATCTGGTAAAAGCTGCAATTGGAGAGCAGGTTGATAAAGAAACACTGGGAGGAGCAACCACCCAAAGCGAAATATCAGGCGTCACAGATTATAAAATGCCAGATGATCCTACATGCCTGGATACCATCCGGGATTTAGTAGATAAAATAGGCCATTTTGATAAAGCAGGTTTTGACAGAGTAGATCCTCTACCTCCAAAGAATGACCCCAATGATATTTACAGCCTTTTCCCAGAACAAAGAAATAAGCCTTACAAGACAGCAGATATCCTTAAGTTATTGGTAGATGACTCCAAATTGACTTTCTATAAAAATGGATATGGCAAAACAATCATATGCGCATATGCTCGTATAGATGGTTGGTCTGTAGGAATTGTAGCTAATAATCGCGAAATAGTAAAAAACGCAAAAGGAGAAATGCAGTTTGGCGGTGTTATCTATTCGGATTCAGCTGATAAGGCATCCCGCTTTATTATGAACTGCAACCAAAAGAAAATCCCGCTGGTTTTTCTGCATGATGTAACCGGATTTATGGTAGGTACCCGCTCTGAACATGGAGGCATTATAAAAGACGGTGCCAAGATGGTAAATGCAGTTTCTAACTCTACAGTGCCTAAATTTAGTATTGTAATGGGCAATTCCTATGGAGCAGGAAACTATGCCATGTGTGGTAAGGCATATGATCCTCGATTAATCGTAGCAT
Source organism: Chitinophagales bacterium (assembly GCA_022360175.1). GTDB lineage: Bacteria > Bacteroidota > Bacteroidia > Chitinophagales > Saprospiraceae > JAKSDI01. The sequence goes on from JAKSDI010000093.1 coordinate 65,550, forward strand.
GGCCAACTGCTAAAATTGCCGTGATGGGTGGAGAGCAGGCGGCTAAAGTACTACTACAAATCCAGTCTTCTGCACTCAAAGCAAAAGGTGAAAAACTAGGCGAAAAGGAAGAAGCTGAATTACTCGATAAGATAAAGGGGCGCTATGATGACCAGACCACTCCATATTATGCTGCGGCCCGTCTTTGGGTAGATGCTATTATAGACCCACTGGAAACACGACGTGTAATATCAATGGGTATTGAAGCTGCTAATAATGCTCCCGTAGAGAAGTTTAATCCAGGAGTAATACAGACATAAATATAGCCATCAGGAACAGCCAGTAGTTATTTTAGAGTTTAAATCACTTCATACTCTTAAATGAAAATAGAAAATATGAAGAATATTCTACTGGCTGTTTTGTTGCTTTTGACAAACTCCATGATTGCTAAAGAAGAATCAGGAGACTTTACTGCCTCTCAAAAATCTTTACAAGAGTCAACTACCTGGCTATTTAAAAACAATAGTAATAATAAAGTGATTGCACTCAGAAAGGGAGGTAAAATTAAAGTACACCTGCATAGGAAGAATCCCGGAGATGAATATCTGATAAAAGGTACTTTAGAAGATATCAATAACACCAATCTGATTGTACGCAAAAAAGAGGTGATACAGGAAGTAAAAAAATCCTTAGTCAAAAGAATTATCATCAAATCCCATAAAGGCATACAGGTTTATTTTCTTGGTATATTATTGTTTCTTCTGGGCACTGTTGCTGGAGTCATTTTATTCATTGCAGTATATTTTTCAGGTTTAAAACTGGACAAGACTTTTCTTTTAGTTGGTGTAGCAGCAGTATTGTTCCTCTTTTTTGGAAAGAAATTGATGGATGATTATTCAATCCACAAAATTGCCAAACCTTTTTCTGGAGAATGGGAGATAACAAAAATCAAGGCTAAAGCGGAGGAATTGCCTCCGCTTCATATTCCCTAACTTTATTCAATTATGAGATCGACGATTACTTTCATTTTTTTAATTTGTTTACCAATTTTATCCTTTGCTCAAGCTACACAAGAAATGGATGCTTTACCCTATCGCGAAATACCTGCTTATCCTGAAAGTTTTGATGCTACTAGTGTTGCTGCTCGTATGATTGATGGGCTGGGATTTCGTTATTATTGGGCGACAGAAAGCCTGAGAGAAGAAGATTTGTCCTATCGCCCTGATGAAACGGCCCGTACTTCTCAGGAGACATTAGAGCATATCTATGGATTGAGTAAAATGATTCATAATGCAGTAATGCAACAGCCAAATATTCGCAGTTCAGAGGCTGAAAAAATGAGTTTTGAGGAACAACGCAGGGCTACCCTTTTATTATTGGAGGAGGCAAGTAAAAAGCTTAAAACCAGTCAACCGGATAAAATGGAAGATATGGAGATTATTTTCCAACGTGGAGAAACTACGTCCACTTTTCCATTTTGGAACATTATCAATGGCCCTTTAGCAGATGCTTTATGGCATGTAGGCCAGGTTGTTTCCTTCCGCAGAGCTTCGGGCAATCCAATCAATCCAAAAATTAGCGTATTTACAGGAACAGTCAGAGAATAATTATCCCATCACTAAATGATTCTTTACTGTTTTAATGGATGTGATTGCCTCTGATTCGATATTCATTAAAAGCTGTCCACCCAGGCGTTCCATTTGCATTCGGAGGCGTGGATTATTTTCGCTGCGGGCAAGCGCCGTTACTGCATTGATGATTTCAAATCTGCTATAAGTGGAATGATGTTTTCTTTGGTTACGATATAGCCGCTTACGTTCTCTTTGTGCAGCATTGCGAAGTTGGAAGTCCCAGTTGAAATGAGCGTTTAATCTTTTTAGATGTAATACTGCTTGTTCCCAAAAAGCATTATCGGCAGGAATACTTTGTGATAAACGAAAATTACGAGCACATTTATCAGTTATTGCTGGCAGTAACTCATAATGGTGGCGTAGGGCTTCTTCAAAAGCATCGGCTTCTGTATGGAAGAAAGCTTCCTGTTCATCCATTCGAACAGTCATCATGCCATTTGAGCAAAGCAGCCTGATATTATAAGGACTGAGCAATACTTTAGTATTATCAATCCAAAGGGCCAAGCCTCCGCGGATAGGATCACGTAGTTGGATAGTGGATTTAATATCCTCAAATGTGCTAACTAGATAGTGGGCACCAAGGCTAAGCGCATCAACAGATACTTTGCCGCCATAGCTACTAGTAATCTGTTGAAAGGTTTGGGAAAACCATTTCATTCTAATCGGTTATGGGTAATGTACTCAAAGTACCTTCTTTAAAAAAAGAAGCTTCCTTCTAAGATACAAAATTTTACGCTCAAAGGCAACTGCCGGGATGTTGCTACCCGTCTGGAGAATACTACTTACCCATATCAAAAAATATCCATTTATGAGAAAGGCATTATTTCTTTTAATCATTATAGCCAGCGTAGCATGTAAAAAACAATCGATTGAGCCTCAACAAGAAGAAGGAACGTGTAATCTCTCCGGTTTTTGGCCTGGCTGGGAAGTAGAAATGCTGGATTTTCCGGAAAGGCGAAAGCAACATGCAATGAGTTTTCCTACTGCAGAAATTGGTTATACCGCGGGTAATTATGGTACGATTATGAAAACGACAGATGGAGGTGATAATTGGGAAACATTACATAGTGGAGAGCATACAAATCCTCCTACTAAATTAGGATTAAGAGATATAGAATTTATAGATGAAATGTACGGTTTTGCCACAGCTCCTAAAGACAGCCATGGTTTTGGAGATGAAATAAACGCAGGAGCTTTATTGATGCGGACAAGAGATGGGGGGCAAAATTGGGAGAAAACCTATTATCCGGAAGTAAGAAATATCAATGCACTTGCCTTTTTTGATGCTCAAAATGGTATTGGAATATTCCAGTATGAAGCGTTAGCAGATACCCTTTCTCCAATATTTAGAGTAGGAAAGACAAGCAATGCCGGTATCGACTGGGATTATACAGAATTGCCATTCAGAGCATATAAGTTGGACATAAAAGATGACCGAATCTTTTTGATGGAAAGCTGGGGAGGAGAAAATGTATGGTATTCTGATGACCAGGGAGATAATTGGACCGCCCTGACTCTTCCGGTATCTGGTTATACCCAAATTCATTTTGTGAATAAATCGCTAGGATTTATTGCTTCTGGAAAAGGAGATTATCGAACTCAGGATGGTGGTATAAGCTGGCAAGCAATCGAAATACCAGGTGATGATTTAAGCTTGATCCATTTTGAAAATGAACAGGAAGGTTTTCTTATCAATGCGATATATAAAACGGACTGGGACTTAATCTATATAAGTGGAGTAGAAAGTTATCATACAGTAGATGGAGGTAATAACTGGACAAAAATTGGCGATTTTGATCACTGTATCGTTAGCGGTATCAATGATTTTACCGATGAAGGCAGAGGCTATATCATGGGTAATGGTGATCTATTTCGTTTTTCAAAAAACTAATAAAAGCTTCGGTACGAATATAATCAAACCTGCCGCAGCAGCTCCCATTGCAGTCAATAGCACGGCCCCTGCTGCTGTATCTTTGGCAATACCTGCTAGTCGATGATGTTCTGGTGATACCAGGTCGGTAAGTGCTTCTATGGAGGTATTAAAGGTTTCTGCTGCTATTACCGCTCCAATAGCCAGCATCAATACCCCCCATTCCGCATTGCTTACTTCCAGCCAATAGGCTAATAAGACAACAGCAATTGCAGCCAATAAATGAATACGCGAGTTGGGTTGTGTTTTGAATAAATAAACAACGCCCTGTATGGCGTATTTGAAACTAAGGATGCGCTTTTTCATTGATTATATTTTGCCTAATATATAATGAAAAAGGAGTTACTCCACAGTGTTTTGTGAAAAACATTGTTTCGTAACTCCCTCACATCTTGGATTTGAAAATCTCAATAACAACAACTACAGTTTGAGGTTAAAAGGCGATATTGTACGATCGTTTAAATAATTCGTAAAATTGGATTACCGACAAGCTGATAAAGATTTTGTGCCAAACCAAGCTCTCTGGAGAACCAAGAGGACTCAAACCGCACATCCATAAGATGTGCAGGTTCGAGTAGCAAAAAATCAGCACAAAAGTTTACAATGTTTTATGTCAGTGTTTCGTATTAAACGGTTTTTGGTATGCTCTATATATGCTCCTTCAGTATTCAAACGCCCCCTCAAAGGCCCACATTTAGCGTGCCCTTGGGGGACGTAAGGCTAAACGAAAGAGGAATTATGATGCTATTTTAGGATTTCTACTTTTTTAGTAATTGTTTGCTGTTTGCTTGTAAGCTTGATAAAATAAACTCCACTGATAAAGTTTGAAATGTCCAATGTATATCTATCTATGACATTTTGCTTTTCCATAAGTAGTTGTCCATTGGAATTGTATAACTGCAGATGGCAGTTGTGATCTATATTGGAAACGGTTATTTCATTTTTAGCAGGATTGGGATACACATTGATTAGAGATTTTGTTGCCGTTTCAACATCGGTTACTTCAGAAAGGACATTATCAAGAGTACTATTGATAATTTCACCAGTAGCATTGTTAATCAATAGTCCAACTACTTTCATATTGCTTAAATCCCAGCTTTCTTCATCTATGATCGTGGAGAAATCATAGCTATGCGTTTCTCCGTAATTTACAGTTGGAGGAAGGCTTCCTGCTACTCCTGCAAAGCCTCCAATAATTGCACGGCCTACATGATCGTAGACCATATCTTCTGCCGGTACTGGATTAGGAAGATTTTCATAGCCACCCATTGGCTCACTACCTCCTGAATAGTAATTGGCCTGAGCCCAGGAGGGACCCGTTCCGGTTACGTTATTTTCAATGAGTACTGCACTGAACCGAACGTCTGAAACGGTAGAAACAAAATTGGAAGTTAATGTAAAAGTCAATTCCTTTGTCTCTTCATTAAAGGCCTTATTTTCTATTGCTATATCAGCAAGTGCAATAAATTCCATCGCTCTATTGTAAAATTCTTCCAGATCGACTGGGTCTAATCTTTCAGCACCACGATTTACAACAGCACCAGGAAAAGCATAATTAATCAATGGTTTAATATTCGCATCGTATTCTATATTGGCCATTGGATCTCCATTATGAACGGCTATTCCAATCCAGGTATCTGGATATTTCGTGGCCATTGAGTCCATATAAACAGTTCCTCTTGGGCAGGCTCCACACCAGGTTCCGGTTCCTTCTTCACCAAGTACCATTTTGAATGGTGCTACCTCAGCAATAGAAATGATTTGACTTAATACATCATTACCTGTGTTTAAATCGCCATCTAAAACTGCAGAAACTTCTATGGTATATTCATCAGGAATAGCAGCCCACGGATCAAATTCTATTTGCATGCTTTCTCCTAATGCTAAATCTGTAACATTTTTGGTGGAGCTATAAGCACCATCAATCGTTAGTGTAACAGGAAAACTAGCCGTTTCAATACCTTGATTTACTACGGTAGCTATGGGGGTTATTGTACCTTGCTCATAGGCCTGATACATATCTATAGATAGAGTAGCTGCATCCAGTTGTAGGGTACTTCCTGTCAATTCTATCATATAATCTTCGTATTCTCCCCCAGTAGCGAGTGGAGCACATGGATCTGTTGCAGTTGAGTTGAAAAACTGACTGGCAACTCTCATTCTTTTAATACCCGTTTCTGCTGACCATGGAATTTGAATATCAACAGATAATGTAGAAAAAGCGGGTATTTGAGCGTCGCTTAGTATTAATTCAGAAGATTCAAATTGAGAGTTCTGATTAAAATCAATCCAAATACTTGTATTCATAAATATGCCATTGTCGGATGTGATATTAGCAGTATAGGTAGAGCCAATTTGAGCAGTTCCCTGCATAGCGGTAAAATCACCAAACCCGTTTTCACTACATCCGCTTTCAATATTAGAAATACCGGCAAACTCAAAAGCATCAATCCCCCTTTCTTCACAATTACCCTGAGGAATGCAATATTCATCAAGAGCGAAAACAACAAACTCTGAGTTTATTTGATCATTGGATGTATTTTCTTCACTAGAGAGAAGGGTTGTTACTCTGGCTGTATAGCTACCAGGAATAGCAGCCCAGGCTTCAAAATTAACAACAAATTCTTCGCCATAGGCCAGATTAACTACAGGAATGGTGGATGTGAAAACAACATTGCTACCATCTAGAATCTCGAGCACGGCATCAAATGATACAGTTTCTAAACCGTAATTCCTTATCAGAGATGAGATCATAACATCATCACTTTCATGGATGGATGATTCCAGTCCCACTATTCGATAAGGAAGTACATCATATGAAATGGCTTCATCACTCAGGCTGATATTATCAAAACCCCACGTAAAGAAAAATGGGGATGCTTCATCATTATATTTGAAAGAAAACTGAAAGGTTTCTGAGCCTACATCTTCAGTTGTTATAGTTAGAATATCATAATAATTGTATGCTTGCAGGCTGGTCCAATCTTCTTGCCAAACTGGATTCCATGTAGCACCTCCATTACTGGTAGTTTCTATACTTAGGGATATTCCTGCTTCCTGAGATAAGCTAATGATATGAAAAAATGATAAGTATAAAGTAGAATACCCGCTTGTGTTAATGACAGGAGAAATCAATCTACTTTTTCCAAGAGGATCTGAAGCGCCAATAGCACGAAAGTGAAGTCCTGGTGCTTCGGCACCAACAAAAGGAAGTTCGCCAGCAGTCCAATAATCAGCAGAACCTACTTCCAGGGTCCATTCATTAATATTAGCATCAGAAAAATCATCAAAAAAAAGCGTGTTTTGCGCCATTACATTAAAAGTATAGAGGCACACCGCTATGGTTAGGGAAAATTGTGTAAAACGATCCTTCATTGGGTAAAAAATTTATGAGTTGACTAAAGAGGCAAATATTGTATATAGCAACAGGCGCAACGAAATTTCTACCCTAACAATAGCCTTATAGAGCGTTTTATTACCCTAACAATACCCTAACAATGGCTTTTTATGCACTGTATATGCATTAATATAGATGTATGTTGGATGATAAATGAGAAATGTGTGAGTTGGATGTTCAGGTTTAATATTGGCTTAGAAAAGCTACCAGGTTGATCTCTTTATTGGAGATTCCAAGTTTTTTCCTCAATCTAACTCTGGCCATTTCAATTGCAGAGACGCTTTGGCCTGTAATTTTAGAGATTTCTTTTGAACTCATATTAAGACGTAAAAATGCACAAAGCCTTTTTTCATTAGGAGTTAGATTAGGATATTCCTGAATTAAATTTTTATAAAAGTGGAGGTGGACTTGCTGAAAGCGAATTTCAAACTCTTCCCATGTATTAGGCTGTATGGATGCCTTTATTTTTTTTGATATTTGATCAATGGCTTTGCGAGTATCTGCTTTAGTCGCCTTTTCTTTTATTACAAAGAGTTCTTCGGAAATAGATGTTAATATATCATTTTTTTGGATAGTATAAATGACTCCTGTAGTCAATTCTTTGTTTTTAAATTCGAGTTCCTGAGATAGTTTTTCTTCTATAAGTATCTTGCCACGTATGCGGCCTTTTAGAATAAAGACAAAAAGTATGGAAATGATGAGCACCAATCCTATGAAGATGATAACTGAAATTAAAGTGATTTTGTAATTTCTATACTTGTTTTCCAACAATTCATGTATCAATGCTTGTTGCTCGATTTCTTCCTCAAACTTATATTTCATCTCCAGTATATCTAGCTCTTTTAGACGGCTATGTTGATGAATACTATCTGCTGCGGAATTCATCAATTCAGCATATTCCAGTGCTTTTCTTGAATTATCTAATGCAATATAGTTTTCCTTTAAAATTCTCAGCGCTTCAAGCTTTGAAACCCGGTTTAACTGCTCTTTTGATTTTGAGAGTGCTAGGTTAGCATAGTATATAGATTCTTCGTATTTTTTAGTTTTGTAATAGTAATCGCTTAAAACTACATGAATAGCTGATAGGCTACTTTTAAAATTATGCTCTTCCGAAAGTGTTAAACTTAATTGTAAATAGTGAAAGCTTGTATCCAGCTTGTTTTGATTCAAATAAGCCTGGCCAATATTTAAATAACTAGTTGTCAACCACCAGTAATCCTCAAATTGCTTACTAAGCTCAACAGCTTTTAAAAAATAAGAAATGGCCGTTGTATCATTTTCTTTACTATAAATAATGCCAATGTTACCATAGAGTACTGCTAACATAGCATGATGATTATTTCTTCGCATATAATCCAATGCTTTATGGTAATAATGTAAAGCCATTTCTGTATTATCATTATTAGTTAAAAGTATTCCTAATGAATTATACGCCTTTGCAATTAAGAGGCTATCATTTATTTGTTCAGCATACTTCAAGGAGTTTAGCAGCAAGTTTTCGGAGAGGTCAAAATCGTAATTCGTATAAACCCTGGAAAGAGAAAAATGAGCATAGGCTAAACCTTTAGCATAATTATTCTTTTCTGACAAGAGCAGGGCCTGCTTTGAATATTGTTCCAAAGCATCAATGTTTGTTGTACTTACCTTGTCAGCCAACCCAAGTAGAATTAGAATCTTTGTGGTATCTTCATTAGTGTTGGATAATTCAATCACTAATGAATCAATTACTGTGGAATCAGACCCAAAGGAAGGTAATATGCTTGCGACTGTTAGAAACAGCATTAAAAAAACTAAATACATCCATCTTATAATTGCCATGCATTAAAATTACTACATTATTTTATGCTGTAAGACAATTTGAAAAAAGGAGTAAAAAAAACATTATTTTAGTAAAAAATACGCGCCAATCATGACAAGTTGCAATCTCTTTAGGCTGTTTATCTGCCTTTGCTTTAGCTATTTTTATACCGTTGCTCTATCTGCACAAAATATTCATTATGTGGATCGCTATGCTACAGGAGCCAATGATGGTTCCTCTTGGCAGGATGCTTATATCTCATTACAAACTGCAATGGGAGTAGCGGAATACGGTGATGAAATCTGGGTAGCTGAAGGTACTTATAAACCTACCAATACTGTGGATAGAAACATTTCCTTTGAGCTACCTCTTGGTGTAAAACTCTATGGAAGCTTCAAGGGTACCGAAAGTAGCCCGGAAGAAAGAGATTTAACAAACCTGAATACGGTATTGAGTGGTGATATCGGCCTTCTTGGGCTGGAGTTGGACAATTCATATACCGTCCTTTATGTAGCGATAGCAGATTCTTTGAACCTGGTAGATGGGATGGTGATTGAGAATGGGCAGGCTTCAAGTGATATTAATGATTCTAAAAGGAATAAAAATGGTGCTGGTTTATATTTGGATAATACTTTGAGTAATGGAGGATACAGCATCTTACGAATAAACCATTGCCGTTTTGAGAATAATTACCTATCAGTAGGTAGTGGTGGGGGAGCTTATGCAGGGAACAATAGCTCTTTTGTTATTAAACACTCAGCATTTTTTCATAATGGAAATCTAAATTATTTAGACGGAGGTGGTACTTCTGGAGGAGGTTTATATGTATTGGGAGGAGCAATAAATCAGAATGAACCACTCCTGGAACATACTCTTTTTAAAGAAAATTATGCAAATGGATCGAGTGCAGTTTATATCGGTACGACAGCCAATGAGGTGCAGGAAATATGGATAAAAGATTGCAGGTTTACAGAGAATATTAGTTCTGTCATTGTAATAAATGAGGGGTATCGAATCAAAAAATTGCTATTTGAAAATTGTAGTATTGATAATAATCTGGGAGTGGGCGTTTATTACATATCTTCATTTTTATTAATTGATGAGCATCATACAGAAATTGTCTTTGAGGGGTGCCGGTTCGAGAATAATAATGATTTCCACTCTGTTCTTAGAGCTTTATGTGAAACAGAAGCATGCAATATCATTTTTGATAAATGCTACTTTTTAAATAATATCTATACTGAAAATATTCATTATGGGAATGAGGCATTAGGAGAAGGATCATGTATTAGTTTGAAGGGATCTTTTTATCCTAACAAATTATCTTTGATTAATTGTTTTTGGCAGGAAAGTGCTCCTTATAATAGCAAATTCATTGGTACGTTCTCAAGTGGGAATGAAATAACTTGTGAGGTTGTTAATAGTACTTTAATTCGGAATGCACCTGATTCGATCAACGCTCTGTTGATCTCAAATCGAGATACGACAATCATTAAAAACTCGATTATTGATTCAGGAAATTCCAATTCTATTTTTAGCAATAATCAAGACTACGTTGATATAGACAATTCGCTGTTTAATCACGATAGTTGTAGTATGCTAACAAATGCTCCTATTGACTGTAATACAGCTAGCCTTTTTGGACTAAATCCTCTCTTTACCGATCCCGAAAATGGAGACTTTACCTTGCAAGCGGGCTCCCCAGCCATAGATGCTGGCATCAACACCGCCCTACTCCCAGCAGATAGCCTTGATCTTAATGGGCAAGCACGTATTGTCAATGGTATAGTAGATATGGGAGCTTACGAGTGGGTCCCTCCTCCTCCTGCTTTTGCTGTAGCACTGGATAGCGTACAGGCTGTTTCTTGCCCCGGTGGAGCTGATGGGCAGGTGTTTTTATCTCTTTTGGGTATTGCTCCTTTTGAGGTAAATTGGGAAAATGAGAGTGATGAAAATGGTACAGGGCTTGATAGCCTTTTGGCGGGTAATTATACGTTCACCATCACAGATGCAATAGGGAGTACGGAAACGATTGTAGCTACGATCACTCAGCCTCCAGCATTTACACTGGCATTTAGCTCTACAGGGATTATGTGCCCAGGTGAAAGTAATGGCCAGGCAGCCGTTATACCATCAGGTGGTACCCCTCCTTATAATTATAGTTGGAATGATGGCACAACAGATTCCTTGACTACTGGGCTGGCAGCAGGTATCTATTGGGTGACGGTATCGGATGCGCATGCCTGTGAGCGAGTAGCAGGAGTGAATTTGAGTAATCCAGATAGCTTGTCTGTCGATTTCGAAACGATTGAACCAACTTGCTTTGATGAACCCAATGGGACCATTATTGCCCAGCCCACAGGTGGCACTCCTCCCTATAGTTCAGCATGGTGGAATGGGGTGAACGGAAATACGCTGGCAGATATACCAGCAGGTTTTCATCCTTATTATTTGACGGATGCCAATGGGTGTACCTTAGTAGATACTGCTTACCTTGATCAACCTGAAATTCTATCTCTCCTGTTTGACTATACGCCAGTCAGTTGTCCTTATAGCATGGATGCTCAACTGGTAGCTACTGGTCAGGGAGGAATCCCACCTTTTAGTTATACCTGGAATACAGGAGTTGAGAGTGATACATTAAGCATGATTGGCACAGGAACGTATACCGTATCTATTGAGGATGGGAATGCCTGTCAAGCTGATTTTTCATTTATTACCCCTCCAATTACCCCCGTATTCGTAGCCCCACAGATAGATAGTGAGACCTGCCCGGGTATGGCAAATGGTGTAATAGAAACATGGGTACAAGGCAGTCTTCCTATTATGTATGAGTGGAGTACCGGAGATACAACTATGTCGATTAGTGATGTGCCAGCAGGGCTTTATTCAATTACTATTACAGATGCTTCAGGGTGTATAGATAGTACCACTGTTATGATGCCCGAATTACCACCTATCGAAGTAGAATTGACTTCTACAGGCACAAGCGCTTCTGCTAATAATGGTACTGCCAGTATTGTGAATGGGGATTTATTTTCTTATACCTATCTATGGAATACGGGAGCTACAACTTCTGAAATAACAGGGCTTGCTGCGGGTACTTATGAAGTTAGTGTTACCGATGATTATGGTTGTGAAGCCGTTTTTTCAGTAGAAGTTGAGCTGATTAATACCGTAGGCCAGGTAGAATATTCTTCTAAAATTCCTGTTTACCCCAATCCTGTGAAAGCTAATTTAATAATGGAACTGCCCTCAAAATTATGTACCCTCCGGTTTTACAATACACAAGGTAAGTTGGTGCAAGCATTGCAGGCAAAGGGATATACAGACTTGAGGATTCATCAGCCAACAGGCATCTATTTTTATGAAATAGAGATAGATAAAAGAGTGGTTCAAAGAGGAAAACTCGTAGTGGCAAGGTGATCATTATTCCAATCGCCCTGCGAGTACGCAAGTCTTTTTCTCACGCTCCACACTCCCTTCAGGAGTAAACAACTCAAACCAAAGCACATATATTCCGATACGGGCTTTGCTTGGTTCAGTAGTCGTACCGTCCCATTGGAAAGTGCCGTTATTGGAGAGGGTCTCGTTGTTGAGTAGTCGACGGATCAATCTGCCCTGGCTGTCGAAGATACTTGCATTAAGGGTATATCCCGGGCCATCGGTCTGATAATTGATGATTAGTACATCTTCATAACCATCTCCATCAGGAGAGAAGGTGTTATTAGGAATGTCGATCATCCCATCCAGTTGAGTAGGTTGTTGGAAAGATTGAGAGTTTTGATAAGTTGGTGTGCCAAAACCAGCAGTAGCAGCGGCAGAGTGCCAGTTGCCAGCATCCTGAGTAGGAGAATCCGGAGATAAACGTTCTAATGAAACTCCTTCTTCTTCATTTAATAAAGGATAGTGGTAATCATCATCATAGTCAAAAGAATCAATTGTTATGCCATCCAGGCGGAGGGTGATATTGCCATTTCTATCTTCCAGTGTAGGTAGGTCGTTTTCAAGTAAGGCATCTGGGTTTAATACGGTGTACTGATTTAAAATATCGGCGGGGTCTTCTGTGAATACTATGTACTGTTGGGGAAATAGAATATAATCCTGTTCAAACATAGCGATTGTGTCTCCTGATTCCTTGGCAGTATTGAGTATCGTCAGGCCATTTAGATTAATGGCTTTGTCAGATCGATTGTATAATTCTACAAAATCATAACTTCCTGCAACGGGATTAAAAAGTACTTCGTTGATTACAATATCCATAGTAGAGGCCGCTTCTGCCAAACCTATAGTATAGGTAGTCGCAACTAATGAATTGCCCATGCAATCCTGAATTCCATCACTTAAGCTTAAAGTATATTCAAGGCTGGGTTGTATGATACCATCAACAGAAAGGAGTACCTGCCTTTCATTTTGTAGATTGATGCTTTCCACCGTTAAGCCATTATCCAGTGTATAATGAGCAGGATTGGTGATACTACTGACATCCATTTGTTCATTAAAAATAACCTCAATTTCCATTTCGCTCGCAGCAAATGCGATACTCACTCGTGGAAATATGCCATCAGCAATCAGTCCTAGCCAACTATTGCTCAATCCAGGTGTCCCTCCATTGGTATTTCTACTTGCAGCCCAGTTGTGAGGACAGTCATAAGGCCCTTCCAATTGGATCAATTCAATACTATACCCTCCTTCTGCTGCAATTTCATCACGGTACCAATCATCTGTATAGGCAACTTCAAATAGGAGGGTCCCGTTGGAGTTGGTGATGCTTAATACATCACTACCATTTGTAAGGGCAGGAAAGTTGGCCAACCCAAGTATTGTTTCCTGATTTTCATATTCTACTATTAAATCCTGATCAACTATAGCGACATAGCTGTCAGGAAGCAGCAGATAGTCAGGGAGTTGTACAGGAGTACTTCCTGAAGAAAAGTATAGGTTTGAAAGCTGGATAACTTTATCAGAACGATTGTAGAGTTCTATGTATTCCCCGGAAGGTAGTCCTACGGATGGATTCGGATCGGGCATCATTTCAGAAATTATTACATCCTGAAAAGCTGCCTCCTGTATATTGTAAAAAGTAAAAGAGGTCGTTTGAAGGTTTGCAGTATTGCCAATTTCATCTGCTACATTTTCTACGCTAAGGGTATAGGTCGTTGTATTTTCAAGAGGCGTTCCAAGGCTGAGTTCTACCTGCGTGAAATCGCCTGTTACAAAAGCCGCACTAGTTGGATTGCCAATGCCATCACTTAAATTATAATTAGCAGGATTTTCTGCGGAAGCAGCATCCATCAACTCATTAAATTTCACAAGAATTGTATTGGCAGAAGTAGCATTTGCTTCAATTAACACAGGAGGCTCTGTATCAACAAAAAGGGGATCTACTAACACATCATCAAGAAAAAAAGCATCGGCTCTCGAGCTGGTGTATTTGCAGTATAAACCAAAAAAGTTTCCAAAAGGATAAGTATTATCATTAGCAGTACCTTCTGATTGGAAGTTGGTGCCGCCGGAATAGTCCGCCAGTAATTCCCAGTCTCCGGTTGTGCTGCGAGTGACACGTACACGAGCAAGTACAGGATCAGAACCGACTGCTCCTATTGTACCACTAATTAGAGTTGTAGAGGCATTACCGTCCTGGCGTTTTAATTCCAACGCATCGTCAGAACCCGATATTCCCCCAATTTGCACATAGTAGGCATCCTGTGGATTGTCGAGATTAGAATCGGATGCATTCAGGTATACACGGGCAAAATTGCTGGCGGAAGGAGCAAATTCCAGTTGGATTAAAAACTCCCAGGTAGTGGTTACACTATTTCCCGTAAGGGCAGGAACATATAGATAAGATGTATTATTACTAGCAGCATTTTCGTCTAATAATTGAAGCGATTGATTCGTGACAGTGAATTTATCTGTCAGCCCAAACCATTGAGGAGCATCGGTGAAATCGCCATCTGAAAAGTCATCAATGAGTTGGGCAAAAGTAAGTGTGCTTACCAGCAACAAAGCAGCAGTTAGGAGATATGTTTTCATGCTTCAAAAATAGACATTTACCGTGATCCAAATATTAATTGTTATGAAAAAAGGTGTAGGGAAGTCACTAATCTATGTAAGAAGTAGAGTTTGCGATAAATAATACTAAAAAAAGACCCTCCAGTAAGCTTTAATAGCTTTAACTTTTGCAGAATGCTTGTATCTTTGCGTCCTGACCAAAATTGCCATTAAAAAGGAACGCTTTTTGATGGCTTTTTTACACTGCCCAGTTTTAGTAAGTGAGCAAACCTAAATTATCATTTTATGGTGGCATCTTTTTAGGTCATACTTTGTTGAATCCCGATAACTATCGGGACGCTGATGCGCCCTTGCCTGCCTTAGTACTTAAGTACGGTAGACACGATGCATCACCCGCGTTTTCACTTAGTCTGCACCAAAAATCTGCTCGACCAAAAAAGCAATCTAAATCTGCTCGCTTACCTAGCTAAATATAGCCGCATTTATTGATACTAAAATCTAAATTATTATGAAAGTTGCAGTAGTAGGTGTTACGGGATTAGTTGGAACGGTAATGTGTAAAGTATTGGAAGAACGTGGCTTTCCGATAACGGAATTTATACCAGTTGCTTCCGCCCGTTCTGTAGGTAAAAAAATAAAATTTAAGGGTGAAGAGCATACTGTGGTTAGTATGGAGGATGCAATTGCTGCTCGTCCTGATATCGCTCTTTTTTCTGCAGGTGGAAGTACTTCAAAAGAATGGGCGCCTAAATTTGCAGAGGTTGATACTGTAGTTATTGATAACTCATCTGCCTGGAGGATGGACCCGGACAAAAAATTGGTAGTACCAGAAGTGAATGCCGATGTGCTGACTGAAAATGATAAAATCATTGCCAATCCGAACTGCTCTACTATTCAAATGGTAGTAGCTTTGGCTCCATTGCACAAGGCTTATAATATAAAGCGACTGGTAATTTCTACTTATCAGTCATTTACTGGCACGGGTATGCAGGCAGTGAAGCAGTATAACCTGGAGAAAAAAGGCTTTGAGACAAAGGAGGACGAAATGGCATATCATCACCCTATTTTTGAGAATTGCCTTCCTCATTGCGATATCTTCCTTGATAATGATTATACCAAAGAAGAAATGAAATTGGTACATGAAACTCGTAAGATTTTAGGGGATAATACCATAGGGGTTACTGCAACAGCGGTACGAGTACCAGTAGATGGAGGGCACTCTGAATCCGTAAACATTGAATTTGAAAAAAGCTACGATATCAGTGAGGCTCGCCAGTTGTTAGGAAATGCTGAAGGCCTGGTGGTAAAAGATGATATTTCTACTAATCAATATCCAATGCCATTGTTTGCAAAGGATAAAGATGAAGTATTTGTAGGCAGAATTCGCCGGGATGAATCTATTGAAAATGGACTCAATCTATGGATTGTTGCAGATAATCTCCGCAAAGGGGCTGCTACCAATGCCGTACAGATAGCTGAGCACTTATTAGGAAAAGGTATTATAAAGCAAAGAGCGGTTAGCCATGCTTAAATTTAATAGGAATGAAGCCTCCTATTTAACAGTTTTCTGGCGGTTAAACAGGCTGTTTTTAGTCGTGGATGCAGAAAAATTGTAAGCTAGAGTGGTTTCATTCCTGTTTTCACAAGCATTTTTTCTACTTTTGGAGAGTTTATTACTAGTATAGAGCAGTGAAGACTGCTCCTAAAAGATAAGATAGATACATAGAGGAGGGCATAAAGCTTAATCAATGTAATCAAGAAATGATCATAATAGCTTCGGCTAAATGGATGATTCTTATTACAACAAAAGTTGAGGCCCCCCTGAAGATTTCGCAAATTTATACTGTTATGAAGACCAAGCTCGTACTTTGGGGCGCGAATGCGCAGGATGAAAAATTATTAGTTGCACTGGAATTACTTACTGATGAAAACAAGGTGAAAATATACACCTTCCCGGAAAGCATTGCAACAGAAGATTTTTATCAGAAAATGATGTCAGAATGGAGAGTAGGCAAGCCATTGGATTTACCCGAAGGGTATACCGTTACGGAGCAGGCCCTCAATATCACTGATAGTCTTTTGCCTGAAGAAATCAAGGTAGAACGGAGTGATCTGATTCTTCGTGCGCAGACAGAATGGCAATTCATAGTTCTTTCTTCTAAACTTAGTGAGGCCTATAAGTCTGAGTTGGAAGACCTTAAAGAAAAGATAGGCAAGCTCAGTGCTTATGACAATAAAGCCTGGAACGAACTGAAAGGGTTTTGGGATAAAGTACAATCTCAGGTTCGTGAAAAGAATTTATTCAAAGAACACGCCGACTTTTTACGTGATAAAACGAATGAGCTTTTCACT
Organism: Chitinophagales bacterium; assembly: GCA_022360175.1. Lineage (GTDB taxonomy): Bacteria > Bacteroidota > Bacteroidia > Chitinophagales > Saprospiraceae > JAKSDI01. The sequence goes on from JAKSDI010000093.1 coordinate 82,652, forward strand.
GAATTAAAGGTTTTGCGCTCTAAAATGGATGAAGAATTCAAAGAGCGTTCAAAAACAAACTTCGACGAATTCATTGGAATGATTGAAGGAGTAGAAAAGAAAGTTACTGAAGGTCTACGCCTGCGCCCCTTATTTGATGAGTTAAAGCAAATTCAGCGAAATTTCAGAGAAGCAAAGTTTACAAGAGAACATCGTAGTAAAGTTTGGGAGCGCCTGGATGCTGCTTTTAAGGTGGTAAAGGAAAAACGTTTTGGGAGTGCTGGAGGAGGAGGTGGTGATGATAAATCTCCACTGGATCGTATACAACGTCGTTATAATGGCTTACTGGCAGCGATTGAAAAAATGGAACGCTCTATTAATCGGGATAGAGATGACCTCAAGTTTCAGACCCGCAAAATAGAGAGAACTGATGGGCAACTGGAGGCACAAATACGCCAGGCTAAAATCAAAATGATTGAAGAGCGTGTTCGATCCAAAGAGGAGAAGCTACAGGATATGCTCAAAACTAAAGAAGAGTTGGAGCGCCGTATCGAAGTAGAACGGAAAAAAGAAGAGAAGCGAAAAGAACGGGAGCAAATAGAAGCAGCTAAAAAAGAAGCTCAAGCTAAAATACAGGAACAGATTAAAAGCGAAGCGGCTTCCAGAGAAGAAGAAGCTGACAAATTAGAGAAAGCAGCAGAGGCCATCACAGGCAAAGAGGAAGAAAAAACTACTGAGGAAGGAGCAGAAACAGAAGACAAAGAGGAAAAAGAAGCAACTCCTGTTGAAGCAGCACCTGCAGCAGAGCAACCTGAGGATGCGGAAGCACCTGCGGAAGAGCAAGTGGTAGAAGAAAAAGCAGAAGCTCCTAAAAAAGAAGATTCTTTAACAGAAGCTGTTGTGAATACCTTGGGAGATGCGTTGGGAGATGTTGTTGATACAATCAAAGCAGTAGCAGAAGTAGTAGGAGATAAAATAGAAGATGCTGTAGAAGAGTTGAAAGAAGAATTGAAAGAGGAAGAAGAGTAAAATATCGGCCGCCCTTTGTTATGTAGGCCGGCCGAAGTTGATATAAATGCGTCTATGAATTTACGATTAAGTTAAGTCTCGTTCTAAGACGATTGCAAAAGACAACTGCATTTTTCAGTTAACTGTAGATCAGTACTGAGGAATGCAGTTTTTATTTTTAAGCAGCTTCATGGAGATAGATGTCTCTTCATCTATTGGAAATTATTGGCTAGTGCTAGTTAGAGTGATGATTTCGGAGAAATCGCACGATAACATAATATACGACTTCGTCCGAAGTCGAACTTTCAGTATAATCTTTTCAATAAACTTCCGACTGCTCCGAAGTCTTTACCCGTCATTTCAGTGTTAACAGAGCAATAGTGCTTTGTCAAGTGTGAAAGCCAAGCGTTGTTTAAGCCATGCTTTCTCCATCGCGAAGCTGGGCAATACGATCAAAAAAAAGGGGGAAATTCCTGCTAAAGGGGAGATCAAAATTTTTTTCTGGACTTTTTTTTGAAAAAAAGAGGGAAGAAAAAACTAAATAAAAATATATTTTATTCACTTTTTTTAATGTAAAGCACTGATTTTTAGTCTTTTGTTTTTTTAGATGGTGTTTTTTTAATTCACAATGACGCGTTTTTGTCTTTGTATACCCTATAGTATCATTGCATATTTGTAATGTGATTAGTGAGTAAGGACAGAGGCAGCAAGAAAGTTGATTGAAATAGATACTATATAAGATATGTTCATGGGATTATAATTTGTTAGTGGTAGGTTCGTCCCGGAAAGCTTTTCGGGACGTAACTAACACTATGAGAGCACCACCATTTAATCCCATTAAAAAATAAAAAAAAGGCGAACTTAATGCAGCTCGCCTGAATAGGTCATGTTCATGGGATTACGGTCGTCGTTTTCCTGAGATTACAATTTGTTTAAATTGAGATTATATATTGCATTCCTGCTTTAGCGCTGCTAAGGTAGAGTATATATTTGTCATATTCAAAAAAATGACAAATATTTTTGAAAGACAAAACGATTAATTTTGGATATGTTCATGGGATTATAATTGGAAAGCCGCATCAACGATGCGGCTTTTTTTTTGCCCTTTTTTACAGAATGAGCATTAAAATCTCACCTTCAATTCTGGTTATTATCAGAAAAAATTTTCGATACTTTTACCCCTATAATGGCGTAAATCAAAATCATCTTGGTGGATAGGGGGTCCACGAATTTCACGAATAGCACGAATTTCTATTTGTGTAGTTCGTGTGATTCGTGGACTATAATCATTCAGGCCTGGAAATAAACTACTGACTGTTTTATGAAAATACTCTAGTACTCTGTTAACACTAAAAAGGCGGGTAAAGACTTCGGAGCAGTCGGAAATTTATTGAAAAGGGTTATGATGGAAATTTCGACTTCGGAAGAAGTCACCTATTCTGTTATCTGTGCGACTTCAGATGAAGTCGAAAGCTTTTTTGCCTAAGCAAAAGGGTATGATTTCTCCGAAATCAATATTCCAACCGAATCCTGTATTAAACATAGGGCATCGCGGAAACATTCCGCGATGAACAGGAGTGTCCACGAATTTCACGAATAGCACGAATTTCTATTTGTGTGATTCGTGAAATTGGTGGATGAAAGTTATTCAGGTACAGAGCGCATAGGTATTAGCTAGATATTCGTTTACTGGGCAGCAAGTACTCCCAAAAAATCATTAAGCAATAATGAGTTTAATATAACTCGTATGGCTTTGTTATTGACGGAATGATAGTAAGTAGCATCTACGAATTTCACAAAAGGTAAAATCAGTGGTTATTATAAGTCAGTCTTTTCATATTTGAGAAAGCACTTAAAGGCTAATAAATAAGAAAAAAACCTTGCCTAGGGTAAGATTATATCAGTTCAGGGTATATAGAGGTGAAAGTATCAATAAACAAAACCCTGAAATAATGAAAACGAGATTCCTATTCACCTTTTTAATTTGCTTTGCGTTTACTAGTATGAGTGCTCAACCTATCTGGGAGCTTACTTTTTCAAAAAATAATCAAGACTATAAGGATTATTCTATCACTACTGCTGCTGATGGATCAGGTGATTTACTCCTGGCAGGGACTTTGAAAAATAAGTCCACCAATAAATATCAGGCGCATATTATCCGCATTGACGATGCAAATGCCGCTGTTGTTTTTGAACAGACTTATGATATAGGAGATAATACCTGGGCAATGAGTATTACTCCTTATCAGGTATCGGCAGGTACAGGTTATGCGGTTACGGGTTATGCTGAAGTAGTAGGTATACGGCGCACGATGGTACTTGTTGTTGATGAATTAGGCAATGTACAACAAAGCCGACTTTTAGATCAGGGAGGCACCGCTACTACAACAAATGGTATCGGGCTTCATATAAAATCAACACCCAATGCCTCGGATGAAGGTTTTGTAGTAGTAGGCATGATACATGAAGACCCCGGGCTTTCTGAATTGCGTTTTGCACAAAAGCAAGGATTTTGCGTCAAGCTAGATCAGTCACTTAATATCACCTGGGAAACTTATCTCGATGTACCTCTAACATCCGTTTTTCCAACAGATTTTGATGTAGCTTCTTTTGTGATTCCAACAGATCAGGGATATTTCATAACAGGGGGCAAAAACATTTTAACCACCATAGGGCAGCAACGTCAAGGTATATTAGCTGTAATGTTGGATCACAATGGTACGGAGATTTGGGATGCCAGCTATTATACCGGCAATTATGCTGATAATGGAGCTAGTGCATACTACGACCAGTCTAGTCAGGAAGTTTTTGTATTAACGAACATCTCTGTATCTCATCATTTGGGATTAAGTATTTTTAATGCCAATACAGGTGTGCTAAATAATAGCTCTTCTTTTGAGTCCTATTCCTCCAATTTTGATCTTGATAAATATGGGTATACCCTTGTTAAGGCGCCATTTAGTGATAAGCTGTTGATACAGGGAAGAGGCTACGATTTCCAGTGGACTAATAATAGCAACCGTTTACAGCCAGCTTTCTTAGTAGACTATGATCTATCTACTCGACAATTTGGAGTACATTATTCAGAAACGAATCCTTCCCAGGCGTTTACTAATCTATCTACAGAAGATCCTTTTTATAGTAATCCTTTCCGGCTTTATTATTATCCGCAATCCCTGGTGAATATCAATGCCCAAAATAGTGCTATGGTTTCCTATACTGGGAGTAACGGAGATGATCTTAGCCTGGTGGTGCGCCAATTTAGCCATGTGGCGGATGATGAGTATAAATTCTGTAATGAAAAGGATACCTTTTATCTGGATGCTACTCAGCAAATTACTGGTGTGACTGGTGATCCCATAGTTTATAGTAGCCCTAACACTTTGCTTTCTATTCCTTTCTGGAATGTTTTGTCAGGAATCACTGTACAGGATTCTTTTTGCCTGATGGGCGAAGAAAACTTTCTCTGCGAAGAGAATTTGGTACAAAATGGAGACTTTGAGCAGGGCATACCAACTATTTTCGATGAAGATATCACCAATGCTACCAATTGGGGTGGTATCTGGAGTAATGCTGGCACGACTTTTAGTTCAGGAGATTTTTATAGTGATCTGACAGGGGTTCCTCCTGGATTGACACCACCACTACCAGCGTCGCAGGGACAGTTTGGAGGATTCTGGTCTCGTATACAAGGTGGAAATATATATCGTGAAGGAGTACTCAATGAACTGAATACTACCATTATGCCTAACTCTGGCATATATGAGCTAACACTGAAGTTAGCCTGCCTGTTTACGCCCAATACACCTGCGTCTATGAGTATTTTGGTAGCCAATGGTAGTATTAATGGAGGCGCTCCTCTGACTAGTGGAACAGCTCCTCTAAATAATGGACTGTTTGCTGATAGCTGGGAATTTGCAATTGAGCCTATTCCGGCCGATTGTGATAATTACTTCCAAACATTAACTTTTTTCCTGGATACTTATGATCCATCTTTCCCCACAACGGGTGTGAATACGATCTTCTTTACCAGAACGGATGGTGTACAACCCGGAGCTTATCTGGCACTGGATGATGTGTGCCTGCGTTGGGTTGCTGAAACTTTCTATTGCGAAGGGAATATGGTGCAAAATGGAGATTTCGAACAGGGTATACCAACTACCAGCGACGAAGATATCACCAATGCTAACAACTGGGGTGGTATCTGGAGCAATGCAGGTGCTGGCTTTAGCTCAGGAGATTTTTATAGCGATCTGACAGGAGTCCCTCCTGGATTAACACCACCATTGCCAATATCACAAGGGCAATTTGGAGGGTTCTGGTCCCGAATACAAGGAGGTAATATTTATCGTGAAGGAATCTTAAATGAACTAAACGGTACTATTATGCCAAATACCGGGGTTTATGAACTGACGTTTAAAACAGCCTGTTTGTATTCACCTTCTGATACGGCTTCTATGAGTGTGTTTGTAGCCAATGGTAGCATCAATGGTGGAGCTCCTCTGATCAGCGGGACGGTTCCTCTGAATAATGCATTATTTGCTAATAGCTGGGAGATAGTAGTCCATCCTATTGCCCCTGATTGTGACAATAACTTCCAAAGTTATACTTATCTAATGGATAGTGGTGATCCGTCCTTTCCTGCCAGTGGTATCAATACGATTTTCTTTACCAGAACAGATGGAGTACAAACTGGAGCTTTTATGGCATTGGATGATGTATGCCTAAGCAGAAGAAATATTACTTCTGATACAGAAGTTTTATTCCGTAGTAAAGATGATTTCAATATATATCCTAACCCGACAAGCGATCGTGTATACCTGGAATGGGAGGAAGCAGGGCAGTTTGTCAATGGAATATTGCGAAATATTAATGGAGCGGTATTGCAAACATTGGCAATCCCGGATGCTGCAACAAATGTATCGATGAGTTTACAAAACTTACCCAAGGGAGTATATATCGTCCAATTGGTAACAGCGAAAGGGCAGCAGGTGACACAAAGAGTTATTAAGCAATAATGAAATAAGCTTAATATAGTTTGGCCTGGCTTAGTCATTTACGAGATGATAGCAAGGAGTGTCCACGAATTTCACTGATAGCACGAATTTCTATTTGTGTAATTCGTGTGATTCGTGGACTATTATCATGCATATCTGGGAGGAAATTACTGACTGGTTTCGTGAAAATATACTAGTGCTTTGTTAAGTATCAAAAATGAGTAGAGACTTCGGAGAAGCTGAAAGCTTTTTTCCTAAGCAAAATGGTATGATTTCTCCGAAATCAATACTCTAGGTATCAAACAGAAGGCATCGCGGAAACATTCCGCGAGGGATAGGGGGCAGTTTGTCAATGGGATATTGCGCAATATTAATGGAGCGATATTGCAAACATTGGTGATCCCGGATGCTACAACAAATGTATCGATGAGTTTACAAAACTTACCCAAGGGAGTATATATCGTCCAATTGGTAACAGCGAAAGGGCAGCAGGTGACACAAAGAGTTATTAAGCAATA
>JAKSDI010000026.1 GCA_022360175.1 Chitinophagales bacterium
CGACTAAATATTCGTCTTCATCATTACCATTACCGAAGTAAAAAGTAAACTCTCTTTCACTATCAAAATTATGATCTACTATGATTTCACGTCCTCTTCTGACTGCAATGTTGTCTATACCATCCCCATTCCAATCACCGACTAAATATTCGTCTTCATCATTACCATTACCGAAGTAAAAAGTAAACTCTCTTTCACTATCAAAATTATGATCTATTATGATTTCACGTCCTCTTCTGACTGCAATGTTGTCTACACCATCCCCATTCCAATCACCGACTAAATATTCGTCTTCATCATTACCATTACCGAAGTAAAAAGTAAACTCCCTTCTGCTATCGAAATTATAATCCATTATAATTTCTCGTTTTCGTCTTACGGCAATATTGTCTTTTCGATCCCCATTCCAATCACCTATCAGGTACTCATCTTCAACAAGAAAGTTTTCTTGAAAGAATTCGTGGGTGTTATCTTTTTTTAAAGGTAAAAACAAAATTGTCAAAACGATAAGAGTGATACTTTTCATGATGAAGTATTTTAATAACATAAGATAGGAGTTACCTGTTTGAATGTAAAGATATTGGTAACCAATGATTTATAGTTGTGATTGAATAAAGTGTCAAAAATATTTATAGTTGATAATCAGTAGGATATATATAGATGCAATCCACATTAAATTATTGAAGACTCTATTCAATCTAACTACTGTTTAATTATATTTTTCATGTTCTTATTGTTCTAAGGCAAATCGAAACTGTTGTAATACAACCTTAGGGAAAATTCTTGAACGTCTCAAGGAAACCTTGAAAATCGTGTTAAATTCTAATGAAATTTTGATTTTTGCTATAAAACAAAGTTATCTGTAAATAGAAGTAATTAGCAAATAAATACAGTTCAATTTACTGGTAATTTTGATTCAATCTTTAGGTTAAAGGAATGGTAAATAGAGTTCAGAAAGTGCCTTTGGTTCTTTAAAATTATTTGTTATTCAGTTGATTACGTGTCTCTTGTGGTGTTTCTCCAAAACCTTTACTATAAAATTTAGTAAAATTAGAAGCATTTTGAATTCCAACTTTTCTTGCAATCTCTTCAATCTTTAGGTCAGACTGAAGAATTAATTCGTGTGCTTTTTCTAGGCGTTTATTTCGGAGATATTCTGATGGAGAAGTATTTGTTAAGGCCTTTAATTTGCGATATAGTTGAGATCGACTCATTGCCATAGCTCGACATAAATGTGGATTTACATTGAAATCGTAGGAGCTTAAATTTTCTTCAATTGTCTTATTTATTTTTTGTAGGAATTTAAGATTGGAATCTTCTATTTTAGGTTCATTCTGCTCTGGAAGTATACTTAAGCTTTGGTATTTAGCTTGAAGCAGCTTTCTTAATTGTAATAGTTTTTCAAGATGGATAAACAGTTCTTCTTTTTCAAATGGTTTAGTTAAGTATGCATCGGCACCTACAGTAAAACCTTTCTCTTTATTTTTTTGATTTGCTTTAGCTGTAAGCATAATGATTGGGATATGATTCGTAAGTTGATTTTGTTTTAATTCAAAGCAAACCTCAAAGCCGTCTTTTTGGGGCATCATTACATCTGTAATGATGATATCAGGGATGATGGTCAAAGCTTTCTCTATACCATCCACTCCATTTTTTGAAATACTAATTTTGTAACGCTCATCTAAGATAGATTTCAAATATTCTATTATACCATTGTTGTCTTCTATAATAAGCAATTTGGGCAGATTTGTTGTATATTGTAAACTAGTATCTCGTAAGTTATCCATTTCAGATATTGAAGAAGTCGGCGTATGCTTATTATGGAACTTCATAATAGGAGCAACCCTGGAAATAGGTAGATATAATTTAAATATAGTCCCTTGGTCAATTTTGCTTTCTACTTCTATTTCTCCACCAATCAAATCCATTAATAGCTTCACTATAGATAGACCAATGCCTGTTCCTTTATAAGTTATCGTATTGGAGGTGTTTATCTGGTGGAAACGATCAAATATTCGAGGTATTTCTTCTGCTGGGATTCCTTGACCTGTATCCTTAATTTCAATTAGGAATCGGTCACTTATTTTTTTTGTATTTACTCTAATTTCTCCATACTCTGGTGTAAATTTAATAGCGTTACTGAGCAGATTTGAGATGATTTGGCGAATTTTTTCTTTATCAAAATCTATTATAAATTCATTTCCTTCATAAGAATGATAAGAAAGACTGATTTTTTTCGATAAGGCTAAAGGGTGAAAAGAAGAGACCAAATATTGTATATAAGTAACGATATTTTCTTGCACCTTGTTAACTACTAAATTTCCTGATTTTAGTTTTGCAAGGTCTAACAATTGATTAATGAGATTTAACAATATTTTGGTATTCTTTTTTACTATTTCTTTGAGTTTATTATTTCCATTTATTTCATCATTCGCACCTAAGATTAAAGTTAATGGTGTGCGAAATTCATGGGTAATATTATCATATAATTGAGATTTTGCCTCTTCATATTGTTTGATTTGTATGATTTCTAATTTAGTCAGCTGTCTAATGAGTTGAAACCGATAAACTAATAAAATTGTACCAATTAATACAATGATGTAAGCCAACTGTGACCATGTATTCCAATACCAAGGTGGATTAATAATGATTTTAATACTTCTTCCTTCTTCATTCCAAATTTTATCATTGTTAGCAGCTTTTACAAAGAACGTATAATCACCTGGGGGAACATTGGTGTAACTTGCAAAATTTCGATTTCCAGAAGAGATTGTGTCTTCATCGAATCCATCCAGCAAATATCTATATTCATTTTGTTCAGGATTTGTAAAATTAAGTGCTGCGAAACCAATGCTAAAAAAATTCTCATTATACTCTAATCTAATTTCTTCCAAATGATTTAAGCTGTTTTCAAAAACATGCTCTTCCTCAAATATCTTAAACCAGCTTAAAACAACGACTGGAGGATTTTTATTAAAAATTAGATTATCTGTACGAAAACGATGAAAGCCTCTTTTTTGTCCAACGCACAAAGTTCCATCCTCTAATGCAGTTAAGCCATAACTTCCGTTTGCTCTAATATCTCTTAATCCATTATTCTCGTTGTAGGTTTTAAATCTATTATTATCAAATTCATACCTAGTCAAACCTTCAAAACTATATATCCACATATTATTATGAACATCTCGTTCGATAAACATCACATTATTACTCGGCAAACAGTTATTTATAGAATAAGTAGTATCTATCGATTTCTCGATAGGCTTTTCGGGATCAATAATATGAACTCCTATTCCAAAATTTGCTACCCACAACTTTCCTTCCTTGTCAAAGGATAAATCTTTGATCTTCCCTTCAGGAATTATAGCCCCGTCATTAGGATATAGTGGATAGTGTCTTATAAATTTTTCGCTGGCTAGATCAAACACAAAAATACCATCTACTCCTGTAGTTAACCAGATATTTGAACTATCTTGATCTATAGTCATGCCTGTAATGGTATTGGATACTGAAATATTGGGATAATCTTTTTGTGGGCTAACGAATTGATCTATTTTATCAAGCTTAGTATCAATTTTAAGTAACCCTCCTCTACGAGTTGATACCCAAATATTACCAGATCGATCCTCTAACAGATTAAATGGAGTGAAATCGTTTATCAGCAGATTGTGTATTTTTTCAGGTTGGTATGGTATTAGCTTATTTTCTAGTTGATCGTATTTGAAAATAATATTCTTTTTACAATCAATTGCCCATAGGTTGTTGCTTGAATCAATAAACACATCAGAAATCATGCGTTTTTTTGTTTCATTATTAGGTGGGTATATGATTTTTACTCGTTGATAAACTCCATTTTCGTTGAACCTGAACACCCCCTCACCATTAAATGTAGCTATAAAGAGTTGACCATTTTTATCAATAGCAAAGTCAGTTGTAGTAAGCGGATGAGCAAAACTCTGATTCCAATTAGAGTGTAATGATTGAAACGTTAATTTTTGCTGAAGGGGATCCAATAGTTTAATTCCTTCTCGATTTGCTACCCAGAGCCTATCTTTTTGATCGTAAGCAATATTGGTCCAATAGCCTTGATAAGGATAATCGTATGATAACCCATTCAACATCCTGAAAGCCTTAGTTTTTTTGTTGAAAGTTCCTAAACCTAATGAACTTAAGGCTACCCAAATCTCATCTTCGTTCTTTTTTTTCAACTGCTCAATCGTTATATTTCTGATAAAAGAATTATTCTCGTTATATTCTATTAAGAAATCCTCCCAGTTACCAGTATTCGGATTGAACCTAATAAGTCCTCTTCCATAACTACCTATCCAAATTTCTTCTGGGGCTAACATCAATGGATTGAACAATCTTCCTGGATTGATTGATATCTTGTTAGGATGAAAAATTAACGAATCAATATCTTTGCGATATTCTAAAAACTCAATGCCACCACCAAGCCATAAAATATTGGGGTTAACTAAATCTTCAATGATTCCATATGCTGTATTTATCTGCTCGGCATTTCTATTATCTATATTGTCTGTATTAATAGGTATTCTATAGAATGATTCCGTTTCTGGTAAATACTGATTAAATCCTGCCGAAAAGGTGGTCACCCAAAGGTTTTGTTCACTATCTACAAATAATTTATTGCATTCATTACCAGAGATTGTAGATGAATCATTTGGATTATGCAGAAACCTTTTAAATGTTTCTGTAACTGGATCAAAACGATTCAAGCCACCACCACGCGTAGTAATCCATAAATACCCCTCATGATCTTGGAGAATGTCATGAATATTGTTATTAGAAATAGAATTTGGATTATCAGGGTTGTTTAGATAAGGCTTGAAAGAGTGCCCATCGTAACGTAATAACCCTTCAACAGTTCCAAACCACATGTAACCAGTTCGATCCATATACATTACTCGTACCTCCTTTGATAGTAGACCTTTCTCTGTCTTAATGTCTGTTAAAAAGAAGGAAGTATTATTTGGATTTTGTCCTAAAAGGAAATTGACAAATAAGAATATTGAGTAGACTATACTCCGAGACTTCATGAGTAAATAGGTTTGGTAATCAGTGTCTAAAGCAATGGAAGATTATAATTTAAAGAAAACAAGGCACAATTCAAAAGCTAGATTTAAAATTTACTTCACAAGATTGCACAAGATAAATTCCTTCAATCTTGTGTACTTTAACTCATAGATAATCAGCGTGTTAATCTCAAGTGCACAAGATAAATTCACCAAAACACTATGTAGTAATTTCGATCATATTATAATGTGTTTATAATGAGCTGTTTATATTTCTTGTTTTGATTGTGAGAGCTTTTTCTTTTCAAAAGTCTTAGAATATCATGTGCATTCTCTTCATTCAAAAAAAATGTATAAAAATTTTGAGTATTTAATTTATTAGTTTTTTTTGTTTAAAATATTGAATATGAAATGACAAAAGAAAAGGAAGTCTTAAACTGTATTAGAGAGGTTTTAGAGGAACAAGGCCGGACACAGACCTGGCTAACCAAAAAGCTGGGGCTTGCCTTTGGAACGGTTAATGCCTGGTGCAATAACCGCAGTCAACCTTACCTAACTGATCTAATAAGAACTGCCGAACTGCTAGAAGTAGCACCCGCAGATTTAATCGTGGATGGCACAAAAAAAGAAAAAGGCCTGAGTAGACCTCAGACCTTCCTTAAAATAACTTGAATTTTAAAATACGACTGCCTTTCCGACTGCTAAAGCAAGCTTAAATAAGCTAAAGCATTGAAAGTCAATCGCATACCTTAACGGCTTAGTGATCCCGGCAGGAATCCGAGCTTCGTATAGGCAATCAATGAGTTATATGGCAATTTTGAGTGGGTACAAAATTGAGTACAAAAAATATCAATGAAAATAAATAGTTATCATATAGCGTTCATAATTTATAAGAAAGACCATTTTATTCATCCTCATTATATTTATTCAGTATGAATAGAAGAAAGACAATATGATCATCCCCAGTTGGAACAATTAATTTATCTATTTTCCCTATTATGTAACCGTTCACTAGATATTTATTGACTCTCTTGAAAATTATTTCCTTATATATAGCTTGCTCATATCCGAATTTGTTTGCGCTGCCACCAGTAGGGTATTCTGTTCTTAAAGTTGTTTGATTGCTGTAATCTGAGGCTTTTAATACAACGGAGACTATTTTCTGTTCAGCTAAAAGTGAATGTTCATTTTGAATAATCTCATCTTCCTGCGCTTTGATATTAGTAACTGAAATAAAAATAAGTATAAAGGCAATAGCCAAATGATTAATTGTCTTCATGATGCCTGTGATTTAATGCTTTTGGAATGAAATTTAGACATGTGAAAATAACAAAAACTAGTTGTAAAATTCTGAATAGAAAAGCCTAAATACAATAAATATACTTAGGCAATTTAAATTATTGATGTTAAATTTAAGTGTGAAAATTCTATCACATAAGTAGCCTGTTATCTTATAAATTCGTGATAATGAAAACAATAATTATATCTATTGCAATATCATTTCCACTATTCTTGGTATCCCAAGAAGGTACATTATCAAATAAATGGGACTTAATTGCCGAAATCCCACTTGACATTCAGCTTAGGAAAAATAAAATATTGTCTCTTGACTCAGATGGCAATGGTAAAGAAGAGTTTATTTTTTTTCCTGAAGAAATATCTGAAACCCCAAACCAAGTTTTGAAATTATTATCATTAGAGTTTGACAATAAGCCGAATATTGGCAATGTGTTATCTGTCAAATGGGAAGCAACGTTTTCATTGCCTACAGAAATTTTACTTCGAGAAAACGACATTTTAGCTTTAGATTCTGATGGTAATGGAAAAGAAGAAATTATTTTCTTTCCTAAGGTTTCATTTGGAATTTCAACACAAAATACTAAGGTAATCGCTTTAGAACTAAAAACGATAGATGATACTAGTCCCATTTTAGAGATGATATGGAGTGATAATCTTTCTTTGACAATAGATATTTTGACGAGAAATAATATGTTGTTAACGCTTGATTCTGATGGAAATAACAAAGAAGAATTGGTGCTTTTCCCTGATGATTTTCTAACTAATCCTCTTGTGAGTTTAAGATTATTTAGTTTGGAGTTATTTGATTGTAACTCTATACCAGGAAACCAACAGGATACAGATTGCCCTTTAGATGGAGCATTGATTTTTTCTAGCCAAGCAGACATTGATAACTTTATAAATGATTACCCCTGTTGCTTCGATATTGATGGGGATGTTGTTATAAATGGCAGCGATATCAATAACCTTGAGGGATTAAGGAATATTCACAATATTAATGGAGATTTGGATATAAGAAATTGTAACTTACTATCATCATTAACTGGTCTCGAAAATTTAAAAAAAGTAGCACTAAACATAGAAATTAAGTATAACGATGCTTTATCTGATATTAGTGCAATTAGCAAAATAGAAGTAATAGGACAAGATTTAGATATCAGGAGGTGCCCAATTACAAACTTACCTGCTTTTGTAAATTTAAACGCTATAAATCGCTCTCTAATTTTGTTTGAAACTACATCTTTGACTGATATTTCAAATTTGAAAGATATCGAATTCATTGGAGATAGGGTTTATATTAGAAAAACTGCTCTAGAAAATCTAAATGGATTGCAAAATCTTGTAACTGTTGGGGGAGATCTGAGAATTGAGGCTAATACTGAATTAGAATCCTTACAAGGGCTAAATAATTTAGAGTTAATTAACAGTATAAAAATTTTCAATAATCCAATGCTTTCAAGTCTTGCAGGTCTAGAAGCGGTAAATTTTTTTAGAGCTACGAGTATTCAAATTTTAGGTAATAATTTGCTTAGTCAATGTGATTTAACGAGCTTATGCAGTATCCTCGAATCAAATAGTATCGGAATAGAAATTTCTGACAACTTAGGTGGTTGTACTAATAAAAGTACATTGATTCAAGATTGTGAAAATGAGTAGCGTTAATATTAGCAGGAGATTAATTTAGATGGTTACAAAGAAATTGAGATAAAAAATAAGTTGAAGTATCAGTACAAAAAAAGACTAGTCTGCAAGTATGAAATGGGTAGTTGAAAATATAAGGCGCTGTAAGATAACGTTTTACGGTAGCTAAAAAGCTACCATAAAACGCCTAGTGATCCCGGCAGGACTCGAACCTGCGACCTGCTGATTAGAAGTCAGCTGCTCTATCCAGCTGAGCTACGAGACCAATAAAAACAGCACTAAAAAGTGCATCTGCTCCTTTGAGCGGTGCAAAGCTACATTTTTTTACATTTTTAGCAACCATTTTTTTACCAAAAATGTTCCAATGCATCATTTATCCAACCATTCTTTTTATCTTTTGTTTTAAAGAATGTAGAGAAAACAAGGTTTTGGGTATGGTATACATTAGAAGATTGGGGCATAAAATGTTGAGAAAAAAAAGGACTTATTTCTCTCTGGCTTTTCTATTATTTCTGATTTATAGCTATGATTTCATGGAATTGAGGATGAGTAATGGGGCGATGGAGCGATTGCTTAGTGAGAATCCATTTGGCTATGAAGCAACGGTTGGTTTTTATGAAACACCCGAGCGCAAAGTTCGCTATTTGGAGGTGGGTAATGATTCTTTGCCATTGATTGTTTTTATACATGGTGCACCGAGTTCTTCTTCGTTTTGGAAGACATTCCTTCAGGATAGCAGTTTGCTTTCTAAAGCAAAGCTGATGGCGGTAGACCGACCTGGTTATGGTTATTCAGGGTATGGGAAGGTGGAAACCTCGGTGGCAAAACAGGCCAATTATATTGCAAGCATATTGGAGCAGAAGAGAGCACAGCATACCTCTATTGTAGTACATGGCTCAAGTTATGGAGGGACGGTGGCAGCTCGCCTTGCTATGGATCATCCGGAGCTGGTAGATGGATTGCTGTTACAATCTGCTTCTGTAATGCCGGGACGGGAGAAGACCTATCAATTTTCGCATATTACAGAGCATTGGTTGCTGCGTTGGGCATTGCCGGGCTCTATTCATGTGGCTAATCTGGAAAAACTATCTCATAAAGTAGAGTTGGATGCAATGTCTAATTTGTGGAATAAGATCAGAAGTGCAAGTATCATCTTACATGGAGATGCGGATCCACTTATTTATCCGGAGAATGCTACCTATGCGAGCGAACGCCTGAAAAATGCTTCGTTTAGTGAATTGATAATGGTGCCGGGACGCAAGCACGATTTGCTCTGGACAAAAAGAGAACTTTTAGTAAACTCTCTGGAAAAATTGTTAGATATTACGACCAACAAATTATCTATCTCTCAGGAAGCTTATTAAAAAGAGAGAGAAAATTTATATCAATTTACCAGGAGCATTTATGAGCAATGTTAAAATAGAAGAAAGCTGGAAGCAGGCATTAAGTGAAGAATTTACACAGCCTTATTTTCAAAGTTTAGCAACATTTCTTAAAACAGAAAAAGCTGCAGGCAAAAAAATCTATCCTCCTGGTTCACTGATCTTTAATGCCTTTAATACAACTCCTTTTGAGGATGTCAAAGTTGTGATTCTTGGTCAAGATCCATACCATAATCCTGGCGAAGCAATGGGGCTTTCTTTCTCTGTACCCAAGGGCGTTCGGATACCTCCTTCATTGCGCAATATCTATAAAGAATTAAATGAAGATTTAAGCGTTTCTATCCCAAATCATGGCGATCTTACCCGATGGGCAGAGCAAGGCGTTTTTCTGCTTAATGCAATGCTTACAGTGGAGCATAGAACGCCTCGTTCTCATCAAAAGATTGGCTGGCAGGATTTTACCGATGCTGTCATTCGTAAGCTATCTACCGAGCAGGAAGGGCTCGTTTTTATGCTCTGGGGTGGTTTTGCACGGAAGAAAAAAGAATTGATAGATAAGAGTAGGCATTTGGTGCTGGAAGCTGCACACCCATCTCCTTTGGCTGGTGGGGCTTACTTTGGCTCTAAGCATTTCTCAAAAGCGAATGATTACCTGCAAAAACAAGGAAAGGAACAGATCGACTGGAGTTTGTAAGTTAAGTGCAAATTCAAACTCAAAACGCAAGCGTGTTAACGGTATTAGAAACTTAGAAGCATTACTTTCAATAGAAGTATAAAATTTCTTTATAATATCTTGCACTTGATACCTGGACTGGAGTTTGAACTTTAGCCTATCTAAACCCCTTAATCCACCTAAACTTTTTAAACCTTCTAACCCACCTAAACCTAATACCTCTAAACCCTTATACCTAAACACCACGCCTACCTCTTTTCTACCACTCCTTTTCCTCTCCATCTAATAGTGTTAATACTTCTGGATGTTTGATGGTGGCTGCAAGGCCTGTTATTCTGGGTAATTCATATTTATAGAAGAAGCGCATGGTATGTATTTTACTTTCGTAAAACTTGGAAGTATAAGTGTCTTTATTATTGAGCGAAGCTTCTTTTGCTGCTATCGCAATTTTGAGCCATTGCCATGCGATAATGAGTGTACCCATATATTCCATAAAAATGGTGGCATCACTGAGGAAGCGCTCGTACTGTCCTTTCATCGCAAAAGGAACCAGAAAATCAATGATACCTTTTGCTTCTTGTAGCGTGGTGCCCAATTGTTTACTATATGGCTTCAATTCATCATGAGCTTGGGCTTTTCCTATTGTTTGCATGATTTCTGCTACCAACAACTCCAGAGCTTTGCCATTTTTTAGCATCACTTTTCTTCCCAATAGATCAAGGGATTGTATGCCGGTGGTCCCTTCATAGATAGCCATTATACGAATGTCTCTAAGGTGCTGCTGGAGTACGAAATCCGAACAATAACCATAGCCACCTAGTATTTGTACCCCATTGTCGACAGCTTCACGGCCTTTTTCTGAAGGATAGGTTTTTGCAATAGGCGTTAGTAATTCAAGCAGTAAATGATATTTTTCTTTTTCTTCTGCTAGTGCAACTCGAGACAAATCGTGATACAGTGCAGTTTGTAAAGTAAGGCTTAATGAACCTTCATAAATCGCTTTTTGCAGCAAGAGCATGCGTCTTACATCAGGATGTTCTTTGATGAGCACTGGATTTGCATTGGGATTTTTACTGCCATCATTGCTTAACCGGCGGCCTTGTGGGCGTTCATTGGCATATTGTAGAGAAGCATGATAGGCGGCAGAACTAACTGATACAGCATCTCTCCCTACGGAAATACGAGCACCATTCATCATCTGGAACATGTATTTCAGGCCCTGATTGGCTTCTCCTACCAGCCATCCATGACAGTTGCCAGATTCTCCAAAAACGAGATGAGTGGTACAGTATCCTCTTTGTCCTAATTTTTGAAAATCACCTGCTGTAAGGACATCATTATCTTCTAATTCTCCAGTATCTGTGATACGTTTTTTAGGAACTACAAAAAGTGAGATGCCCTTGGTACCTGCAGGCGCTCCATCAATACGTGCTAATAAGAGGTGAACAAAATTGTCACAGTATTCATGGTCACCTCCGGAAATGAATATTTTCTGCCCTTTGATTTGGTAGAAGCCTTCATCAGTAGAAGTGGCTGCAGTAGTGAGATCACTAAGAGAACTGCCCGCTTGTGGTTCGGTGAGACACATCGTACCTCCCCATTCACCAGAAAGCATCTTAGTTGCATATAGTTCCTTGAGTTTTTCGCTGCCAAAGGTTAGGATCAGATCGGCTGCACCACCAGTGAGAGCAGGATAACCAACGCAGTGATTGTTGGCTGAACTCATAATAAAATAGACTGCCTGCGAGGCTATTTCAGGCATTTGAAGCCCGCCGTATTCGGCATCAAAAGTCGCACCTATAACTCCCATTTCTCCCGACTGCCGCATTACTTTTTTTAATTGCGGATGAGCAATGATGCTATTGTTTTTAAAATAGGCTGGTTTTTCATCCATTTCACGGAAGTAGGGAAACAACTCCTTATCAGAAAAATCTTTAATAGCATCAAGAAAAGTTAAAATAGTTTCCTCATCATAATCCTTAAAGCGGCTGTATTGAAATAAATCAGAAATGTTGTGAACTTGTGTCAGAAGGAAGCGCAGTGTATCCATGTTCATGTAGGCAGCCATATATACTTTTTCTTTTCAATATAAAACTTCTCTTCAGAAATATCAAGCATGGGCCTAAGTTCAAATTCAAGTGTCAAGTTCAAACTCAAAGCGCAAGCGTCTTAAGTATAATTGATCTTGTGTTTGAATTCGTATTTATGCTTAAAATTTCAGGCTGATGCCAATGTTATAAGTGCGGTCTAAGAGTTGTAAATCATTGCCCAGGACTACATTATTCGGGAGGCCTTGTTCGTTTTGACTTGGCAGAGAAAAGATAAATTGCCGGTAGGCAATATTGGAGTGATTGAACAAATTAAAAACAGAAGCTTCCAGTGTCGCTACTTTTCCTGGCAGGTAATCGAAGTGGAAGTTTAAGCCTACATCTACTCGATGATAATCTTGCAGGTAGGTGTAATAATCATTTATATTGATTTCACCGCGATTTTCTTCCGGATCAAATTGAGAGTAGTCAAGATACGGCTTGCCACTTGTAAATATGTAGGTCGCTGAAAAATCGAATTTTTTCCATCGGTACATATTAGCCCATTTGAGCTGGTGCCTGCGGTCGTTTTCAGCAGGAAAAGCCAGCCCCTGATTGATACCAGGAAATTGATGAGTACTTTTGCTAAGCGTATAGGCTAGCCAGCTACTATAGGCTTTCCAGTCTTTTTTAATTAATAAATCTATGCCTATGGTTTTTCCGGTACCAGAAAACAATCGGTAATTATTAGGCTGGGCTTGTTGGTCTGTGCGCATAGCGGGAAGCACAAGGGCATAAATGCGGATGCCTTCCATCTTTTTTGCATATAGTTCAAGGTCAATAGTCCATCCTGTCTTGTTGATCAATTTACTACCAAACATCGCTTGATTGGCATGTGCTACCGGGAATTGTTGGCCATCGCTGAGTACCCAAAAATCAAAATTTCTGCCAAAGCGATCTTCATACACAAAATTGCGTAAAAATTGGTGGTAACGGCTCAAGCTGGCTTTCAGGAGCCAATGATCTACTATCTGATAACTAAGGAATAGCCTTGGGGATAATAGAACCTCCTTACTGAGCCCATAATAGGATGCTCTAAGTCCGAAGGTAGTGTGTAAACCATTTTCCCAATCGTATAGATGTTCTCCATAAATAGCATGGAGGGAGGCTTTGTCTGCTTTAGTTAGGGATGGTTTACGTGCAAGGTCTATATTGTGATTAACCAAGTTGTAGTTGTAATGATATCCTAATTTTAGCTGGCTTTGGGGGCTGATCTGCCAATTGTTTTTCCAATCAATAAAATGGCTTTTTATTTCATTGGTCTGACTATTGTCAAATGTAGTGATGGGAGTGTTTGGGCCGATTCCTCTATCGACAGATGCGATGGTATACCTACTGGTGTTTAGCTGACTATAGCTATATTCCAGGGCAGAAGAGAGTTGTTGATTCCAGTTTCTTTGATAGGCCAGATTCCAGCCTTGATTTTGCCAACTGGCATCCTCCTCGTATCTCTCCGTGATCAACCTTGGAAGGTTGTTGAATAATCGGCGATAGCTTTGCTCATAATCATAGCCAAAATTATCTTTACTCATAAATAAACTGGCTTTGAACAGGGATTTATCAGAGGCCTGCCAGTGCCAATTCATATGCGTATCATAAAATCTGAAATCGGGCTGAATATTTTGGATACTACTTTCTGCCGCATCTGAAATATTTGGGAAACGCTGACTAATGATCTCGTCTTCAGATATTAGCCCAAACAACTGAGTCTTGGCTACATTTCTGTTGCTGAGGCGCCCACTTAACATAAAAGACATTTTGGGGCCTACAGGTATTGAAAGAAAGGCATTACCAAGTAATGAATTGATAGAAAGAGAACCATTAAAAGGTCGATCTAAACCAGACTTGCCAGTCACTTCAAGAATACTTGCTGTACGACCTCCATACTCTGCAGGAAAGGCATTTTTGTATAGTTGTGCCTCTGCAATTGCTTCTGCATTAAGGGCGCTGAATACGCCAAAAAAATGATCAACCTCATAGAGCGTAATGCCATCCAGAATGATTAAATTTTCATCATTTCCTCCTGCGCGTACTTGTAGTCCGGCAGAGCGGTCATTATGCGCACTCACACCTGGTAGAAGCTGCAATTGACGCATTAAGTCATTCCCACCTAAAAAACCAGGCAATTTATTCAATTCTTCAACAGATATACGGGTACCATCTCCTGTATTCAGACTACTCAAAGCAGGAGGCAATTCACTTACTGTAATAGGAGAGATGCTCACTTGTTGGTATGTCATCTGGATATTCCCTAGATTGGTTTTTGTATTTCGAGTGAGAATTAGCTGTAAAGGCTCAAATCCAAGGTGTTGTATGTTAAGTTGGAGTGGCAAGTCTTTTTCCGGAACACTTAATTCAAAAAGGCCTTCATCATTTGTATAGGCTCCTCCTTTGTCTTTTTCAAGAAATAGGAGCGCGTAGGGTAGAGGGCTTCCTTCTTCTTTATCAGTGATTTTGCCTTTGTAGGTAATGACGTTTTCAGAATAATTGTAAGATGTAGGCTCCGGCCGAATGAGTACTTTATCTTCTCCCAGTATTAGAAAAGAAAGCCCTGTGCTTTGTAATAATAATTCCAGTGCTTCAGCCAGTGGTAATTCCTGGAGCACCTGATTGATCTGAATGTCTTTTACAATCTCACTTTCATAAGCAAGCTGGATAGGATAGTTCTGTTCTAATTGCAAGAGTGCAGATTCGAGATCAGTATTGGTGAAATTTTCCTGGATAAGGATAGCAGAAGACTGTGCATATAGCTGATTGTTTATCAGGTATGCTTGCAAAAGAAATAATATGATATATTGAATGTACTTACCTTTATTCAATAGGTTTTATTTGTATTTTTTGTTCCTTCTGTTCCACTTGTAGTCTCATTGGCCAGCTTACCAGATACAACGCACTATCTAGTTGATTGTTGGTGAAAAAACCTGTGTATCGACGTTCTAAAATGCTATCTGGTGCAGCAATTTGCACATCAAACTGGCGCTCCAGTTCATCAAAAACTTCTGAAAGAGGACTACCTTCATATTTAAAAAAACCAACTCTCCAATCTTTAGTCTTTTCGGTATCAAAAGAGGTATTCCTCAATTGGTTATTTTCCAGTAATGCAAATCCGCCTTTTTCAATGGTTGTACTTTGCCCCTGGCTACTTACTCGCACTTTACCTGTATAACAGTTTACTGCAAAGCTATCATCATAACTGTCTACATTAAAACTGGTACCTAATACTTCTACATTTCCATTCTTAGTGATGACTTTAAATGGAGCACCTTTTTTTACTTCAAAGAAAGCTTCTCCTTCCAGGTGAATAGTACGTGACTGTTCCCAGTTGTCAGCAGAATAGCTAAGGCTAGACACTGCGTTGAGAATGACAGTAGAGCCATCAGGGAGTTTGATTGATTTAGTCTCAGCAGCTTCAGTCATCATGTTAGCCGTTCCGGAGTCATTATTGAATACGAAAAAGAAGGCTAATAATAGAGCGATTGCGGCAGCAACAGCTATCCATCGGGTATTTAGCGTGCGTACTTTTGCCACAGGACGCTCACTAGCTTGATCGATACGTTGCCAAAGTGCTTCAATGCGTTCATCAGAAACCCCTTGTTCTTTGAACTGAAGATTTTTAACCAGTGATTTTGCAGCATTAATTTTTTCCCGTTGCTCGGGATGTTGTTGCAGCCATTCTTCCCATTTTTTATCAGGGAGGCCATCAGCATGCCTGGCCCATTGGATAAAATCATTATCCTGAGCAAGAGTAGGTATATCGTATTGTAAATATGCTTCTTTCATAGGCTTTAATGTAGACGATCTACTATAAGGAGGCTATAATCAGGAATTTGTACTTAAAAAAAGTAAAAAAAATACTCCTATCATATACAAGATGCCTTTCATACGCTTCAGAGCAGAGGCTGTTAGATTACGTGCAGACTGATAACTGATATCCATAATCTCACAGATGTTTTCATAATCAAGTCCTTGCTGATATTTAAGGTAAAGTACTTCTTTTTGTCTATTGCTTAACTGATTGAGTGCTTCCTGAAGTTGTGCCAATTGCTCTGTTTCCAATTCCTGCTGGCAAATTTCTTCATCTATAGCCAGACTAATTTCCATTTGTTCTTCTTGTACTTCTTCTGGAGATTCTGTCCGTATATTTCTTTTTAGCCTTCTGGCAACTTTCCTTCTTAAGCTTACCATCAGATAGCTACGTACAGACTTAACAGGGCTCAGGCGATCGTGTTTTTGCCATAGCTCTACAAATAAATCCTGTACGCTATCTTCAATGAGTTGTGTATCTGATGTGAAACGAAAGCCATAGTTAATAAGCACCTTCACCTCTTGTCGGTAAAGTTGCTCGAATGCCGATTTGTCCCCGCCTTGTAGCTGTAGCCAAAGTTTTTCGGTACTCATGATTTTCTGATGATCTTTTCCGGCTTTTGACCTTTATTTGATAGCACAAGTTTAAAACTTCTATTCTTCTATTTTAATACCTTTTCAAAAAAAATAATTTTTTTCCATTTTTTTTTGAGTACAAAATAAAAAGTGCCGTCTCCTACCAATGAACAACGAATTATAGTGAAGGATTTTACTAAAGAACCAGTTGCTATAATTTATTTCTCACCCAAAAAAAAGAGATATGTTTAAGAACGTATTAAAATGGAACTTTCTATTTATCCTGGCAATTGCCGCTTTCGGAACTGCATGTGAAAAAAATCTTACGGATGATTTAAATGAAGCAACGGACCTGACTATTGAAACACGCTCCGATCCTTATGAAGGAACCCGCGGCCCTGGTGGGAGATTATTACACGGCTGTTTCGAGTTTGTTTTTCCTGTGACAGTCGCATTGCCAGGAGGTGAAACGGCTGAGGCCAACGATCCTGCTGAATTGCGCCAAATTTTCCGCGAATGGTGTCAAAGCAATCCTGGTACCAGTCGCCCTACAGTCGTAATGCCATTTGAAGTAAGCATTGAAGATGATACTACTGTATTGATTGAGACGGCAGAAGATTTCCAGGCTGTTGTAGCAGATTGTCTGCCAGACAGTCCGCCATTCCCTCGTCCACACCGTAAATGTTTTCGTCCCGTATTTCCGGTAACCCTTGTTTTCCCTGATGGAAATACACTGGAGGTAGAAAATTCCTTCCAATTGCGCATGGCTATTCGCGACTGGAAAGAAAATAATCCTGACGCTACAGAACCTCCCACTATTCAATTCCCATATGATGTAACCTTGCAGGATGGAACGGTTGTGACTGTAAACAGTGAGGAGGATGTACAAACACTGCTTGAAGAATGTACTCCTGATGGGCCTAATGGGCCATGTTTCCAACCGGAATACCCACTAACAGTAATTTATCCTGATGGAACAACGGTAGAAGTTAACAATCGCCAGGAATTGCGTGTAGCTATTCGCGAATGGTTTGTTAACAATCCTGATTCGGAAGAACGCCCTGAGTTGGAGTATCCTTTTGATGTTACTTTAGCAGACGGCACAGTGGTTACAGTAGAAAGTGCTGATCAGCTTCAGGAGATATGGGCTGATTGCGGACATAATGGGCCACATCGTCCATGTTTCCGTCCAGTTTTCCCATTAACCATTGATTTCCCTGATGGAACCAGCACAACGGTAGAAAATCGTTTTGAATTCCGCATGGCCGTTCGTGCGTGGATCATGGAAAATCCAGATGCTGAAGAGCGTCCTAGTATCGCATTCCCATATGACGTAATACTTGCGGATGGTACTGTGATGACGCTGGAAGACCAGGCTGCACTGGATGCTTTGATTGAATCCTGTGGCGAAGAATAGAACAACTTAGAATCCCATAAACCCAATTTTCCCAATTATACCCGAAGACAATCTACGTTTATAGTATAAGCGCCTTACTTGCAAAAGTAAGGCGCTTGTTTTATATGAAAGGAGATCAAAGTTTAAGAAGGAATAGCTGGTGAGCTTGCCTTATCATTCCACTTCAGATGATCACCCAATCCTAATGTATATTTACCAGTGGTTGGATTTTGGGTAAACCCAATTTGCCATCCTGGTTTTAAAACAGAAGGGTCTCCTACGTACAGGCAATCTATAGCTGTTGCACCACTTCCATCCTGTGCAATAACCTGAGGTGTAGGACTTGTTTGATACAGGATGTATTTATTAGGTGTGGAGAATAGAATCTTATTCCAGCCACTTGTGGTAGGAATATTTCCAGAGTAGGTACCTGCCTGATTAGGTTTGATAATGGTAAGCAATGTACCATCAGCAGATTCAATTTTTACATCTCCCATATTGCTAACACTATCAGGCCCTATAGTTAGCAAGTAATTAGAAGTAATAGTGCCAGATGGGTTCGTTCCACCATAATTGCATGGCTTGTTGTTTGGACAACTGGAGATAACAATCGGATTATTAGTAGGATCTGAGATTTCTGCTATAACTAAGGCGCTTAAAAATTTATCGGCATAGGGATAGCCATATGCATTGCAGTTCTCATATACATACTTAGCGTATTGACTACCTTCAGTACCTGGCCAGGGCTTCATAGTTGCCCAGTTGGCATATTCATTGGCTGCAATTTGGGTAGTACTTGGAACGAAACGGCCTTCATTCATCCCGATGAAAATATTACGAGTAGTAGAGTTGGAATAAATGACCTGATCAGCAGTAAGAGGAGAGTTGGTTCCAGGCTTGTAATTTTGAGCAATCAGATGGCCATTATAACTAACTTTACCTCCATCACACTGATAAATGATACCATTTGAAAAGTTTGGATCACCCCCTACAGTAGCAGGAATATTCAAAGTGTCACCATTAGAACCTGTAAGTTCAATTACATTATCTCCTGTTGTGAATGAACCAGTGAAAGTCACCGTTTCCCCACTATCAGTTCCAGCATCAGAAACTATGATGATAGGCGTTTTATCTTTGCAAAGGCTGTCAATGTAAGAATCAAAAGAATAATTGTAACAACGGTAAGTTCCAGCAGTAGGAGATACTACTTTTTGATTGCCAGAACGGCATGTAATCACAGCTGCTAAATCACCTGCTGCAGGAGGTTTGTTATTCCATTTTTTTACAACACAACCGCTACCATGATTAATATTGTTGGTAATCAATGCCGTACGCATATCATCGGCGGATGTCTTGTAACCAAGCTTAAATGGCATTCCGTTAGACGTAGTACCTGTAATGGATAGAGGCATTGCAACCAGGTTTACATCGGTGATATCCAGGTATATGCCATCATCTCCTGGTACATATGCAAACTCAATTACACCATAATAGCGGCCCCAATATGGAACAGGCTGATCTGTACTGCCTTCCGGAGCGTCATTCATATTGCCATAGCCATAGTATAGCCTGCCGCTGTCCATGTAATCAAAAGAAATAGTTTGAGCAGAATTGCCGCTGATGAAATCACTCCATTTGGTAGAAACTCCTAGTGTAAGTCCTGATAAATTAATAGATTGACCGCCCTTTGGCTGCTTGCCCGTGATCATAATGTTGAGGTCTTGACCACCAGCTGTAAGTGGCTGGTTGTTTTCCAGCTTAATAGTTACATTAGGCATAAAAAATAATTTATGGGTTAATAAGTGTGAAGCAAAAATATAAATAATGTAAAAGAAAAATCGGACAACTATATAGGACTAATAGGACATTTTTAATGTAATATTAACCGATTTGATATTATTAATGGCTGTTTTGAATTTTTTACTCTTTTAATAGAAGGAAGTTATCGAACTAATAATACATCTCCCTCTTTTATGAATTTTTGCCCTGCCTGTTTATATTGTAATTGCCAAATAAACAAATCAGGATTCATCGGTTCATTTTTGAAATCGCCACTCCAGCCAGCACCTTGTTCTGTACTTTCATAAACCAATGCACCCCATCTGGAAAAAACCTGTAGGTGATAATCTTCAAGAGGACAAACTACAATAGGTGTAAAGAGGTCGTTTCTCCCATCTTCGTTTGGAGAAAATGCATTTGGAATATAAATACAATTATCACATCCAGTAGGTAATAGTAATAAACTATCTGTAGTTGTACCACAATCATTGCTGGCTTCAATGATATACCATCCCCATTCTCGAGCAGTAATAGATGAGCCAGAAAAACCATTGCTCCAATTATAATTCGTTACATTTTCTGCATTTAATTCTAAAACTTTATTATCACCAGGACATAATATATGATTAGAAATTATTTCAACATTAGGGCGGGGGCTTTCGCCAATAGTGATAATTGTATCAATTTCTTCGCAGGCATTGGTTACACTTAGTCCATAAGTACCACCAAAAGTGATTTCAATTACTGCTTCCGTATTCCCATTAGACCAGGTGTAACTTTCAGCACCAGGAGAGGACGCAGTAAGTTGAATGCTCTCTCCTTCACATACTGCTGTTGGGCCTACTATTTCAATACTTTCCTGATCAAGAAAAAGCACTTCTATGCTATCTACATTACTGGCATCACATAAATCCGTTACCGTCAAAGTATAAAGGCCAGGGCTGAGTACTTCAATACTATTTGATGTATTGCCTGTTGACCATAGATAATTGACTTCTTCATTACTAGCGCCGGTTAGAATAGTACTGCCGCCAGGACATACACTGGTTTCTCCTGCTATTACAATATTGGGGACTGGGTTATCATCAGTTATAACTACTTCGTCACTAATCATACCACATTCGGTAGTCACCGTTACACGGTAGGTATCGGCTTGAGTTACCGTAATAGTCTGGGAGGTTGCTCCAGTTGACCATAGATAGGTGGCGCCTTCATTACCCGCATCAAGAACGATAGGGCCTGTGACACAGTCTAATACCATATCTTCTCCCAGATCAACTTCCTCGCTTATCTCGTTTTGAAAAATATTATCTGTAAAATTTGGAAGGCCAAGGAATGGCGGGAGGAAATTGTCATTCCAGCTAAAGGTAAATACGTTCTTTACTAAACTGGGGCCGCTGGAGTTGGGGCAGTCTATGGTATGAATGCGAGCATTTTGCGGATTATCTGTTTCATAGCTCACCCAATATATTTTTCCATCGGGAGCTAATTGCATCAAGCCGCCAAAGCTATTGTCCAGACTGTCAATGACCTCTCTTGAGCTAGCAATATCACTCGATTCTGTATCAAATCTTGTTAGAATGGTTTTATCAGTTCCCTGTTCTCCAAAATATAGATAACGGCTATTGGGAGAAAAGCTTACGGAATACGCATTGAGGTTTAAAAGGGTTCTTGGGCTGGTAATATTACCTGTATTGCGATTGAAATTATATAAAACTCCCGCTTCTGTAAGTCGATTTCCTTTTGGGGAAATTTTTATGGGGTAGCTAAAATTGGAATTGATGCCTCTGGGGCGTAAGACTGGATTTGAGACACCACTGTCATTAACCTGATATACAAAAAAATCACGTGTGTTATTATCTACAATTACTACCCAATAATCATTGCCATTACCATGTATAGTGGCGGCAAGTGATTCATAGGTAGGAACGTGTAAGTTTTCATCTGCTGTTATCACCTCACCTAAACCTCCATTTAAACTCATATCTATCTTGAAGTAACTTAAACCCCTACCTTGTTCCTGGCCTACCGGAATGCCGTCAATATCAAATTCATCCTCTTCCATAGTAAAAAGATAATATTGATTGGTGTTTGTAGGAGAAGGGAGTATAACAGAGGATTGAGCTGCACTATAACCTCCTCCTTCCAGGCCCTGCATATCATACATGAGGTTATTATTACTATTCCAAATGGTACCAGATGAAATATTGGCAGGAGAACTGGTCCGCCCACCTCCATTACTATAAAAGAGAAGATTACCATCTATATCACATCGACTTGCGCAACCCTCGAAAGTTTGCATGGCACCATCGAAAAGAGCAACCGGATCTCCATTGCTAAAGTCCAGGCCAAATCCATATCCGAAATACCAAATATTACCTTCTTTTTGAGCGGATAAAGAAAAAACGAGAATAGAAAGAGCAAGCGTGAGTTGTAGTTTTCTCATGAGTAGACATAGCTTTAAAGTGATCTAGAAATTTAGCCCACAAATATTTAGGCTAAAGCTTAAAATAGCAAGCAGATAACCAAAGTAAATGTAAAAAGTTTTCAGAGCGTCAGTAGGATGACAAATGCAGGCCTAAGTGAGGGCAGTAAAGGATACCACACTCAAACTTTATCAGCAGGCAATTCGCTAGGGTATAGAATAAAGTTGATAGAGGCTTAGGACGATGCCTTCTAAGTAAGTGCCAAGACAAAATTGTGTTACCAATAAATTGAGATGAATTTTAGGCTTAGACAAGGCAACTTTTCTCACGAGGCCTGACCGAGTAAAAACGCAGGCATAGCCATAGCTACGGCGAGTATTATCAACAAAGTATAAGGCTAAAAGCCACTCAAGTTATTATGTGATTTAATTTGTCTTGGCACTTAACTCATTTTGAACTACTAATACAACAATTTATAATACTCCTCCAATCTTTTCTTTACATTAAAAACATCTTGAATGATTTATCAAATAAATGTGACCATTCTTCGATCATTTTGGAACCCTTTGGGTAAGAATCGTATTTTAGATGGTATACATACTCTAAAACGCTATCTCAAATGAATAACCCCATTATTCAAAAGACCATTGAATATATACGCTCTCTCCGGCTTGGCCACATTGGCCAACAATATTCGGAAGAAATACTCCTGCAAACAGTTTATCATTGGGTGCCTGAAGGCTACTTTCAGTATAGCTGGTTGGGACAGTACCAACTGCGGATAGAACTATCTGAAGAACTCATAAAATTGGGTATCAGTAAATGGGACAGATACCAGAGCATAGGCCTGTTGAGTGCTTTATGCAAATTGGCACTTAAAGTACATCCTCATGTTAATACAACAATGAACTGGGGAGCAGGAATTTATACTCAAAAGCTACTAGAGGAAATCTATAAAGCAATTAAACCCGCTAAAACAGTAGCTCAATACCAGCTGAAACCTCCACAGAAAATGGTGAGTTTGTTAGATGTGTTGTTGCCTTTTTCGGATAAAGAAAAGCATCTGACTATTAAGATTAATGAAAAAAAACTTCAACACATTAAATTTTTATTACTCCCGATTTTGCATTACTGTCGCCGGAAAGCCCCGATAGATACGCTACATTGGCTCGAAAGTAGGGGAGAGGTATGGAAAAGTGATTACATCTTCTATTCTAAACTGCAACAATTAGAACATCAGTTGTTAAAGCAATTAGATAAGCCTCCCCGTAAACCTTTAGCAATTAAGTGGAGCCCGCCCCCTCAAAGAGACCCTCTTGATCGGCTTACGATTTGGCAACAACTGCACGACCATCTTTTATATACTAGAGATTTTCTTTTTGGATCGGATACTGCAGGACCAACAAGATTGGTACATATCGGTTTGATTGTCGTATTGTCAACAACTATAAGCATAGTAGCCTATCAGGCGGGAAATACATTATTGACCAGTAAAAAAGTAGAGCATGTAACCACTTACGATTATATGACAAGGAGTAAAAATACGGTACCTGATTTTGTAAAGCATCGTTCAAAATATGAAGGAAATCAGTTGCCTACAGGTACACTGGCTTTTCCTCGTTGTTTTGAAGAGGGTATATATGATGAATCCTCAGGAAATGAATTAAGCTTGATCAACAATACAGAATATGATGCAGTAGCATGCGTATATGCTATAGACTCTTTTCTGATAGTACGCCATGCTTACCTCCGTAGAGGAGAGCAATTACAAATGCAGGATTTCCCGAAAGGAGCTTATACCATTCGCTATTATTTTGGAAAAAACTGGAATCCCTTAAAACCTAACTTCTGTGGTTTACACGGAGCATTTGATACACAGCCCCATTATAGAAAACGAAGTAAATATGCAGAACCTCTGACTTTTACTCTGAATACACATAAAAGCGTGCAGATAGACAAGCTGACTATAGAGGAAGGGATATTTCCAAAAATTTCAGCGTCTACCTATTTCAAAAACCGCAATAGAGGATTGCCGGTAAAGTAATCCTTAGATAGCCATTACGATTGTTTTTTTGCTTCTTCTACTTTGTCTGCAATTTTTAATGCCCATACCATTTGACGTGGAGATGGGTGATTATTATAAAGGGCTTTCTTGCGGGCTGTCATTAAGCATCCGCGTTCATCATAGGAAAGTAATCTCTTATTGCCTTCTGATAAAGAATAATCAATCATTTCCTGCCATTCATCCGGAGAGTATACCTCAAAATCAGATTTTAACAAATCCAGGTCAGTTGGATCGGAGAGGTCATAATTTCTATCCATAAGGTGCTTTATCTGTTTTAGGGCGGCAAGTTAGGTGTTTCTGATGTATTTTGTCAAGTGAAATATAGAATAAATTATAGAGTTGAATGGCTTAGGGAAAATTGTTCTTCTGGCTAAAGTATTTTTAATTTATTGCTTAGCATATCGATGATGATGTGCGCACATTGCGATATGAAAATCGTCTAAAGAAACTCGATCATTCTCTAGACGATTTTATATAGTCATTTTTTATCAATATTAATTTCACTAATCACTAATCACTAATCACTAATCACTAATCACTAATCACTAATCACCTCTTTTATCCCCTCACAAAAGGCCACTTCATCCATTCTAATGGGCGATTTTTTAGTTCCTCTTTCTTACGAGCAAGATAAGCATCTGTTAGCTCTTTTTCTATTTCTATTTCCTGCTGGGTACGATAAATAGTGGTTTCTTGCTCAAAGCGTATTTTATTTTGGGTAGCATTTTTGAGCAGGCTGGTATTTTCGAGTGCGCTCATCTCAAAAGGAAACTCATGTTCATGTAACAAATGATCATATGGGCTTCGAGGCGATATAAGCTTTACAAAAATAGGGGAGGTTTCAATAGCAATGAAGAGCAGGGTGATGAAGATGGTAGCGAGAAATATAGCATTGCTTTCTTCTCCCAGGCGATGAAGCGCTTCCATACGTGCTGCCATGCCACCATAAGCTTTACGATCCAGATTGGCAATATCACTCTTCATTAGGCTGTCTAATTCATTGATGCTGGCTTCTTGTTTATTGATAAGAGGAATCAAGCGGGATTTGGCAGCATCCAGTTCAGCTTGTGCAGCATCTGCTTTTGCTTTTTTGGCGCGATAGATAGGGCCCAAATTTTTCTTTCCAGAACCACCTGTTCCATCTGCTTCCTGTAATGCCATCAAAGCCAGGGTATCACGCGCAGCTACCAGCTCACCCAATTCGGACTGATATTGGTCAATTTGTTGTTGATGTCCTGCTATTTGATTTACATAGCGATCTTTGATTGTAGTTTCCTGTTTTTTATATACCTCTTGTTCCATGGTAATGAGCTCAGCATCAATTTCCTTTTGGAAAATCTTAAGCTCTAATGGTTTAGAAATGACAAGCGCAAGCAATATGGCAAGTACCAGGCGAGGGAAGGCAATGAGAAAGTCCTTTCCAAATGAACCTCTGCTCTTCATACTGGAAACGATATAGCGATCCAGATTAAAAATCATAAGTCCCCAGATAAGCCCGAATGCAAAGGCGAAGAAATAACTGTCAAATATTGTGTAAATGGCATAACCAGCAGAAAAGAAAGCCAGTATACCGGTAAATAAAACAGTACCTCCTATGCCAACAAATTTATTTTCATCAGAAGGGCATTTTTCTAAGGTACGAAGATCTGCGCCTGAACAATAAAGAAGAAATTGCTTTACTTTACTCATAGTCGGGTGTATTTGTAATTTAGGTGGTTCAAGTGGTATAGAAAATTTAGGAGGATTAAGCCATTTAATACGAAGGATCTGGCGTGTTTAAATTTTCTATACCTCCATAAACGAATGATACGCCCAAATATGATAGCTTACCTCAAAACTTTTTAGTTAAAAAGATAA